>JAJTAZ010000028.1 GCA_021287185.1 Burkholderiales bacterium | reverse complement strand
TCCTTGACTGATATCACGCGCAACTCGCACTCAATCTCCAACCAGTCAATGAGTGCTATTATGTCGTCTAACTCTTGTAAATGCGGATGGTTGTATACCATGCCATCAGCTAAACTGAGTTGGGTGAGGTGCTTGATGCTCATGTTCGTTTCTTGGTGTGTGTCGTTGGGTTGTGCGTATTATCTCATATCGGATGGGGTTTAATTAGTAGGGGTGCAAAGGTTTCTGTGAAGTTAAACCAATATTTGAAAAGATATTAGAAAATCTAAGACAAATCCAAACCCTAACCCAATTACGCGATATGTTATTGCCCAAGTTGATGAGTGGTGAAATCCGTGTGGAGGTCGAATATGAATAATTCAAACGCAATGCAGGTTTTAGAGGATTTGCTGGCTTTATCAGGTGAGAATGAACTGGTGGAGTTCAAGGAGGCAAAAAATGATTATGACTTTCGCAAACTGGGTAAGTATTTTTCCGCGTTATCCAATGAGGCGAATTTAGCGCGTAAGGCGCGTGCTTGGTTGGTGTTTGGGGTGTATGATGCGCGGCAAGTGGTAGGTACGCAGTATCGCGCCAATCCGAATGGTTTGGAAAGCCTGAAAAAAGAGCTGGCGGACAAAACCACCAACCGCATCACGTTTGTGGCGATTTATGAGCTGGCGCATGAGTTGGGGCGGGTGTTGTTGTTTGAGATTGCGCCTGCGCCCAAAGGGATTCCTGTGGCGTTTGATGGGCATTATTATGGGCGTGAGGGCGAATCTTTGTCACCACTCAATTTGTCTGAAATTGAGCGTATTCGTGATCAAGCGGTGAGCGAGGATTGGAGTGCGGTTGTTGTTGCTAACGCAGGGCTGGAAGATTTGGATGAGACGGCTTTATTAGTGGCGCGGCAGAATTATAAAAGCAAATTCCCCGATAAAGCCAATGAGGTGGAATCTTGGGATACTTGGACGTTCTTAAATAAAGCGAAATTAGCGATTAAAGGCAAACTAACCCGAACGGCGATTTTATTACTGGGTCGCGAGGAAGCGGAGCATTTCGTTCAGCCTGCTGACCCCAAAATACGCTGGATACTCAAAGATTATCAAGGCAATGACCGTGATTATGCTCTGTTTGGTTTGCCGCTGTTGTTGGCGGTGGATAAGGTGTATGCGAAAATCCGTAATCTTAAGTATCGGTACATCAAAGAGGGAACGCTTTTTCCTGAAGAAGTGGATATGTACGCACCGTATGCGATACGTGAAGCTTTGAACAACTGCATTGCTCATCAAGACTACTCATTAGCAGGGCGCATTAATGTGGTGGAGCGCGATGATAGTTTGAGTTTTTCTAATAAAGGCAGTTTTGTCCCTGGTAGTGTGGCGCGCGTGGTGATGGAGGATGCGCCTGAGGAGCATTACCGCAATCGTTTTTTGGCAACAGCGATGTTCCACCTCAAGATGGTCGATACTGCTGGTGGTGGGATACGTAAAATATTTTTACATCAGCGTGAGCGGTTTTTCCCTATGCCTGACTATGATTTGTCGAATTCGCGCGTGGTTTTGACCTTGACGGGTAAGGTGTTGAATATTGATTATGCGCGAATGTTGGCGCGGCATCAGGATTTGTCTTTGCCTGACATCGTAGCTTTGGATAGGGTGCAAAAACATTTACCCTTGACTACGGATGAAGAGGCGGATTTACGTGCAAAAAAATTGATTGAGGGACGCAAGCCCAATTATTTTGTTAGTAAAGCAATCGCACAACTGACCAATAAAAAAGCGGAGTACTCAAAAAACAAGGCTTTTGATAAACAATATTACCTAGATTTGATTTGTAAGGCACTCAAAGAGCATGAATCGTTGTCGCGTAGGGAAATAGACGAGTTGTTGTTTAACAAATTGCCAGAGTGGATGAGCGACAAACAACGAAAAACGAAGGTCGGTAATTTATTGACTGAACTGGTTAAAAGCAAACGAATTGTTAATCAAGTACGAGGCAATCAATCAAACTGGTCGCTCGTAAAATCGTTTTAAGAGCGAATTTAAGAGCGAATTTAAGAGCGAACTAAGAGAGGTTTTTGTTTAACCTATTGATTTTTTTATGGCTTTTACTTAAATATATGAGCATAACAAATGACCAAACTCACCGAATCCACCATCGAAAATTGGGCAATAGAATTATTGCAAGCGCAGGGCTACACGTATTTATACGGCCCTGATATTGCACCTGAGTCGGCGACTGCCGAGCGCGCGCGCTATGACGAGGTGGTGCTCGTGGAGCACTTGCGCGCGGCGGTGCGGCGCATCAATCCGCTGATTCCGATTGCGGCGCAGGATGAGGCGATAGCTCAGGTGTTGCGGATTGCGTCGCCCGATGTGTTGGCGAACAATGAGGCGTTTCATCGTTTGCTCACCGAGGGCGTGCCTGTGACAGTGCAGGTCGGGGGTGAGAGCCGTGGCGATTTTGTGCGCTTGGTGGATTTTGATACGGTTGATGTGAATGATTTTGTGGTGGTGAATCAGTTCACTATTACGCACAATCATCAGAGCAAACGCCCTGATGTGGTGGTGTTTGTGAATGGTTTGCCCTTGGTGGTGCTGGAGTTGAAAAATGCGGCTGATGAGAATGCCTCGGTGAACTCGGCGCATCGTCAGTTAGAGACGTATATGCAGGCGATTCCGTCCTTGTTTACGTTTAATGCGTTTTCGGTAATTAGCGATGGTTTGGAGGCGCGGGCGGGAACGATTAGCGCGGGCTTGAGCCGATTTATGATGTGGAAGTCCGCCGATGGCGTGGCGGAGGCGTCGCGTTTGCAGAGTCAATTAGAGGTGTTGATTGCGGGGATGCTGAACCGTGAGACATTGCTGGATTTGGTGCGCAGTTTTGTGGTGTTTGAAAAAACCGACCACACCGACGCAGACACTGGGCTGATTCGGATTCAGACGGTGAAGAAAATCGCGGCTTATCATCAATACTACGCGGTGAATAAGGCGGTGGCATCGACCATCCGCGCGGCGAGCAGCAATGGTGACCGCAAAGGCGGCGTGGTCTGGCACACGCAAGGCTCGGGCAAATCGCTCTCGATGGTGTTTTATACGGGCAAGGTGGTGCGAGCGTTGGATAATCCGACGGTGGTGGTGATTACCGATCGCAATGATTTGGATGATCAGTTGTTTGATACCTTTACCGCGGCTAAGCAGTTGTTGCGCCAAGAACCCAAACAGGTAAACAGCCGTGCGCATTTGCGCGAGCTGCTCAGTGTGGCGTCGGGTGGGGTGGTGTTTACGACAATTCAGAAGTTCCAGCCCGAGTCGGGCAATGTGTTTGATGCCTTGTCTGAACGGCGCAATATTGTGGTGATTGCTGATGAGGCGCACCGCACGCAGTATGGCTTCGAGGCGCGCACGGTGGATGATAAGGATGCGAGCGGTCAGGTGGTGGGGCAAAAGTTGGTGTATGGCTTTGCCAAGTATCTGCGCGATGCGCTGCCGAGTGCGACGTATTTGGGCTTCACGGGCACGCCGATTGAGGGCACGGATGTGAACACGCCTGCGGTGTTTGGCGATTATGTCGATGTGTATGACATTGCCCAAGCGGTCGAGGATGGCGCAACGGTGAAGATTTATTATGAAAGCCGCCTTGCAAAAGTTGCTTTGAGTGAAGAGGGGCGGCGCATGGTGCGGGAGTTGGATGCAGAACTTGAGCAAGAGGAGTTGACCGAGTCGCAAAAAGCCAAGGCCAAGTGGACGCGTATGGAGGCTTTGATTGGCAGTGAGCAGCGCATCGAGAATATTGCCCGTGACATCATCGAGCATTTTGAGGCGCGCCAAGCGGTGTTTGCAGGCAAGGCAATGGTGGTGTGTATGTCACGACGGATTGCGGCGCAGCTGTACGAGGCGATGGCGCGACTGCGCCCTGATTGGCATTCGGATGATTTGATGCAAGGTCAGATGAAGGTGGTGATGACCGCATCGAGTGACGATGGTGCATTGCTGTCCAAACACCACACGAGCAAAGAACAACGCCGCAAACTCGCCGAGCGCATGAAAGATGCGCAAGACTCGCTCAAGCTGGTGATTGTGCGCGATATGTGGCTCACAGGTTTTGACGCTCCATCGATGCATACGCTGTATATCGATAAACCCATGCAAGGGCATAATTTGATGCAGGCGATTGCACGGGTTAATCGCGTCTATGGCGATAAACCTGGGGGGTTGGTGGTGGATTATTTGGGCATTGCTTCGGATTTGAAAAAAGCCTTGTCGTTTTACTCCGATGCAGGCGGTAAAGGTGACCCCGCACTGGCGCAAGAGCAAGCGGTGGCACTGGTGCTCGAGAAAATCGCTGTATTAAACCAAATGCTCGCAGGTGTGTCGTATCGGCGGTATTTTATGGCGGATGTGTCGGGTAAGTTGTCGGTGATTTTAGAGATTGAAGATTATATTTTGGGTTTGGATAATGGTAAAAAACGGTTTATTGATGAGGTGAGTAAACTCTCACAGGCTTTTGCGATTGCTGTCCCACATGAGCAGGCGATGGCAGTGAATCAAGAGGTCGCGTTTTTTCAAGCAGTCAAGGCACGTCTGGTTAAGTTTGACCAACCCACAGGCTCAGGACGAAGTAACGCAGAAATTGAATCAACCATTCGGCAGGTGATTGATAAAGCCTTGGTTTCCGAACAGGTGGTCGATGTGTTTGATGCGGCTGGGATTAAGAAGCCTGAGATTTCGATTTTGTCCGATGAGTTTCTCGGTGAATTGAACGGCTATAAGCACAAAAACCTTGCTTTGGAAATGTTGAAAAAATTGCTCAATGATGAAATTAAAAGTCGTGCCAGAACCAACTTGGTTCAAAGCCGAAGTTTGATGGAAATGCTGCAAAGCGCCATTCAAAAGTACCAAAATAAAATCCTCACCGCCGCCGAGGTGATGGAGGAACTCATTAAAATCGGTAAAGAAATTGTCAGCTCAGATGCGCTCGCCAAAGATGCGGGCTTGTCCACCTTGGAATACGCTTTTTATACTGCGGTAGCGAACAATAACTCGGCGCGTGAACTCATGACGCACGATAAATTGCGCGAGCTGGCTGTGGTGTTGACCGAGCGTGTGCGTGCCAATGCAACCATTGACTGGACGATTAAAGAGAGCGTGCGAGCTCAGCTGCGCGTGATTGTGAAACGCACTTTACGTCAGTTTGGCTATCCGCCAGATATGGAGCTACTCGCAACCGAGACGGTGCTGCAACAAGCAGAGATGATTGCGGGTGAACTCAATCATGATTAGTTGCCTTGGTATTGTGCTTGGTATAAAGGGGAGTGATGATGTCTAACTCAATGAATACAAATAGCGATTTGATGGTTTATCAAACGGATTCTGGTGCGTTGGAGGTGCGGTTTGATGGCACGCACGATACGGTTTGGTTGTCGCAGGCGCAGATGGCGGAGTTGTTCGAAAGTTCAACGGATAATATTAGTTTGCACTTAAAAAATATTTATTTAGAGCAAGAGTTGAGCGAGCAAGCAACTACCGAGGATTACTCGGTAGTTCGCCAAGAGGGAACGAGACAGGTTAAGCGCAACTTGAAACACTATAATTTAGATGCCATTATATCAGTGGGCTATCGTGTCAGCTCCAAGCGTGCGGTGTTGTTTCGCCAATGGGCAACCCGCACCTTGCGTGAGCATTTGACCCAAGGTTTTACCGTGAATCAGGCGCGTTTGGCGCAAAATGCGAAAGCATTTGAGGCGGCGTTGGAGCTGGTGCAAAAGGCGGCGGCCTCGCCCGAGCTGTCGTCGGATATGGGGCGCGGTCTCGTCGATGTATTGGCACGGTATGCGCAGACGTTTTTGTTGTTGCAGCAGTACGATGAGGGTTTGCTCGATGAGCCTGCCGCGCAAAGCGGTGGGGTTTTGGCTTCAATCGATGATGTGCGGGCTTCGTTGGCGCGGCTCAAGGCTGATTTAATCCGTCGTGGCGAGGCGACCGAGTTGTTTGCCTTGGAGCGCGGTGATGGTTTGGCGGCGTTGTTGGGTAATTTGGAGCAGTCGGTGTTTGGCGCGGCGGCGTACCCGAGCGTGGAGTCCAAGGCGGCACATTTGTTGTATTTTGTGGTGAAAAATCATCCGTTTACCGATGGCAATAAACGCAGCGGGGCGTTTTTGTTCGTTGATTTTCTCAATCAAAACAGGCGATTGTTGGGCGCGGATGGCGCACCAATTATTAATGATGTGGGCTTGGCGGCCTTGACATTACTCATCGCTGAGTCAGCGGCGGAGCAAAAAGAGGTGATGATTAAGTTGGTGATGAATATGCTGGCGGCGGGTTAAGCGATGCTGACCATTACTTTAATCTCCGTCAGCCATAAGCAACCCAAGTGGGTGGTCGAGGCGTTTGAGGAGTATGCCAAACGTTTGCCCGCGCGTGAGTTGGCTTTTCAATTTAAAGAGTTAAAACCCGAACCACGTGCGTCCGACAGCGACAGCGCAATCGCTCAAGCAATGCGTGCAGAGGCGGCTAAAATTCAAGCCGCCATCCAGACGATTCCCAAAGGCGCGTTGATTTTGGCTTTGGATGAGCGTGGCGAAGCGGTCACCAGTGTGCAGTTGGCGGCTAAGTTACAGTTTTGGCAAAATGAGTACAGCCACGTGGTGCTGGTGGTCGGCGGCGCAGATGGGCTGGATGCGGCGTTTAAGGCGCAGTGTCATGGTTTGCTGCGTCTGTCGAATTTGACCCTACCGCACGGGATGGTGCGGGTGTTGCTCGCCGAGCAGCTGTACCGTGCCCATAGCATCAATATCAATCACCCTTATCATCGTGTGTAATGCCTTGCATTGTGCAGGTTTAATTTTTTAACTCTATGAATCCATTCCATTTTCCCAAAATTTATTTGGCATCACAAAGTCCTCGACGCGCTGAACTACTCAAGCAAATCGGTGTGCCTTTTGAGGTGGTATTGCCGCACGATGCGGCAGCTGCCGAACGCTTAGAAACTCCTCTACCAGACGAAAATCCTGTGGATTATGTGCAACGGGTGTGTTTGGCCAAGGCGCAAATGATGCAAACGCAAATTACCAACAACCCTAAATTTGTCGATCGCGTGTATCCGATTTTGTGTGCCGATACCACGGTGGTGTTTGAAAATCGTATTTTGGGTAAACCCACAGATGCGGCACACGCTGCACAGATGCTGCGTATGCTCTCGGGCAATACCCACGAGGTGTACACCGCTGTGGCACTGGCGAGTGCGGATACGATTTGGCAAGATTTGGTGCGCAGTACGGTGCGTTTTCATCCGCTGAGTGAAAACGACATTCAGGCATATATTGCCAGCGGCGAGCCTTTTGGCAAGGCGGGTGCGTATGCCATTCAGGGCTATGGTGCGTGTTGGGTGGCACATTTATCGGGCAGTTTTTCGGCGGTCAAAGGTTTACCCATTTTTGAAGTGGCACGGATGTTGCGTCGTGTGGCACAATCGAACGTCGGCTATAATGAGCCTCTAAAAACACACTGAGCAGTCTATTTTATGAATCAAGACATCTTAATCAACACCACCACCGCAGAAACCCGTGTGGCGGTATTGGAAAATCGCCGCATCGAGGAAATTTATATTGAACGTCAATCCAATTTGGGTTTGGTGGGCAATATTTATTTGGGTAAAGTCGTGCGTGTGTTGCCTGGGATGCAGTCGGCGTTCATTGAGATTGGTTTGGAACGCACGGCATTTTTGCATGTGGCGGACATGGCGATTGCCACCCACAGCCCGACCGCCACCCAAGCAGCCGCACAAAACTCTTTGCCACCGATAGAAACTCAGTTATTTGACGGACAAACTGTTTTGGTACAGGTCATCAAAGACCCCATCGGTACAAAAGGTGCGCGTTTATCCACCAAAATCAGCATTGCAGGGCGATTATTGGTGTATTTGCCCAAAGAAAGCGGCATTGGGGTCACACAAAAAGTGGAGACCGAAGAAGAACGCATTCAATTAAAAAATCAATTATTGGAACTGTTGGGCGAGCATCCAGAGGGTGGTTACATCATCCGCACCGCAGGCTTGGATGCGCCTGTCAATGAGTGGCAAAACGACATCGATTACCTCAAGCGCACATGGGAAGAAATCGGTTCGCAACGTTTGAAAAAAACCGCGCCGACCTTGATTCATCGTGATTTGACTTTGGCGCAGCGGGTTTTGCGCGATATGGTCACTCAAGACACACGTTCGGTGTATTGCGACGATGCAGATACTTTGGCGCAACTGCAGGAATTTGCTCAAGTCTATATGCCTTCAACCGCCAAACACCTCAAACTCGCGCCTGTGGAACGGCCATTGTTTGACACCTATGATGTGGAAGCGGAAATTGATTTGGCTTTGCAACACCGCGTGGATTTGAAGTCGGGTGGTTATCTGATTATCGAGACCACCGAAGCCATGACCACGATTGATGTCAACACAGGCAGTTTTGTATCAGGGCGCAACTTCGCCGACACCATCCTAAAAACCAATTTAGAAGCCGCTTTTGAAATCGTGCATCAACTGCGCTTGCGCAATTTGGGTGGTATGATTATTTTGGACTTTATTGACATGCAGGATGCAACACACAGTGAACATGTGTTGAATGTGCTGCAAAAAGAGTTTGCCCGTGATCGAACGCGCATTGCGGTGCACCCATTTTCGCCTTTGGGTTTGGTCGAGGTGACGCGCAAGCGCACGCGCGAATCGCTGGCACAACTGCTGTGTGAACCGTGCCCAATGTGTGAAGGGCGGGGTATTGTGAAAACCACACGCACAGTCTGCTATGATATTTTGCGCGAAATTCGCCGCGAAGCGTGCCAATTCAATGCCACTGCGTTTCGTGTGGTGGCAAATCCAGATGTGATTGATATGTTGCTCGATGAAGTGGCTCCGCATTTGGCGGCATTGTCGAATCAAATCGGCAAGCCGATTTCTTTGCAGGCTCAAAGTATGTTCTTTCAGGAGCAATACGATATCATTTTGATGTGATGAAATACAAAAAGGCGAGTCACTCGCCTTTTTTACAAATGCCCACTGAACAGCGCAGAAAAAGAAATATCAGATTTCTGAGAAAATCACATCCTGAGATAAGCGCGATTTGGGCAAAGTTTGGTTGATATCTGATTGCGCATGATAGCCCAACGCAACGATGACCGAAGCGTTCAAACCTTGTGCGCGCAATCCCAATTCTTCATTAAGCACGCTCGAATTAAACCCTTCAATCGGGCAAGCATCAATGCCCATCACACTCGCACCGAGCAATAGCGCACCCAAAGCAATGTACACCTGCTTTTCCATCCAGTGTTGCGCATCTTTGAGTTCGTAACGGTGCATATTGGCGTAAAAACTGCGTCCTGTATGCTGACCTTTTTTAAATTCTTCGTTGGCAAAACGCCCGTCTCGGTCTTCTTGCTCAAGCAGTTGCAACAAATATGCCTCATCTATGACACTTTTGGTACACAGAACGATGACGTGTGACGCATCCAAAATCTTGCCACTGTTGAACTGATGCCCCGCATCGGTGGCTTTGGCGATGCGTGCCTTGCCCTCAGCACTGCTGGTGATGACGAAATGCCACGGCTGCGAATTGGTCGAGGAGGGCGTGTATTGCAACAGGGTTTTTATCTCGGCAACCTGCGCATCATCGAGTTTGCGGGTGCTGTCAAAAACTTTGGTGGTTTTGCGTTGTTGGGCGTATTCGCTCAGACGGGTCATATGGACTCCTATAATAAGGGTGAATGATGTCCACAAATTCTACACGAATTTAGAAAACAATCAATGCGTTTTGCTCATCCATGCAAAAGTCAATGCCACCATCAATACCCCTAAGCCCACGCTGGCACTGACATAGGCGGTTGCATACAGCCACTCGCCTTTGCGCATCAGGTACCAAGTGTCCAAACCAAAACTGGAAAACGTCGTGAAGCCACCCAGAACGCCCGTAATCAGCAATAAACGCAATTCTGCATTAAATGACGACAGTCGCTCAATCAACACCGCCAAGATGCCAATCAAAGCGCAACCCAAAACATTCACCAACAACGTGCCCCAAGGGAAGCCCACTGCGTTGTATGGGCTAACCCAGCGCATGGTTAAGGCAGACAGCACATAGCGACCAACCGAACCAAATGCGCCGCCAAGCGCAACCAATCCCAGTGTGATGAATGGATTCATGAGACTACCCTATTTGTGAGTTCAATTTTGTTTGATTGGCTTCAGACAGATACTTGGGCAGAATTTTACCCTTAAATGCGCATAAATCTTCAACGATACAGGCCTCGCATTTTGGCTTGCGCGCGGTGCACACATAACGACCATGCAAAATTAGCCAATGATGGGCATCCACGAGGAACTCTTTGGGGATATTTTTGAGTAATTTTTGTTCAACTTCCAGCACATTTTTACCTTTTGCCAAACCTGTGCGGTTGCTCAAGCGAAAAATATGGGTGTCCACCGCCATGGTTGGTTCGCCAAAAATGGTATTCAATATCACATTGGCGGTTTTGCGTCCAACCCCTGGTAATGCCTCCAATGCCGCGCGGTCATGTGGCACTTGACTGCTGTGCTGTTCAATCAGCATCTGACACAGCCCGATGACATGACGCGCTTTGCTGCGAAACAAACCGATGCTGTTGATGTAAGCAATCAAACCTTCTTCACCCAAGGCAAGTATGGCTTCAGGCGTATTGGCAACGGGGTAAAGCCGTGCGGTGGCTTTATTGACCCCCACATCGGTGGCTTGTGCCGACAAAACCACAGACACCAATAATTCAAACGGGGTGCTATATACCAACTCCGTGGTTGGATGTGGGTTCGCCGCTCGAAGGCGGCGAAAAAACTCGTATCTGTCGGCGAGGCGCATGGTTTAAGAATTATGCGGCTTCGGTTTTGCTTTTGAGCGCGGCTTCGAGCTGATCCATGCGATCAAATCCCCAAAATGGTTCACCATCGAGCAGGAAAAAGGGTGAACCAAATACGCCTTTGGCAGTTGCCAAGTCAATTTCTGCACGCAATTGTTCGCGGGTGTTGGCATTGCTGATGCCCGTGCTGACTTCTTCGGCATCCATACCCAAAGATTGCGCAATTGCAACCAAGGTCTGCGTGTCACCGATGTTTTTTCCCTCAACGTAATAGGCTTTGAAAATTGCTTGCGCCAACTCAATTCCACGATTTTCACCAAATTTGCTCTCAGCCCACATGACTGCACGCGACGCATAGCGAGCATCCAGTACCTGTACACTCGGTTCTGTGTATGCAATGCCGTTAAACTGCGCCGTGCGCTTTTGATCGCGTTTTTGATATTCTAATTTGACAGGAATTTGTGACAAGCCTGTGCCGCTATTGGTTGGCTTGAACTGCTCGCCAACAAAGGGATGCCAATCCACATGATGACCGTATTGGCTCGCCAACTCATTGATACGCGTGCTGGCAAAATAGCCGTAAGGCGAAGTAAAGTCAAAGTAAAAATCAATGCGCTTGTTCATAAAATCCTTAGTTTAATCAGTGTGATGCGATTTCTTCACCCGCTTTGAGGCGATATTCTGTGCCACAGTATGGGCATGTGCCTACGCCATGGTCCAATGCGATGTACACACGCGGATGGCTGCTCCATGCTTCCATCTGCGGATTTGGGCAATGAACGGGTAAATCGTGCGCGGTCAACTCAACCACGGGTGGGCGGGATGAATCAATCTGGGCTTGGCTCATGATGTGCTCCTAATTTAGTGTCTCAAACGGCTGTTATTATATATCAAAGTGATCTCTTTTTAATTTAAACCGAGTAAATTGGTTATAATTGCCCACTCGACAGGAGCCAGCATGGCAAAACCCTCTAAAAATCAGTATGTGTGTTCCGATTGCGGTGGCACGTCGGCCAAATGGTCAGGGCAGTGTCCACATTGTCAATCGTGGAACACCTTAATCGAAACCATCCCAGAAAAAGCCAGCAACAATCGTTTTGCTGCGCTTGCGCCCACCGCGCCAGTGCAGGCATTGGCGGACATTCAAGCACAAGATGTGCCACGTTTTTCCAGTGAATTGCCTGAATTCGACCGCGTGTTGGGTGGTGGTTTGGTGCCGGGAGGGGTGATACTGATTGGTGGTGACCCAGGAATTGGCAAATCAACGTTGCTTTTGCAATCACTTGCCACACTGTCCAAAACGCGTCCTGTGCTGTACGTCAGCGGTGAAGAATCGGGTGCACAAATTGCCCTGCGCGCACAACGTTTGGATGTTTCGGACGCGCACATGCAATTTCAGGCTGAAATCAATTTAGACAGTATTATCAATACGTTAACGCAACTTAAACCCGATGTCGCGGTGATTGATTCGATTCAAACCATGTATTCGGGTGAGCTCTCATCCGCACCAGGTTCGGTCGCTCAAGTACGCGAATGTGCGGCGCAACTCACCCGTGTGGCCAAAGCCATGGGCATCACCTTGATTATGGTCGGGCACGTGACCAAGGAGGGCAGTTTGGCTGGTCCGCGGGTGCTGGAGCACATTGTCGATACCGTTTTATACTTTGAAGGCGACACTCAGTCATCCTTTCGCCTGATTCGCGCGTTTAAGAATCGCTTTGGTGCGGTCAATGAGTTGGGTGTATTTGCCATGACTGAAAAAGGCTTGAAAGGTGTCACCAATCCATCGGCGATTTTCCTTTCACAGCACAATGATGATGTGGCAGGCTCGTGCGTGATGGTGACACAGGAGGGCACGCGACCACTGTTGGTAGAGATTCAAGCACTGGTCGATGCCTCGCACGCACCTAATGCACGGCGATTGTCAGTCGGCTTGGAGCAAAACCGCTTGGCGATGCTGCTCGCGGTGCTGCACCGCCATGCCGGTGTAGCGTGTTTTGACCAAGATGTGTTTATTAATGCAGTGGGCGGTGTCAAAATTACTGAACCTGCGGCTGATTTGGCGGTATTATTGGCAATCGTTTCATCTTTGCGCAATAAACCCTTACCCAAAGGCTTGGTGGTGTTCGGTGAGATTGGTTTGGCGGGGGAAGTTCGTCCTGCACCTCGTGGTCAAGAACGACTTCGAGAGGCGGCCAAACTGGGGTTTACCGTGGCGCTGATTCCCAAAGCCAATGCACCAAAACAAAAAGTGGAAGGGATAAAAATCATCGCGGTGGAGCGGATTGAACAAGCACTTGCAAAAGTGCGTGAAATGGAATAAATTTAATAAAAATTCATTTTGATATAAATCGAATTTTTTGGGTATAATTGTTCGGCATCATTTTTTATAAAGGGATTTACCATGAAACGTTTTATTAAAATCACTGCGGCTGTGGCGACTTTGGTTGCGACACAGTCTGTTATGGCGCAAGAAATCACACAAGCACAAAAAGATGCCACTGCGAAGTTGGTCTCTGAATGTGTGGTCAAGCATGCGCCTGCCAATTGGGAAATGGTGACCACTATTTTGGATCGTACCGACCCTAAAAAGGCGGTTATGTACAACAAAGCATTGATTAAAGACACCAAACAATTGGTGGATATTGATGTGTCAAAATGCGACATCAACAAACAAGCCAATGATTTGTTGAAATTCCAAGCTCTTTTACCTGCTGACCAAGTCAACTGGAAATCTTTGGTGTTGCGAGTCAATCCTAAAGGCGGTTACGAAGTGTTCACCAATATTGCTTGGGAAAGAATGATTGCCAAACAACAGGCGACTAATCAGAAAAAACCAAAATAATCTCAAAAATTTTTAATTTGTAAAAATTCATTGGGGTTTCAAAAATAAAAGGGCGACGTTAGTTGCCCCTTTATTTTTTGTTGCCTACAATCTAATCAAACTCTGGTTAAGAGTACCAAACATTAAATTCATTGTCCCAAAACTTCAACCCGCAATTGATTCACTGCGGTTACGTATTGAGTTACCGTTTCTGCTTCAACCCTCGGTTTGGCCACATTTTGTAAACGTGCCATGTGTTGTAAATGACGGTATTCACGATAAGCATCGCCGCAACGGGTACCCAATCCTTGACTGATTAAACCCGCTTGTTCGGCTCGCTCAAGCAAGGCAATATTTCCTTTGTTATCAAGCAGTTCAGGATGAATATTAGAGTAACTTAATACCATTGCTTGCACACAAAATTCAATGTCAACCATACCGCCAACATCGTATTTGAGGTCGAAAAGTTCAGTTGGGTTGGGGTGACCTGCTTGAAGTTTGCCACGCATTTCTAAAATTTCATAGCGCACCGCATCAAGCTCTCGCGGTTGGGCCAGAATCTCGCGACGACATTGCTCAAACCACCTGCCCACAGATGCATCTCCTGCGCAAAAACGCGCGCGGGTGAGGGCTTGAAATTCCCAAAACCACGCCGATTGGCGTTGGTATTGCTCAAACATCTTGGTCGAAACCACCATCAAACCGCTGTCACCGTTCGGCCGCAGGCGGTAATCGGTCTCAAACAACACGCCCGCACCTGTGGGCGCAGTTAACCAGTTGTCCAATCTTTGCGCAAACCGAGCATAAATCATGCCTGCTTCAGGATCTGGGTCATCATAAATAAAGACCAAATCCAAATCGGACGCATAGCCCATTTCTTTACCACCGAGTTTGCCATATGCAATGATGGCCAATTTTGGCATATCAATGTGTTTTTTGTTAAACGCGTTCCAACAGTGGGTCAGGGCGCATTGCAGCATGACATCGGTCAAATCAGACAAGTGGTCGGCGAGTTGTTCAACCGTCCATAATCCATCCAATTCTTGGGCAAGTAAGCGGAAAATTTGGCTGTGATGGGTTTCACGTAAAATGTCCATTTGCCGCTCCACATCAGGGGCTGCGTGTGCCAACAAATCATTCAAATGGTTCTGTAGTTGTGGCCAATCAGGCGCGCGATGCAATTGCTCAATATTGAGCAATTCATCCAGCAAAATCGGGTGCGCCGTAAGGTAATCGGCTGCCCAGCGTGAACGTGTGAGCAACTCAACCAAGCGTTCCATCGCCTTTGGAAACTCGACCAATAAAGCCAAATAACTGCTGCGTCGGCTAATGGCATCAAGGAAATTCCATACACGCCGCAACCATTCCGTGGGTAATTGTGTGTCGGGATTTTGCGCCACCAAGGTGCGCGCACCACTGAGGGTGAGTTGCTGATAACGCGTTAAGCTGCGCTCGGGCAGGAGTGATAAACGCGGATTGGTGCGGGTTTGCTCGTACAAATCCTGTACTTCTTGGTGTGATTCAAAATGCGTCCATAAATGAGCCAATTCATCGTTTTGGCTGTCATCGGTATTCGAGTTTTGGCTTTCTCCTGAGTAGTCAAATAAGGTGTTGAAGTACTGTTCCACTTGCTTTTGCCCAATCTGTAATTGGTTTTCTAATTCAGCATAATTTGAAAAACACATGGCATTGGCCAAACGCGCGCGTAAGTCTGGTTCAGTGGGGATTTGTTGGGTTTGGGCATCGTTGAGGTATTGGATTCGGTGCTCAAAATGGCGCAAAAATACATAATGCGCGCGCAACTGCTCAGCTATCTCGCCATCCATTAAACCAGCATTCACCAATTCAGGCAAAACCGCCAAAGTGGCTTTTTGTTGTAACTTCGGCACGCGTGCGCCTTTGATGATTTGCGGCAATTGCACAGAGAATTCTATTTCGCGAATGCCACCAGAACCGATTTTAATGTCTTGTGTTTCGGGATTTTTGACCGCTCGAGCATGGGCTTTGTCGCGAATTTTACTGTGCACATCGCGCAGTGCGTCAATTGCATCGTAGTCCAAATATCTTCTAAAAACAAACGGTTGCACCATCTGCTCAAGAAAATGTGATGCGTTCGTTGGGTTAATCAAACGACTTTTTAGCCACACAAACCGCTCCCATGCGCGCGCTTGTGTAAATAGGTATTTCTCCAAAGTATTCAAACTCACACACAGCGCACCCGATGCACCGTTCGGGCGCAAACGCATGTCCACGCGAAACACAAAACCGTGCTCATTGACATCATCCAACAATTTAATTACCCGTTTGCCCACACGCTCAAGAAATTCGCTGTGTGAGAGGGCGCGGATGCGTTTGTCAGGCTGTGCGGCAGGCGCAACGGTTTCGCCTTCGTGCTCAAACACAAACACCAAGTCCACATCGGAAGAGACATTGAGTTCATTGCCCGATAATTTGCCCATGCCCATGACCCACAAAGGCATCGCGCCGCCTGTGCTCTCTGAGCGCGGCTCACCATGAATATCGCATAAAGCCTGATAACTGTATTCCAAGGCATACACCACCGAAGCATCGGCGAGTGCGCTGATGGTCTGCGTGACTGCATTTAAACTGGATTCCGTTGGGGCGTGTGTTAAATCAAACTCCATCATCGCCAGCATGGTCAAGGCGCGAACTTTGCGCATCGCCGCACCCACAGCATATTCGGCATCGTGGTGCGCAGGCGTGTATTGGCTAAATAATTTCACCATGTCTGCTGGTGACAGGGGCAAACGAGCACTTAAAGTGCGCACATCTTCAGGAGAGACTTGCCCAGAATCCAGCATTCGCTGAGCGTATTGAGAATATGAATGGCAAGTCAGTGAAGAATTTGTGTGCATAAAGCCCCCGTAAATGATTTGGACTATTATATCGTGTAACAGTTGTATTTTAGTTGGGTCAAGCAACGATTGTGGTGATTAAACTGCTCCTTTGCTATGGCGAAAATCGCTCAAAGTCGCTACAATGCAACTTTTAATCCATTGGATGTACGATGGATGCATTGAAAAGGCAAACACATGGCTGGAAGCACATTTGGACAACTTTTTTGCGTCACCAATTTTGGCGAGTCACACGGCGCGGCCATCGGGTGCGTGATTGATGGGTGTCCTCCAGGAATGGCTTTATCGGTTGAAGACATTCAACCTGACTTAGACCGTCGTCGCCCTGGGACTTCGCGCCACGTCACACAACGCCAAGAAGCCGATCAAGTGGAAATCTTATCAGGGGTGTTTGAGGGCAAAACCACAGGTACACCGATTGCACTGTTGATTCGCAACACCGACCAAAAAAGCGGTGATTACGGCAACATCGCCATGCAATTTCGTCCTGGTCACGCCGATTATACCTATTGGCAAAAATACGGCATTCGTGATTACCGTGGTGGCGGTCGTTCCTCGGCACGCACCACTGCGCCGATGGTCGCGGCGGGTGCGGTGGCGAAAAAATGGTTGCGTGAACAGTTTGGGACGCAAATTCGCGGTTGCATGACCGCATTGGGCGAAATCAATATACCCGTCAACGATTGGGCGCAAACAAGTGTTAATCAGTTCTTCGCGGCTGATGCGACAGTTGTGCCAAAATTGGAGCAGTACATGATAGATCTGCGTGCCGCGCAGGATTCAGTCGGCGCGCGTTTGTTGGTCGAGGCGCATCATGTTCCTGTGGGTTTGGGCGCGCCCTTGTTTGATAAACTGGATGCAGACATAGCCTATGCGATGATGGGCGTGAATGCAGTGAAGGGCGTTGAAATTGGTGATGGCTTTGGCGTGGTGACACAAAAGGGCTCATACCATGGTGATGCGATGCGTCCAGAGGGTTTTCAAACCAACCATGCAGGCGGTATACTCGGTGGCATTTCATCGGGTCAACCGATACAGGTGCATGTGGCGATTAAACCGACTTCGAGCATCAGTTTGCCGCGTGAATCGGTGGACATTGATGGCAACCCTGTAGAAGTCATCACCAAAGGACGACACGATCCATGTGTGGGCATACGAGCCACACCGATTTTAGAAGCCATGTTGGCTTTGGTTTTAATGGATCATGCCTTGCTGCACCGCGCACAAAATGCCGATGTACGCGTTCTAACCCCGAAACTTTCTCAAATTGGAGGTTGATAATGTTTAAATTTAAAGTAATGGTTTTGGCTGTATCCACCGTGTTTTTGACTGCTTGTGGTACACCACAACAAACCACGAACGACACTGCAACAGGTGTCAACCGCCAACAAAGGTTCTCAATTTCCAGCGAGGCATTGAACGCTGAGGCAGAAAAAGCTTATTCAGAAGTGATTGCGGAGGCGCGTACGAAAAAAGTATTGGATACCAATCCTGCGATGGTGGCTCGCGTCAAACGCATCACCAATAATTTAATCGCCAAAGCCCCCGCGATTCGTCCAGATGCTGCCAAATGGCCTTGGGAAGTGCATGTCATAACCGTTGATGAACAAAATGCGTGGTGTATGCCGCATGGCAAAATGGCGATTTACAGCGGTTTGATTACCAAATTGAAACTCACCGATGCGGAAATTGCACAGGTCATGGCGCATGAGATTTCTCATGCTTTGCGCGAACATTCGCGTGAGCAAGTGTCTCGCCAACAAACCACAGGCTTGTTCGCAAGTGTCTTGGGTGCGGTGGGGCAGGCATACGGTATATCGGGTGCGAACGACATTGCTTCGATTGGTGCCGATATTGGCTTTAATCTACCGTTTTCACGTACCCACGAAACCGAAGCGGATTTATTGGGAATGGAGTTGGCAGCACGTGCGGGTTATAACCCAGATGCGGCCATCACCTTGTGGGATAAAATGCTGGCTTCGGATGGCGCAGGAACGCCTGAATTTTTAAGTTCCCATCCAGATCCTGCAAACCGCAAAGCCACTTTACAAGCGAATGCCAATAAGGTGCGCGCCTTATACAATGCTTCAGCGAAAAAATAATTTTTTAAATATTTGATTGATTTTATGGCACAGACTTTATACGACAAACTTTGGGACATGCACGTCATCCGTGAAGAACAAGATGGCATGGCGCTGATTTATATTGACCGTCAACTTTTGCACGAAGTCACCAGTCCGCAGGCGTTTGAAGGCCTGACCTTACACAGTCGTCCTGTCTGGCGTACCAATGCGAATCTTGCTGTGTGTGACCACAACGTGCCAACCACCGATCGCTCGCAAGGCAATGCGGGCATTGTTGACCCTGTGTCGCGCTTGCAGGTAGAAACCTTGGACAAAAACTGTGACGCATTTGGGATTACAGAGTTTAAAATCCAAGACATCCGTCAAGGCATTGTTCACGTCATTGGGCCTGAACAGGGCGCAACCTTGCCTGGGATGACCATCGTTTGCGGTGACTCGCACACGTCCACTCACGGCGCAATGGCGGCTTTGGCGTTTGGTATCGGGACATCTGAGGTTGAACATGTGTTGGCCACTCAGTCCATGATGATGAAAAAGGCTAAAAACATGTTGGTACAAGTCGATGGGGTTTTGCCCAATGGTGTGACTGCGAAAGACATTGTACTGGCTGTGATTGGACAAATCGGTACTGCAGGCGGAACAGGCTATACCATTGAGTTTGCAGGTTCAACCATCCGTGCGCTGAGCATGGAAGGGCGCATGACCATTTGCAATATGGCGATTGAAGCGGGTGCACGCGCGGGCTTGGTCGCGGTGGATGACCACACCATCAACTATTTCAAAGGTCGCACCTACGCGCCACAGGGCGCAGAGTTTGAGTTGGCAGAAAAATTTTGGCGCACTTTGGTCTCAGATGAAGGCGCGCCGTTTGACCGCGTGGTGAAACTACAGGCCGAATTGATTAAACCGCAAGTCACTTGGGGAACTTCCCCTGAAATGGTGGTGGCAATTGATGAGTGTGTCCCTGACCCTGAGCAAGAAAAAGACGCTGTCAAGCGCGATGCGATGGAGCGCGCCTTGCAGTATATGGGCTTGGAGCCGCGAACGCCCATCAACACAATTAACGTCGATAAAGTCTTTATCGGGTCGTGCACCAACAGTCGTATTGAAGACATGCGTGCGGCAGCGTGGGTGGTACAACGTTTGGGCAAAAAAGTCGCCAACAACGTTAAATTGGCTTTGGTCGTGCCTGGGTCGGGTTTGGTGAAAAAACAAGCAGAATCTGAAGGTTTGGATGTGATTTTCAAAAACGCAGGTTTTGAATGGCGTGAACCTGGGTGTTCGATGTGTTTGGCAATGAATGCCGATAGGCTCGAAGCAGGTGAGCGCTGTGCTTCTACTTCAAACCGTAATTTTGAGGGCCGTCAAGGTGCGGGCGGACGCACTCATTTGGTCAGCCCTGCGATGGCTGCGGCGGCAGCGATTGAAGGGCATTTTGTGGATATTCGTGCTTTGGCATAAGCCAAGTGTTTTTTTAGTTGACTTAAAAGGAGTTTATGATGCGTAAATTATTGGCTTTAGTGACAGTGGCTTTGGTTGTCTTGGCAGGCTGCAACACAGTAAGAGGCACTGTGAATGGTCTGGGTAAAGACACCCAAAAAGCAGGTGAGTGGGTTCAAGAGAAAGTACCTGCCAATCCACAATAAACCCGATTGATTGTCAATTTGACAGTCAATCCCAGCAAAAAATCTGTGATTAACACGGGGTTGGTCACAGTTTTAATTCGTCTTTGGAACATGTATGGAACAATTTACCCTGCACACAGGATTGGTCGTGCCTTTGGATCGTGAAAACGTCGATACCGATGCGATTATCCCCAAGCAATTTTTGAAATCCATTGCACGCACAGGTTTTGGTGAAAATCTGTTTGATGAATGGCGTTATTTGGATGTCGGTCAACCAGGTATGGACAACTCAAAACGTCCCATCAACCCAGATTTCGTCCTCAATCATGCACGTTATCAAGGTGCGAGTGTGCTGCTTGCGCGTGATAATTTTGGCTGTGGCTCGTCACGTGAACATGCGCCATGGGCATTGGTACAGTACGGTTTTCGTGCGGTGATTGCGCCTTCATTTGCGGATATCTTTTTCAACAATTGCTATAAAAATGGCTTGTTACCCATTGTTTTAAAAGAAAAAGAAGTCAGCCAGCTGTTTGATATGACCAAAGCCCAAGTCGGTTTTGAAGTCACGATTGACTTGCCTGAACAAGTCGTTCGTGCAGGCGATTCGGTCTTTAAATTCGACATCAGCGATTTTCGCAAATATTGCATGGTCAATGGTTTTGACGATATTGGTTTGACCTTGCGCCATGCAGATGAAATTCGTGCGTTTGAATCGCAGCATTTGATGAAATATCCTTGGCTGGCAAATGCACAATTGAATTCAAACAAAATCGCTTAATTGGATAGTTAGATAATTGGTAAATAGGTACAACATGACACAAAATATTTTATTGTTGCCCGGTGATGGCATCGGTCCTGAAATCATGGCGCAAGCGGTGCGCGTGCTCGAAAAACTCAAAACCGATGGTTTGAACATTGCTTGGGACACCGCTTTGATTGGCGGTTGCGCTGTCGATGCGACGGGCGTGCCTTTGCCGCAAGAAACTTTGGATAAAGCCGAAAAAGCCGAAGCGGTATTGCTCGCAGCAGTCGGTGGACCACAATACGATAATTTGCCGCGTGAGCAACGTCCTGAGCGCGGTTTGCTCGCCATTCGTAAAGCGATGAATGTGTTTTCAAACCTGCGTCCAGCGATTGTTTACCCCGAATTGGTCGAGGCCTCGACTTTAAAACCTGAAGTGGTTTCGGGCTTGGACATCATCATCGTGCGTGAATTGGTCGGCGATATCTATTTTGGCGAACCACGCGGGATTGAAATACGCGAGGGTGAACGTGTCGGTTTTAACACCATGATTTACTCTGAGTCTGAAATCCGTCGCATTGCCCACAGTGCGTTTAAAACCGCACAAAAACGGGCGAAGAAACTGTGCTCCGTGGATAAAATGAATGTTTTGGAATGCACCCAATTGTGGCGCGACGTAGTGATTGAAGTCTCTGCTGAGTATCCAGACGTGGAATTAAGCCACATGCTGGTGGACAATGCAGCCATGCAATTGGTGCGCAATCCCAAGCAGTTTGACGTGATGGTCACGGGCAATATTTTTGGCGATATTTTGTCGGATGCTGCCTCAATGTTGACAGGCTCGATTGGCATGTTACCTTCGGCTTCTTTGGATGCCAATGGCAAAGGTCTGTATGAGCCGATTCATGGTTCTGCACCCGACATCGCGGGTAAAAACATGGCCAATCCTTTGGCAATGATTTTGTCGGTGGCGATGATGTTGCGTCACAGTTTGAATCAAACAGCGGCAGCTGATCGCGTGGATGCGGCGGTTAAAAAAGTATTGGCACAAGGCTATCGCACGGGCGACATTATGACGGCGGGTGGTACAAAAGTCGGTACGGTTGAAATGGGTGATGCGGTATTGGTTGCTTTATGACGAAATTCCGAGGCGTGAACATTCAGTGGCATGGGGTTAACTCTAATGAGTTCATTTAAAAAAATTTTATTGCTGTTAGTTTTTTTGTTCCTTATTACTTTTGCGTATTTTGGGTATCGATTTTTGATACTCAAGGAAATTGAAATCAGCGGGCAGGATTTCTCCACTGCCAGTGTGGCGGCACCTGCAACAGAGGATGATTGCCGTGATTCTGTGAGTGGTAAAATGTACGACTATTTCGTGCTTACAGATAGCGCGAATGTCAGAGCAAATGCAGGAACGAATTACGCCGTTGTTACGGTGTTGTCACAAAATGACCTTGTTTTAAAATTGGATGAGAAAACAGTCATGCCTGATTTAACGCATCCCATGACTCGCAAAGAGGTTTTATTTACAACGGCGACAACCACGTTTACCTTGCCTGCCAATATGACGGTTCAGGTTGTGGATATGGAATTAGATACCAGCCCGATGGCGCGAGTTAGTTATGAGCATCCAGAGTTGGGGGTGTTAGAAGCTCGAGTGCCTAAGGATGTTTTGGATTTGACTCAAGAGCCTAAGTTATGGTTTAAGGTACGTACCCGCACAGGTGAAGAGGGATGGGTGTCGCGCCGTTTATTGAGCACCTTGGATGCGTGTTGATTGAGTTTTAACCATTTAAATATAAAGTTTTGGTTTCAGATGTTGTTTTGATATTGTTTTTAACGTGATTTTTGGGGTAAATGATGCAAAGAGTCGGTTTAGTGGGTTGGCGTGGTATGGTCGGTTCGGTTTTGATGGACCGTATGGTGGCAGAAAATGATTTTGCGCATTTTGAACCCGTGTTTTTCAGCACCTCAAATGCGGGCGGTGCTGCGCCCACGATTGCCAAGTCTGACGGCATTTTGCACGATGGCAACAGCGTAGACGCCCTCAAAACCTGTGACATCATCCTCACTTGTCAAGGTGGTGACTACACCACTGAGATGTTTGGCAAACTGCGTGCATCGGGCTGGAATGGTTACTGGATTGATGCGGCATCAACTTTACGCATGGAAAAAGACGCGATTATCGTGCTTGACCCGGTGAACATGCCTGTGATTGAACATGGTTTGAAAAATGGCGTGAAAAACTACGTCGGTGGTAACTGCACCGTAAGCTTGATGATGATGGCTTTAGATGGTCTGTTCAAAGCCGACTTGATTGACTGGATGACTTCGATGACCTATCAAGCGGCATCGGGCGGTGGTGCGGCAAATATGCGTGAATTGGTCACTCAAATGGGCTTATTGAATGCAGAAGTAGCGGATTTGCTTGCTGATCCACGTTCATCGATTCTCGAAATTGACCGTAAAATTGCCGCCAAAATGCGCGAAGCAGATTACCCTGCGGAGCACTTCGGTGTGCCTTTGGCGGGCGGCTTGATTCCTTGGATTGACAAAGATTTGGGTACAGGTCAATCTAAAGAAGAGTGGAAGGGCGCGGCAGAAACCAATAAAATTTTGGGTAAAGCCGAAGGTCAAGCAGGCTTTATTAATGTCGAAGGCTTGTGCGTGCGAATTGGTGCGATGCGCTGCCACTCACAAGCTTTGACCATCAAATTGAAAAAAGACGTGCCACTGGACGAAATCAACGACATGTTGGCCAAAGCCAATGATTGGGTCAAGGTTGTGCCGAACGAGCGCACTGCGTCCATGAATGATTTGACCCCAACCGCAGTGACTGGGACTTTGACCGTACCCGTTGGGCGTTTGCGTAAAATGGCAATGGGCGGTGATTACCTCTCGGCATTCACCGTAGGTGATCAGTTGTTGTGGGGCGCAGCCGAACCGTTGCGTCGCGTGTTGCGTATTATTTTGGCTCAATAATTAAAAAGGTTGCTATGTTGGCTCAAACAGTCTCAAAAATTTGCATCAAAAAACCATTATCCATTCGTTTTCGTATTGGCGTAATCGGTGGTTTGGTGCTGGCTGCGTGCAGTTTGAATGTTTGGGCAGAGCCTGCCACCAATCGATACTTGCAATCACGCTTGATTCAAGCCGATGAGGCTGGCAATGTGGTAATTCAAACGCGCAAAGGGGATTCTTTGCGCGTGATTGCCCAGCAATACTCTCGTGTCAACAACATTCCGTTTGCACGCGCTTTGGAAATTTTACAAACGACCAACGCGTCGCAATTTCCAAACAATGATGCCGATCAGATGCTGATTGGTACGCGTTTGGTTTTACCCGCTAAAAATCAAAATTCCGAGCCAATTGCGGCTGTTGTTTCACCACCCGCATCGGTGACTGAAACCACCAGTAGCGGCAGCGCGAGTAATCCTTCGCTAACAACCGAAACCACCTCTAATACACCGCCATCGGACTCAGCGCAAAAGCTTGAGCGCAACAATGACAATACCACTGTCGCCACCACTCTTGAGCAAAAGTCACATCCATTGCGTGCGCAGTTAAACCGACTTGAAGACAAAGTGCAGTCGCAAGTCGAAGGCACAGTTGTCGCGCCATACTATGCCAAACTCAAATCATGGTTTTTAGCGATTCCTGCCTCTCTTTGGGTCATTATCATTCCAACGATTTTCTTGGTGTGGGTGGTTGCACGTTTAACCCGCCGCTCAACTGAACCAGCAACCTCGTTAGAGTCCAAGCACGACGCGGTGCAGCCAACAGCATCGCCTGTCGAAGCAGTGTCAGAACACATGGCACACACCAACGCCACAGAACCAAACGCTACACCAGAGATACAAACCGCACGAGTGCCCAACCACGTGATTGAAGGTTGGATGGAATCTGAACCAACAGAACGCGCGGGTGATGAGCCCAAGACTGTTTCAGCCGCACCGCAGGATATCGACGTATCTTCTGCGCATGACACCCAAGCAACTCCTGAGGCAGCAGCAAAACCACATCATTCTGTTGAAACATCTTCACAGTCGTTTGTAGAAAACACTCAAACTGAAACGGGCACGAATCAAGATTTGAATAAATTAAAGCAGGTTTTAAACGGTTTGACCGCGGATCAATTGGATTTACGTTCCCAAAAACCCGCCAATCGTGCCACGCAGTTTAACGAAACCGACACTGAAAAAACGACCGATGTGAATGGTTTATTACAGCAATATGCAGAACGTGCAGCGGTCAAGTCCTCCGAGCACACCATTCACTATGGCGTTTTTAAAGAACGAGCTCGCCTGCAAAAATGGATGCATGCTTTAGCCCCTGAACAGTTGCTCACCCATGCACAATCAGCCCACCAGCAAGGGCAGGGCGAAGTCGCACAACACATTTTAAATGAAGTTTTATTGCGTGGTGATGCGGCGCAGTGCACGCAGGCTTTGGATTTACGCAATGCGTGGTTAACGCAAATGCGCCGTCCATCTGACAACGAGGCAAGATAATGCCGCGCATTGCCTTGGGGCTACAGTACAATGGCCGTGCGTTTCAGGGCTGGCAATCGCAAGTGCATGGTCAAACGGTACAAGATACCTTGCAAAAGGCTTTGAGCCAATTCGCCACTATTCCAATTCAAGTACAGTGTGCAGGGCGTACCGATACGGGTGTTCATGCTTTGGAACAAATTGTGCATTTCGACGTGGGATTGGAGCGCGACATCCATGCGTGGGTGCGCGGTACCAACACGTACTTGCCTGAGACCATCGCAGTGCGCTGGGCATGCGAGGTTTCGCCAGAGTTTCATGCACGGTTTGATGCGTTTCAAAGAACGTATCATTATGTCATTTACAATCACCCCATACGCTCACCCATCTGGACAGGACGGGCAGGGTGGTATCACAAACCATTGGATGCGCAAAAAATGCACAAAGCGGCGCAGATTTTGGTGGGCGAGCACGATTTTTCAGCATTTCGCGCGTCCGAGTGCCAAGCCAACTCGCCGATTAAAACCATGCACCAAATTAAAGTGGAACGCTTTGGTGATTGCGTTTTGGTCAGTGTGACGGCCAATGCGTTTTTGCACCACATGGTGCGCAATATTGTCGGCAGTTTGATTTACATTGGCTCAGGCAAGCAGTCGCAGGAATGGTTGGGCTTTTTATTAGAGCAAAAAAATCGTGCATTGTCTGCCCCTACATTTTCGCCTGCGGGCTTGTATTTGTCAGCGATTCATTACCCAGAAGCGTATGATTTACCTACGCCGCGCGATGATTTTTTACAGGCTTTGGGGCTCAAATAGAGACGAGTATGCGAACACGTGTGAAATTTTGCGGATTGACCCGCGAACCAGACATTCAAACTGCCGTCGCGCTTGGGGTGGACGCACTCGGCTTTGTGTTGTATGAAAAAAGCCCGCGTTATGTGGATGCCGCGCGCGTGGCGAAACTGTGTGCCCAAATGCCCGCATTTGTCAGCATCGTGGGTTTATTCGTCAACTCAACCGTACCGCAAATCACTCGAATTTTAAGTCAAACCCCCATATCAACCATCCAATTGCATGGAGATGAGAGTTGGAACTTTGCGTTGAACGTTAAAAAAATCATGCAACGCCCCGTGATTAAAGCCGTGCGCGTCAATGAGCAAACGGATTGGGATGAAGTCGCACACTATGTTCACCAATTATCAGGGGTGTTATTGGATGCCGATTCAAGTGTTTATGGCGGTTCGGGACATGGTTTTAATTGGGAATATATCCCAAGTGAATTGCGTGGCAAAATCATCCTCAGCGGTGGTTTGAATGTAGACAATGTTAAAAATGCCATAGACACCATTGCCCCTTATGCGGTGGACGTTTCATCAGGCATTGAATTGTCTAAAGGTGTCAAGGATGCTGAAAAAATGCGATTGTTTTTAGAACAAGTTCGAGGATAACATGGGCAAATGGCTACAATACAGCTTGCTATTGAGCATCATCAGCGTCAATGGGTGGGCTGCTGAACTGTATCAAATAGAATTACCACGTGCGCCCAGCATCACCATTGAAGTTAGGCAGAAAAGTCATGCACTCAGCGCGGCTGAGCAGCAATCTGTTGCCAATGAATTAAAAATTTTGTCACAAAATTACTGGAGTGCCTATCAAGGTGCACCACTGTCGCCTCAATGCGTGCTGCGAGTACAAGAATCTCAACCCAATCGCATTTTTGTACCCATGGTTTTGTCTGTGTTTAATGACAATCAGGGCATGATTTACATTGAAAACCCAATCAACGATGCGCAGGGCGGGATTGCCACAGGCATCCCGCAGACAAACATACCGACGATTGCTCGCATTTGCCAAAATTATTGGCAGCCTGTTCGTTGAAAATCAAGTTTTACAGGTAACAATAAATGACAATTCGACTTAATGGTTGTTCAAAGGAGTACATTGAGTTTTCAAACTCGTCAAATATTTATGGAACTCATATTTCTTGTAATTTAATGGTGAGTAGTTCTGTTTTTCAAGTAAATAAAAAATTTGATTTTGAAATAAATCTTGCAAAATCATTAATAGCAGCACTAAAAGAATTTACTCAATCACCCAAGAAATTTGAATCTATTAAACTCGCATCTAGTGTTTACGAAGAAGAATGTATTTGTTTTTCAGGAGATTCTCTAGGACACATCGAGATTGTAGGGACACTGGTACAATACGGTCATTTAACTCAAAAACTTGAGTTCGCCTTTATTACAGACCAGACAATAATTAAAGATTTCACTATAGAATTTGAAAAATTGATAAATATTTCAAAAGCATAAGGAATAAAATGTACGACTACCCAGACAACACAGGCCACTTCGGCATTTATGGCGGTCGCTTCGCCTCAGAAACCCTTATTCCCGCGCTGGATGAGTTGAACGAGGCATACCAAACTATTGTGCCAAGTAAAGCATTTCAAGAAGAATATGCGTATGAGCTCAAACATTTTGTGGGTCGCCCATCGCCAATTTACCATGCCAAACGTTTATCGAGTGAAAATGGTGGGGCACAAATCTACCTCAAACGAGAAGATTTGAACCACACGGGTGCGCATAAAATCAACAATGTGATCGGACAAGCACTGCTGGCTCGGCACATGGGCAAACCCCGTGTGATTGCTGAAACAGGGGCAGGGCAGCATGGCGTAGCCACGGCGACCATTTGTGCGCGCTTTGGCTTGCAATGTGATGTGTACCAAGGCTCGGAAGACGTGGCACGCCAAGCAGCAAATGTCTATCGAATGAAATTGCTCGGTGCGAATGTCATTCCTGTGGAATCGGGTTCGTGTACGCTCAAAGATGCGATGAATGAAGCCATGCGCGATTGGGCCACCCATGTAGAACACACCTTTTACATCATCGGCACAGTCGCTGGCCCCCATCCTTATCCATCAATGGTGCGCGAATTTCAACGCGTGATTGGCGATGAATGTCTGGTACAGATGCCCGAAATGCTGGGTTCAAAATCACGCCAGCCCGATGCAGTGGTCGCATGTATTGGCGGTGGCTCCAATGCTATGGGGATTTTTTACCCCTACATTTCACATGAAAACGTGCGCTTAATTGGCGTAGAAGCCGCTGGCGATGGTGTTAATACGCCACGTCATGCGGCATCATTGGGAAAAGGCTCTGTAGGTGTTTTGCATGGCAATCGCACCTATATACTGCAGGATCACAACGGACAAATCATCGAAACCCATTCGATTTCAGCAGGTCTGGACTACCCAGGTGTGGGTCCAGAGCACGCATGGCTCAAAGACAGCCAACGCGCCGAGTATGTCGCCATCAATGACACCGAAGCCTTGGAAGCATTTCATACTCTGTGTCGAGTTGAGGGCATCATTCCTGCACTTGAATCCTCACATGCTGTGGCGTACGCCTTGAAACTGGCGAAAACCATGTCACCTGAACAAGTCATATTGGTCAACTTATCGGGTCGTGGTGACAAAGACATGCACACCGTAGCACAACGAAGTGGATTGGTGTTGTAGGGGTATTGTCAACTTAACTTGGCTTCAGGATGGAAGGGCGGTAGAATGGGGCATGAACATTAAGAATCCCTACCATCGTCACCGCTTTCCATCCGAGATAATCAGCCATTGTGTTTGGCTTTATTACCGATTTTCGTTGAGTTATCGAGATATTGAATTGATGATGGCAGAACGCGGTTTGGATTTGACCTACGAAACCATCCGTTACTGGTGTTTAAAGTTCGGACATTTGTATGCCAAGCAAATGCGCAAGCGCAAAGTTTGGGGTGATACCATGGCATTTGGATGAAGTGTTTTGCAGAATCAATGGACAAGTGCATTATCTATGGCGTGCCATGGATCAGGATGGTCAAATATTGGACATATTGGTTCAGCGTAAACGCAATAAACCAGCGGCAGACCGATTCTTTCGCAAACTCAAGAAACAAGGCAATTCGCCAAGGAAAATTGTCACCGATAAATTGACCAGTTACCGCGCACCACGGAAAATGCACTTCCCATTGACACACCATATCACGGATAGATGGCAGAACAACCGAGCAGAAAACTCACATCAAGTCACCAGAATGCGTGAACGCAAGATGAGGAAATTCAAATCGCTTGTGCAGGCACAAAGATTCCTCAGTGCCATGGGAGAAATCTATGACCATTTCCAAATGGGCAGACACAAAACCACCGCAACCGTGTATCGAACTTTGCTCAAACGCAGCTTGGATTCATGGCGCACCATAGCCCAAAATCCGTTAAGTGCGTGAGGGGTGAGCATGAGTTTAGGAATTTTATGTTTTGCTGAAGTTAATTTGACAATGCCATTTATATACATGTTCCTCTAGATTAATGAGAGTTTACTTATGGAAAAACTGCTTAAAAAATTTGTGTTGTTGGTGTTAGTCATTCCTATTTTTGGTTGTTTTGAGAGTCCTCAAGCACGATGCACAGTAGACTTGAGGAATACAACTTGGCACATAAATAACAAAACTGAATTGGGAGAAATTAAAATCTCAGAATCATCAAAATTTTGTATGAATAGAGTTTTAGCCGAGAAATTGTATCCAAAACAAATTTTAAATGACAAGTATTATAATAAAAATGAGATATGTGGGGATTTGTATCAAAATAACGAAGTAATTGCATTTAATTTAATTGGGTATACACGGGGTGTTATTTTGTTGATGAATGATGAATCTAGTGTGAATAAAAATTGTTTTATGCCGATAGTGATTGATGGGGAAGAGATGTTTTTGATTCAATAGGGTGTCCTGTCCACACACTGTCCGTACGGTATTGTCAACTTAACTTGGCTTCAGAATAGAAGGGCGGTAAAATAGGGCATGAACACTAAGAATCCCTATCATCGTCACTGTCCTGTCCAGACACTGTCCGTACCTCTTACTCCTCAAATTAGTCTAAAAATTTGAGGTTTTCTGATTAGTTTTACCCTCAAAAGCGGCTCAATAACTCAAGCCGCTTTTGTTTTGGTTTGTAGATTACCCGTAAAATTATCAAAATAATGAACCAAATCCACCAAAACGCCCAGCACCAACCGCCATCCGTGCGAACAGTCATCAAAACTCAAATCACGACCCACAAACCAGCAAAATCATCATCACCCATCAGGTGGCTCATAAACCCCATGTAGCAAACCATCAAACGCTTGCACAAAAACGGGTTCATGGTTTTCGTTGCCAACCACTTTGCGCTTTGGTTGTTTAC
>JAJTAZ010000024.1 GCA_021287185.1 Burkholderiales bacterium | reverse complement strand
GATTTCCCCCTGATTTTGGCTGTTTCAGGGGTAAATCAAACAACAAACAGCCTTTTTGTTTCGAATTATGAAAAATGAAATTGGGTAATTCGAAATCGTTCTTTGCTCAGCAATTATTTGTGGCGTTGTGCAAAGGTTTCTTCACAGTCAAATTCTTTAATTTTAGTAACGCAATTCGGTATTGGTAATGATTTAATCAAAAGTTGGCTAATATTTTGCTGGGCTGAGCCAACAGCCATATTTATTAAATCATCTTTCAGGCTCTTAATGAACATAAACAAAAAAGTATATGGATAATTCTCATTTGGTAAAAGCGCACAAACCGCTTGATTACAAGACATTTCTTCTGAAATTATCGCGTATTCCCCAACAGTTGCACCATACATAGCAATCAAAATGCTAAATTTTGGTAGTAATTTCGCAGAAGAACCCTTTAGTCCTTGAGTGTTGATTTTTTCCTCGGTGTCAATAACAAACCCACCATTTAGCTCTTTTGACTTTACCCAATGAATATCACCGCCAATGTAAAAATCCTCCCTACTTCTTAAAGGAGTCCCCCCTGATGTAGTTTGGATTACATCACCCAATGCAACCTCTTCCCTATCCTCCTGCGCTTCTTCGACAAACCACTGGCGAAAGAGGGTTTGCGCCATGGCTTCGAGGGTTTGGTTTTGGCGGTGCAGCAGGTCGATTTTGTCGTCAAGGCTGGACAGCACGGCGGCGATGGCTTTTTGTTCAGGGAGTGGCGGGATTTCAAAAACATGGTTGGTAACAACATCAGTTTGCACACGTTGACGCCCTGAGCTTCCAGTCATTGACAATATAGCGACATCTCTAAACACTGAGGACGTTGCAAAGTAGTATAAAAACTCCTTATCACTTAAACCATCCTTTTCGCGCAAAACAATATATTCAGTCGAGCCAAAGCCAACCTCTTTGTCATGAAGTACATCAATGTACGCAGTTTTTCCGTTTTCCAGACAGGGAGTAATTCGCGCTATGACAGTATCACCATTCTTAAACTTCATTCCCCCATTAAAAGGCTCAGTTAAAACATATTGAGGTTTTTTTGTGAATGGCTGTAAAGCAGCCATATCAATTTTTTTGGCAATAGATCCTTTTACTAATTTCTCTGTAGGATTAATCTGTGCTATTTCACCTAACGAGCATTCTCGCCACCCATTCCCCACAGTCGTGGTGCAGGCTTCGGGCGCAATGAATTGCGCCCCTACCGTTGCGGTGTCGTTCTGCGTTGCGGCGGATTTAGTCATCTTCGCTCCCCCTCAACCTGTCTTTGGCATCCAAGCAAAAAATGCGTCCATGACAATTGTCGTATCAGTGATACGACAATTTCGTGCTCGAACTGTTCGGCAAATTGCATCATGCGGCGCAGGTTTTTTTCTTCAAATCCTCGCCCAAACTCTTGCCGTAATTGTCGTGACACTGTCACGACAATCTCTTGACCATATTCGGCGCGCTCTTGGCGCAAGATATTTTGATTGATGGCGCGACCCATTTCCCAGTACATGAGCGTCAAAACACTGTTGGTCGCACGAATGGCTTGATTTTTGGCTTGCAGGACGATTTGCCTTAAATCCTGCACCATTGCCTGAGTGTCCATATTTATGGGCGTGGGTTGGATCGTTTTTTTCATGGTTTCACCTTTGCCAAGTTGTCCAATATTGCTTGGTTCAAGGTCGCTTCTTCTTGCAGTTGCGCGGTAAATTCGGCTTTGAGTGTGGCAAATCGTTCGACGAAGTTGAAATCATCTTCTTCGTCGGGTAAGCCGACGTAACGCCCTGGGGTGAGGACGTAGTCTAATTCTGCCACACGGCTAATCGGTACACTGGCGCAAAAGCCTGCGATGTCGCTGTAGTTGTCGTCATTGCTGTCGTCATTTTTGCCCCATGCGTGGTAGGTGTTGGCGATTTGTTGGATGTCGTCCGCGCTCAGGGTGCGGGTGCGGCGGTTGATGAGTTGCCCCATGTTGCGCGCGTCGATGAATAGTATTTCACCTTTGCGCGGGTGTTCGCCATTCGCGCGGGCGCGGTTCATGAACCAGAGCGCGGCGGGGATTTGGGTGTTGAGAAATAATTTGGCGGGTAGGTTGACGATGCAGTCGATGAGGTTGCCCTTCTCTATCAGTGCGCGACGTATTTCGCCCTCGCCGCTGGTTTTACTGGTCAGTGCGCCTTTGGCGAGTACCACGCCTGCCCGACCGCGCGGTGCGAGGTGATAGACGAAGTGCTGCAACCATGCAAAGTTTGCATTGCCTGCGGGTGGTGTGCCGTATTGCCAGCGTGCGTCGTTGCGCAGTTGCTCACCGCTCCAATCCGATACATTAAATGGTGGGTTGGCGATGATGGTGTCGGCTTTGAGCTCGATGTGTGCGTCATTGAGAAATGAGCCTTCGGTGTTCCATTTGACTTGGCTGGCGTCGATGCCACGAATGGCGAGGTTCATTTTTGCCAGTCGCCATGTGGTTTGGTTGGATTCTTGACCATAGATGCTGATGTCGCTGACGCGCCCCTGATGCTCGGTGACGAATTTTTCGCTCTGTACAAACATACCACCGCTGCCACAGCAGGGGTCAAACACGCGACCTTTGTAGGGTTGGAGCATTTCGACCAGCAACTCGACGATGGGGCGCGGGGTGTAAAATTGCCCGCCTTGTTTGCCCTCTGCCAGTGCGAATTCGCCAAGGAAGTATTCAAACACGTGTCCGAGCACGTCGGCACTGCGGCTTTTGGCGTCCGTGAGTGCGATATTACTCACCAAGTCGATGAGTTGTCCCAAACTCACTGGGTCAAGGTTTTGGCGTGCATAGACTTTGGGTAATACACCTTTGAGTTGCTCGCCGTTTTCGATTTCGATGGCGTCCATGGCATCGTCGATTTTTTTGCCGATGTCGGGTTGTTTGGCTTGGCTTTGCATATACGACCAGCGCGCTGTCGGCGGGACGAAGAATACGTTTTGCGCTTTGTATTCGTCTTTGTCCTCTGGGTCTGCGCCTACAAATTCGCCCTCGCCTTTTTGCAAGACCTCATAGACCGTTGCAAATGAATCTGAAATGTAGCGCAAGAATATCAGCCCCAGTACGACGTGTTTGTATTCAGCTGCATCGATGTTTTTGCGCAGTTTGTCGGCGGCTTTCCAGAGTTGTTTTTCTAATGGCTCTGAGTTGGGTTCTGCGATTTTTTTATTGCGTGTTGCCATATTGATCCAGTGGGTTTTAATTTGTTTATCCAACGATGTGCAAAAAAGCGGGCATCTCGCCCGCTTTATCTGTGTTTCAGCGGGTTTAACCCAACTGCTCAACCCTGAGTTTGACCACCTCGCCTGAGGTACTCGGCAATGCTTTGATGGCTTCGCGTGCTGCGTCGATGTCCGACTCCACACATTCATGCGTCATGATGACGATTTGCGCTTCGTGCGCGGTGTCATCGGCTTCGGATTGCATCATCGCATCCACTGAGATGTTGCGATCTGCCAAGATGCGGGTCACGTCTGCCAAAACGCCCGTTTTATCTTGTACCGTCATGCGTAGGTAGTAGCGGGTTTTTACGGCAGACAATGGCAACATTGGGATGTTTTCCAATGCGTCGGGCTGGAATGCCAAATGTGGCACGCGGTGCTCAGGGTCAGCCGTCTGCAAACGGGTCACATCGACCAAGTCAGCTACCACCGCCGAGGCAGTGGGTTCTGACCCCGCACCCGCGCCATAATATAAGGTTGAACCAACGGCATCGCCTTTAATCATCACCGCGTTCATCACGCCGTTGACATTGGCAATCAGTTGTTTTTCGGGAATCAACGTTGGATGCACGCGCAGTTCAATACCCGCGTCAGTGCGTTTGGCAATGCCCAGCAATTTGATGCGGTAGCCGAATTTTTCGGCATAAGTGATGTCTTGCGCCGCCAATTGGCTGATGCCTTCAATCGAAGCTGCCTCAAAGTTGATGGGTACGCCAAATGCCAGCGAACTCATCAAGGTGATTTTATGCGCTGCGTCCACACCTTCCACGTCAAATGTTGGGTCGGCTTCTGCGTAGCCCAGTTCTTGCGCGACTTTGAGTGCGTCCGCAAAAGTCCAGCCTTTGTCACGCATTTGCGTGAGGATGAAATTGGTTGTGCCGTTGATAATTCCTGCAATCCATTCAATACGGTTGGCTGACAAGCCTTCACGCAAGGCTTTAATCACGGGAATGCCACCTGCAACCGCCGCTTCAAATGCCACGGTCACGCCTTTGTCTTGCGCCGCTTTGAAAATTTCGTTGCCATGTACTGCAAGCAGTGCCTTATTCGCCGTCACCACGTGTTTGCCATTGGCAATCGCTTCGAGCACAAACGTGCGTGCAGGCTCATACCCACCCATGAGTTCAACCACGATGTCCACATCAGGATGGCTTGCCAACGTGGATAGGTTGTTGACAATTTGTACGCCTTTTTCTGCCAAATGTGCGGCTTTGTCAGGTGTGCGCTCTGCCACAACGGTGATTTCGATGCTCCGCCCTGCGCGGCGTGCGATTTCCGTTTGATTACGTTCCAGTACCTTAACCACACCACTGGCGACCACGCCCATACCTGCTATACCGACTCTGATAGGTTTCATAATGTATTCTTTTTGATAGAGAAAATGTTCAGGCGGCAAAGCCGCATTTGCAAAGGCGCATTGTAAACCATGCCGCCCAAATGCACCATAGCCACGGGGCGTTTTTAGCCACAGTTATCGGTGTTTTGCGCTTGGGACAAGTCGGCTGCATAGTAGAAATATTCATATAGACTCAATTTATTATTATTTGTGATTATAAGTAACAACAATTAGAATAATTTTTTTAAATAAAGTATTTGTACCTCATACATCAACCATTCATGGATGATTTAAGGAGTTTATTTTGAGTACCATATCATCGCCAATCACAACACCGATTCGAATACGAGCACGCAATGTTTTACCAGGGTTTCGTCTGACCTTGGGTTATACCATTTTTTATTTGTCTTTGATTGTATTGATTCCTTTGTCTGCGGTATTTTTTGAAACATCCAGTATGGGTTGGGACGCTTTTTGGAATACCGTGACCAATCCTCGGATTGTCGCCACATATCGCCTGTCATTCGGTGCGGCTTTGCTCGCTGCGGCAATCAATGCGTTTTTTGGTTTGCTACTGGCATGGGCTTTGGTGCGTTATTCATTCCCTGGTAAACGCATGGTCGATGCCTTGGTCGATTTGCCGTTTGCATTACCAACCGCTGTTACGGGGATTACGCTGGCAACCATTTATGCCAAAGACGGTTGGATTGGGCAGTTTTTAGAACCGCTCGGAATCAAAGTGGCTTACACCCCTTTAGGGATTCTTGTCGCGTTGATATTCATTGGCGTGCCTTTTGTCGTGCGCACCGTACAGCCGATTTTAGAAGACCTCGAAACCGAACTCGAAGAAGCCGCCGCCAGCTTGGGCGCGCAACGTTGGCAAACATTTCGTTATGTGTTGTTGCCTGTGTTATGGCCAGCGTTGTTGACAGGATTTGCGCTTGCATTTGCACGCGCGGTGGGTGAATACGGCTCAGTGATTTTTATTGCCGGCAATATCCCGATGGTCTCTGAAATCACACCTTTGATGATTATCACCAAGTTGGAACAATACGACTATCAAGGCGCAACGGCGATTGCTTTGGTGATGTTGGTGATTTCGTTTGCATTGCTGTTAATCATCAATCTGCTGCAAGCATGGTCGGCCAAACGCATTGGGAGGGCTTCGTAATGGCGATTCAGAAGAGACATTTAACCAAATTCGAACAACGTTCAGCCACTCAAGAAAAACCTTGGGTGCGGTATCTGATTATCACGCTGGCTTTGGGTTTTTTCGCCTGTTTTTTACTTTTGCCTTTAATTGCCGTGTTTGCTGAAGGCTTGCGCAAAGGCGTGCAAACCTACTTTGAGGCTTTAATTGATGAAAATACATTATCCGCTTTAAATCTAACCTTGCTGGCGGCTGCGATTGCCGTACCTTTAAATTTGGTGTTTGGTGTTGCGGCGGCTTGGACGATTGCTAAATTTCAGTTTCGTGGTAAACAGTTGCTCACGACCCTGATTGATTTGCCGTTTTCGGTCTCGCCCGTGGTTGCAGGCTTGATTTACGTGCTGCTGTTTGGTGCGCAAGGATGGTTTGGTCCATGGTTACAAGCGCATGACATCAAAATCATCTTTGCAGTGCCTGGGATTGTTTTGGCAACCGTGTTTGTGACCTTTCCATTTGTCGCACGTGAGTTGATTCCACTGATGGAGGCACAAGGCAAAGAGGAAGAAGAAGCGGCAATTGTCTTGGGCGCAAATGGCTGGCAAACCTTTTGGCATGTAACCTTGCCAAATGTCAAATGGGGCTTGCTGTATGGGGTTATTCTCTGTAACGCCCGTGCCATGGGTGAATTCGGTGCGGTGTCGGTGGTTTCGGGGCATATTCGTGGGCAAACCAATACGCTACCCTTGCAGGTAGAAATTTTGTACAACGAGTATCAATTTTCAGCGGCTTTTGCTGTGGCATCTTTATTGGCCGTACTCGCTTTAATCACCTTGGTGGTGAAAACATGGGTCGAATCACGGGTGCATCAAACCTCGCTGGATGTGCCTATGGAAGCACCACGCGCCATCACACAAGTTGAACCGATTTAATATTGTCAGGATGTCCTATTATGAGTATTCAAGTAAAAAACATACACAAACAATTTGGTGATTTTGTCGCTTTGGACAACATCTCTTTGGATTTTCCCACAGGTGAATTGGTCGCCCTACTCGGCCCATCGGGTTGTGGAAAAACCTCCCTCTTACGCATCATTGCAGGATTAGATACACCTGATTCAGGACAAGTGATTTTGGAAGGCGAAGATGCGTCCAACACCCACGTGCGCGAACGTCAAGTGGGCTTTGTGTTCCAACATTACGCGCTGTTTCGTCACATGAGCGTGTTTGACAACATCGCCTTTGGTATGCGCATGAAGCACAAATCGGTGCGTCCCTCCGAGGCGCAAATTAAAGAAAAAGTGCATGATTTGCTTAAATTAGTCCAACTCGATTGGTTGGCCGACCGTTTGCCCACGCAACTGTCTGGCGGTCAGCGTCAACGCATTGCTTTGGCACGCGCTTTGGCAGTTGAACCACGCGTATTGCTTTTGGATGAGCCCTTTGGCGCATTGGATGCCAAAGTGCGTAAAGAATTGCGTCGCTGGCTGCGTCGTTTGCACGATGAATTGCACATCACCTCGATTTTCGTCACGCACGACCAAGAAGAAGCCCTCGAAGTGGCTGACCGCATTGTTTTAATGAATGAAGGTAAAGTCGAGCAAATTGGCACTTCGGAAGAAGTGTATCGCAACCCTGCCACACCCTTTGTGTACAGTTTTTTGGGTTCGGTCAATCTGTTTCATGGCCGCGTTGATGGCGAGAATGTGCGCGTGGGTGAAGACGTGATTCCGAATCAAACCAGCGACTTGGCACAAGGCGCACAGGTTGTCGCATTTGCCCGTCCGCACGAATTGGATATTGTGCTGCCCAATGACGAAGTGGAAGGCATTCATGCAAAAATCGCACGCATACTGTCCTTTTCTGCCAATTCAAAAATTGAATTGGATGGCACGAATGGCGCAACAGGTCAAACATTCGAGGTTGAACTGGCACGCGAGCGTGTACAGGCACTGCAATTGAGCGAGGGGCAAAACGTGGTCTTGGTGCCTTCGCGTTTGAGCGTGTTTGAGCAAGCAGGCAGCGGTATATAGGCTTTAGGAGAAAAATATGAATTTTCAACAACTGCGCATCATCCGTGAAACTGTGCGCTGCAATTTCAATTTAACCGATGTCGGCAATGCCTTGTTTACCTCACAGTCTGGCGTTTCCAAACACATCAAAGACTTAGAAGACGAATTGGGTGTGGAGTTATTCGTGCGCAAAGGCAAACGCTTATTGGGATTGACCGCTCCTGGTCAGGATTTGGTGGTGATTGTCGAGCGTATGTTGCTCGATGCCAAGAACATCAAAAGCCTCGCTGACCAATACACCAGCCGTGATGAAGGACAGCTCACCGTGGCGACCACACACACACAGTCACGCTATGCCCTACCACCCGTGGTTGGCGCATTCAAAGAGGCTTTCCCAAAAGTGCATTTGCGTTTGCATCAAGGCAGCCCAGAAGAAATCGTCACCATGCTACTCGATGGTCGGGCTGATTTGGGCATTGCAACCGAGGCCTTACCGAATGTGCAAGACTTGATTTCTTTCCCCTACTACTCTTGGCACCACACAATCGTGGTCACGCCTGACCATCCACTGACCCAAGTGGACAATCTGACTTTAGAAGAAATTGCCAAATACCCGATCATCACCTATCACGATGGTTACACGGGACGACCTTCGATTGATAAAACTTTTGCCAAAGCGGGGTTATCGCCAGACATCATCATGTCGGCAATGGATTCGGATGTGATTAAAACCTACACCGAGTTGGGCTTGGGTGTGGGGATTATCGCCTCCATGGCGTTTGACTCAGCCAAGGATACGGGTCTCAAATTACTGCAATCCGAACATTTATTTGATGCCAATACCACCGTGATTGCAGTGCGCCAAGGTCATTTTTTACGTGGGTTTGCCTATCGGTTTATTGAATTGTGTAATCAGCAATTAAATGAAACCACCGTACGAGAAGCCATCAATCCGACTCGGTAAAGATGACTTGATAAACTCTCTAAGGACGCATCGCATGCGTCCTTTTTTACCCCCTAGTTTATATTCCAATATTTACGATAAACAAAGCATTTTTAATTGGTTTTAATTATATAAAAGACTCTTTAATATCACACTGTTCGCAATATCCGTGCGGCATGACATTGACATTAAGGAGTTTTCAAATGAATTTAAATCAAAAAACCTCGCGCCGAATTGCCTCGGCATTGATTATTGCACTGATTGGCGCGGCACTCGTTGCCTGCGGCGGTAAAGGTAAATCTGAGCGTAAATTGCTCAACGTCTCTTATGACCCCACTCGCGAACTGTATCAAGAGTTCAATCCTGAGTTCGTCAAATACTGGCAAGGCAAAACGGGCGAACACGTATCCATCGAGCAATCACATGGTGGGGGTGGCAAACAAACCCGCGCCATCATTGACGGCTTGGAAGCCGATGTTGCCACACAGTCTTTGGGTTATGACGTGGACAGCATCGCCAAAAAAGGCTTGACCGCGCCTGATTGGCAAAAACGCTTGGAAGGCAACAGTTCGCCCTACACTTCGACCATCGTATTTGTGGTGCGTAAGGGCAATCCCAAAGGCATTAAAAACTGGGACGATTTGGTTAAACCAGATGTTCAAGTGGTGACGCCCAATCCAAAAACCAGTGGCGGTGCGCGTTGGAATTACCTCGCCGCTTGGGGCTTTGCTGAAGACAAATTCAACAAAGACCAAGAGCAAGCGAAAAATTTCGTGAGTGCATTGTACAAAAACGCCCCAGTGCTTGATTCAGGCGCACGCGGCTCGACCACCACTTTTGCCAAAAACAACATTGGTGACGTACTCATCACTTGGGAAAACGAAGCGTATTTGACACTCAAAGAGTTCGGCGCGGATAAATTCGAAATTGTCACACCACCCGTGTCGATTTTGACTGAGCCGCCCGTGACCGTGGTTGATGCTTATGCGAAAAAGCACGGTACCGAAGATTTGGCCAAAGCATATTTGGAGTATCTGTACTCGCCCGTGGGTCAAAAAATCATTGCGAAAAACTTCTACCGCCCACTCAAACCTGAATTGGCAGACCCAGCAGACGTGGCGCGTTTGCCAAAACTGAAGTTATTCACAGTTGATGAGCGTTTCGGCGGCTGGGCAAAAGCACAGGCAACGCATTTTGCCGATGGTGGTATTTTTGACCAGATTTACACTACCAAGCCATAAAGCCATTAAACAAATTTACTCTACTACTCCTTAAACTTAAATTTGACAAACTTTTATCTGATTTGGAATCCTTGAGTTTAGAAGACGCATGGACAGGCGTTTTTAGTGTATGGGCTTGTGATTCAAACATTGTCCAACATCGCCATTTATGTTTGCAAGGGATTCGTGCAGGCTTAAACGCAGGGACAATACCCGCTCAAATCATGAGTAAAAAAATTAAATTATTATTTAACAAGGGGCAAGAAAATCACGTCAATATACCAATTGATGTAATTAAAAAAAGCTTTGAATTATTTGCCTTAGAACAAACAAATGGTCGAGAGATATTTGGTTTTCCAGAGTGGCTCAATGCAATGGCACAGGAGGACACTAATTTGGCTTTAGAGTCTTTGGAAACCTATCTTGATTTCGTTTCAGTTGCAAACCCATATATATATGATGGTGATGGTTCATTACCAAAAGTATTGTATCAACTCTTTGCTCAAGCAGAGTTGAACGAAGAGATGGATGCTGGTGCAATGCTTCTTCGCGTAGTGAGTGCGCAAGACAAATTATTGAGTTTGGGGATTACAGGAATTTTTGACTGGTTAAGTGCCGCTGAAAGACCATAAATTGGAAGAAAGCGTCGAACACTCCAAACCATCAACCTATGTGCAAAAGCATTTCCAAGAGATGAATATGGCAATATCATTAAAGGTCAACCCCGTCACCCTGTTGTTGAGGACAATGTGACCATCTACGCAGGCGCAACGATATTGGGACGAATCACAATTGGTAAAGGTGCCAGTATTGGCGGAAATGTATGGTGGACACATGATGTACCTGAAGGCGCGCACATCACGCAAGCGACACCCCGTAGTTAAGGAGTCTGTAAAAGGTTGATTGGTTCTCGCACAACAAATACAGGAGGCAAATAGCCTCCTGCTTGGTTTGTAGTAACCATTAGATTAAATTTCAATCTGCGTACCCATTTCCACCACGCGATTCGGTGGAATTTTAAAGTGGTCGGTCACGCGCAATGAGTTGCGCATCATCAATGCAAACAGTTTTTCACGCCACAGCGCCATACCCGGCAAATTGCTTGGAATCACAGTTTCGCGGTTTAGGAAGAACGATGTGTCCATCATTTCCATTTTCAAACCTGCTTTGGCACAGCGCGAAAGCATGTCCTCAATACTGGGTTCTTCTTTAAAGCCAAAAAAGCCATGTACCACATAAATTTCCTCAGCAATTTCGCGGATATCGAGTTTTTCGTCCTCATTCACAAAAGGGATGTCTTCGGTTTTGATGCTTAAAAACACCACGCGCTCGTGCAACACGCGGTTGTGCTTAAGGTTATGCAGCAAAGAATTGGGCACAACTGAAAGATTGGCGTGCATAAAAATCGCCGTGCCCTCGACACGTTGTGGTGGGTGCGCGATTAAACTTTGCATAAATGGCTCCAAAGGCAAATTGATGCCTTCGGTGCGTTGATAAACCAATTCTTTACCACGTTTCCAAGTCATCAATACGGTAAATACCATCAAGCCCAGCAAAGCTGGGAACCAACCGCCATCGACAAATTTTGCAATGTTTGCGCCCCAAAAAGATGCATCCAAGGCAAACAGAGCGAAAAACAATGCAAAAGATGCAAATTTTGACCAATTCCATATGGTCAGCATCACCACGAGTAACAGCACGTCATCAATCAACATGGTGGTGGTTACTGCGATACCATAGGCGGAAGCCAAGTTACTGGAGGTTTTGAAGAACAAGACCGCAAAAACCACCAAACCAAACAACAGCCAATTGATGAATGGCACGTAAATTTGCCCGCGTTCACGCGCGTTGGTGTGCACAATGCGCAGGCGTGGGCAATAACCCAATTGGATGGCCGCACTGGTCAGAGAAAACGCGCCCGAAATCACTGCTTGTGATGCGATAATGGTTGCCAAAGTTGCCAAAACCACCATTGGTGCCGTAGCCCAATTGGGCAGCATCAAGAAAAATGGATTGGCCGCACCATCTGGATGACCGAGTAAAAATGCACCTTGACCAAAGTAATTGAGCATCAGTGAGGGTAAAACCAAACCATACCACGCGAGCATAATTGGTTTACGTCCAAAGTGTCCCATATCCGCATACAACGCTTCACCACCCGTCACAGCAAGGAATACAGAACCCATCACCAACAATGCTTTGAGTTGGTTGTCGATAAAAAAGGCAACTGCATAATGTGGGCTCAATGCTTTTAAAATTTCAGGGTGTTGCGCAATTTGCAATACGCCAAACACGCCCAAGGAAGCAAACCACAGTACACAAATCGGCCCAAAAAACTTACCAATCAGTGAAGTGCCGTGCTTTTGTACCATAAACAGCCCCGTAATAATCACCAATGAAATCGGGATAATCCATTCTTTGGACGATGGCGCGACCACTTCCAAGCCTTCCACAGCAGACAAAATCGAAATCGCGGGGGTAATCACCGAGTCACCATAGAACAAAGACGCGCCCAAAATTCCGACAATCAGCACCCAACGGTACTTTGGATTGCCTTCTTTACCACGCAACGTCAGTGCCATGAGCGCCAAAATACCGCCCTCACCTTTGTTGTCTGCTCGCATGATGAAAGTGACGTATTTAACCGACACCACCAAAATGGCGGCCCAAAAAATCAGGGATAAAATCCCCATAATGGTTGGCAAATCATGTGCGAGTTTGTAATGCTCGCCCATTGACTCCTTCATCGCATACAGTGGACTGGTACCAATATCACCAAATACAATCCCCAGTGCGGCCAGTGCCAAACCCGCCATTGCCTGTTTGCCGACGCCGTGGTGTGTGTCTTGTGAAATATCACTCATCGTATGTTCTTTCAGGGTTGAAAAATTCTCCGCATTATCTCACGATTTGAGCAATGCCTCAATTGAACTGACCATATCCAATGGCGAAGTATTGGGTGCAAAACGTTGCACCGTTTGTCCATCACGCGCAATTAGAAATTTGGTGAAATTCCACTTGATACTGGAACTGCCCAACACCCCACGTGCACGGTGTCGCAACCATTGCCAAAATGGGTCGGCGTGTGCACCATTGACTTCAATCTTATCCATGATGGGAAAACTGACTGAAAAACGCTCACAAAACCGTTGAATCTCGGCATTATCACCCTGCTCCTGTTGCAAAAACTGATTGCAGGGAAACGCTAAAATCTGTAAACCTCGCGATGAATAACGCTCATACAATTGTTGCAATTCTGCGTACTGCGGCGTGAACCGACATGCGCTGGCTGTATTGACCGCTAAAACCACTTGTCCTGCATATTGCGTAAGCGGAATCCACTCGCCCAAATGGTTTTTAACTGTGAAGTCAGACAATATGTGTGTTTTCAAAAGTTTTTGCCCCAAATAAAATGGTTTAGGCGGTTTATTTATTGCAACAACAGACCTGAATTGACCAACTCTTGCCGATGCTGCTCAAAAGTCATCATCTGTTGCGCCGCGCTGGTCTGCATCACTGAGTGCAATTGGGCTTCTTTTTGTTCTTTAATCAAATTTCTAACCGCAGCCGTATTGGTCAGCACTTCGTAATTGGCAATTCGTCCTTGGTGTGCGCGCGCAACGGCACCATTGAGCAGACGTTGCGCCACCACACCAAGCAATACGTTCGACAACACATGGCGCACAAAATCTCGGCTGGCCGCGGGAAACACGTTAATCACGCGTAAAATTGCATCGGTAGCATTCGCACTGTGCAGGGTTGCCAAAACCAAATGCCCTGTTTCAGCAAAGCGCAACGCCAACTCAATGCTGGCCAAATCACGCAATTCGCCCAGCAATATCACATCAGGGTCGCGGCGCAACACATCACTCAAAGCACTTTCATGGTTAGCAAAATGAATTCCCAGCTCAGATTGATGAATCAAACCCTGACCGTGCGGAAATTCATATTCAATCGGATCTTCAATGGTCACAAAGTGCGCGGGATATTTCATTTGAGCGTCGTTAAGCCAACTGGCGAGCGTCGTGGATTTGCCACTGCCTGTCGGACCTGTGACCAAAACCAAACCTTTGTCAAAAGGTGAGAGTTGACTTAGAAACTGAGGTTGCCCCAAAACTTCTGGTGCGGGCGGTAACTTAGAGAGCAGGCGCAGTGCCAAAGAGGTGCCATGGGTGGTTTGATAGACGGTCACGCGCACACGTTGCTCGGTATCGAAATGGTCAAAGGCAAAATTAACCTGTTGATTTTCTTGCAATTGGTGTTGAGGCAATTGTTCTGCAAACCATGCCCGTATGCTATCGGCAGAAACGATTTCGAGGTGTGGCATGGCACGCAATTGCCCCGCCACTCGAAAAATCGGCGGTTTGTTCGGAGATAGATGAATATCACTCGCCCCAGCAGCATACGCTGCATCCAGTAAAACATTTAACCAGTATTTGTCTATTTGCATGATTTCACTTCCACCAGCGAGTTTTAATCAACCCCAAATGCACACAGAGCATCAAAAACACCAAAACAATCCATAAAGACCAGAACTGATGTGATATAAAATGCGCGCCACGCATCACTTGAGAAAATCCTAAAACCATCGACAACAGCACACCATACAGAGCAAATGCCCGCGCAGACAACCACGCCGAGCGTGGTTTTTGCCACTGAGCGGTATTTTGCCAAAGTGTACGCGGAAAACCACCGACAAAAGTCACCACCAATAAAGACAAACCCACCGCCACGTGACCTGCGGGCCAGCAGGCTTGCGAGTACGCCGCCCACGGGCGTGCATCCAATAGATGCACATAGGGTAAAGTGCCACCAAATTCAGCCAAACTCCACGGACAGGCTTGATTGGTGAGTTTTTTTAAAGACGACAACATCAATGGGATGAGTAAACCCACGAACAACACTGCCAGCCAACGTTGCCACTCGGTTGTGTGCGTCGCATCAAATTGTTTGCGCTTGAATACGCCATAAACAACATTAATTAACGCCCACACAGGCACAGCGTACACCGCATATTTAGGAAATTTGTGCCACCAAAACTCAAACGATGCAGAATCTTTTAAGGGAAAACCAACGCCAACCTCGTAAAACTGCCGACTGACCCAAAACCCAACACGGTAACCCCAAGTCGAAAACTCCGAGAGCCACAGCAAAAACAAACCCGAAACCAACAAACCGAGCCAAACCACACGAATGCGCTGTTTCACCGCCACCTCAAAATCACTCGAACTCACAGTTGCGCCCCGCCGATGGTCAATCCATCAATGCGCAAAGTCGGCTGACCCACGCCGACGGGTACACTTTGACCGTCTTTGCCACACGTACCCACTCCCGAATCCAATTGCATATCGTTGCCTATCATTTTGATTTTGGTCAGCGCATCGGGTCCATTGCCAATCAAGGTCGCGCCCTTAATCGGCGCGGTGATTGTGCCATTTTCGATTAAATAGGCTTCAGAACTGGAAAACACGAATTTACCATTGGTGATATCCACCTGCCCGCCGCTAAAGTTCGGCGCGTAAATGCCATATTTCACCGAAGCAATGATTTCCTCAGGCGTGTGCTGACCGCCGAGCATATAGGTATTGGTCATACGCGGCATCGGCAGATGTGCGTAGGACTCGCGTCGCCCGTTGCCTGTGCGTGCGGTCTTCATCAAACGCGCATTCATCGCGTCTTGCATATAGCCTTTGAGAATACCATCCTCAATCAGCGTCGTGCATTGCGTTTGATAACCCTCATCGTCGATATTGAGCGAGCCACGTCGTCCTGCAAGCGTACCATCGTCCATCACCGTCACGCCTTTGGATGCGACGCGCTGACCGATTTTTCCTGAAAAAGCGCTTGAGCCCTTGCGATTAAAGTCGCCCTCCAAACCATGACCAATCGCTTCATGCAGCAAAATCCCTGGCCAACCCGCACCCAAAACCACAGGCAAAATGCCCGCAGGCGCGCTCTGCGCTTCTAAATTGACCAATGCCTGACGCACTGCTTCGCTGGCGTACATCTGCAATAGTTCATCGGTGAAATAATTAAAATCATTGCGCGCACCGCCGCCCATCGAGCCTTGTTCGCGTCGTCCATTGGACTCGACAATCACATTGCAATTGACGCGCACCAATGGACGCACATCCGCCGCCAGCGTGCCATCGGCTCGCGCCACCAACACCACATCGTATTCCGCCGCCATATTTGCCATGACTTGGGTGACGCGCGGATCGGCTTTACGCGCCATTTGCTCCAATTTTTCGAGCAAGGCGACTTTGTCTTGCGAAGTTAGACTGGCAATCGGGTCTTGTGGTACATACAGGTCGCGTGCGTAGGCTTGAACCGTGGCGTTGATTGCGCTTGTTTTGACGTGCACACCTTTGGCTTTGGCATGAGATGAACGCATAGGCGCAATGTCGCGCGTGACCCGCGCCGCATCCAGTAGCGCATCCATGTGAATATTGTCTGAGTAGGCAAACGCGGTTTTATCACCCACCACCGTGCGAATGCCAACGCCTTGGTCAATTGAAAAGCTCCCCGCTTTGACAATGCCTTCTTCCAAACTCCAACCCTCGGAGCGCGTGTATTGAAAATACACATCAGCATCATCGGCTTTGTGTGCATTGATTTCAGCAAATACACAATTCAAATCAGTCACTGCTAAGCCGTAAGGCGTGAGCAATACATCTTGTGCTATAGAGAGGTTTTTTTCGTGCAACGTCATATTTGTAAAATTGAGTTATTTTTAAAATCAATAAATTATGTGATTTTTTTAAAGTTAAATATTAATGTAAAAAATTTAATTAAATAAAATTAAAGCAGTAAAATCATCAATAAATGAAATTATGGTGTTTGATATGAAAATGAATTTACCTGCCCAGTCATCTAAATTGTCTGATGGTCCAGTAAGACGGATTGGTATCAGTTCAAGAAGTATTACAGGAACGATGCCAAATGGGAATCGCTATGAATCATCTCTTGAACGAGACTTGATGATTTTACTCAACTTTGACCCTTTAGTGGATTTTTTCACGCCTCAGCCGTTGACCTTGAGCTATCAAATGCCCGATCTCTCATGGCACAAGTACACGCCAGATGGCCTTATTGAATACCGAAAAGATGTTCTCGTGCACGATCCACGGCCTGTTCTTATTGAGGTCAAGTATCGTGAAGCATTTGAAGGGAAAAGCAAAGAGTGGCTACCGAAATTTCGAGCCGCTCATCGCCATGCCAAAGAAAATGGCTGGATATTTCAGATACTTACTGAAGAAAAGATACGCACTCCCTTTTTAGACAACGTGAAGTTTCTAACCCCATATCTAAAAAATCCAGACTATCCACACATGGATTGGCTTTCGGATGAATTAAACAAGCTTAAAACAAGTACTGTTAAAGAAATCATTTCCTTGCTATACAAAGATAAATGGAATCAAGCACGCCTTGTTCAGTCACTTTGGGCTTTAATTGCTCGACGCGAAATCGGCTGTGACTTGAGCGTACCCTTAACCACAAATACCACTATTTGGGCACTTTAAAGAGGTAACACCATGCCAAGCTTAACCCCTGGATCCTTTGTTATCTGGAATGACCAAAGCTGGTTGCTTTTAGACATTCCAGAAACAACTCGTGCATTACTTAAGCATCCCAAAACGGGTAAAGCTGAGCTTGTGGATGTACTGGAGCTAAAACTCTCTGGGACTACTGAACCCAATTCAAAGAAAGCACTCGTCAGCATCAGTCAAAAAAGCTGGCAAGAAATACAGCGACAATTTTCATTATTACAGCCCTTACTTCGTAAGGGGCAACGTCAGCGCACTTATAAAGACATTGATCAAGTTGCAAAACAGCTTGGCAAAGGACGAGTAACTATTTATCGTTGGTTAAATAAACTTGAAAACAGTCAAACGGCCAGTGCTCTTCTTCGTGATAAGCGCAGGGATTTTGGTGTTTCCCGCTTAAGCGATAAAATCAACGACATTATCACGGACAAAATCGACAATTTCTATTTGGTGAAAGAGCGTCCATCAGTTGTTGAGCTATGGGAACAAGTTGCCATTGAGTGTAAAGCCAGAGGACTTAAACCGCCCGCTATCAGTACTATCCACAAGCGTCTTGATCAAGTTCAAGACCGCCTCATCATGGCAAAGCGCTTCAGTCACAAGAAAGCCAGAGAAAAATTTGAACCGCTTCATGGTTCATTCCCTGGAGCAAATGTACCTCTTGCAGTGTACCAAGTGGATCACACGCCAGCAGATATTATTCTTGTTGATGATGTGAGCCGTTTACCAATTGGTCGCCCTTATTTGACCATCGTAGTTGATACTTGCACCAGAATGCTGTCTGGATTTTGTTTAACATTGGATCCACCCAGCGCACTCTCAACAGGTTTGGCACTCACACACGCCATTTTGCCAAAGAAAACATGGCTGACCAAGCACCAGATTGATGCTGAATGGCCCATTTATGGTGTTCCTCATAAAATCTATGCAGACAATGCGAAAGAGTTCAGAGGGACTATGCTTGAACGTGCTTGCCACGAGTACGGCATCATCATGGAAAATCGCCCCAAAGGGCTACTAAACTATGGTGGTCATGTAGAACGCTTGTTCCGAACATTTATGCGCAGAGTGCAGAGTTTAAAAGGCTCAACGTTTTCAAATGTTCAAAACCGAGGTGAGTACAACTCAGAAGGGAAAGCTGTTTTTACACTCAATGAATTTGAGCATTGGTTTGGTATTTTTGTGACCAAAGTTTATCATCAACGTCCCCATAGAGGTATTGGGCGAATGTCACCTATTAAACTCTATGAGCGTCAACATTCTTGGTGATGAGAATACGCTGCAAGTTGGACTACCCGCTCCGATTGAAGATGAGCGCAAACTCATACTGGACTTCATGCCATTTTCAGAGCGTACAATCCAAGAATATGGTGTTCGTATTCAAGGTATCCACTACTATGCTGATTGCCTTAGACCTTGGATTCATGCAAGAGACTCCAACAATACAAAACTCAAACGCAAGTTTATTTTTGCAAGAGATCCACGCGACATTAGCGTCATTTACTTTTTAGACCCTGAAACAGGTCAGTATTACGACATTCCATATGGTGATACAAAACATCCGCCCATGAGCCAATGGGAACTAATAGCAATCATGAAACGACTGGGTGAACGGCCAGAGCTGGAGATTAATGAAGAGCTTATTTTTGAGGGTTTAACACAAATGCGACAAATCCAAGAAAATGCGGCTGAACGTTCAAAGCAAGCCCGACGCCTTGAGGCAAAACGCAAGAACTGGAACAAGCGCTCTCCAATACCACAAAAAGTTGAGCAAAGAACGACCACCAAACGTGATTTCGAGCCATCAGAATCATCTGAGCCTTTATTGCCATTTCGTGTTGAGGAGGCGGAATGAATACATCGCATTTAACCCCGAAAACGGCGGAGAAACTTTTACTTCCTGACGCTGAACGGATTGCACACATTAAAAAACAACGGTGGATTGCCTACAGTAAAGCCAATGAGTTACTCGAAAAATTGGAGGACTTGTTGAACCATCCTATTCAAGACCGTATGCCCAACATGCTCATTATCGGCGAGACCAATAATGGTAAAACCATGTTGGTCAATCGTTTCAGAGCAGACCATCAGCCAAAAGAAAATCTTGAGGGTGAAGCTATTATTCTGCCTGTGCTCTACATACAGGCACCACCTAGCCCAGACGAACGAGGCATTTACAACGCAATTTTAACGCGACTGTTTGAACCCTATGCGCGCAGTGAATCAACCGACTCAAAGCGTGATCGTGTCATATCTATTCTCAAACGGGTTCAATTGGATATGATTATGGTCGATGAAATTCAACACTTACTGGCTGGCAGTTACACCAAACAACGAAACTGCCTAAATACACTCAAATACCTTGGTAATGAGCTTTGTGTCCCAATTGTTGGTATTGGCACGGCTGAAGCCATTCGTGCGGTACAAACTGATCCACAACTGGCCAACCGCTTCACTCCAGAACTACTACCTAAATGGGTTATGGGAAATGATTTTTTGCGGCTCTTGATGAGCTTTGAACAAGTAATCCCACTAAGCAAGCCTTCAATGTTAACCAAACCCGATTTGGCAGAAATTATTTTACACCTATCAAATGGCACGATTGGCGAAGTTTCAAGTCTGCTCAACAAAGCTGCGATTTATGCCATCAAAACTGGACAAGAACAAATCACACTCAAAACACTTGCAGAATGCGGTTACACCAGTCCTGATGATAGAAAACAAGCCGCTTCGCGACTATGAGCATATGGCCCGTTCATCCACACCCACATCATGATGAGTTATTGTCGTCATGGCTGGTGCGCATCGCCCACGCCAACGGTCTAAAAGTACAAACATTCTGTCATTTGGAATTTGACAAACGCTATGAAGTCTGGAATCGTGATATTGACCGCCTAGCTCCTGAATGGCTTTTATACACGATTCAAACTAAAACAGGGCTGTCCCGAGAACAAGTGCTCAATACGACATTGCTGACCTATCAACAAAAGCTGTATGACAAGTATCGTGCGGCGGGTCAATTGTCATGGATAACCACTCTACAAATTTATCATCGTAAACGTCGCGGCCACGGGCTACAATTTTGTCCATTGTGCTTGGCTGAAGATAAAGAGCCGTATTTCCGTAAATCATGGCGCATTGCACTGCACACATTTTGCCCAAAACACATGATTTTGATGCACGACCGCTGCCCTGTTTGTGGTGAAAGTATCGCGTTTTACAGGCAAGAGCTGGGCAAGCCAAAAGAACACCAATTCAATCCACTCAGCACTTGTTGGCAATGCCAGTTTGATTTATCCAAATCAATCATGCACAAAGTAGATGTATGGGACGAACTCGTATTCAGTAATTGGCAAAAAATGTTACTCAACCTCTCTGTTAAAGATACACAAATAAATCAAGAAACAGGTGACCATCTGAAAATCATGCACCACCTTATGACAGTGCTGTTCTCGTCAAGACTTGCCCCCAAACTTCATGCGTACTTGTGTGTTCAAACGGGGCAAGCATTCCAAAAATTAGAAGAGAACAAAACACACACCTCGTGGGAGAGCCACAACATCTCAGAGCGACATCATGCACTTGGACTCTGCTGGTGGTTGATAAGTGATTACCCGAACCGCTTGCTAAACGCATGGACAGACAAAGCAATACGATACAATCATATGCTTAAAGATTTTAACGATTGCCCTGAAAGTTTTGTGAAAATAACCAAATTCTTAAATAGGAACCTGAATCGTTCCCTATATAAATCTTAGTGAACCACGGTGCCTTTAACCACTTCTACTTAGCAGAGGAGTATAATCATGAACATGAAAACAAAGAAACACGATCACAACCAAACAATAGAAGCCGTGGATTTGTTCTGCGGCGTTGGTGGGTTGACGGCTGGGTTATTAAAAGCAAATATCATTGTCAAAGCAGGCTACGATATAGAAATAAGTTGCGCTTATCCTTATGAATCTAACAATAAAGGGGCGACATTTATTCAACGAGATGTGCAAGAAGTCACCAAAGAAGATATTGAAGCACACTATTCCAAAGGGGCTCTTCGCTTATTGGCAGGATGTGCGCCTTGCCAACCATTTTCCTCTTACAACCAAGGTAAGGATGTACGCAATGACAAAAAATGGCCACTACTTTACGCCTTTGCACGCCTAATTCGTGAAGTGAATCCTGAGTTTGTCACTATGGAGAACGTGCCTGATGTGGTCAAACATGAGGTTTATCATGATTTTGTAGAAAACCTTAAAAAGCAAGGTTACTCTGTGTGGGCACAAGCCATTTTATGTGCAGACTATGGTGTGCCGCAAATGCGACGTAGACATGTTTTATTAGCTTCGCGCATCGGCAATATTGAGCTAATTGCCCCTACGCATCAAGGGAAACACGTCTCTGTACGAAAAGCAATCGGAAAACTGCCAGCAATTCAGGCTGGGCAGCACCATGAAAAAGATTTTTTGCATCGAAGTTCTGCTTTGAACTCCATTAATTTACAGCGTATTCGTGCATCAAAGCCTGGTGAGACGTGGCGTAATTGGCCTGAGGAGTTGCGTGCCGACTGCCATAGAAAAAACAGTGGTAAGACTTATGTTAGCGTGTATGGTCGAATGGAGTGGGATAAGCCTGCCCCAACAATGACAACATTATGTTATGGCTACGGCAATGGTCGGTTTGGGCATCCCGAACAAGACAGAGCAATTTCACTTAGAGAAGCCGCTATTATTCAAAGTTTTCCAAGAAACTACCGATTTGTCAAAAAAGATGACGCTTTGTCTGTAAGTGCAATTGGTCGCATGATTGGCAATGCTGTTCCCGTTAAGCTCGGAGAGGTAGTGGGTCAGAGCATTCTAAATAGTTTGCGTTCTCAATATAGAAACCTTTGCACCCCTACTAATTAAACCCCATCCGATATGAGATAATACGCACAACCCAACGACACACACCAAGAAACGAACATGAGCATCAAGCACCTCACCCAACTCAGTTTAGCCGATGGCATGGTATACAACCA
>JAJTAZ010000011.1 GCA_021287185.1 Burkholderiales bacterium | reverse complement strand
ATGAAGTGATTATAATTTCACCTCTTAGCCCGTTTAGCTCATCTGGTAGAGCACCTGACTTGTAATCAGGGGGTGGTGGGTTCAAGTCCTGCAACGGGCACCAAGTGTGCAAAATCCCAGTCGTCAAGACTGGGATTTTTTATTATGCGCTGTTCGCTATAATCGCTCCAAACGATCGCCGCGATAGAATCCTTGCAGCGTTTCATCTTCGGCAAAATATAGCCCTTTACTCCACGCCATCACTTTGAATAGTTCGCCCATTTCTGCTTCCGACAATAGACGCTGCACCCGATTGGCGTGAACCCGTTGTTGTTCTGGTTCAATATCTGCCAGTTGATTGAGAATGCCATTGTTGATGAGAAAGTTTGCTTGCGAGGTGTAGCCAATCGCTTGTAAATTCGTTTGAGGCGCAGGCAGTAGGGCAGAAAAATTGACGTGTGCGGTGATGTCTTGCGTGCCGACATAATACAGTGCATCGTCATGCGCCACGTGCTGGATGTGGCACATCAGCGTACCCGTATTGCGTTCGGGATGGTAGTATTCGTGCGCGGGAAAACCGTAATCAATCATCAGAATCACGCCCGATTTGAGGGCGTGCGATAGGCTGTCAATGAAGGCAACTTGTTGCTCGTGGGTTTCTGAAACATAGCATGACTGACTGTGTTTGAGTGCATCCAACCAGTCATTGGGCATGGGGAGCATGCGGGTTGTTGGTTGGTCTTGCCACACGAATGCCTCTCCCTCAACCGCCACACCGCGCTCGAACCACGCGCCATTGTCCATGCCGATGAGTTTCACAGGCATCGCATCCAAGACTTCATTGCCCAGCATCAAGCCAACGAAGTCCGTGGGCAATTCATTCAACCATGTGAAAGTATGTTGATGCGCCACACCTTGTAAAGCCATTTTAATTTCTGCACGCTGTTGGGCGCGCAAGGTGGCGGACAACTCCAATATTTGATAGTTGACCGCGATATTTTTGGTTGCCAAATGACGCAGTATGTCCGCCGCCAATCGCCCAGTGCCCGCTCCGAATTCCAAGACATTGGCTTGACCTGTGAGTTCAAACACTTCAATCGCTTGCTCTGCCAAACATGCGCCAAACAGCGGAGTGAGTAAAGGCGCGGTGATGAAGTCGCCGTCTTGCGCCCACATTGAGAAAGGTGAGAGGGTGTTGGTGTAGTAACCCAACTCAGGGGTGTACAGTGCGGCATTCATATACGCATCAAACGGTAGCCAGCCACCATTGTGCACGATGCGTTCACGAATGTGCGCGGACAATTGTGCTGAACGTGTGATTTGCTCAGCAGAGGGTATGGGTAGTTTGTTTGGCATAAAATCGGGTTCATCAAGTACAATGTTGGTATTGTAAAGGATGTCGAACCTGTGTTCTCCTATGAATATGACAAATACTGCTCGTACTGCCAATAGCGTTTGGTCTTTTGATGCCCATTTGCCCAAAGTCGCGCTGGTCACAGGCGGGGCCAAGCGCATTGGGCGAGAATTGTGCCTCGCATTGGCGCGTGCGGGTTTTGATGTCGCAGTGCATTATGGACGTTCACGTCATGAGGCGGCGCAGTTGGTGCAAGCATTGCAAAAATACAACGTGCGCGCGTGCGCAGTGCAGGCCGATTTATTCGATGCACACAGTGTTGCGGGTTTGATGGCACAGGTGACGGCGCAACTTGGTACGGTCGGTGTTTTGGTCAACAATGCCTCGGTATTTGAGTACGACGCGCTGACGCAGCCGACACCTTTGAATTTGGAATTATTTGAGCAGCATTGGCGTACCAATACTTTTGCGCCGATGGTTTTGTCGCAGCAGTTGTTCCAACAGTTACCGAGCGATGCGCAGGGCGTAATTGTCAATCTATTGGATCAAAAACTCTACAACCCCAATCCAGATTTTTTCTCTTACACCCTGTCCAAAGTTGCCTTAAAAGAAGCCACGGTGCTGGCGGCGCAAGCCCTCGCGCCACGTGTGCGTGTGGTTGGTATTGCCTTGGGTTTGAGTTTGCCATCGGGGACGCAGAGCGTGGCGGCGTTTAATCACGTGCACCAACAAACCATTTTGAAACGCGGTTCAACTCCGCACGATGTCGCGCAAGCCATGTTATTTGCAATCAGTGCGCACAGTATGACCGGCACTGTGTTGCAAATTGACGGCGGGCAGCATCTGACACCTTCAGCACGCGATGTGATGTTTAACCAATAATTTTTTAGATTAATCTCATGCTCATTACCCACCCCATTAGTCATGCACGCGCTGAAGTGATTGAACACTGTCGCAGTATTTATGTGCGTAATCTGCGCCTGAATGTCAAAATCGGCGTGTACGACCACGAAAAACACGGCGCGCAACCCATGGTGTTTAACGTGGTGGCGTATGTCAAACGTGAAAACGCCAGCCCAACCCACGATGGTTTGGATGAGGTGGTTGATTACGATTTCATTCGCAACTCGGTGGTTGATTTGGTGCATGGCGAACATGTGCAATTACAAGAAACCCTGTGTGACAAGATTGCCCAGCAATTATTGACCAAACCTGCCATCGTTGCTGTGTACATTGCCAGTGCAAAAACCAATATTTACCGTGATTGTGATGCGATTGGTGTCGGTGCGTGGTATTTTGCTTAAAAATATTGCTCGTTAATTTCAAAAGAACAACCGATTAAAAATGATGCCCACCGAACAAAAACAAAACTACGAAAACAATAAACTCGACAAACGTTTGACGCGACAAGTGGGGCAAGCGATTGGCGACTACAATATGATTGAAGACGGTGACAAAGTCATGGTTTGTCTGTCGGGCGGCAAGGACAGTTATGGCTTGCTGGATATTTTGCTTAAGCTGCGCGAGCGCGCGCCCATCCATTTTGAGGTTATTGCGGTTAATTTGGATCAAAAGCAGCCGAACTTTCCCGCTGAAATTTTGCCGAACTACCTCACCGAACTCGGCGTGCCGTTTCACATCGAGAATCAAGACACCTACAGCATTGTCAAACGCGTGATAGAGGAGGGAAAAACCACCTGCGGGCTGTGTTCGCGTTTGCGTCGCGGCATTCTGTATCGCGTGGCGGATGAACTGGGCGCGACCAAAATCGCGCTCGGACACCACCGCGACGACATCCTCGAAACTTTTTTGTTGAACCTGTTTTATGGCGCGAAAATCAAAGCCATGCCACCCAAACTGGTATCCGATGATGGCAAACACGTGGTGATTCGTCCACTGGCGTATTGCGAAGAAGCCGACTTGGCACGCTATGCCGAGGTCAAGCAGTTTCCCATCATTCCTTGCAATTTGTGTGGCTCGCAAGAGAACCTACAACGTCAAGTGATGAAAGGTCTGATTCAAGAGTGGTCACGTAAAAAGGGTTGGGTAGAAAACATGTTCCGTGCCATGAGCACGGTTGTACCGTCACATTTGATGGACGCGAATCTATTTGATTTTAAAAACTTGACGGTACACACAGCGGTGGATGAGGGCGATACTGCGTTTGATGAGTCGGTGTGTGAAGCATCTGAGCCAATCGATGATGTGCAGGCGGGTTTTGTAGAGCAAAAAATTCAGTTTGTGCGCTGAGTCAATGAAGGAAGTACGGCAGGGGTCATTTGGTGCTTCCTTAAACAAAATAAAAACATTAAAATCAATGCGCCAATCACACCAAAAATGATGCCTGAGACAGAAAAACTGCCTGCGCTTGCCGCGCTGCTGATACCGAGCAGACCACCGAGGAAGCGACCCACAAACGAACCAACGATACCGATGATGATGTTCATCAACCAACCGCCGCCTCCGCCCATGATTTGACCTGCGAGCCAACCAATCAGCGCACCGACTAAAATGATAATCAGCCATTCCATAGTGTTTCTCCTTAAAGTGGGAAAAGATGCATCATAACCACTGACGCGTGATGATACTGACAGATTTTGTGGCACGGTGCAAGCGATGGGGCGATATATCAGCAACATGAGGTAAAATGGTCAGGTATAAGGGGTTTTTAAAGGATGCGTGTCAAATAACTTTATTAAAAACAGAGGTTCTCATATAAAATGGGCGCTCAATACGTTGAATACAACCGTTCAATACAAAAACACAACCCACCATCATGAATTTTTCACGAATGTTGCCCGTCTATCGAATCAGTGCGTTTTGTTGGATTGCTGGTCTTTGCGGTTGGCTACCGCTGTATGCGCAAGCGCTTGAGCCATTTAATGCTGATGAGTGCCAAGCCGTGTATCAACTGAGCCCAACAGAGGTGCAATTGCACGATAATGCGCATTCACAATGGTGGTTTGTGCCATATTTGCCTGAATCCGAACACAATGCCTCAAAAAGCCTTGAACTCATGCCTGCGGGCGATGAGCGTTTCTTAGATGCGAGCAATGACACTGTTTTAATTCGTTGGCAGTCGAAATTATCAGATGCTTTGCAGCGGGCTGGCACACAATCTTACCTAATTGTCCGCAATGGCGCACCGATTCGAGATATGAATGACCGCATTGTTGGTTACTTTGCACATTTGATTGCCAAGGCGCGTTGGGACTCGCGTTTGTTGGTGGAGCAAAATGATGTACAGGTTTCTGAACCTTGGTGGGTGGCTCCTTTACGCATCGAACAATCCGCACGCGAAGTCGATAAAAGTGATCGCATCATCCCGCGTATGTGTTTCAATCCAAATAAGCCCGTGAGCGAGGGTGCTTTTGATGTTGCCACCACTGTTGCGGCGACACAGGCGCAGGTACTTGGGTTTGCCGATGAGCACAATATGGGTGCGCAAAGTCATTTGGCCATTATGGACAAAGGCGGCGCACAAGGCGTGACCAAAGACCAAACATGGTTTTTAGTTGATGCGTTGGGTAAGGAAAAAACGGGTCAATCCCTCGCCGTGACGCGCGCGCGAGGTCAAGTGCAAGTGGTGCAGGTTTTTGCGCAGTATTCGCTGATTCGTATTGATGCCAGTGAGCGTGAAGTGATGCGCGGCACTTATCTGAAACGTGCACAGGTGGCGTTGCCTCCTCAATAAATCATGAACACCGACACATTGTCTCTAACGGAAATAGAGCCTTGGCTAAGGCTCATGTCCACTGAAGGCGTGGGTGATGTCACCGCGCAATTGCTGCTCAAAACTTTTGGCTTGCCCGAACACATTTTCGTTCAAAGCCACACTTCGCTGACCCGCGTGGTGTCCGACCGCGTCGCCCGTGGATTGCTCAGTGCAACCGATGATGGGTTTGCATCACTGCTTGAGCGTACTTGTGCGTGGGCTGAACAGGCGGGCAATCACATCATTAGTTTGTCGTGCGCCAGTTATCCTCAACATCTATTGTCCACTGCGGATCCGCCCACCTTACTGTATGTCAAAGGGCGGGCAGAGTTACTCAATGCTTCGCGCACATTGGCGATGGTTGGCTCGCGCAATGCCACAGCTCAGGGCATCAAAAACACTGAGTGGTTTGCCGAAGAACTGGCGCAAGGCGGTTGTCACATTGTCTCAGGCTTGGCGCTGGGGATTGATGCAGCCGCACATCGTGGTGCGCTCAACGCCTATCGTAAAAATCCGAATACTGCTGGCTCAACCATCGCGGTGATTGGTACGGGTTGCGATATTATTTACCCAGCGCGCAATCGTCAATTGACTTACGCCATTGCCGAGCAAGGTGTGATTATCAGCGAGTTTCCTTTGGGGGCGAAAGCCCAGCCGTCGCACTTTCCTCGACGCAATCGCATCATTTCAGGCTTGTCTCAAGGGGTTTTGGTGGTGGAGGCTGCGTTGCAGTCGGGTTCGCTGATTACCGCTCGTCAAGCCTTAGAACAAAACCGCGAAGTATTCGCCATCCCAGGGTCGATTCATTCGCCTTTGTCCAAAGGTTGTCACGCGCTGATTAAACAAGGTGCTAAGTTGGTGGAGTGTGCACAGGATATTTTGGACGAATTACAACCCATGCCTGTTGCGCATTCGGTGCACACAGACTCAACACCGCACCCGCAACATTCAGCCCGTGTGGATGCCACGAGTCAGACTGTTTCAGATAGTGCGCAAGTGATTTTGGAGGCCTTGGGGCATGATCCATGTGACATCGATACCTTGACCAGCCGAGTGCAGATGGATGTGGGCGAATTGTTGGGTGAATTGATGGCGCTCGAATTGGCGGGGATGGTTGAAAAACGTGCGGGGCAAGTGTATGTGCGATTGTATCAATGAGTTGTTTTAAAATGAAAAATGCACAAGCAATCGCTCGTGCATTTGATTTTAAACTTTGGCAATAGTTTAGACGGGCAACCCAGTTGTGGGATCAAACAAACCGTCAAACAGCGCGGTGCTCAAATAACGCTCGCCCGAGTCGGGTAAAATCACCACGATGGTTTTGCCCGCATGTTCAGGTAAATTCGCCAAACGAGCTGCCACGGCGACTGCCGCGCCGCACGAGATGCCAGCGATGATGCCTTCTTCTTTGGGTAAACGGCGCGCATACTCAATGGCTTCTTCATTGCTGACTTGTTCAATTTGATCAACCACGTTTAAATCCAATGTGTCGGGTACAAATCCAGCGCCGATGCCCTGAATTTTATGTGGCCCAGGTTGAATCGGCTCGCCGTTGCGTGTTTGAGTTAAAACAGGGCTGGCAGACGGTTCAACTGCAACCGACCACAAAGGTGCTTTGCGTTCATTTTTGAAATAGCGCGAGACACCTGTAATCGTGCCGCCCGTACCCACACCTGCAACAAAAATATCCACTTTACCATCGGTGGCGTTCCAAATTTCAGGCCCTGTGGTGGTGACATGAATCGCTGGGTTGGCTGGGTTTTTAAATTGTTGCAATAAAATATATTTGTCAGGCGCGCTGGCGACGATTTCTTCGGCCTTAGCAATTGCACCTTTCATACCTTTAGCGCCTTCTGTGAGCACCAATTTTGCGCCGTAGGCAGCGAGCAATTTGCGTCGTTCAATGCTCATCGTATCTGGCATGGTGAGGGTGATGGGAATGCCTTTGGCAGCGGCGGCAAAAGCCAATGCAATGCCTGTGTTGCCGCTGGTGGGCTCAACCAATTCTTTGCCTGGGGTTAGAATGCCGCGTTGTTCGGCATCGGCAATCATGGCTGCACCAATGCGGCATTTGACTGAATACGCAGGATTACGGCCTTCGATTTTCGCCAAAACGGTTGCGCCCGCATTGCCCAGTATGCGATTGAGTTTGACCAAAGGGGTGTTGCCAATCGACAACGTATTGTCTGTAAATATGTGTGCCATGAATTTCTCCTAATTAGATGAGGTGACGTGGCATTATAGTGGCAAATACACAGGTTTCTCATAATATAAACTCAGTTATTTATTCTATAAATGAATATTAAACTTAATTTAATAATTATATTTATTATATTGAGCAAGTTGTTTTGGCGGTGAAGTGTGGTGGTGTCACTGAGTTCTGCAGTATGTTTTTTCGCCATAAAAAACAAAGTGTGTTGTCATTCAACGCCAAAATAAGAATTTTTTTGGCGAACTTCTTGCAATTGAACCGTGGCTCAGGCTATAATTTCGGTCTCGCGTAGAGGATTCGCCAAGTCGGTAAGGCACTGGATTTTGATTCCAGCATTCGGAGGTTCGAGTCCTCCATCCTCTGCCAAGTATTGATACTTTGCCCGTGGTTCCGTAGTCTTATTTCTCGGAGACGGGCAATTTTTTTAAGTGTGTTACCCGTCTCGTGGTGATGTTATGTTTTTTCACGAAGCCCTCTTTGCGCTGTCGGTGGTCAAGCGATGCGGAAGTCTTGGTGAGAGAACATTTCCGATGAATTTTTCCATTAGGGTTTAACACCATGTCAGCTGAATTGATGATTTTCACGGGGAATGCCAACCCCAAACTGGCGCAAGACGTTGCTGATTACCTTCGAGTACCATTGGGTAACGCGCATGTTGGGCGTTTTTCTGACGGTGAAGTCACCGTTGAAATTAACGAGAATGTACGTGGTCGCGATTGCTTTATTTTGCAATCAACTTGCGCACCGACCAATGAGTCATTGATGGAAGTCTTGATTATGGTGGATGCACTCAAGCGTGCTTCTGCTGGGCGCATCACCGCTGCCATGCCGTATTATGGCTACGCACGCCAAGACCGTCGTCCTCGTTCTGCCCGCGTGGCAATTACGGCCAAATTGGTTGCGAATATGTTGGGTGCGGCGGGTGTTGACCGTGTGATGACGATGGACTTGCACGCCGATCAAATTCAAGGTTTTTTTGATGTGCCTGTCGATAATATTTATGCTTCCCCCATTTTGTTGAGCGATATTGTTTCTAAAAATTTGCCCAATATGGTGGTGGTCTCTCCTGACATCGGCGGCGTGGCGCGTGCGCGTGCGATGGCGAAACGCTTGGAATGCGATTTGGCCATCGTCGATAAGCGTCGTCCGAAAGCCAATGTCTCTGAGGTGATGAACATCATCGGTGATATTGAGGGTCGTACGTGTTTGTTGATGGATGACATGGTGGACACTGCGGGCACGATTTGCAAAGCAGCCGAAGTGCTGAAAGCGCGTGGCGCGAAACAAGTGCTGGCGTACTGTACGCATCCTGTTCTGTCAGGCCCTGCGATTGAACGATTGTCGGCTTCGGTGTTGGATGAATTGGTTGTGACCGACACCATCCCTCTGACCAAAGAGGCGGTTGCCAGCGGCAAAGTTCGTCAATTGAGTTGTGCCAAATTATTGGGCGAGACGATTATTCGGATTGCCAAAGAAGAATCTGTGAGTTCTTTGTTTAGCGAATTGGGTTAAACAAAAGCAGATAACCCCATCTGGTCGCGGATGGAAGCATGGTTTGAATACAAAATGTTCAAACTAATTTTATTGTTATATTGGAGTTAATATGAAAATTACCGCAATAAGCCGTGCACAGCACGGTACGGGTGCGAGCCGCCGTATGCGTCGTGATGGCAAAGTGCCAGGCGTCGTTTATGGATCTTCGGGCGCAGCTTTGTCGATTGAATTGGAACACAATGCTTTGTATCACGCTTTGCGTAAAGAGGGCGTGCGTCATTCAGTGTTGGATTTGGAGTTAGATGGTGCAGTTGAGCAAGTGATTGTGCGCGATGTACAAGTTCACCCATTCAAACCGATGGTTTTGCACGTTGATTTGCAACGCGTGGTTGCAGACGAAAAAGTGATTGTTAAAGTACCTTTGAAATTTGTGGGTGGTGAAAATTCTCCTGCAGTGAAATTGGCGTCTCAACGTGTGCGTCCAGCGGTATTCAGTTTGAAAATCGCGGCTTTGCCAAAAGACTTGCCATCGGTATTGACTGTGGATGTGTCTAAATTGGAAGCCAGCCAAGCGGTTAAAGCCAGCCAATTGACTTTGCCTGAAGGTGTGTCATTGGTGTTGGGCAAGCAAAAAGACATCACATTGGCGACTGCGGGTAAATAATCCGCGATTTGCGCTGTGGTATCATCTACCCACTGCTCATCATCGGGCAGTGGGTTTTTTTAATTTTGATCAAAGACTATGGCAGACACCACAAAACTCATTGTTGGGTTGGGTAATTATGGCAATGAATATGAAGACACACGCCACAACGCGGGTTGGTGGCTTTTGGACGAATTGGCGCGTGAATACAACGTGTCATTGAATGCACAAACCAAATTTCATGGGTTGGCAGGTCGTGCACGAATCGCCAATACCGATGTGTGGCTGCTCAAGCCCATGACGTACATGAACCGCTCAGGGCAAGCGATTGCCGCCTTGGCAAATTTTTATAAAATTACCCCTGAAAATATCCTTGTATTGCACGATGAACTGGATATTCCCAATGGCGCAACGAAGATGAAAATCGGTGGTTCAACGGGTGGACACAACGGCCTTAAAGACACGCAAGCCAAACTGGGTACACCCAATTTTTGGCGATTGCGCATTGGCATTGACCACCCACGCAACTCAGGCACGCCACTGCAACCTGTGGTCGATTATGTACTCAAGCCCCCAAAGCAAGCAGAACGCCTTGCCATTGATGATGCCATTCATAAAGCACAAAAAGCCATACCCGATTGGGTACGGGGTGATGTCGAAAAAGCCATGCGTCTGTTGCACGCCAAATAATCATTTGCGCACGCTTCATTTGGGTGGGGCAAAAAATAAAGGGAAAAGCAGCATGCTTTTCCCTTTTTTATAATGTTCGTTTGGATTTAATCTTTCAGCGCATCCTTGCGCCGCGCCACAATGGACGACCAAAACGACAGAGAAATCAACACCAAACCAATCAGCCCAGTGACAATTTCAGGTACTTCATGCAATGCGCTGACAAACATCAAACCCGCCAATGCCAAAATGGCCCAATGCGCGCCATGCTCCAAGTAGCGGTACTCGCCCAATGTATCGCGTTTGACGAAGAAAATGGTCAACGAACGCACCCACTGCGCGCCCACGCCCAAACCGAGCATGATGATAAAGATGTCTTTGTTGATGGCAAACGCGCCAATCACACCATCAAAACTAAACGATGCATCGCGCACCTCAAGAAACAAAAAGGTTGCCACTGCGGCAGAAAATCCTTTTTTAACCAAATCGCCCACATCCAAAGCACCCTCGGTATCTTCGTCAGCCAGTGCATCGCCCAAACCGCCGACCAAAATATAAATCACCACACCAAGGGTTCCCGCCAGTAAAGCAGGGTAGCGATGTGCTTCATCTTCCGACAAAACCACCGCCAACACACACATTAAACTCACGCCCGCAGCCAGCATGGACAATTTGCCCAAAGCCCCCAAACGTCGCTCAAATCCCCCCAACCAATGGATGTCACGTTCGTTGTCAAACAACCAAGTCAACGCCACCATCATCAAAAACGCACCGCCAAACAGCATGACCTCAACATGATGTAAATGCAATTGATGGCTGTACTCATCGGGATTATTGACTGCCATATCATAGACTTGACCCAAACCCAAACCTGTGGTCAAAGCAACAATCACCAATGGCAGCAACAGACGCATGCCTATCACACCAATTAAAAACCCAATGGTTAAAAACGCCATGCGAAACGCTTCGCTTTGCTTTTTTAAAACCATGGCATTGACCACCGCATTGTCAAAAGAAATCGACACCTCAAACAGACCGAGGATGAGCACCGCGATGACCGCAGTCCAAGCACCCGACGAGCCATTTTTTGCCCCGATGAAATACGCCGCCACCAATGCCAATACGCTGACCAACCACGCGCCCCAAAACTCCCGTAGCATCACACCTAAAAATGAAGATTTATTCACAAACAGCCTTTTTTATCATCTATTAAACACAGGATAAATTATATAGAAATAAGATGCACAAAGTACGACAAGCCTGTGGGTATGCACAAAAAAAGCATCCGAAGATGCTTTTGTGATTCAGATTAGGTCACCACATTGGGGGCTTTGCGTCCCGTGAGGGTTTCAATGTCTGCCAAACGATAGGCCAATTGAATCAATTCAGCCAAAGCTTTTTGTGTGTCTTGCCCATGTTTGCTGGCATCCGCTTCGTAGCGTTCAATATACATGCGGATGGTCGCACCAACCGTGCCCGTACCCGACAAGCGATAGACAATGCGCGCGTTTTCGTTTGCCCCGTCGGCAAATTGTACGCGCAAGCCTTGATGGTGCGATACCGAGCCATCAATGGGATCATGATAACTAAAATCGTCCGCTGATTGCACGGTAAACGCGCCGAAGGTCTGTCCTGCTAAATGAGGCAATTGTGCCTTGAGGTGTGCCATCGAAGCATTGGCTTTGTCGGTTTCGATTTCCTCGAAATCATGGCGGGTATAGTAATTTTGTCCGTATGTCGCCCAGTGTTGTTCGAGTAATTCTTTGACGGAAACACGAGTTCGGGCGAGGATGTTGAGCCACAACAAAATGGCCCACAAGCCATCTTTTTCACGCACATGGTTGGAACTCGCGCCTGCCGACTCTTCGCCACACAGGGTGATGCGATTGGCATCCAATAAGTTGCCAAAAAATTTCCAACCCGTTGGCGTTTCAAAACATTCGATATTCAAGGCCTGAGCCACACGATCGACCGCGCAACTGGTGGGCATCGAACGTGCCACACCCGAAAGACCAGCCGCGTAGGCAGGCGCATGGTGTGCATTTGCGGTCAGCACGGCCAGTGCATCTGATGGGGCAACGGGCATGCCACGCCCAATCACCAAGTTGCGGTCCCCATCGCCATCCGAAGCCGCGCCAAAATCAGGCGCAGCATCGCTCATCATCAATTCGTACAGCTCGTGCGCGTGCACCAAATTCGGGTCAGGGTGGTGTCCGCCAAAATCGGGTGATGGTGTGCCGTTGACCACGGTTCCTTTGGGCGCACCCAAAATATCTTCAAAAATAGTGTGTGCATAGGGGCCAGTGACTGCGTGCATGGCGTCAAAACGCATGGTAAATCCGCTTTTAAACAGCGCGCGTATGGCATCGAAATCAAATAATTTTTGCATCAGCACCACATAGTCAGCCACGGAATCGATGATTTCCACACTCGCCTGACCCAAGGTGGTCACGCCAAGGGTGCTGAGGTTGACATCGACACAGTCGGCTACTTCGTAGTGGGTGATGGTTTGCGAGTAAGCATAAATTGCATCGGTGATTTTTTCAGGTGCAGGGCCGCCATTGGCAATATTGAATTTAATCCCAAAGTCACCGTCTGGGCCGCCTGCGTTGTGGCTCGCAGATAAAATCACCCCGCCAAACGCGCCGTATTCGCGGATGATGTTGGATACGGCGGGGGTTGAGAGGATGCCATTCTGACCAATCAGGATTTTACTAAAGCCCTGCGCCAGTGCCATTTTGATGACCAACTGAATCGCGGTGTCGTTGTAAAAACGCCCATCACCGCCAACCACCAGCGTTTTGCCCGAAAACCCTTCAGCGGGTTTGACCACTGCGAACAATGAGGCAACAAAATTGGCCAAATAGTGGGGTTGCTGAAACACGGTGACTTTTTTACGCAGCCCGCTGGTTCCAGGTTTTTGCCCTTCAAAAGGCTGTGTTTGAATGGTAGAAATATTCATGGCTCAAAATTTTTAATAAAGTTGTTTGTACAGTTGTGCTGAGTTCGCCCAACTCACATCGGTGTTCATGCCTGCGGTTTGCATCGCTTGCCATACCTTGGGTTGGGCATACAGTTGAACCAAGCGTTCAACCGCATGAATGATGCCATCGGCCGTGACTTCGTGACAAGCAATACCCGTTGCCACGCCCGCGTTCACAGCAGCAAGGTTGGCATCAATGATGGTGTCATTCAATCCGCCTACCCGTGTGACCACGGGGATGCAACCATAACGCAAGCCATACAATTGCGTCAAGCCACAAGGCTCAAATCGACTGGGTATGAGTATGGCATCGCACCCGCCTTGCATCAGGTGTGACAGTGACTCATCGTAACCAGTGTGAATCGCTACGTGGGTCGGGTGCTGGTGTTGTTTGGCGTACAGTGTGGCTTCTAAGCCCGCGTCGCCTGAGCCGAGGATGACCACGCGAACATTTTTTGCCACGATTGCATCAATGGCTCCGACCAATAAATCCATACCTTTTTGCCAAGTCAAGCGGCTGACCACACACAGCAATGGCGCATCACTGTGTGGGATGCCAAAGTGCGCTTCAACCGCGTGTTTGTTCACGGCGCGCTTGTCCAATTGTGAGACGTCATAGTTTTGTGCCAAAGACGAGTCGGTTGCAGGGTTCCAAACTTCGGTATCAATGCCGTTGACAATCCCAGACAGGCGGGCGTGCAGGGCGCGCAGTAATCCATCCATACCCATGCCGCCATTGACGGTGGTAATTTCATGTGCATAACTTGGGCTGACGGTGGTGATTGTGTCTGAAAATAAAATACCTGCTTTGAGGTATCCGACACAACCGTAATACTCCACACCCTCGGTCGAAAACGCCCAAGCAGGTAAGCCCAAACGAGGGAAAAGCCCCGCAGGAAATTGTCCTTGGAATGCGAGGTTATGAATGGTGATGATGGTTTTGGGGCGATGTTTGCCTTGACCCAAGTAGTGTAAATAGACAGGTGCCAATGCCGTTTGCCAGTCGTGAACGTGCATGGCATCGGGTTGATAATTCAATTCAGAGTATTCGCCCCATGCCAATTGTGCCCCCATGAGTGAGAGCGCGGCAAAACGAATCGGGTTATCCCCCCAATCTTGTCCATCTGCATTCAAGTAGGGATTGCCTTCACGCTCAAATAAGTGCGGTGCGTCTAAGACAAATAAATCCATACCCGCGATTGTCGCAGACCACAACTGTACAGAGCCACCAAAAAAATCACCGATGTTCAACAGGACTTTGGCTTGAGTTTGTGCACGCACTGCGGTCATCACGCGCGGATATCCTGGTACCAAGGTGGTGACGTGCACGTCGCATGCTTGCAAAGCCAACGGCAACGCGCCAACCACATCTGCCAAGCCCCCCGTTTTGATGAGCGGATAAATTTCTGAAGCAACCGCCAAAACCTCTTTCATAGCGGACGCGCTTTTGTTGACTTTCTTGACCACTGGCTTTTCCGCTTTGCGGACGGGTTTTTCAACCTGATGGACGGGTGCTTTTTTTGTTGATGTGGTGCTTGCCATTATTGTCCTATTGCGTTAATCATGTTTTGCGTGACCAAACAAATCCCTTTATCGGTGCGTCGAAAGCGTTTGGCATCCAATTCGGGGTCTTCGCCAATGACCATACCGTCAGGAATCATCACACCCCTATCCACCACCACGTTTGACAGGCGGACATGGCGACCGACAATCACTTGGGGCAAAATCACCGAGTGGCTAATGGTACTAAATGAGCGTACTTTCACCCCTGTGAACAGCAGTGAGCTGTGCAAAGAAGCCCCTGAGATGATGCAATTACCTGATACCATTGAACTGATCGCCTCGCCACGCCGACCTGGTTCATCGTGAACGAATTTGGCAGGTGCGGTGATTTCATTGTAGGTCCAAATCGGCCAGTTTTGGTCATATAGGTTCAATTCGGGTACGGTTGCGGTGAGGTCAATATTGGCTTCCCAATACGCATCGACCGTTCCCACATCGCGCCAATAATGGGCTTTCTCGTTGTTGGTCACGCACGACTGAGTGAATCGATGGGCGATGGCTTTGCCGTTTTTGACCAAATTGGGCACGATGTCTTTACCAAAGTCGTGCGAGGAATGCGGATTGGCCGCATCCTCACGCAGGATGTCCAACAAGCGCGTGGTTTCAAAAACATAAATCCCCATAGACGCCAAAGCCATGTCGGGATTGTCGGGCATGGCAGGTGGATCGGCGGGCTTTTCGATAAAGTCAATGATTCGATCGTCCTTATCCACGTGCATCACGCCAAAACCTGTGGCTTCCATGCGCGGCACTTCGATGCAACCGAGGGTGATGTCCGCGCCCGTGCTCACATGCTGCCAGAGCATGACCTCATAATCCATTTTGTAAATATGATCACCCGCGAGAATCACGATGTATTTGGGCGCATAGCCTTCGATGATGTCAATGTTTTGGTACACCGCATCGGCAGTGCCTTGGTACCATGAGTCTTCGTCAATGCGTTGGCTGGCGGGCAAAATATCAAAGCCTTCGTTGCGCTCTTTGCGTAAAAAAGTCCACGCCTGTGTGAGGTGGCGGATGAGACTGTGTGCTTTATATTGAGTGGCAACCCCGATGCGGCGAATGCCTGAATTGAGTGCGTTGGACAGCGCGAAGTCAATGATTCGGGTTTTACCACCGAAGTACACCGCAGGCTTGGCACGCACATCGGTCAATTCCAATAAACGCGAACCGCGTCCGCCTGCCAAGACAAACGCCATCGCTTCCTGAGCCAAGTGTCGATGGTCTTTTTTATGATTGAGTGCCATGGTGTTCTCCTTTATATTGAATGGCGCGTTGCGCTGGATTGACGATATTCGGTGTCCTCTTGCCCACTCCACTCAAAAATCAGCGTGGCCAATGGGGGCAAGCACACCGTCAGTTGAATCTCTGTCTCGACTGTTGCAGGTTCGGCGGTATCGGTGGGAATTGAATCTGCGATGCTGTCCGCGACCGATTTGAGCTGGGTATCTTGGGTGGGCGTGACGGTGGGCGAAATGGACAAAATCACAGCGGATGCCTGCGCCTGCCCCATATTGCCCATGCCTGTGCCGCCATAGACTGTCGCATCGGTGTTCAAACGCTCAAACCAAAGTCCTGTTTTGGGTACGCGCAGAGTGTACTGTGCGTGTGGGTTGGGTGTGAGGTTGGCAATCACCAATACCATGTCGTGTGCCGTTTTCCCCTTGCGCAGCCATGCAAACACAGAGTTGTGTGTGTCATTGACTTGTACCCACTCGAAACCATCATGGGTGTGGTCGCTTTCGTGTAACGCGGGGGTGTTGCGGTACAAATGGTTTAAATCTCGAACCAAATGCTGTATCCCTGCGTGTTCAGGGAATTGGATCAGATGCCAGTCGAGCGATTTGTTTTCATCCCACTCGGCGCGTTGAGCAAATTCTTGTCCCATGAACAGCAGTTTTTTACCAGGATAGGCCCACATCCATGCGTAGTAAGCACGCAGGTTGGCAAATTTTTGCCAATTGTCGCCAAACATTTTGTGAATCAACGAACTTTTGCCATGTACCACCTCATCGTGTGACAGTGGTAAGACGTAATTTTCACTGTGCGCGTACATTTGATTGAAGCTTAGTTTATCGTGGTGATAGCCGCGGTATAGCGGATCGGTTTCAAAATAGTCCAAGGTGTCGTGCATAAATCCCAAGTCCCATTTGAAATTAAAGCCCAAACCACCTTTATCCACACCGTGCGAGACCATTGGGTGGGCGGAGGATTCCTCGGCAATCATTAGTGCGCGTGGTACACGCTCGTGGATGATTTGATTGAGTTTTTGTATCAGGGCAATTGCTTCAATGTTTTCAATGCCGCCCATTTGATTGGCTTCCCATTGGCCATCTTCGCGACAAAAATTCAAATGCAACATCGAGGACACCGCATCCACGCGCAAGCCATCCAAGTGATAATGTTCCAACCAAAACAAGGCATTGTTGATTAAAAATCCCGCAACTTCTTCGCGACCGTAATCAAAAATAGCGGTGTTCCAAATCGGGTGAAAACCTCGGAATTGATCGGCATGTTCGTACAAAGGTGTGCCATCAAATTGTGCCAGACCATGCGCATCAATGGGAAAATGGGCAGGTACCCAATCCAAAATCACACCAATGCCATTGGCGTGGGCGTGGTCAATCAAACGTGCAAAACCATCGGGGGTGCCAAAGCGGGCTGTGGGCGCGAACATGCCAATCGGTTGATAACCCCAAGAACCGTCCAATGGATGTTCCATCACAGGCATCAATTCCAAATGAGTGAAACCCATGTGTTTGACATAGGCAACCAAGCGGCGCGCCAATTCATCGTAACTTAAAAAACCGCCATCCTCGGCACGTTGCCACGAACCCAAATGCACTTCATAGATGCTGATGGGGGCGGTGTATGGGTTTTGTTGTGCGCGTTGGGCGAGATAATCGGCATCCGTCCAAACAAACTGGCTGATGTCGAATACTTTGGAAGCGGTGTTGGGACGCAACTCGGCGAAAAAACCATACGGGTCGGCTTTAAGCGGTAGGCGTGTGCCGTGGGCATCGGTGACGGCGTATTTGTACGCTGTATTAGAGCCAATGTCGGCTATGAACAATGCCCATAAACCGCTGTTGGGTTGGCGTTGCATCGGGTGCGCACTGTCATTCCAGTGGTTAAAGTCGCCCACTACCGACACCGATGCGGCATTGGGTGCCCACACCACAAATTGTACACCACCGTTGACAAGGTGCGCGCCCAATTTATCGTAAAGGTGAAAATGCGTGCTTTGCGCGAATAAATAGCGATCCATGTCGCTCAAAAATTCGGCATCGAGTGTGCGACCGACCTCTGTGGTCGGTGACGATGTCTGTGTTTTCTGAGAATGCTCAATCACGTTAGACATAATTCACTCTTTAGAGGGGCGTAGTGCGTTGCATCATCCGCCCGCTGTGCAAAAATTCGTGGTGGATGATGCAACGCTCACCCACCCTACCCAAACCAAGGGCAATGCAGACAGTGTACTCCTTTGTTATCACAAAACCAATGTTTACACAGACTTTACACTGTCGGGATGTTCCAGATTTCTTGAGCATACTCGCGAATGGTGCGGTCAGACGAGAACCAGCCCATATTGGCGGTATTCAAAATTGCTTTTTTCTGCCATTCATCCTGATTGAGCCACAGTGCATCCATGTCTCTTTGGGCTTGCGCATAACTCAGAAAATCGGGTGCAACGAGGAAATGATCGCCGTTGTACATCGTATCGACCAAGCCTTGGTAGCGGTTGTGCTCAGTGGGCGAGAATACCCCACCAGCCACCGCATCCAATACGTCTTTCAACGCAGGAATCGACTCAATGGTGGCGCGGGCATCGTAGCCACGCTGACGCAATTCAGCCACTTCTTGCGCGGTCATACCAAAAATTTTGATGTTGTCGTTGCCCACATGCTCCAAAATTTCAACATTTGCACCATCGAGCGTGCCGATGGTCAATGCGCCATTCAAAGCAAATTTCATATTGCCTGTGCCCGAGGCTTCCAAACCTGCGGTGGAAATTTGTTCAGATAAATTTGCAGCAGGCATGATGACTTCGGCGGTCGATACATTGTAATTCGGGATGAACACCACTTTGAGTAAATCACGCACGGCGGGGTCGTTGTTAATCACGGTTCCAACATCATTGATTAAGTGAATAATCGATTTGGCCACCCAATAACTCGCGGCAGCCTTACCTGCAAAAATTTTCACACGTGGCACCCAATTTTTGTGTGGGTTGGCACGGATGTCGTTATACAGGGCAATGGTTTCAAAAATATTTAAATGTTGACGTTTGTATTCGTGCATGCGTTTGACTTGCACGTCAAACATCGCGCTCGGATCAACTTTTACACCCACACGGTCGTGGATGAGTTGTGCCAGTTGCGTTTTTTTGGTTTGCTTGACCTGCGCAAATTTTGCACGGAATGCCGCGTCTTCTGCAAATGGAATCAAGTCTTGCAGGCGCGCTGTGTCGTCCAAAAACGCATCGCCGATGGTTTCGCGCAGCAATTCAGTCAATTCGGCGTTGGCTTGCATCAACCAGCGGCGCGGTGTGATGCCATTGGTTTTGTTGGTGATGCGTTCTGGAAACACTTGATGCAAATCACGGAAAACGGTTTTGGTCATCAAGTCTGAGTGCAAGGCCGACACGCCGTTGACCTTGTGTGAGCCAACGAAGGCCAAGTTGCCCATACGCACGTGGCGCGTGCCTTCTTCACCAATCAATGAAATCGCGGTCAGCAAAGCATCGTTGTTTGGATGTTCTGCTTTAACCTGCGTGAGCAAACGCGCGTTGATGGCGTAGATGATTTGCATGTGGCGCGGCAACATGCGCTCCATCAAACTCACAGCCCAAGTTTCCAAGGCTTCGGGCAGCAGGGTGTGGTTGGTGTACGACACCACGGCTTGCGTGGTACTCCATGCCGCATCCCATTTCATGTTGTGCTGATCAACCAACAAACGCATCAATTCGGCCACCACCAAAGCAGGGTGGGTGTCGTTGAGTTGAATCGCTACTTTATCGGCTAAATTGTCCAGTGTGCTATACTGTTGTAAATGACGGCGCAAGATGTCTTGCAAAGACGCGCTGGTAAAGAAAAACTCTTGGCGCAAGCGCAACTCTTGCCCTGCTGGGCTGGCATCGGCTGGGTACAAAACACGTGAAATGCTTTTCGCACGGTTGGACTCAGACAATGCACCCGCATGGTCGCCGCTATTGAAAATATCCAGTTTGATTTCAGAAGTTGAACGTGCGCGCCACAAACGCAAAGTGTTCACGCTTTCGCCACGCCAGCCAACCACGGGCGTGTCGTAAGCAATCGCCCGCACGATTTCAGAAGGATGCCATACCGAAGTGGTTGCGCCATCCCACTCGGTGGTGATTTCCACTGTGCCACCAAAACCAATTTCATAACTGGCTTCACGGCGAATAAACTCCCAAGGATTACCAAAACTCAACCAATTTTCGGGGTATTCCATTTGCGCACCGTTCTCGATGCCTTGACGAAACAGTCCGTGGTCGTAGCGAATGCCATAGCCATAAGCGGGCACGCCCGTGGTGGCCATGGATTCCATAAAACAAGCGGCCAATCGTCCCAAACCGCCATTGCCCAGTGCGGCATCGGGTTCCAATTCGCGGATGAAGTCGATGTCCACATTCAGTTCAGCCAATGCCTGAGTCATGCCCGTAGTCAGTTCGAGGTTATTCATCGCATCGCGCATCAGGCGACCGATTAAAAACTCCAGCGAGAGGTAATATACGCGCTTTTTTTCTGAGCGGTTGTTTTCGCGGGTGGTCGCCATCCAGCGGTCAATGATGTGGTCGCGCACCACCAAAATTGCAGCGGTGAGCCAGTCGTTGCTGTTGGCCGCGATGGGGTCTTTGCCAACGGAGTAGGCCAATTTGGCGAGAATCTCGGTTTTAAGTAATTCTGGGCTGATGTTGCGTTGTGAAGGGAGTGTCTCGTGTAGATTATGATTGACCATGGGAAATCCTTGTGCTGTATAGAGAAGGCTGCAAACGCTCATTATAACGGCGTAGGCGTGTAATAGCGAATAAAAACCTTAAGTTGTAGTATAGTGAAATTCAACCCCATCGCTGTGGTCGATGTTGCACCGAATTGATGCAAATGCACGGAACGCGTACGAATGCTTGGCAATTTGGGTACAATCGAATCCTTTTAATCTACAGTATTTGTGTTGAAACTTTATGACTCGAATCATCTCCGCCAACCTCAATGGCATCCGCTCCGCGCACAGCAAAGGTTTTTTCCAATGGCTCACCACACAAAATGCCGATGTGGTGTGCGTACAAGAACTTAAGGCGCAAGCCGATGTGGTCGAAACATCCTTTGCGCAAACCGCTGAGCACCAAGGGTATTTTCATTACGCTGAGAAAAAAGGCTACAGCGGCGTGGGACTGTACACGCGCCATGCGCCCGATGAGGTGGTTGTCGGTTTTGATGGGGGCGAGTTTGATAACGAGGGGCGTTATGTTGAGGCACGTTTTGGCAAACTCTCCATCATTTCGCTGTACTGTCCGTCGGGTTCATCCTCGCCCGAACGTCAGGAAGCCAAATACCGTTTTATGGATTTGTTTTTACCACACATCAAATCATTGCGCGATGCAGGGCGCGAAATCATCATCTGCTCGGACGTGAATATTGCGCACCATCCGATTGACATCAAGAATGCCAAAGGCAACGTGAAAAACTCAGGTTTTTTACCCGAAGAACGGGCTTGGTTGACACGTTTTTTGGACGAGTGTCGGATGCATGACACCTATCGCGTATTGGAACCAGATACGGTGCAATACACATGGTGGAGCAATCGCGGTCAAGCCTACGCCAATAATGTGGGGTGGCGCATCGATTACCAATTGGCCTCACATGCGGTGGCAGATAAAGCCCACGCCACCTCCGTCTATACCGAACAAAAATTCTCCGATCACGCGCCGATTGTGATGGATTATCAATTTTCTTTGAGCGATTTCTAATATGTCCTCTGTCAGCACCAGCTCTGATTTTGAAAACAAGCCGTGGTATGAGTTGATTTTCACGAAAAAAATGCTGATTTGCATTTTCACGGGATTTTCATCGGGCTTGCCGTTGTTTTTCATCATTCAATTGCTGCCCGCGTGGTTGCTCTCGTATGGTTTGACGGTGAAAGCAATTGCGGCGTTCTCCTTGGTACAGTTACCGTATGTCTTAAAATTTTTGTGGGCACCACTGTTGGATCGATTTGCCCTCGTCCCGTTACTGGGACGCAGACGTAGTTGGATATTTCTTATGTCCTTGTTGCTGTGTGTGGCGATTGCGCTGTATGGTTTGATTGACCCAAAATGGACGGTAACCACGCCTCGCTTACCGTGGATGGATGTGCACATGTCTGCACGCTGGTGGCAAGTGTTCTCATGGTTTAGTGATTTCTCAATCACATTTGGTTTACGCGAGTGGACTGTGCCAGTATTTGTGCTTCTGTCGCTCGGAGTGACGTTTTTTTCCTCGACCTTGGATGTGGCACTTGATGCGTTTCGCCGTGAGATTTTGAGTGATAAAGAACTCGGCTTAGGCAACAGTATCCACGTGAATGCTTATAAAATCGCGGGCTTTGTCCCAGGCGCACTGTCGCTGATTTTAGCTGACCACTATGCATGGCCAACCGTGTTTTTCTTTACAGCATTGTTTATGCTCCCAGGAGTGATGCTGGCTTTATTGGTTAAGGAACCAGAAGCGTCCAAAGCCGCACCGCGCACTCTCAAAAGTTCCGTAGTTGAGCCATTTAAAGAATTTTTCATGCGTCAAGGTTGGAAAATGGCGTTGTTTATCCTCGCGTTTATGCTGCTGTACAAATTGGGCGACTCGATGGCAACCGCTTTGCAATCAACCTTTGTGCTCAAAATGGGCTTTAGCAAAACCGATTTGGGCACGATTAACAAGGGCATCGGTTTGATTTCTTCAATCATCGGTGGCATCGTTGCTGGGATTTGGATGTTGCGTTTGGGTATCAATAAAGCATTGTGGGTGTTTGGGGTGATTCAAGCCTTGGCTATTCTTGCGTTCGCCGTGTTGGCGCATTATGGCCCATTCACACAAATCGGCCCGTTTGAGCGCACCTTGCTCGCGGTGGTGATTGCTTCGGAAACCTTTGGCATGAGTTTGGGCACGATGGCGTTTGTGGCATTTATTGCGCGCACCACCAATCCAGCCTACACCGCGCTGCAACTGGCATTGTTTACGAGTTTGACGGCCGTGCCACGCTCATTCATCAATGCGTCCACAGGATGGTTGGTTGAGCGCATGGGTTGGGAGTCATTTTTCTATCTGTGCATGTTGCTCGCGATACCTGGGATGTTGATGTTGTTCAAAATCGCGCCGTGGCATGAAGAAAATAGAGTCAACTAAAAATACAAACACCCGAATGATTTTATCTGTCCCTAATAAAAATAACCATAAAATTCAACCATGATTTATTATTAATCTGACCCCATTTAAAACCGCTTGTATCGCCGATGAAACCTCGGTATAGTTCCGTCATGACAGCGCGAACCTTTTTGTCTGTGTCACATTTTGAACAAGTGGCGTCCTCGCCAATTTTGGTGTGTGTCTCTGCTTAATGCTCGCGTTCTCACGTACATTCGGAGAAACCCATGACAGAACAAACCATTCTTTTTCATCCTGCTGTGCAACCATCGCCAGCGGGCACATCCACCATCACTGAGCAAGTTCGCGTGCAAAAAACGTTGGCGGGCGAGCACGGTATGTATCGCGCCGATGCCGAGCACGATGCTTGCGGTGTTGGCTTTGTGGCACACATCAAAGGGCAAAAAAGCCACAGTATTGTGGCGCAGGGCTTACAAATTTTGCTCAATTTGGATCACCGTGGTGCGGTCGGCGCGGATGCCTTGATGGGCGATGGCGCAGGGATTTTGTTGCAAATTCCCGATGCGCTGTATCGTGAAGAAATGCTCAAGCAAGGCGTGAACTTGCCGCCAGCGGGCGAATACGGCGTGGGCATGATTTTCTTGCCTAAAGAGGAAGCCTCTCGTTTGGCGTGTGAACAAGAGTTAGAACGCACGGTTAAAGCCGAAGGTCAAGTGGTTTTGGGCTGGCGCGATGTGCCTGTGGATAAAACCATGCCGATGTCGCCAGTGGTGCGCGAAACCGAGCCTGTGATTCGCCAAATTTTCATTGGACGTGGGCACGACATCATGGTCACCGATGCGTTGGAACGCAAATTGTATGTGATTCGCAAAACCGCATCCCATCGTATTCAACAATTGAATTTGAAATACGGTAAAGAATATTTTGTACCCTCGATGAGTGCGCGTACTGTGGTGTACAAAGGTTTGTTGCTGTGCGATCAAGTCGGTCATTACTATAAAGACTTGGTGGACGAGCGCGCTGTATCGGCGATTGCCTTGGTGCACCAACGGTTTTCGACCAATACCTTCCCCGCATGGGAATTGGCACACCCGTACCGTTTCATTGCCCACAATGGCGAAATCAACACCGTTAAGGGCAATGTCAACTGGATTCGTGCGCGTCAAAAAGCCATTACCTCGGCGGTTTTGGGCGATGATTTGCACAAATTGTGGCCGCTGATTTACCCTGGACAATCCGACACGGCATCGTTTGACAACTGTTTGGAATTGTTGGTGATGGCGGGTTATCCTTTGAGCCACGCCATGATGATGATGGTGCCCGAAGCGTGGGAGCAAAATGATTTGATGGATCCAGCGCGCCGTGCGTTTTATGAATACCACGCGGCGTTGATGGAGCCATGGGATGGTCCTGCGGCCTTGTGTTTCACCGATGGTCGTCAAATTGGCGCGACGCTTGATAGAAATGGTTTGCGTCCTGCACGCTACTGCGTGACCGATGGCGATTTGGTGATTTTGGCTTCGGAATCGGGCGTATTGCCTGTGCCTGATTCGGACATCAAGCAAAAATGGCGCTTGCAACCTGGCAAAATGCTCTTGATTGACACTGAGCAAGGGCGGATTATTTCAGATGATGAAATCAAATCCAGCCTCGCCAACGCGCGTCCTTACAAAGAGTGGAGCGATAAACTTTCGGTGGAATTGGAATCGGTGTCTGTGCCGAGCGAAGAGCGTCCTGTGCCGAAATCTGAATTGCTTGACCGTCAACAAGCCTTCGGTTATTCGCAAGACGACATCAAAATGATTTTGACCTCTATGGGGCAAACGGGCGAAGAAGCCACAGGCTCAATGGGGAATGACTCTGCGCTGGCGGTGTTGTCGAGTAAAAACAAATCGTTTTATGAGTACTTCCGCCAGTTGTTTGCGCAAGTGACCAACCCACCGATTGACCCGATTCGTGAGCAAATGGTGATGTCGCTCGTGAGTTTCATTGGGCCCAAACCAAATTTGTTGGACATCAACAACACCAATCCGCCGATGCGTTTGGAAGTGCAACAGCCCGTGTTGAATTACGATGAAATGGCGAAAATTCGCCACGTTGAAAAATACACCGACGGCAAATTCAAGAGCTTCCAAATTGATATGAAATACCCCGTGGCATGGGGTGCAGCAGGGATTGAAGCACAACTCGCATCCATGTGCGCGCAAGCGGTCGATGCGGTCAAATCAGGACACAACATCCTCATCCTGTCTGACCGTGGTGTGGATGCAGAGAATTTAGCGATTCCTGCGTTGTTGGCGACGTCTGCGATTCACTTGCATTTGGTGGCGCAAGGTTTGCGCACCTCGACAGGCTTGGTGGTAGAGACAGGCTCGGCGCGCGAAGTGCATCATTTTGCCTTACTTGGCGGCTACGGTGCAGAAGCGGTGCATCCTTACCTCGCGTTCGCGACCTTGACCGATATGGTGCAAAAAGGTCTGATTAAGGACAAAAAACCCTCGCAAGCGATTGAGTACTTCATCAAAGCGGTCGGTAAAGGCTTGCAAAAAGTCATGTCGAAAATGGGTATTTCGACCTATATGTCGTACACAGGCTCGCAAATTTTTGAAGCCGTGGGTTTGCAAAAAGACTTGGTGAACAAATATTTCACAGGCACAGCGAGCAATGTGGGTGGTTTGGGCTTGTTTGAAGTGGCGCAAGAAGCGGTTTCGATGCACCTAAGCGCGTTCAGTAAAAAAGAAGTACTGCAAGACAAACTGGCAACAGGTGGCGAATACGCATGGCGCACCAAAGGTGAGGAGCACATGTGGACACCCGATGCGATTGCCAAATTGCAACAGTCGACGCGCAAAAACAACTACCAAACCTACAAAGAATACGCGCAGATCATCAATGATCAATCCAAACGCCACATGACCTTGCGTGGGTTGTTTGAGTTTAAAGTCGATCCCGCTAAAGCGATTTCACTGGATGAGGTGGAACCTGCGAAAGAAATCGTCAAGCGATTTGCCACAGGCGCGATGAGCTTGGGTTCGATTTCAACCGAAGCCCATGCAACCTTGGCGGTGGCGATGAACCGCATCGGTGGTAAATCGAACACGGGCGAGGGTGGTGAAGACCCACGTCGCTATCGCGAGGAAATGCGCACGGGCAAATCAGGCATCACGGACGGCATGAGCATTGCCGATGTGATTGGTAAAGAGCGCGTGGTGGCAGATATTCCGATGAAAGACGGCGATTCACTGCGCTCGAAAATCAAACAGGTGGCTTCGGGACGCTTTGGTGTGACGGCTGAATATTTGGCCAGTGCAGACCAAATTCAAATCAAAATGGCGCAAGGCGCGAAACCTGGGGAAGGGGGGCAATTACCCGGTGGTAAAGTTTCTGAGTATATCGGTGCGTTGCGTTATTCGGTACCCGGTGTGGGCTTGATTTCGCCGCCGCCGCACCACGATATTTACTCGATTGAGGATTTGGCGCAACTGATTCACGACTTGAAAAACGTCAATCCTGCCTCGGACATCTCGGTGAAATTGGTGTCAGAAAATGGTGTGGGTACGGTAGCGGCGGGCGTGGCCAAAGCCAAAGCCGATCACATCGTGATTGCAGGGCACGATGGTGGCACGGGTGCATCGCCTTTGTCATCCATCAAACATGCGGGTGGCCCGTGGGAGCTGGGCTTGTCTGAAACCCAACAAACCTTGGTGCTCAACCGCTTGCGCTCACGTGTGCGCGTGCAAGTCGATGGTCAGATTAAAACAGGTCGTGATGTGGTGATTGGTGCGTTGTTGGGTGCGGAAGAGTTCGGTTTTGCCACCGCGCCGTTGGTGGTTGAGGGTTGCATCATGATGCGCAAGTGTCATTTGAACACTTGTCCAGTGGGCGTGGCCACTCAAGACGAAACGCTGCGCAAACGCTTTAAAGGTCAGCCTGAGCACATTGTTAACTACTTCTTCTTTGTGGCTGAAGAGGTGCGCGAACTCATGGCGCAGCTGGGCGTGCGTACTTTTGAAGAATTGGTTGGTCGCAGTGATTTGATTGACATGCGCGCGGGCATTACGCATTGGAAAGCCAAAGGTTTGGACTACTCGCGTATCTTGCATCAAGTGCCGAATTTTGGCGGTGATACGTCGTATCAGACTTTGACCCAAGACCATGGTTTGGACAAGGCCTTGGACAAAGAGTTGATTGAAAAATCCATGGATGCTTTGGAGAGTGGTAAAGCCGTGTCGTTCATGCAACCAGTGCGCAATTTGAATCGCTCGATTGGTGCGATGCTCTCGGGTGAAGTGGCCAAACGCTATGGACACGAAGGCTTGCCTGATGACACCATTCACATTCAAATGAGTGGTACGGCAGGTCAAAGTTTCGGAGCGTTCTTGGCGCATGGTGTGACCTTTGATTTGGTTGGCGAAGCCAATGACTATGTGGGCAAAGGCATGTCGGGCGGCCGCATCATCGTACGCCCATCGAATGGTTTCCGTGGTGCATCACAAGATAACATTATTGTCGGCAATACCGTGATGTACGGCGCGATTGCAGGGCAGTCGTTCTTCTCTGGTGTGGCGGGCGAACGTTTTGCCGTGCGCAATTCGGGCGCGACTGCGGTGGTTGAAGGTACTGGCGACCATGGTTGTGAGTACATGACGGGCGGTACCGTGGTGGTGCTCGGCGAAACAGGGCGTAACTTCGCCGCAGGGATGAGTGGCGGTGTGGCGTATGTATATGACCCGAAACGTCAATTTAAAAATAAATGCAACACCAGCATGGTGCAATTGAATCAAGTGTTGTCTGAGAACGACCAAAAAATTCATGACCCTGTGTTCCATCCCGTGTCGGTTGAGGTTGAACCCGCTTCGGATGAAGTCAATGTGCGCACCTTGATTGAAGCGCATTTCAAATACACAGGTTCAGAAGTGGCGCGCGACATATTGGACAACTGGGACACCGCGTTGTTGAAATTCGTCAAAGTGATGCCAATCGACTACCGCAAAGTGCTCGAAAAACAAGCGCAGCAAGTCGCGTAAAGACAGGACAAGGAAAATATCATGGGAAAAATCACAGGATTTTTAGAGCAAGCGCGCGTTAGCCAAAGTTATGATTCAGTGGAAAGCCGTGTGCAGCATTACAAAGAATTTGTACACATCTTAAAAGATGAAGATGCGAGCAAACAGGGTTCGCGCTGTATGGATTGCGGCATTCCGTTTTGCCACAACGGCTGTCCTGTCAATAACATCATCCCTGACTTTAATGATTTGGTGTATTTGCAAGACTGGGAAGGTGCGTATCGCACACTGTCGTTGACCAATAACTTTCCAGAATTCACAGGGCGTATTTGCCCTGCGCCCTGCGAAGCGGCGTGTGTACTCAACATCAATGGTGATGCGGTCGGTATCAAATCCATTGAACAGGCGATTGTCGAAAAAGCCTATGCCGAGGATTGGGTGACACCGCGCATTCCGTCTGTGAAAACAGGTAAAAAGGTTGCAGTGGTCGGCTCGGGACCTGCGGGGATGGCGGCCGCGCAGCAATTGGCACGTGCGGGACATGATGTGACTCTGTTTGAAAAAAATTCGCGCATTGGTGGCTTGTTGCGTTACGGTATTCCTGACTTTAAATTGGAAAAACACATCATTGATCGCCGTATGGCACAGATGCAGGCTGAGGGTGTGACGTTTAAAACCAACGTTGCGGTCGGTAGTCAAGACTACGTTGCGGGTGTTGCCAACACCTCAACCGAAACCATCAGCGCAGATGAACTCAAAGCGCAATTTGATGCGGTGATTTTGAGCATTGGCTCAGAAACCCCACGTGATCTGCCCGTGCCAGGGCGTGAGCTCAAAGGTGTGCACTATGCGTTGGAGTGGTTGATTCCACAAAACCACGAAGTGGCGGGCGATGGCGCGAACCCCATCAGTGCCAAAGGCAAACATGTCCTCGTCATCGGTGGCGGTGATACGGGTGCGGACTGTGTGGGCACAGCCAATCGCCATGGTGCAGCCAGCATCACGCAAATTGAAGTCATGCCCAAACCAGTTGAGCAAGAAGATAAATCAGAAACTTCGGTGTGGCCGTATTGGCCGATGAAGTTGCGTACTTCAACCAGTCATGACGAAGGTTGTACGCGCGATTGGGCGATTGCCACCAAATCGTTTGAAGGCGCGAAAGGGCAAGTTGAAGTGGCCAAGGCGGTTCGGGTTGAATGGCAAGGTGGCAAAATGACTGAGATTGCGGGCAGTGAGTTTGACATCAAGGCGGACTTGGTATTGCTCGCGATGGGTTTTACCAACCCCATGCAGTCCGTGTTGGATGCGTTTGGGATTCATAAAGATGCGCGCAACAATGCCAACGCCAGTACCGAGGGTGAATTTGCTTACAAGACCAATGTCGATGGCGTTTTTGTCGCGGGTGACGTGCGTCGCGGACAATCTTTGGTGGTTTGGGCGATTCGTGAAGGTCGTCAAGCAGCCTACGCGGTGGATAAATACTTGATGGGGCGCAGCGATTTGGCGGCGTGAACCTGATTCACGGGGATTTGCAACAAAATAGTTCGCTAAATTGTTGCAAAAACGCATCGGGTAAGGTTGATGTAAAAAAGAAAAGGTATCCTTGCAATATTGGATACCTTTTTTGAAAGCCTCAAAAAATCAAACTGCAGATTAACGCCATTGATTTTAATGAATGAAGCCGTAAAGATTGTATTTGTAAAAGTTGCTTTGTGTGATTTGGGTCGCCTTCGGGCGGCCTCTTTTTTTGCCAAATCGGCAAGTGCGTCATCATAACCATAAATTTTAAAAAGAAAAACATCAGGTATTAAAATGGATGGTAATGGATGCTTGTTTTTTTAAAAGTGGCTCTAAATTAAAATCACTCGAATCAAAACGTTTGTATGCGGACTGGTTTATACTGGTGCAATCTGATTGGCTCAATCCGTTGGGTTGGACATCTAAATCCCTTTTGAACACTTTGAACAAGGAGTCCGTGATGCGTTCATTATTATCCGCTGTGGTTATTGCAGGAACCATGTTGTTAACGGGTTGTGGTTACAACACCATGCAAACCCAAGACGAAACCATTAAAGCCAAATGGTCTGAAGTCATCAACCAATATCAGCGCCGTGCGGAATTGATTCCAAACATCGTGAAAACTGCCGAAGCCGAAGCAAATTTTGAGAAAAGCGTTTTAACCGATGTCACCAATGCACGTGCGTCCGTGGCGGGCATTAAAGCCACACCTGAATTGGTCAATGACCCCGTTGCTTTTCAAAAATTCATTGATGCACAAAATCAATTGCAAGGTTCGTTGTCGCGTTTGATGGTGGTGGCCGAAAACTATCCGAACTTGAAAGCCAACCAAGCGTTCCAAGATGTGCGCACACAACTTGAAGGCACGGAAAATCGCATTGCTGTGGCACGTAAAAACTACATTGACAGTGTTCAGCAGTACAACACCACGTTGCGCACCTTCCCCAATAATTTGACCGCAATGGTGCTGGGTTACAAACCGAAAGCCAATTACACAGTTGCCAATGAAGCAGAGATTTCTGTTGCACCTAAGGTCGAGTTCAACACAGGCAGTGCGCCGAAAACCTCGCCTGCGCCAGCAGTTCCTGCAACGGCCAAACCTTAATGTGTGACGTTGTTGGGTGGGCGCAGATGCCCACTTCGGTTATGGGTTATTACACACCATGAGCATGACAAGTATTGGACAGTTGACACATCGCGCGCGCCTTTGGCTGTGCGCGTGTGTTTTGCTGGCAATTGGTTTTCTTTTGACCACTCAGGCGCAGGCGCAAAGTGTGCAACCGATTCCGCCGTTGACTTCACTGGTGGTGGATCAGGCGAATATTTTGGATGCCAACCAAAAAGCCGCATTGACGCAAAAACTGCTCGAGTTTGAAAAAACGCATGGCAGTCAAATCGCCATACTCACTGTTCCCACGACCGCTCCAGAAGACATCTTCAGTTACGCGCAGCGCGCTGCCGAGACTTATAAATTGGGGCGACAAGGCGTGGGTGATGGCGTACTGATTGTCGTTGCCAGCAATGACCGCAAGGTATGGGTGTACGTGATGCGCCATCTTGAAGGTGCCATCCCTGATTTGGCAGCGAAACGAGTCATTGCAGAAACCATTACCCCTGCGTTTAAGCAAGGACAATACGCACAAGGCTTGGATGCAGGCACCACCCAGTTGATGAAATTGATTGAGGGCGAGTCATTACCTGCACCGACAGCAAAAGTCCAAAATGACTCAGCAGATGCTGGCTTGGTCGATTTACTCATTCTTGTTGGTGTGTTGTCCATCATCGGCTCGAACATCGCGGCAGCAACCAACCGCTGGCTCATTGCACCACCCGCAGGTGGCGTTGCGGGATTGATTGCCTATAGTATGACCAGCGCATTGTTTTGGGGTGTGGGCGCAGGTCTGATGGTGTTGTTATTTATTTTGATTTTTGGCAGTCGCTCATTTCAGATGGCAACCCATCGCACATCAAATAACCATCGCAACAACGACATCTTTTGGGGTGGTGGTTTGGGTGGCGGCATGGGCGGTGGCTGGGGCGGTTCATCAGGTGGCATGGGTGGCGGTGGCTGGGGTGGCTCTGGCGGTGGCGGTGATGCAGGTGGTGGTGGCGCAGGAGGAAGTTGGTAATGAAACACTTTCCACCCCTTAAACTGAATTCATGCGAATACATCGCGCGCATCATACGTCATTGGATGGCGTTCTCGTGGAGAGTTCAGACAATATTAAGCGCGTCCGAACGTGAGCGCATTGCGGATCTCATCGAGGCGTCAGAAAAAAACCACACGGCAGAAATTGCTGTGGCCATTGAAGCACGTTTGCCATGGGCATATCTCAAGCGCAAGGCCTGTGCGCGTGAACGTGCGTGGAATGCTTTTGGCAAAATGCAGGTTTGGGATACGCCACAAAATAATGGCGTACTGATTTACCTTTTGTGGGCGGACAAACGCATTGAAATCGTTGCTGACCGTTCTCTTGCTCAGGTAGTCCCACAACATCAATGGAATGCATGGGTGCAATCGTTGAATCACCACGCCAAGCAACACACATGGGGCGAGGGCTTGGCGCAAGTGATTTCTGAGATGGATGTGATTTTGTGTCAGCACTTTCCACAGACGGCTCAATACAGCGATGACAATCGCTCGAATAATCGACCAGAAATTTTTTAAATAAAGTCAAAACCAAAAGATGTGGCCAAATAAGTGTCCTTAAACGCCTGTTTTTGTTTGGATAAAGGCTTGCATTAAACGGTGAGAGCGCATATAATCTCACTTCTCGGAGCGTAGCGCAGCCTGGTAGCGCATCTGGTTTGGGACCAGAGGGTCGCGAGTTCGAATCCCGCCGCTCCGACCAAATTTCGCCTTTCAGTGATTATGTAATCTGCCCGTAGCTCAGTTGGATAGAGCATCAGCCTTCTAAGCTGAGGGTCACAGGTTCGATTCCTGTCGGGCAGGCCAGTTGGTTTGGTCGTAATTGTTTCAGTGGTGGCTGTAGCTCAGTTGGTAGAGTCCAGGATTGTGATTCCTGTTGTCGTGGGTTCGAGCCCCATCAGCCACCCCACTTTAATAACCAGCAACGCCTCAGGTTAGCAAACAAACCCCGTAAACATCAGTGTTCACGGGGTTTTTTGTGGTTCACTGGTCTGACTTGTCGCACAGAAGTATGACTATATACACACCATATACTCACTAAAAACGACACCACGCCAAAAAATTATCGCGTTGAAAGGGCTTTCACAGGGACTTGTAATGATAATTTTTCGGTATAACCCGAGGCCAATTTGATGGTCAAAGTCACGGGAATGCTTGTACCCTCCGTGAGTGGGGATTTGAGTCCCATCAACATCAAATGATATTGCCCCGTTAAAGCCACCGCAGTGTTTGCAGGCAAATCAATTGAGCGTACCTGTTGCATGACCATGCGCTCACCCTCCATGACCATAGAGTGTAACTGTACTTCCTGCGAGGCTGGACTGAATGCGCTGACTAATTTGGCATTGCGATCTGAAGTGAGCGTCATAAACGCGCCGCCCATGTTTTGCCCAGCAACGGTTGCACGGGCCCATGCATCACTTGCGACCGTTTTTGCGCAGACTGATGGGCTGAGTAAAATGGTGCTGCTTAGCAGTATCGCACTTAAAGTGGTGTGGATTGAGTGGTGTTTCATTGGCGTTCCTTTCAAGATATTAAGAATGCTTAAGTTTTTTGCAGGTTAAAGTGAATATCAAAACGGTAGCGATAGCGTATTGCGTGACCGCCCTGAGTCGCGGGGATAAATCGATATTGGTTCAATACGGTGTCCCGTGCGGAACGGTCTAAACGAGTGTAACCGCTACTTTTGACCACATCGACTGATGACGGTTGACCACTGGCTTCAACCATTGCGCTGAGTGTCACCACGCCTTGTTCGCCCGCATCTTGTGATAAAACTGGATATGGCGGTTTTGGGTTGTGCAGGTGTCCTCCAATGTGAGTGGGTGCGGTAAATTTGGTTTGCGCGCTGTTGGCTGTTTCATTAACAGATTGGTTCAATGATTGAGTCAATGTGCGTGCGCTTGTTATAGGGGTTAAAGCCGAATTTCTGGCTGTCTTTTGCACCCCATAATTATTTGATGGGGCTGATGCGTTGCTTTTGACCTCATTTGGGTGTGATACGTCCGCGAGTGCCTTTTGATTCATCACGGTTTGAGTGTTCATGGGCTTTTCAACAAAAGCACGCTCAGTTTCTTCAGCATTCAGTTGGGGTTGCGGAGCCGTGGTGACCACAGTGGCGGAGACCAAAGTGCGTGCAATTTCGACGGCATCTGCGCGTGAAAAAAGATAAATAAGGCTAGCATGAGCGAGTGCTATGACAAACCAAATTTTGACTTGCCGACTAAATCGCATGGTAATCACCTGTTTTTAAATTCAAGTGAAGCCGTTGAAAAATTTCAAGGCTTCACTTGTTTGGTCAATTAAAATTTCGCATTGATGCCCGCATAAAATGAGCGTCCAGCGCCAGCAACCTGAATGCCATACGGTGCGCCAGCACCGTTGAGAGACATGGTTCGCCCCTGACCAATGTATGCGCCGCCTAAAGGCAAGGCATATTGTTTGTTCAACAGGTTTTCAACACCGACATCAAAACGTAGGTTTTTCCACTCATAACTGCTGCGTAAGTGAAGCAAGCCATAACCCGCGGTTTTGATTTCATAACGAGCTTGTGACACATTGTCTTTTGATTTGACTAACTCGGTTTCAATGGTGTTGCTCCATTTGCCGAGGGTATGGGTCAATGACAATTTGCCATTGAGCGGCATGATGTTGTAAAGGTTATCACCAGTGGTTTTATTGGTGCCTTTGATGTAGCCAATACTCGCTTGCGCTTTGAATGCACCGACGCCGTCAATTGAGCCCAGTGATGCATACGCGGATAAATCCGCACCGTACAAGCGGGCATCTTGATTCACCAAAGTCAATGAATTGAATTGCCCTGCTTTACAGGTTTTTCCTGGTGCGCAAGCCGCATCAATGTAATTGTTCACTTCGGTGTAATAGGGTGAAAATTTCAGACCCCACTGTGCTTTATTTAAACTGGCGGTGAAACTTAAAGTGTGTGCAACTTCAGGTTTGAGATCTATGTTGCCGACGTAGCCATTGCCATCATTCACCCAGTTGTTCATCGCCATTGCCATACCGCCTGTTGACCATGTGTAGCGTTCGTACAAGTTAGGCGAGCGAGTTTTGCGTGTGAATGCCCCCTCAAATGTTTGGCTGTCGTTGGGTGAATAGCGCGCCGATAGGTTGATATCAATGTTGTGGTCAGTACGTTTGCGGTCACGTGCGTTAAAGGCTTTTGATTCTGCTAAATAGTTGGCCATGGTTGTGTTGTAGCCTTGAACCGTCCCAGTGTTGGTTTTGACCTGCTCATACCGAACACCAACTTGTGTTGCCCATTTTTCTGACCAATTGGATTCTAAGTCCCCAAATATGCCAAGTCGGTCGCGTTGACCATCATGAATATTCCAAAATGTATTGGGCCACATACCGCCACCTGATGGGCTCCACCAATCATTCAGACGGTAGCGTTGGTATTCTGTGCCAATTTTGAGTATGTGGTTGTCCGATAAGGCAATGTCGCCCTTGAGTGATGCGCCAATGTTGCGACCCGCCGTATCCATTGGCATCCCAGGCACTGTGCCTGTCGGCCCATACCAAAATAATTTATCTTCGGCAAAGTTCATTTTGTGACGGGTGTATTCATTGTAATAACGGGCCGATAGGTTGCCCCAGTCGTATGCACCTTTATAGCCCAAGTTAAAATGGATTGAATCATTGCCAGTCATATCCATGTGTTGATTGGGAAAACCTTGGTTAATGATGTGCTGGTATCCAAATTTCGCATCCACCATGTGGTTGTTAACTTTATACGCCGCAGATAATTCGTGGTTTTGAGTGTTGTAGGCAGAGGAAGCCACTTCGTCGCCCGCAATCAGATGATTGCCTATTGTGGTGCCTGTTGCCATTGTGTCTGGTTTAAAGGCCTTTGCTGATTTGTAATTGTCTGATTGAGCAGTTGAACTGTTGAAATTTAAACTTAATTTGTCGGTTGCCAAAGTGGCTGATAGATTGCCACCAACGCCATTGCCATTTGAACGATAGAAACCGCCGATTTCGCCTGCGCGCAAGATTTGACCAGTTGAAGCAAATTGAGGTTCTTTGCCGTTGACCACAATTGCGCCACCAATACTGTCACCACCAACACCAACAGGGATTGCCCCAGAATAGATTTTGATGCTGCCAACTTGGGTTGGGTCAATGTATGAGAGTGCGGGGTTCATATGGTTGGCGCAAGCAGAAATATAATCAATGCCATTGACCTTAATGCGCAAGCGATCATCGGCCAAGCCACGGATGGACGGTAGGCTTGACACACCACCAGCGGTGTTCAGTTGTACACCCGCTGTATTTTTGAGCAAACTTGCGGTGTCGCTGGTTGCTGGTTTTTGTGCGGTAAGGTCATTGGCTTTCAGTTGCTCGGTTGATGGTGAGGTGGCGCTTTTTTTTGCGGTGACTTCAATAGAACCTAAAGTGGCTTCGCCAACGGGTTCTGCGCCATAACTTAAGCTTGCAAAAATGCTTAATGTGATGGCGACGAGCGGGCGCAGTGCCCAAACAGGTTGTTGGTTGGTATTACAGTGTTTCATGGTTACTCCAAAATTTTTCAATGTGTGCCAACATCGTTCAGCGCGTGCAGAGTCAATGCGCGTGGTTGCAACAGTCGTGCAAACGATGCAGGCGTGAGGCTCAAACACATGTGCACAGGCGAACCCAAAGATGCCAAGACGCACAAAGGTGTTGAAGCAATAGTATTAAGCGAATTTAGGAAGTAACAACAGGAGGGGGTTGCGGTCGAGCGGGCGACCAATGGGATGCTGTGGGGAGTTTTACCGTTTGTGGGGTGACGGTTATAATGGATTTAACTAAAGCAGTGCGTTCAAACGTTACCATCAAAGGCGGTGTACCCAAGACCACCGTGATACATGCCTGACAAATATCATCGTGGTGTAAAATCACCCAATCGCCATTGTCGTTCGTTTGTACGGCAACATCTTGTAAGCCATCTTGGGTACAAATTTGCACAAAATGGGCACTGCTATTGGACAAGGTATAACCTTGTGTGGCTTGTATCGAAATCACGCACAACAGCACCAGCAACCACAAACGCCCCCAACGGGTTTGTTTGTGACGCAATTGTTCGAGGTGTTGGTACAAGCGACTGCTCATGCAATTATTTCTGTTGTAACTGAAAAGATGTCCACATTATACCCATAATTACGAAGAGGTCATGTATTTTTTGTGGTTTAAAAGGTGTTGTATTGTCGTGTTTGTGCTACTGTGGTTACGGTTGTATGGGTTAATTAATTGAGAATAAATTGAATAAAGATGAATGGATTGATTCTTTCCAAAGATGCGCGCATTTATTTGGATTTGTCGCGTGCGCAGCAAACGAATTTCAGTGCACATCATGCATCCACTGGTGCGCAGGTGTTACAAATGTCCCAAGAGCAGTTGGCGCAGGTGCGTTGGTTATTGGCTGAGCCCGCATTGGCGCTTGAGGCATTGGATAAGTTGCCGAATCTGCGCTGGTTGCAATCGACTTGGGCGGGTGTCGAAAAACTTTTGGCGCACCCACGCCGAGACTATATTTTGACCAATATTCGAGGTGTATTCGCGCCACTCATCAGTGAATATGTACTGGCGCATGTTTTGGCGCACGAGCGACAACTGTATGCGCATCGTGAGGCACAAAAAAATCGTCTGTGGTTCAATCATGTTACTGGTACTCATGTTGGTACACTGCGAGGTAAAACATTGCTGGTACTCGGTGTGGGCAGTATCGGTGCGGGCTTGGCACAGATGATGCGACATTTTGGCGTACGCGTGTTGGGGGTGGTGCAAGCAAAGCGTGATATCTTTGAGTGCGATGTGGTCGGTACGATGGGCGATTTACCTGAGTTTTTGCCACAAGCCGACTATGTGGTCAACACCTTACCGAATACGCCTGTCACTCAAAACATCATCAATACAGCCTTTTTAGAAAGCATGAAGCCCTCAGCGATGTTTATCAACGTGGGGCGTGGGCAAGCAGTGGTTGAAGATGATTTGGTACGCGCTTTGAAAAACAAGCAGATAGCAAGCGCAGTGCTGGATGTTTATCGGACCGAGCCTTTGCTGCCACAGCATGTGTTTTGGGACACGCCCAATTTGATATTGACCTCGCACACGGCTGCACCGAGTTTTCCCACAGATATTTTTAAGGTTTTCTGGGACAATTACCAACGTTTTAATGCACAACAGACTTTGTCCCACGTGGTTGATTTTAGCAAAGGATACTAAAAATGAGTTTCACCATACGCCCCTTACAAAACACGGCTGAAGAACATCAGCAATGGCTCTCACTGTGGCATGGCTATTTGGCATTTTATGAGTCCACGGTTGCGGATGAAGTCACAGCGCACAATTGGGCGAGCTTTCATAATCCCGACAGTCCACTGGATGCGTTGGGCGCGTTTGATGTTGATGGCAAAATGATTGGTTTGGTGCAGACGGTCATACACGCATCCACTTGGTCGATTGCACCGCGCTGTTATCTGAATGACCTATTTACCGTTCCAGAAGCACGCAGACAAGGAGTTGGTCGTGCACTGATTGAAGCGGTGTATGCTTTTGCTAAAAGCAAAGGTTGCGTCAAAGTGCATTGGTTGACACATGAATCCAATGTGACGGGACAGTCGCTGTATAATCAACTGGCGGTCAACGAAGGTTTTATTCAGTACGTACATGCCTTGTGACTCGTTTTAAAAACAACTCGCCCGCGCTTATCGAATTAAAAAACTTCAATTAAAGCGCGGGCGGTTGGATACGGGTTCCGTTGTGTCACAAAGTATTTATTCGTCGGTATCGGGTACAAAAATTGGATACACAGGTTCCCAATTGCGCTTGGCCAATTGCGTGTCCATGACCTCGCGGGTATGTGTTGCCACACCCGAACTGAATGCCGCTTCGGCGACCGCACGCGCGACCACATCGGTCACCTTTTCTAAATCACTGATGGGTGGGAATACTGCACCTTGTTCTAAACGTTCTGGTGTGACCTGTGTGGACAGTGCAATTGCCGCAGCGGTCATCATCTCTTGATTGATGCTGCTCGCGCCTGCGGCAATCACCCCCCAACCAATACCAGGGAAGACGAAAGTGTTGTTGCCTTGGCCAATGTGATAGGTTTTGCCTTTCCACTCCACAGCATCAAATGGACTGCCTGTGGCGACGATGGCGTGGGCATCGCTCCAGCAAATCGCGTCTTTCGGCAAAATCTCAGTCAAATCAGTGGGGTTGGATAAAGCAAAAATGATGGGGCGAGGGGTATTTTCCATCACCGCTTCAATGATGCGCTGGTTGAACGAGCCACCTTGACCCGACAGCCCCATCAATGCAGTGACTTTGGCGTTGCGTACCACGTCCATCATGTTTGGATTTTCGCTGGCGTAACTCCAGCCAACCAATTTTTCACGCTCGTGTGCGAAAATCTTTTTGTAGGGTTCTAAACCTTCGCGGTCGCTTAAAATCAAACCACGCGAGTCGAGCACATAAATGCGCTCTTTGGCCTGTTCTTGCGTTAAACCCATGTGCATCAAGCCATACATAATCTGTGATGCCACGCCAATCCCACCCGCGCCCGCGCCGCTGACGAGGAACACTTGCTCAGTCAATGTTTTGCCCTGTTCGGTGGCCGCGATCAGACCACCCAGTGCCATTGCGCCTGTACCTTGAATGTCATCGTTGAAACTCGGAATGCTGTCACGGTAACGCTCGAGCACATCAAACGCAGTGGATTTACTAAAGTCTTCCCATTGCAACATGGCTTCTGGGAAGCGTTTTTTAAACGCGCTGACAAAGGCATCAATCATTTCAAAATACTTCGCGCCGCGCGTGCGGGGTTGACGCACGCCTAGGTAAAATGGGTCTTCGAGGAGTTTTTTATTGTTGGTACCAAAGTCCAGCAGTACGGGCAAAGTCTCAATCGGACGGATGCCTGCCGCCAAAGAATACAGGGTCAGTTTGCCCATACAAATAGCGATGCCACCGAAACCTTGGTCACCAATGCCCAAAATACCTTCCGCATCGGTCACCACTGCCAGTTTGGTCGTGCCGGCGTATGAAGATAAAATCGTATCCAAATCGCGGTAATTGGATTCGGTGACCACCAAGCCACGGGGTTCGCGGTAAATGTGTGAGAACTCTTGAATTGCTTCGCCCACGGTCGGGGTATAAACAATCGGCAGCATCTCTTCTAAATAACGTTTGACGAGGGCATAGTACTGAATACGATTGTAGTCTTGCACCTCGCGCAAAAATACATATTTTTCTAAATTGGTTTTACATGCTGAGTACTGCTCGTACATGCGGACGATTTGCTCTTCGAGGGTTTCGATGCGTGGCGGCAAGCGTCCTTCAATGCCAAACGCACGCCGCTCTTCAGCGGTGAATGCGGTACCTTTGTTTAAAAACGGGTCTTTTAATAATTGTCGTCCCTGTGATTTAACGCGAATAACCTCTGGCATTGCGAACTCCAAAAATTCACATTGTACCCTTAGGCTTGGTACTTGCCAATTTTTAATGCTAAAAATTCAATAAATTAATGAATATCTCTTAAATCCACAAATTTTTTAGGGATTATTCTAATGGCGTGGATGCGATTGCCAATTGTGTCCAATCAGCCTACAATACCGACCAACCATAACGGTCTTTTCTGTAACGTCTAAAAAGGTGTCGGCACCATGTCAAATACCCAATCATTTGATGTCATTATCATTGGCGCGGGCCCTGCGGGCTTGAGTCTTGCGCGCTTGTTGGCGGATACGTCGTTGCGCATTGCGGTGGTTGATCCTGCGCCTGCCAGCGTACTCAAAAATCCACCTGCCGATGGACGCGAAATCGCCTTGACACACCAATCGAAAGAGTTATTGCAAGCAATGGGGGCGTGGGATGCGGTACCAGAGGGCGAGATATTTAAATTGCGCTCAGCCAAAGTGGTGGACGGTACATCGCCGTTTGAGTTGCATTTCGAAACGCCCGAAAAGGCACGTGGCAAACCGACCGATACCTTGGGTTATCTGATTTCCAACCACCACATTCGCCAGTCGATTTATTCGCAGGTTGAGCATCAGCCGAACATCACATGGTTCACCGAGCAAAAAGTGCAGTCGGTCTATGGCAAACCTGAGGATGCAGGCGTGACCCTTGCCGATGGACAAAAACTTACCGCGCGTTTGGTCGTGGCGGCGGACTCGCGTTTCTCGACCACGCGCCAACAAATGGGCATCCCCGTGGACATGCACGATTTTGGCCGCACGGTGATTACCTTTCGCATAGAACACACAGCGAGCAACGACAACACCGCGTTTGAATGCTTCCACTACGGGCGTACTTTGGCGATTTTGCCACTGACAGAGCATTTATCCAGTGCGGTGATTACGATTGATACGCAGTTGGCGCACACGGTAGAAGATTTAGACGATGTGGCGCAGGCGCAAGACATCGCGCAGCGCGTGAGTGGACAGTTGGGTGATGTGAAAGTGGTGAGCCAGCAGTATCGCTACCCGCTGGTCGGCACGCACGCGCGGCGTTTTTACAGCACGCGCTTTGCTTTGGTTGGTGATGCGGCGGTCGGGATGCATCCTGTGACCGCTCATGGCTTTAACCTCGGTTTGAATAGCACGATGATTTTGAGCGATTTGATTAAATCAGCCGTGCGTCAAAACCGTGATATTGGGGCACCGACATTGCTTCAACAGTACGATCGCAAACATCAATTGAAAACCCGTCCGATTTATCATGGCACCAATTTTGTGGTCAAATTGTTCACCAACGAAACGCCGCCTGCAAAGTTATTGCGTACCGCAATTATCCGTGCTTCGAACATGCTGTCACCTGTGAAAAAATTAATCAGTCATCAATTGACGGGTTGATGGTTTCCCCCAACCTAAAAGCAATGACTGGGTTCATAAAAAACGGTGCATTTGAGTGCACCGTTTTTTTTATGACGTTTCTGCTTATTGAGCAGGGTCACGATACTGCCAGCGAATTGCATCAATGGCTTTTAAAATTTCATCGGAAAGCGTCACATCATACGCATCCATGCACTCGTCCAATTGTGCGATGGAAGTCACGCCGATAATCGTGCTGGCGACTTGCCATTTTTGATAACAAAATGCCAGCGCGAGTTGCGTTGGGCTTAAACCATGCTCACGCGCCAGTTGGTTGTAGCGTTTCGCGGTCTGCAATGCTTCGGCGCGTCCCCAACGTTGTTTGCGCATCGAAGCAAATTTTTTCAAGCGCGCCTCATCGGGCGCACTCGCACCGATCAAGCCATCGGCATCGTATTTGCCTGTCAATAAACCGAACGCCAAAGGCGAATACGCCAGTAGCGATACATCCAGCATGTGCATCATTTCATCCAAGCCGTTTTCATCGGCGCGGTTCAATAACGAATAGGCGTTTTGTACGGTGGCAACGCGTGGCAGGTTGTGTTGTTCGGACAGACGCACGAATTCATGCACGCCAAACGGCGTTTCATTCGACAGTCCCACGGCTTTGATTTTGCCTGCTTGCACGAGTTGACCAAGTGCGGCAAGTTGCTCGTGGATTTTGTCGCTGATTTCAGATGCGGATTGTTGTGGTTGAAAATACAAACCGCCAAACATCGGCGTGGCACGCGTTGGCCAGTGGATTTGGTACAGATCTATCACATCGGTTTGCAGGCGTTGTAAACTGCCCTCACAGGCGCGGATGATGTCCGCGCCCGATAAATCGCCACTGCCCCCGCGTATCCACGGCATTCCACGCGAAGGGCCTGCCACTTTGGTGGCGACGACCCATTGCGCGCGTGCGCCTTGATTGGCGGCAAAATAATTACCAATAATGGTTTCGGTGGCATTGAAGGTTTCGGCTTTGGGTGGCACAGCATACATTTCAGCGGTGTCAAGGAAATTCACGCCGCGCGCCAAAGCGTGTGCGAGGATTTGATGGGCATCTGGTTCGTTGACCTGTTCACCAAAAGTCATGGTGCCCAAGCAAATGGGGGTGACGTGTAGGTCAGAGCGACCGAGGGCAATAGTTTTCATGAGGGTGCTTGGTAAAATGTTAGAATGACAGAATGAAATAAACTCTTTGGGATTGTATATGTTTACTGGAATCATTGCAGATGTTGGGCAAATCACTGCGGTCACACCGCTGGCGGATAACCTTGATGCAGGCGTGCGTTTGCAAGTGCAGACCGTTGCGCTGGACATGTCGGATGTCGCACTTGGCGACTCGATTGCGATTAACGGTGCATGCATGACGGTGGTCTCGCTCGATACCGATGCAAACACTTTTGCCGTCGATGTCTCGCGTGAGAGTTTGAATAAAACCGCTGGTTTGGACACAGCAGGCCCTGTGAATTTAGAAAAAGCCATGCGCTTGTCCGACCGATTGGGCGGGCATTTGGTCAGTGGACACGTGGATGATGTCGCGTGCATTGAGTCGCTCGCGCCAGTCGGTGAGTCCTATGAATTGGTGTTTGGCGTTGATTCGCGCTGGAAAAAATTTCTCGCCGACAAAGGCTCGGTGACTTTAAATGGCACGAGTTTGACGGTCAATCGGGTTTGGAGCGAGGATGGGCGTGTGTTCGGCACGATTAACCTGATTCCACACACCATGGCGCATACGGTGTTTCAATATTTGTCTGCGGGCGATGCCATCAATTTTGAGGTTGATTTATTGGCGCGTTATGTGGCGCAGTTGATGAACTCGGCGGATTGATTGGTTCCGCTGTGATTACGAGTAGTATCCTCGCGAAGCATCGTTCGCAATGATGGCGTTTTTTCTGCGTTTATTTTCTGCGTTCATCTCGTAATCTCATCGCGTCAACTTATAGTCCCACCATATCCTCCACCCGCACCCACGCATCAAAATCCGCTGCCGACACGCTATGCTTGATGGCGGCTTCGCGCAGGCTGAGATGTTCAGTCAGCGCGGTTTTGGCAATTTGACTGGCTTGGTCGTAGCCGATATGCGGATTGAGCGCGGTGGCGAGCATGAGGTTTTGTTCCAGTAGAAATTGAATGCGTGGCTCATCGGGTGTGATGCCACTGGCGCAATGTTGATTAAATGAGGTGATGGCTTCACCGAGCAAGCGCATGGATTCCAACAGATGGTGCAAGATTAAAGGTTTATAAACGTTGAGTTGAAAATTGCCCTGACTGGCAGCAAAGGCAATCGCCGCATCGTTGCCATACACATGCAAACACACCATGCTCAATGCTTCGCACTGGGTTGGATTGACTTTGGCGGGCATGATGGATGAGCCAGGTTCGTTGTCGGGGATGTGAATTTCGCCGATGCCACAGCGCGGGCCACTGGCGAGCCAACGAATGTCGTTGGCGATTTTGAGCAATGCACCCGCCAGCGTGCGCACCTGCGCTGAGAGGCTTGCCAAATTGTCGTGCGCAGACAACGCGACAAATTTATTCGGCGCACTGGTAAACGGTTGTCCCGTCATCTGTGCGAGGTGCTGCGCGCACAATGCGCCAAATTGCGCAGGTGCATTCAAACCCGTACCAACCGCAGTGCCGCCAATTGCCAAGGGGTACAAGCTCTGCGCACTGCCGCGCAAACCATCCATCGCACCATCCAATTGCGCGACCCATGCGGAAAACTCTTGTCCCAATGTCAGCGGTGCTGCGTCCTGCAAATGCGTGCGTCCTGTTTTGACGATGTGCATGAATTGCGCGGATTGCTCAGAAAACGTCTGGCGCAGTGCCGCGATTTTGGGTAAAAATTCTGTGAACAACTCATGCGCAATCGCCACGTGCATCACGGTGGGAAACACATCGTTGGACGACTGAGAACAATTGACATGGTCATTCGGATGCACGGGATTTTTACTGCCAAGCGCGCCGCCGAGCAATTGAATGGCGCGGTTGGCGATGACTTCATTGGCATTCATATTGGTTTGTGTGCCTGAACCTGTTTGAAAAATCACCAAGGGAAAATGCGCGTCGAGTTGATCCGCAATGACCTCGTCACACGCGGTCACGATTGCATCGGCAATCTCGGCTGGAATTTGCCCCAAGGTTTGATTGGACAGCGCGGCGGCTTTTTTCACCCAACCCAAGGCGCGAATCACAGATGCCGACCAAACAAATTGCTCACGTCCGATTTGAAAATGCTCCAGCGAACGTTGGGTTTGCGCCCCCCACAATTTGTCATGGGCAACCCGCACTTGACCCATACTGTCTGATTCGATGCGTGTATTGTTCATACGAACTCCCTCTATTGGGTCAAAATTTGACGCAATACAAACGGTAAAATCCCGCCGTGTCGATAATAATCCACCTCAATCGGCGTGTCGATGCGACAACGCACCTCGGTTTGAGTGCTTGAGCCGTCGGCGCGGCGGATGCGTAATGTGAACATCTGCTGCGGAACAATGGCATCACTTACACCAAGAATGTCGAAGGTGTCGCTGGCTCCGATATTCAAAGCGGTCACCGAATCGTCATCAACAAATTGCAAGGGCAAAATCCCCATCCCGACCAAATTGGCGCGGTGAATCCGCTCAAACGAACGGGCGATGACTGCGCGAATGCCCAGCAGTTGTGAGCCTTTGGCGGCCCAATCACGTGACGAACCCGTGCCGTATTCTGTACCTGCGAATACGATGGTTGGAATGTCGCGTGACCGATATTGTGCCGCCGCATCAAATATCGAGGTTCGCACCCCTTCATACAGCGTGAACCCGCCTTCGATGCGTGCGCCGTCTTCAGCGGCGGGCAGCATTAAATTGCGCAGACGCACATTGGCAAAAGTACCGCGCACCATGACTTCAAAATGACCGCGCCGAGAACCGTAACTATTAAATTGTTTGGGGTCTATACCGTGCGCCATTAGCCACTCGCCTGCTGGGGTATCGGCTTTGAACGAGCCCGCAGGCGAGATGTGGTCGGTGGTCACCGAATCACCGACGATGAGCAAGGCTTTGGCATTTTCGATGCCCGAGATGGGGCGTGGTTGCAGGGCGAAGTCATTGAAGAACGGTGGTTGGGCAATGTAGGTGGATTCTGGCCATGTATAGACTTCGCCGACAGGGGTTTGAATCGCGTTCCACAGCGGTGATTCTTGCGCAAAACTGCGGTACTTATTTTGAAACGTGGCGGTGTTAAAGGCAATGGGGAGCAAGGCTTTAACCTCATCGTTGGATGGCCAAATGTCTTTGAGCAACACGGGTGCGTCCGCAGAATCCACGCCCAAAGGCTCGGTGGTCAAATCAATATTCATGCGCCCTGCCAATGCGTATGCCAAAACCAAAGGCGGCGAAGCCAAAAAATTCGCTTTGATGTTCGGCTGAATCCGTGCTTCAAAATTGCGATTGCCCGAGAGCACCGCTGCGGTGATGAGTTGATTGTGCACGATGCATTCGGTAATTTCAGGCGCGAGTTCGCCCGAATTGCCAATACAGGTGGTGCAACCATACGCCACCACTTGAAAACCGAGTTGGTCTAAATAGGTTTGTAAACCCGTCGCCATCAGATACTCAGCGACCACACGCGAACCTGGAGCCAATGAGGTTTTGATGTGCGGCGCGATGCGCAAGCCTTTTTCCACCGCTTTTTTCGCCAACAAACCTGCGGCGAGCATGACGTTCGGGTTGGAGGTGTTGGTGCACGAGGTAATCGCTGCGAGCACCACGTCGCCATGCCCCAAAGAGAATGTGCCTTGCGCTGAATCAACGATGTGCCGTTCAATCACTTGGGTGGCAGACAGATTAAATCCGCCCTCGTCGGTGCTCTGCCGCATTAAATAGTCGAGTTGTCGAGCGACATCAGGCAAGGCAATGCGGTCTTGCGGACGTTTGGGCCCCGCAACCGAAGGCACGACGGTGCTCAAATCCAAACGCAATGTACGCGAGTAATCAATCTCACCAACCTGCGGCATACCCAATAGGTGTTGCGCTTGGTAATAGGTTTCAAAGGCACTGACCTCAATCTCACTGCGCCCTGTATTGCGCAGATAGGCGACGGTTTTGGCATCTATGGGGAAGTAGCCCATGGTCGCGCCGTATTCGGGCGCCATATTGGCAATCGTCGCGCGGTCTGTGACCGACAGACTCGCCGCGCCTGTACCAAAAAATTCAACAAAACTATCGACCACATGCGCCGCGCGCAACATTTGCGTCAAGGTCAATACCAAGTCAGTAGCGCTCACACCTTCTGACAACTCACTCACGAGTTCAACCCCGACCACATCGGGTGTGAGCAGATACACAGGTTGCCCAAGCATGGCCGATTCGGCCTCGATACCACCGACGCCCCAGCCGACCACGCCCAAACCATTGATCATCGTGGTGTGCGAGTCTGTGCCGACCAAGGTGTCTGGAAAGCACACGCCATTCACATGATGCACACCGCGACACAGGTATTCCAAATTGACTTGATGCACGATGCCGATGCCCGGCGGAATGACTTTGAATTTTTTGAAGGCCTGCATCCCCCATTTGAGAAATTGATAGCGTTCGGTATTGCGCTCAAACTCTTTGTCCATATTGAGGTTCAGTGCTTGCTCAGAACCCTGATAATCGACCATCACCGAATGGTCGATTACCAAATCGACGGGCACGAGCGGCTCAATCTGTTTTGGGTCAAAGCCCATGGTCGCAGCGGTGGTGCGCATGGCAGCCAAATCGGTCAACAAAGGTACACCAGTAAAATCCTGCAACACCACGCGTGCGACCACAAAGGGAATTTCCTCTGTGCGTGGCGCGTTGGCCTGCCAATTGGCCAATTGCGCCACATGCTCGGGGCGAATCAAATCACCATCGCAATGGCGTACGACCGATTCGAGCATGATGCGAATCGATACAGGTAGGCGGTGGAGGTTGGGAAAGCCGAATTCCTGTAGGGTGGGTAAACTGAAAAACTCGGCGTGTTGTGGCTCAGATTGAGAATCCGTTGAATAACTAAATGAGCGAATGATACTGGCGTAAGGATGCGTTTTCATACGGTACTCCCTTCGGAAGTAGCCTGCGGTGAATTGGGGTTCAAATCACGTGGCAGAGTTTTGATTGTACGCCAATTGTTTTTAGCGCGTGAATTGTCGAATTTAGATGGTATGGGGACAAATCGCGTACAATGGCGTTTTTGAATTTGAAAGAAACGGTATGTCGGACGTGGATAAAATCGAGTTAATCGATCCCAATATTCCAGAAAAAATGCAACCTGCCAGTATTGCCAGCACGGAGGAGATTATTGCTGAACTCAAAGCAGGGCGTATGGTGGTGCTGGTCGATGAAGAAGACCGCGAAAACGAAGGCGATTTGGTGCTTGCGAGTGATTTCGTCACGCCTGCTGCGATTAACTTTATGGTCACCCATGCGCGCGGCTTGGTGTGCTTGTGTTTGACCGAAGCACGTTGCGATGAACTCGGTTTGCCAATGATGGTTGGCGCGGGTGAAAATGGCACGCAATATGGCACGAATTTCACGGTGTCAATCGAGGCGCGTGAGGGCGTGACCACGGGGATTTCGGCATCTGACCGAGCCCGCACCATCGCTGTGGCCGCCAATCCGCAGTTCGGCGCACAGGACATCGTTCAGCCAGGGCATATTTTCCCCTTGCGCGCGCGCGATGGCGGTGTGCTGGTGCGCGCAGGCCATACCGAGGCGGGTTGCGATTTGACGCGCTTGGCAGGATTGACCCCATCGGCGGTGATTTGTGAAGTCATGAATCCCGATGGCGAAATGGCACGTTTGCCTGATTTACTTAAGTTTGCGCGCGAGCATCGACTCAAAATCGGCACAATCGCCAATTTGATTGAATACCGCAGTGCACGTGAGAAATTGGTTGAGCGTGTCGGGCAGTACACCATGAGCACGCCCGCAGGCGAGTTTGACGCGGTGCTGTTTAAAGAACACAATTCTGAGCAAGTGCATTTGGCTTTGGTGCATGGTGATGTCGCGCATGCTGACGTAGTGCCCGTGCGCGTGCATGAGCCTTTTTCGGTATTGGATTTGCTCGATACCCACAACACCACGCACTCAATTGGTTTGAGTAAAGCCTTGCAATACATTCAGGCGCAGGGCGTGGGCGTGGCGGTGTTGCTCAATTGCCAAGAGCACAGTACACGACTGGTGGAGCAATTTGCCCGTTTGGCCACGCCCGAACATGCCCCTGCAAAAACCGTGAGCGAATTGCGTTTGTATGGGATTGGCGCGCAAATTTTAAAAGACGTGGGCGTGAAACGCATGAGTTTACTCGGCAGCCCGCGCAAAATGCCGTCGATGGGCGGATTTGACTTGGAAGTGACGGGGTTTACACAGGTTTAAAGTCAATTATTGTGAGCGGTTTTACCGCGACGCAATCCATGCAGCGTCAACTGAAATAGACATCGTTGGATTGTTTCGCTGATAACCCATCGCTCGCAATGACAGTAGCATCACAACAAATACACGAAGGAGTTACAAATGATTGAAGAATTCAAACCAGAAATTAATGGCACAGGCTTGCGCATTGGCATTGTTAAAGCGCGTTTTAACGAAAACATTGGCGAAGGTTTGTTCAACGCCTGTGTGAAAGAACTGATGGACAAAGGTGTTGCTGAAGAAGATATTTTGTTTATCACCGTCCCTGGTGCATTGGAAGTACCGCTGGCATTGCAGATGCTCTGTCAGTCAGAAGAATTTGATGCGCTCATCGCATTGGGCGCAGTGATTCGCGGCGAGACCTATCATTTTGATTTGGTTAGCAACGAATCGGGCGCAGGCATTACCAAAGTGGGTTTAGACCACAATATGCCGATTGCCAACGCGATTTTGACCTGCGAAAATGACGAGCAGGCCATTGCGCGCATGGCAGAAAAAGGTGCGGATGCGGCGCGTGTGGCCATCGAAATGGCGTGTTTGTATGAGGCATTGGACGACTTTTTGAGTTTTACCGAAGAAGTCGATGAGGCCGAACAAGAGGATGATAAATGATGAAAAGCGCACGCAGACGTTCTCGTGAATTGGTGGTGCAAGCCCTGTATCAGTGGCAAATAACCAGCACTGCCGGTACGCATACCGACACCGCAGGTGCGGCGCAAGCCTACATCCGTGAAACCCCCGATTTTCATAAAGCCGATGAAGTGTATTTCACGACCTTGTACACGGGCGTGATTGGCAATGCCGATGCTTTGCGCACACTTATCACGCCGCACATCGACCGACCGCTGGCAGAACTCTCGCCCGTTGAGCATGGGATATTGCTCGTGGCGGCGTATGAGTTGCAAAACCAACTTGAAGTGCCCTACAAAGTCGTCATCAATGAAGCGGTCGAAATCGCCAAAAGTTTTGGCGGTACGGATGGCTTTAAATACGTCAATGGGGTGTTGGATAAATTGGCGACGCAGACCCGAGAGATAGAAGTTCAAGCGCAGGTCTGATGCTCAATTACAGCACGTATGGACGAATTTTCCCTGATTGGCGCGTATTTCAAACGCGCCATTTCTCCCTCTAAAACGCCACAGATTGATGTCGGTGTGGGCGATGACGCGGCGGTGTTTCGTGTTGCGGATGGGCATCAATGCGTGGTTTCAAGTGATTTGTTAATCGAAGGGCGGCATTTTTTTGCCGATGTCGCACCGTTTACATTGGGGCATAAATCGCTCGCCGTGAATTTGTCGGATTTGGCGGCGATGGGTGCGCAACCTCTGGGCTTTACTTTGTCGATTGGTTTGCCGCGCGTCGATACGGCATGGTTGGGCGAATTTTCAAAAGGGTTGTTTGCGCTGGCGGATGCGTTTGACTGCCCGCTCATCGGTGGCGATACCACGCGGTCCGACAACATTGTTATCAATATCACCATTTTTGGACAAGTGCCAACGGGTCAAGCAATTTTTCGTAACGGTGCGCAGGTCGGTGACGATGTGTGGGTCACGGGTTCACTGGGCGATGCAGCGTATGCTTTGAATTTAATGCAAAACATGCCCGCCCACAGTGATTTAGAAAAAGTGCGTGCGCGTTTGGAAATGCCGACACCACGCGTGGCTTTGGGTTGCGCATTGCGTGAAGCGGGTTTGGCGCGCAGTATGTTGGATGTGTCGGATGGTTTGGCAGGCGATTTATTGCACATTCTACGCGCGTCCAATGTTTCAGCGCGGATGGAGTGTGACGCTTTACCCCTGTCCTCAGTACTGTCGCAGTTGCCCGTTGGGCAAGCTTGGCAGTATGCGGTTGCAGGGGGCGATGATTATGAATTGTGTTTTACCGCGCCTGCGAGCACCGAGGTGCGTGCCGCTTTGTTCGATTTGGCGCAAAAATTCACAATTCCTATCACACGAGTCGGTACAATAACGCCCATGAATCAGGTGGCTCAAATTGTTTGGCACAGTGCACGAGCCCCAGAGGTTGCGCAACAATTGGCGCGCAGCACGGGCTTTAATCATTTTGCGTCGCGTTGATGTGTGGCTCACACAACACGATGAGTTGTACGGGAGAAATCAATCATGCAACAAACTAAATTTCAATGGATGCTGATTCACCCAGCGCACATCATTGCGCAAGGTGCGGGTTCGGGCTTGCTGCATCCTGCTTCAGGTACTTGGGGCACGCTCATTGGCTGGATTTTGTTTGTGTTTTTAGGCCAAATTCAATGGTTGTACACAGGTGTTTGGGCATGGGTGATTGTGCTCGCACTGATGTTTCCTGTTGGCGTATGGGCGTGTTCGGTGACTGGACGCGATTTAAATTCGCCCGATGATTCGTCGATTGTAATTGACGAGATTTGGGCGATTTGGTTGGTGATGCTGTTTGTCATGCCTGCGCCGTTTTGGCAACAAGCGATTGCGTTTGCATTGTTTCGCTTGTTTGATGTTTGGAAACCTTATCCCATTCGCTTGATTGACAGCAAATGGAAAGGCGGTCTGGGTGTCATGCTCGACGATGTGGTCGCCGCTTTGTATGCGTTGTTGGTGTTTTCGATGGGTGTGCAACTGTTTCGCTGGTTTGCGGCTTAAACACTGAAAATGATGAATACTGAAATGACCACTCAGATTGCTGTGCTTGCGGATCAATTGCGCGCCCTCAATTGGCGAATGGCGACGGCCGAATCTTGTACAGGTGGTGGTATTGGTTACTATTTGACTGAGATGGCGGGTGCATCGGATTGGTTTGCAGGCGGGGTGTTGGCATACAACAATGGGGTCAAACAAGATGCATTGGGCGTGTCTGCGGATACGTTGTTACAACACGGCGCGGTGAGCGAGCAGGTCGTGACGCAAATGGCGCGTGGGGTTTTTCGTGTGATGCATGTCGATTGCTCGGTAGCGGTCAGTGGCGTTGCGGGGCCCGATGGCGGTACGGCGGACAAACCTGTTGGCTGTGTCTGGCTCGCATGGGCATGGCGCGATGGTGTGGGCAACACGCAGGTACGCACGCATCGAGCGCAATTTGACGGTCATCGCTCTGAGGTGCGTATGCAAACGGTGCTGTGCGCGATTGAAGGCTTGATTTATTTGTGTGAATATGTGCAAAAAAATCGAACTGTGCCTGAGGATTTAATCGCTTCGCGCGTAACCCGTTGGGTGTGAGCGTGGTCGCACAAGCCATGGAGTGTCGGGCGGGTTGTGGTGCGTGTTGCATCGCGCCGTCGATTTCTTCCCCGATTCCCGATATGCCACATGGTAAACCTGCGGGTGTGCCATGCGTTCAATTGGATGCGCACATGCGTTGTAAAATTTTTGGTGAGGTGACTCGCCCAGCGGTATGCGGCAGTTTACGTGCATCCGCGCAGATGTGCGGCGAGAACGAAGATGTGGTGCAGACACGCGAATTTGCGCTGCACTACCTAAATGAATTGGAGTTGTTAACGAAATGAAGATGAAAACACCTATTTTGAAATCCAGTTGGCTACGTGTTCGTTGGGTTGCGCTGATGTTGGTATTGGGTTCAATACTCACTGCGTGCAGTTTTTTGTCCACGCCCAAAACCATCCATGTCAATCAAAGTTTGTTGCAAACGGCTGTGACCAAAAAATGGACTGACATTGCTCAGAGTATGCACGACAAAGGTATGGTGGCCACTGATCCGAAAGTGATTTTGATGCCCGATAAACAACGCATCGGTGCACAATTTGATGCAGTGGTCGAGACGGGGCTTTTGGGTGGCGTGATGCGCGGCAAAATGCAAATGTCAGGTGTGCCCGTGTATAACCCTGAAGTGCAAGCAATCGTGCTCAAGGAATTTGCAGTCGATTCATTTGAGTTAAACAATGCCCCGTCTATGCTTGATGGTTTGGCGCGGCGCATGGTCGGCATGATGGTCGGTAAAAAAGTCGGGGTTGATGTGCCTGTGTACTTTATCAAACGTGAGCAACTCAGCTTTGCCGGCAAAGAATGGCTGCCAGAGAAAATCGAAGTTGAAGCCGAACGCTTAAACATCACTTTGCAACCACATGAGCAATGATTCGCGCTTGTGGGTGTACGATGCTTGTGATAAAATTCGCGCCGTCATTAGGGAGTAGCCTCTCTTCGTTCAAAATTCATCCAAGATGCTTGTGTCAACATACTTGCGCAAAAAACGCATGGCATAAGTGACCCGTTGCTGCGGGTTGGGCAAGACTTGTGACCACACACTGCTTTTCGGCTGGGAAGTGGTGTGTGGTCTATTTATTTCTTCCCGGCTTGGAGTGTTCATGGAAGCGTTTCTCGTCTCTACCAGTGTTGTCGCCTTAGCAGAAATTGGCGATAAAACTCAGTTATTGTCCCTCATTCTCGCAGCTCGTTTTCGCAAACCGTTGCCCATTGTGTTCGGTATTTTAGTGGCAACCTTGCTCAATCACGCCTTGGCAGGCGCATTGGGTGCATGGTTGGCGACTTTATTTACCCCGCAAACGCTCAATTGGATGATGGGGATTTCGTTCATTGCCATGGGTTTATGGATTTTGGTTCCCGATAAATTGGATGAAAGTGATGTTGCGCTGCCGCAAAAGCAAATGGGTGTGTTTTTTGCAACACTTTTTGCATTTTTTTTGGCAGAAATGGGCGACAAAACTCAGTTCGCAACCATCGCTTTAGGGGCACAATACCAATCGGTGTTGATGGTGGTTTTGGGAACCACCTTGGGTATGATGTTGGCCAATGCACCCGCTGTTTATTTGGGTCATCGCTTCGCAGACCGCTTGCCGACTAAGCTGGTGCATTCCATTGCCGCCGTGATTTTTGTTGCAATTGGGGTATGGACTTTGGCAAAAATGTTGTTTTAATCGTGCGGCGCAACAAAATCGCTCGGTTATGGATAAAATGTTGCACCGCAAAAACCGAACGTTCGTGCGTTTTATACTTTTAAATCAAATATTTGGCTGTGTTATAGTCTTTTCCGTCAAAAATGACGTTCTGACGATAGGAGAATATCACATGAGTCAAACTCAAATGAATGTTGCATTGCCCGCTCAACCCATTGAGCCTGGGCAAGCGATACCGACACGCAAGGTCTTGCGTTCGTGGTTGTTGGATTTATCCACCAAAGGGTATGTGTACCCAATCACATTGCTCATCATCGATTTAATCATTTACGGATTTTTATTGTATTTTGCCATCACTGCACCGCATTGGTCTTTGCGTTTGTTATCGGGTTTGGTGATGGGGTTTTGGATTGGGCGTTTATTCATCATTGGTCATGATGCTTGCCATCAAGCCTATACGCCCAATAAAACCTTGAATAAAGTTTTGGGTCGTATTGCATTCCTCTCTTCACTCTCACCTTATAGCTTGTGGGATGTGGGGCACAACGTGATGCACCACGGTTATACCAACTTAAAAGGTGTGGATTTCGTTTGGGAGCCCAAATCACGCGAAGAGTTTACGGCGATGACACCTTTCCAACAACGCATGGAACGCATTTATCGCAATGGTTGGTCGGCGTGGTTGTACTATTTGGTTGAGATTTGGTGGAAAAAAATGTTTTGGCCAAACAAAAAAACCCAGCCAGCACGCCGTCCAGCGTTCTTTTGGGACAATGTTTTGGTCACAGCGTATGCGGCAGTGTGGATTGCCGTGGTGGTTTTGGGTGCGTACTTGGCGGGTGTGAATGTGTTGTCTGCTTTGTTCACTGCGTTTGTTGTGCCTTTTATTTTCTGGAATGGAATGATTGGCTTGGTGGTTTATATGCACCACACCCACGAGCAAATCAAATGGTATGACGTGAAAACTGAGTGGACGGCTGCCAGCCCATTTGTTACCACCACCGTGCATTTGACTTTCCCATTCAAAATTGGCGCATTGGTGCACCACATCATGGAGCACACAGCCCACCACTTGGATGCGACCATTCCTTTGTACAAACTTAAAGAGACTCAGGCGCGTTTGGAAGATATGTTGCCCAATCGCATTGTGGTGCAGCCCTTCTCTTTTAAATGGTATTGGAGAACGGTGCGTATGTGTCAGTTGTATGACTTCAGAACCCGCCAGTGGCTGACCTTTGATGGAGTACCAACCACGCCAGCCAGTGTTTAATTGATAGGCTACAAAAAAAACCGCAGAAGCATTCTGCGGTTTTTTGTAACTTTGGATGTGGTTTATTTAAAAAACTTAAAGCACAACGGATAAGGCCAAACTTCACCATGCCATGCCTTAATCGCCCCAATCAATGGATAAAGAATAAATAAAATGCCCAACACCCAGAATAAAGCAAAACCAATTAAGACAAACAACAGGAAAAATGCCAAAACACTATAGGCGAAATACGACAAAATTGCATTGGCAACCACTTTGCCGTGTGCGTCAATCGCGGGTAATTCGGTTTTCTTCCATTGCCACAGTACAATCGGTACAATCAAGCCAAAACCAAATGAAATCAATCCGAGCAAGGTGGACAGGTGCAACAGCACCGCCCAACGTCGGGTTTCTTCTTGAATCGACGTTGTCGGCTCAGTGGGGATTTGATGGCTTGCATTTGGTTGAGTCACATCATCTGATTCAATCAAACGTGCGTCAATCACGCGGTCTTTATCCAAATCATCCATAAACTCTCTCCTGTTAATGAGTGGTGCAAGTTGGAGCAACCGCTCATAATCCATATGGCGGCATCTGCGCATATTTCAAGTGCGCAAATCGTCAGACCACTGGTTTGTCGTCCCCACTCGATTCAACGCGATGAGGTGTGGGCGTGCGGGAGCGATGATTCGCATGGCGAAATTGTTTCGGTTGAAATAACAACAAAGACAACTCTTCCAAGGCCTCTTTGTAAACTTCGCGTTTAAACTCAATCACGTCTTCCAGTGGTATCCAATAGTCATTCCACCGCCAAGCATCAAACTCTGGATGAGAGCTGGCACGTAAGTTGACATGGTGGTCGCGTCCGATTAAGCGTAATAAAAACCAAATTTGTTTCTGACCTTTATAGTGATTGCGATAATCCCGACGAACCCAGCGGTTGGGGACATCGTAGCGCAACCAATTGCGTGTGCGACCAATAATCTGTACGTGCTCGGGCAATAACCCGACTTCCTCATATAATTCGCGCAACATGGCTTGTTCGGGGTTTTCACCGTGGGAAATGCCCCCTTGGGGGAACTGCCAAGCGTGTTCACGAACGCGCTTGCCCCAAAACACCTGATTGCGTGAATTGACCAAAATGATGCCGACATTAGGACGATATCCTTCTTTGTCGAGCATAATTTCCTCAATAAATGATTTACAATGATGGAATTATAACGTGAAACTCAGATTTTGCTTGAAGTCTTTTGACACGCATCCGTTTAACACCCTGATTTAACATTCATTTTCAATTTTTAAGAAAAGATTTCGACCATCATGAAAGCCAGTCAATTTTTCATCTCGACCCTCAAAGAAGCCCCAGCAGAAGCAGAAATCATCAGCCACCAATTGATGATCCGTTCGGGCATGATCAAACGCATCGGCAGCGGAATTTACACATTGATGCCGCTTGGGTTGCGTTCAGTGCGCAAGGTCGAGGCCATTGTGCGCGAAGAGATGAACCGCGCGGGTGCGATTGAATTGCTCATGCCTGCGGTGCAACCTGCGGAGTTGTGGCAAGAATCGGGTCGTTGGGAGCAATACGGTCCTGAGTTGCTGCGTTTCAAAGATCGTCATCAGCGCGATTTTGTGGTTGGACCGACGCACGAAGAAGTCATCACCGATGTCGCACGACGTGAGCTCAAAAGTTACAAGCAATTGCCCGTGAATTGGTACCAAATTCAAGCCAAATTTCGTGATGAAATTCGTCCACGCTTTGGTGTGATGCGCGGGCGCGAGTTCATTATGAAAGACGCGTATTCGTTTGACAAAGACGAAGCGAGTTTGAAAATCAGTTATGAAAAAATGTTCAATGCCTATATGGCGATATTCAACCGCTTGGGACTGAAGTTTCGCGCCGTGGCAGCAGACAACGGTTCGATTGGCGGCTCTGGTTCGCATGAGTTTCATGTGATTGCAGAGACGGGTGAGGATGACATTGTTTACAACCCCAATTCGGATTACGCAGCCAACATCGAAGCGGCTGAAGCGGTTTGCTTGATTGAACAGCGTGCACCTGCGACTCAAACATTGGTCAAAATTGCCACGCCCAATCAAGCCAAATGCGAAGACGTGGCGAAATTCTTGGGTGTCGATTTGAAGCAAACCATCAAATCGTTGGTTTTGGCCAAAGATACAGAGCAAGACAAAGGCGACATCAAGACTGAAATTATTTTGGTTTTATTGCGCGGCGATCATGAGTTAAATGAAGTCAAAGCAGGTAAGGTTCTCGGTGAAACGCGCTTTGCGACTGAGGCTGAAATTTTGAGCACTTTTAATACCAAACCTGGGTACATTGGTCCTGTCGCACCCACAGGTCCAGTTAAAATTGTCGTCGATAAAACCGTGGCGAATATGTCCGACTTTATTTGTGGTGCGAATGAAGAAGGTTACCATCATGTGGGTGTGAATTGGGGGCGTGATTTGCCTGAGCCAGATTTGATTGCCGATGTGCGCAATGTGGTTGCGGGCGACCCTGCGCCCGAGGGACAGGGTACGGTAGCAATTTGTCGTGGCATCGAAGTGGGGCATGTATTCCAACTCGGTACAAAATACTCAGAAGCGATGAATGCGACTTTCCTTGACGAAAACGGTAAGCCACAGCCATTGGTGATGGGGTGCTATGGCATTGGCGTGACACGCATCGTGGGCGCGGCAATTGAGCAGAACTACGATGACAAGGGCATCATTTGGTCAGAAGCGATTGCGCCATTCACAGTGGTGATTTGTCCTGTCGGCGCGGATAAGAGTGAGCAAGTGGCGCACACTGCGCAAGATTTATACCAAACCTTGCTCAACGCTGGCGTGGATGTGATTTTGGATGACCGCGGTGAACGTCCTGGTGCGATGTTTGCCGATTGGGAACTCATCGGTGTGCCGCATCGTGTGACGGTCGGTGAGCGTGGACTCAAAGAGGGCGTGGTGGAATACGTCAATCGTAGAAACACAGGCGCGCCTGCCGATAAAATCAAAGTGTCACAAATCGCTGCCCACGTGTTGGCGCAACTGGGGCAATAAAAACTCAGTACATAAGCCATGCGTATGCGTATCCACCACAATCGTCAGCGCAAACTGGGCGAGAACCAACGGGTTCAAGTCGCCCACATCATTCGTGCCTTGTCGGCGCGGTTTACGCTGTTTGCGTGGTTGCTCACTTGGGGTTCGCTGGCACACGCAGGCGCGCAAAAGCCAGAGGTGCTCGCGGACAGTGTGCGCACGCTGCTGCGTCAATCGATTTTGGCAAGTACGCCAACACAACGCCCGTTTTTTAATGACGAAGAATTCAGCGCGTATCAAGCATGGCAGATGCGCAGCAGTGCGCGTTTGCTGCGCTATATTCCCGCCGCGCCAACGCGCCAGCAATTGCTCTCCATCGTTGATTATGAAGCCAACCGCGCTGGGTTAGAGCCTGCTTTGGTCATGGCAGTGATTGAGGTTGAGAGTCAATTCAAACCTCAAGCCGTTAGCCGCGCCAGTGCGCGTGGATTGATGCAAGTCATGCCGTTTTGGGTCAAAACCATTGGTGATGGACAAGTCAAAAATCTACACAATGCGCGCATCAATGTGCGTTACGGTTGTGTGATTTTGCGTCATTATTTGGACATCGAGAACGGCGATTTGGTGCGCGCGCTGGGACGGTACAACGGCAGTTTGGGGCGGTTGGATTACCCCAAAAAAGTCTTTGCGGCATTGAACCGTTGGCGTTGATGATTCTTCAGTTACTTCAGTTGCACCACTTCGCCATCTTCTTTGGTAAACGTTCCGCCTTGTGCCGACGCAGGCAAAATGTCCAAAACCACTTCTGAAGGGCGGCACAACTTCGTGCCCAATTCGCTCACCACAATCGGGCGATTGATGAGGATGGGGTGCGCCATCATGGCGTCCATCAACACCTCATCGGATAAGTTCACATCCTGCAAACCCAATTCGTCAAAGATAGCCTCTTTACTGCGCATCACTTCGCGCACACTCAGTCCAGCATCGGTGATTAACTGAATCAATTGCGCGCGCGTGGGTGGATTTTTGAGGTATTCGATGATGGTTGGTTCAAAGCCTGCGTGGCGTATCATCGCCAAAGTGTTGCGTGAGGTGCCACATTTTGGGTTGTGATAAATGGTGATGTTCATGTCATTTCCTGATGCCAGTTGATTGAATGCGCCATTGTACTACACGCTTAAAAATAGCAAAGATGGCATAATGCAGGTTGACTATTTTTTGGGATGTATGCAATGACAAGTTTTGAAAATAACCCACTACTGGATCTCAGTGATGTGCCGCGTTGGGCAGAGATTCGACCTGAACACGTGGCTTTTGCCATGCAAACCACGCTGGCGCGTGCGCGCCAAGCCATGAATGTGGTCGAGCATTTGGACGAACAAGCGGTGAATTGGGATAATTTTGTCGAATATTTAAACAATGCCGTTGAAGCACTCTCACGCGTGTGGGGCGTGGTGACCCATTTGCACCACGTGGTTGATAACGAGCAGTGGCGCGCTGCGTACAACGAATTTTTACCACAAGTAACCGAGTTTTGGACGGAGTTGGGTCAAAACGAGCGTATTTTGGCGCATTATCAAACCTTGGCAAAAGAACCCATGTGTTCAAGTTTGACGCCAACGCGCCAGCGCATCGTGACCAACGCATTGCGTGATTTCGCATTGTCGGGCGCATTGCTCCAAGGGGCGGCGCGTGTTGAGTATGCGCAATTGGCGAGCGAAGCGGCGCAATTACAGGCGAAATTTTCTGAAAATGTTTTGGATGCGACCAATGCCTATACGTATTACGCACGACATGATGAGTTGGCGGGGATGCCTGAGGACAATGTGATTGCGATGCGCGAAGCTGCGGTTGCCGATGGGCAAGATGGTTACAAAATCACTTTGCACTATCCGAGTTATTTTCCTGTTTTGCAATATGCCGATGACCGCGCTTTGCGCGAGCGCATTTATCGTGCCAATGTGACCCGCGCTTCGGATTTAGGCGAGGCGGGTTTGGACAATACGCCCATCATGCAACGCTTGCTGGACATTCGTCAACGCGAGGCACATTTGCTCGGCTATGCCCATTATGCGGATGTTTCACTCGCGTCTAAAATGGCGCAGTCCGTACCTCAAGTCACCCAGTTTTTACTCGATTTGGCAGATAAGGCGCGACCTTTTGCCGAGCAGGATATGGCGCAACTGCGCGCATTTGCAAGTACTCACTTGCAACTTAAAGATTTGCAGGCTTGGGATGTGCCCTATGCCAGTGAGAAACTGCGCGAGCAGCAATACGCGTTTTCTGAGCAAGAGGTGAAAAACTATTTCCCTTTGCAAAAATCTTTGGCGGGCTTGTTTCGGGTCATTGAGTCTTTGTTCAAAGTTCAGTTGGTGGCGCAACCCAACGCGCAGGTTTGGCACAAAGATGTGCAGTATTTTGAAGTGAAAAATAGCAATGGTCAAACCATCGGTGGGGTGTATTTAGACCCATACGCTCGCCCTGGAAAAAATTCGGGCGCGTGGATGGATGAGGTGCGTGTGCGTCGCCAAATTGGTGAGGCCGTGCAAACGCCCGTGGCACACATGGTGTGCAATTTCACTGCGCCCCTACAGAATGAAACCGATACATATTTGTACCACGATGATTTGTTGACGTTATTTCATGAGTCTGGTCACGCCCTGCATCATTTATTGACACAGGTGGGTGATATGGATGCGTCGGGCATTCGTGGGGTGGAATGGGATGCGGTCGAGCTACCCAGCCAGTTTATGGAAAACTTCTGCTGGGATTACGAGGTGCTCGCGAGCATGAGCGCGCACGCGCAAACGGGAGAAGCGCTACCACGCGCATTGTTTGACAAAATGTTGGCAGCGAAAAATTTTCAATCGGGTATGCAGATGCTACGCCAAGTTGAGTTCTCTTTGTACGATTTGCGTCTACACGCTGAATACGTGCCTGAGCACAAAGAACTGATTTTTAGCATGATGAATGATGTGCGCAAACGGGTGTCGGTTGTTCCTGTACCAGAATTTAACCGATTTGCGCACAGTTTCAGCCATATTTTTGCGGGCGGTTATTCGGCGGGTTATTTCAGCTACAAATGGGCTGAAGTGCTGTCGGCGGATGTGTTCGCACAGTTTGAGTCCGTGCACGCACAAGGTGCACCGCTGCTCAATCCTGAACTGGGGCAAAAATACTGGCGTGAAATTTTATCCGTTGGGGGTTCGCGTCCAGCGATTGACTCGTTCAAAGCTTTTGTTGGTCGTGAGCCACAGGTGGATGCGTTGTTGCGGCACAGCGGTTTGAGTGCTTGATGACCCGCGCGGTAAAACTCAACATTAATCAAACTTGGGGTTCGCAAATGACGAACCCTGTGCGTGGACACCTGCCAATGATTTAATACCGATCGGGTACAATCATCGAATCTGGCACTGGATGACGGGCATAATCGGGGTGGCGTGTGCGTTCAGGCAGTTCAATTTGTGGGCGGTCGATTTCTTGATAAGGCATTTGTTCCAACAAATGATTGATGCAATTTAACCGTGCACGTTTTTTGTCCACGGCTGGAACCACCCACCAAGGTGCTTCGGGGATGTGGCTGCGCTCAAGCATGATTTCTTTGGCTTGGGTGTAGGCCTCCCAGCGACGGCGGCTTTCTAAATCCATTGCAGAAAACTTCCATTGCTTGAGCGGGTCGTTGAGTCGGCTCAAAAATCGTTTGTGTTGCTCTTCGTCCGAAATAGAAAACCAGTATTTGAAAATTCGGATGTTGGAGCGTGCCAGCATTTTTTCAAACTCAGTGACCGAACGGAAAAACTCTTCATACTCATCGTCGGTACAAAATCCCATGACTTTTTCGACCCCTGCACGGTTGTACCAACTGCGATCGAAAATCACCATCTCACCGCCGGCAGGTAGGTGCGAGACATAGCGTTGAAAATACCACTGTGTGCGTTCACGGTTATTTGGTGCGGGTAACGCAGCCACACGCACCACACGTGGATTGAGTCGCTGAGTGATGCGTTTGATTACGCCGCCTTTACCTGCGGCATCGCGTCCTTCAAAAATCACCACCACTTTTTGTTTGGTGTGTTGAATCCAGTCCTGCAATTTGACCAATTCAGCTTGTAAACGCAACAACTCCTTAAAATAAATCCCTCTATCAAGTGTTGAGTCCGAGGACAAATGCTCGCCTTGAGTGTCAATGTCCTCTAACTCCATTTCCAAAAATTCGTCATAATCATCCATGATTTCTGAGGAAAGTTGGGCGTACCACGCCTGCATAGATGGGTGCATGCCTGTCATATTTCACTTCCAAAAAATATGAATTATAAAAAACATGGGCACACCTGATGATGACAAATTGATGAAATATTGTTTGACTGTCCTTGTGTGGTCGGCAAGGGGATTTTTGGTGGATTGTTTTTACATCATTCTCACAAAAGGGCGTGCTATCATGCGCACGATTTTTGATTAATACAGCCTAAGAGGAATAATTTTGGATTCGATTCAAACTTTGTTGAACATCATGTTGCACATCGATGAGCAGTTGCGTGAATTGGTGATTCAATATGGCACGTACATTTACGGAATTTTGTTCACGGTAATTTTTAGCGAAACGGGTTTGGTGGTGTTCCCGTTTTTGCCAGGGGATTCATTGTTGTTTTTGGCGGGGGCTTTGTCCGCCGATGGGCTGATGAATGCGTGGTTGCTGACCTTTTTATTGATTTTTGCAGCGGTTTTGGGCAATACCGTGAATTACTGGGTTGGCAGTAAAATTGGACACAAGGCTTACGACATTGACACCCGTTGGTTCTCGCACGAACATTTGCGCAAGACCCATGATTTTTATGAAAAACATGGTGGCAAGGCTTTGGTGATGGCACGATTTTTACCTGTGATACGCACCTTTGTGCCGTTTGTCGCGGGGATTTCGGAGATGTCATTTGGTAAATTTCAAAAATGGAATATTTTAGGCGCAACTTTATGGGTGGTTTTATTTGTATGGGGCGGGTATTTTTTTGGACAATTTGAATTTACTTTATTTGGTTACCGTATCGCGATTAAAGAACATTTGAGTACCATTGCTCTGATTGGTTTTGCCGCAGCATTTGTGCCTGTGATTGCGGGTCTGATTTGGCGGATGACCGCGAAAAAGAAGCAATAAGTATATTGATGATAATTTATGTGGTTATTTGTTAATTTTTAAAAATATTACTTGTTTTTATGGGATTTATTTCATAAAACACTGAAAATGCGTTGTTGCACTGTTTTGTAGCAAAAATATGGCGAAAAGATGCGTTTAAGACTTGCTTTTTAAACAACATCTGCATAATAATCGTGCCCATGTGTCGTCGCTGTACTGGTCATTTGTGCACGACACTTTTTAATGGCGAGCGATTTGAGAAAAAGCGTAACGTCTAACTTTTGGAGAAAAAATATGCACACAATTTTTAAATTAATTCCTTTGACCGCAGCCATCGCCTTGGCAGCTTGTGGCGGTGGTGATAAAAAAGCAGCTGATGCGGCTTGCGGTAAGTTAGCGGACAACGAAATCTGCGTTAAAATTGGTAGCGGCGCACCGAAAACTGGTGGTATTGCACATTTGGGTAAAGACAATGAAAACGGTACGATTTTGGCAGTGCAAGAAATTAATGCCAAAGGTGGCGTGAAAGTTGGCGATAAAATAGCAAAATTTGCAATCGTCGGTGAAGACGATGCAGGCGATCCAAAACAAGGTCCTGTCGTGGCACAAAAGTTGGTCGATGCTAAGGTTGTGGGCGTTGTAGGTCACTTGAATTCAGGTGTATCAATTCCAGCAAATGCCGTGTATGCCAAAGCAGGTCTGGTGCAAATTTCTCCATCGTCAACCAATCCTGACTACACCCTCAAAGGCAATAAAACACCTAAAGGTTCTGTCAGTTCATACCGTGTGGTGGCAACCGATGCGCAACAAGGCCCTGCAGTGGCCAAATTCATCATGAAATCAGGTGGTAAATCCATTGCGATTTTGGATGATGCGACTCAATACGGTAAAGGTTTGGCCGATCAAGTTGAAAAAACCTTCACTGCCGATGGCGGTAAAGTTTTGGCGCGTGAAGCAGCAACCGATAAAACCACTGACTTTAAAGCGGTGTTAACCAAAATCAAAGCTGCTAACCCTGATTATGTATTCTGGGGTGGTATGGACGATACTGCTGCATCATTGGTGAAACAAATGCGCGAATTGGGTATGACTGCTAAATTGGCGGCGGCTGATGGTGCTTGTACTGAAAAATTCATCGAATTGTCAGGCCCTGCAGGAAAAGGCGCGATTTGTTCTGAAGCGGGTTTCCCATTGTCAAAAATGGCCAAAGGTGCTGAGTTCACTGCGAACTACGAAAAAGCCTTCCCAGGTCAAAAAGTTCAAATCTACTCTCCATTCTCTTATGATGGCGTTTACACCTTGGTAGAAGCGATTAAGATTGCACAATCGGTTGACCCAGAAGCCATCGCTGCGGCAATGCCTAAAGTGAATTTCCAAGGCTTGATTGGTCCAATCGCGTTTGATGAAAAAGGTGATATCAAGGGTGGTGCAATTACCATTTATGAAATCACAGATAAAAAAGACGTGAAAGACGTGGTTCAATAATTTTAATGTCACACTTGAAGCCTCAGCACGCGCTGAGGCTTCACTTTTGCATAGAGTTATTCGTAGCAAAAAAGTGCGATTGTCATTAAATGACAGTGGCGCGGAATTTTGTACTCAATCACACAGATAAATCTAATCAACGAATACACGATTCTATTTCACACATAGTTTCACGGCAAATTAGACAATTATTTCAATTAAAAAGGAGTGCGACAGTGAGTGCATTCGACTTATTCATACAACAACTAATTAACGGCTTGGTCAAAGGCAGTTTGTACGCCATGATTGCGCTTGGTTATACCATGGTTTATGGTATTTTAGGAATTATCAACTTTGCTCATGGTGAAGTATTCATGATTGGCGCGATGGTCGCCATGACGGTATCGACCCTTTTGCTTGGCATGGGGTTTTCCTCAATTTTGTCTTTGATTATTGCCACGCTGGCTGCGATGTTGGTGTGTATGTTCACCAGTTATTCAATTGAACGTCTGGCCTATCGTCCATTGCGTCACGCACCTAAATTGGCGCCCTTGATTACTGCGATTGGGATGTCCTTTGTTTTGCAAGCAATCGCCATGCAAATTTGGGGCTTGGAGCATTTCCGTTTCCCAGAAGTATTGCCTTCGCAACGCATACAATTATTCGGCAATGTTGGCATCACTTTGCGTGAAGTCATTATCTTTATCGTGGCATTCGTGATGATGGGTGGATTGTTTTGGTTGGTTAACCACACCAAATTGGGTCGCGCAATGCGTGCTACGAGTGAAAACGTCAATGTCGCCAGTTTGATGGGCATTAACCCCAATCGTGTGATTTCAGCGACCTTCATGATTGGTGCGGCACTGGCGGCTGTTGCTGGGATTTTATTTGCGACCAACTATGGCGGCAAAGTGCATTTTTACATGGGCTTTATTCCTGGGATGAAGGCGTTTATCGCGGCAGTATTGGGCGGGATTGGTAATATTCCTGGCGCACTGGTGGGTGGTTTGGTGCTTGGTTTGGTTGAGGCGATGGGTGCAGGCTACATCAGCGCGGAGTATGAGGACGTGTTTGCTTTCGTGGTTCTGGTCTGCGTGTTGATTTTCCGACCTTCTGGACTGTTGGGTCAACGTGTCGCTGACCGTGCTTAATTAGGGATGAGGAGCAAATGATGAATAAATTTCTCAAACAACTCAATCCCAAACAATCTATATTCGGTTTGGTGATTTGTATTGCGCTTTTGGCACTGATGCCATTTATTGCCAAAGAGTTGGGCGGTACAACGTGGGTGCGTATTATCGATATGGCCTTGTTGTATGTGATGCTCGCTTTGGGCTTAAACATTGTGGTCGGTTTTGCGGGCTTGCTTGACTTGGGTTATGTGGCGTTTTATGCGGTCGGTGCGTATATGGTGGCTTTGTTGTCATCCACGCATTTATCGGATAATTTTGCCTTTTTTGCACAGCACTTCCCGAACGGTCTGCACATCCCACTGTGGGTGATTGTGCCTTTGGGTGCGGGTTTGGCAGCCTTGGCTGGGATTATGCTCGGTACACCGATTTTGAAACTGCGTGGTGATTATTTGGCTTTGGTGACTTTGGGCTTTGGTGAAATCATTCGTATTTTCATGAATAACTGGGGCAAAACAGGTTTTAACATTACCAATGGGCCGCGCGGCATCAATCGAATTGACCCTGTGACGGTGTTTGGTTATCCATTGGACAGAACACTGACCATCGGTGGCATTGATTTGACCAAAGAGTTTTTGTACTACTATTTGTTCTTGGCGTTGGCGATTGTGACGATTGTGATTTGTTACCGTTTACAAAAATCACGTTTGGGTCGCGCTTGGATGGCTTTGCGTGAGGATGACATTGCCGCAAAAGCGATGGGCATCAACGTGCGCAACATCAAATTACTGGCGTTCTCACTCGGCGCGACCTTTGGTGGCGTGGCGGGCGGTATGTTTGCAGCGTTCCAAGGTTTTATTTCACCAGAGTCATTCTCGTTCCTTGAATCCATTGTGATTTTGGCGATGGTGGTTTTGGGCGGTATGGGGCATATTCCTGGCGTGGTATTGGGTGCAATTATTCTATACACCTTGCCTGAGTTTTTGCGCTTTACGGTTGAGCCGTTCCAACGCAATATGCTGGGTAAAATTTGGATTGATACCGCGATTGTGCGTCAATTTATCTTGGGTATGTCCATGGTTTTAATTATGTTGTATCGCCCCAAAGGCCTGTGGCCGACACCTGAGCGTGAAAACAAAAAAGATGTGGACACGCCCGCCGATAAACCAGCAAACAATGCAACCGCTTAAATAGAGAGGAATAATGATGAGTAATCAAAATGTTATGCTCTCAGTCAAGGGCGTGTACAAAAGTTTTGGTGGTCTAAAGGCCTTGTCGGATGTTGGACTTGAGGTCAAGAAAAACACGGTGTATGGTTTAATCGGCCCGAATGGTGCGGGTAAAACCACCTTTTTTAATGTGATTACAGGTTTGTATGAGCCAGATGCGGGAGAATTTATCCTCGATGGCAAACCTTATGAACCGACCGCGGTTCATGAGGTGGCCAAAGCTGGGGTTGCCCGTACTTTCCAAAACATTCGTCTGTTTGGTCAAATGACCGCAGTTGAAAACGTCATGGTGGGTCGCCACGTGCGTACGCACGGTGGTGTGCTCGGTTCGATTCTGGGTTTAAAATCAGTCAAAGCTGAAGAAAAAGCCATACGCGATCGCGCGATGGAATTGCTCGAATATGTCGGCATTGGCAAATACCACGACTATGTGTCACGCAATTTGTCTTACGGTCATCAACGCCGTTTGGAAATTGCACGCGCGCTGGCAACCGATCCAAAATTATTGGCATTGGATGAGCCTGCGGCGGGGATGAACGCCACGGAGAAAGTCGAGTTGACCCAATTGTTGCGCAAAATCAGCAACGACGGTGTCACCATCCTTATTATCGAGCACGATGTAAAATTGGTTATGGGACTGTGTGATGAAATGACGGTATTGGATTACGGTAAAATCCTCGCGCAGGGTTTACCTGAAAATGTACGTAAAGACCCGAAAGTCATTGAGGCGTATTTGGGCGGAGGACACTGATGAACACAACAAAGCAACCAATTTTAAGCATCAAAGGATTACAAGTTGCCTACGGCGGTATCCAAGCGGTTAAAGGCGTGGATATGGATGTGTATGAAGGCGAATTGATTACACTGATTGGTGCAAATGGCGCGGGAAAAACCACCACGCTCAAAGCCATCACAGGTTTGTTGCCGTATAAAAGCGGCGATGTACAGTTCCAAGGTCAATCCATCAAGGGTGTGAAGCCTTGGACTTTGGTGGAGCGTGGTTTGGTCATGGTTCCCGAAGGGCGTGGTGTGTTTGCCCGAATGACCATTGTAGAAAATTTGCAAATGGGCGCGTACTTGCACAATGACAAAGCCGCTTTTGCGCGCGGTGTGGAGTACGCATTCGACACCTTCCCTCGTTTAAAAGAACGTGCCACGCAGTTGGCAGGGACTTTGTCGGGCGGTGAGCAGCAGATGTTGGCCATGGCACGTGCCTTGATGAGTCAACCTAAATTATTGATACTGGATGAGCCATCTATGGGTTTATCGCCTGTGTTGACCGAGGTGATTTTCAAGGTGATTGATAAGGTGTCAAAAGAAGGCATCACCGTGGTGTTGGTTGAGCAAAATGCGAACTTGGCTTTGCAAGCCGCAGACCGTGGCTATGTGATGGATTCTGGCAATATGATTATGACTGGCAATGCGCATGATTTATTGACCGACCCGAAAGTACAGGCAGCGTATTTGGGTGCGTAGTGCTGTCTGACTGGATTTGGAAAAACCTCGACTGGATTGTGATGGGTCGAGGTTTTTTTTATGGCATTTGGACTAAATCATTTTTCGGATGGATGGCATGGCTAAAGTGATAATAATTCGCGTTTACAAGATAAACAAAACCATGTAATATGATAACCGTTCTCATTTAATTTAATTCACTGTCTGCCCATGAACAGCACCAACACCCTGAATCTCAACCAAGCGGCAATTGCTCGAGAATGCGTGATTACCCAATTGGTTGCCCCCTCAGATGCACCCGACTGGTTGCCGTGGTTGACCGAAATCGGCTTTATTGTCGGTGAGCATGTGTCGGTGAAACGTCGTTCAATTCTACGCAAAGGAGCGGTGGTGGTGCGTGTGGGTCAATCGACGTTTGCCTTGCATCCCGAAGAAGCCGCTTGTGTGCTGGTGCGACCTGTTTCCAATCATCAAGAATCCCATTCGACCCACCTCCCAACATCTGGAGTGCAGGCATGAGTGAGCACGCGATTCATCTGTTTCCATCGGGTGCTTTGGTGGCATTGGTGGGCAATCCCAATTGTGGTAAAACCGCTATTTTCAACGCACTGACGGGTTCACGTCAAAAAGTGGCCAACTATGCGGGGGTGACGGTCGAGCGTAAAGAAGGGCGATTCACCACGCCGCATGGTAAAACGTTGCGTATTCTTGATTTACCAGGAACGTATGGCTTGTATCCGCGCTCGCCTGATGAACGTGTGACCTGTGACGTTTTGGCAGGACGTGCGCAAGGAGAGAAAAAACCTGACTATGTGATTTGCGTGGTCAATGCGACCAATTTGCGCCGTGGTTTGCGTTTGGTTTTAGCGGTACAACGTTTGGGCATTCCGATGATGGTCGCGCTCAATATGATGGATGTGGCCAAAAGTCGAGGTATGCACGTATCGGCCGAAAAATTATCAGCGCATTTGGGCGTGCCCGTGGTTGAGACTGTGGCTGTGAGTTCTGAAGGGGTCTCGGGTCTGGCGGATATGCTGACACACACCGAGCTGTTTTCTACGGGCGATGTCAGTGCATTGCTTAAAACGGCGGTGGCGCAAGAAGGGCAGCATCAGCACGGGTCGGGTGCCACACACAGTGAGGATGACCAACGCTGTATTCGCGCAATTTTAAAAGAGTTGGATTTGGATCGAGCCCAACCTGTCACTCTGTCAGACACAATCGATCAATGGGTATTGCATCCTGTGGTCGGTTCGTTGATTTTGGTGACGTTGTTGTTTGTGATTTTTCAGGCGGTATTTGCCTGGTCTGAATTTCCCATGAGTTTAATTGAATCGGCCACGGGTGCCGTTGGCGAATGGTTCGGAGCATTGCTGCCTGATGGGATTGTGCGCAGTTTTGTGGTCGATGGTCTGGTTGCGGGTTTGGGCGGGGTGTTGGTCTTTTTGCCACAAATTATTGTTTTGTTCTTCTTTATCTTGCTGCTCGAGGAAACGGGTTATTTGCCGCGAGCAGCCTTGTTGCTGGATAGAGTAATGGGCACGGTTGGCTTGTCAGGACGCTCGTTTATTCCTTTGCTCTCGAGCTTCGCGTGTGCGATTCCCGGCATCATGGCGACGCGCACCATCGCCAATCCACGTGACCGACTGGTGACGATTTTGATTGCGCCACTGATGACCTGCTCAGCGCGTTTACCCGTGTATGCTTTGCTCATCGGTGCGTTCATTCCCGCGCAGCCTTTGGGGTTTGGCATCAATACTCAGGGCGTGGCTTTGTTCATACTGTATTTTGCGGGGATTGTCGCCGCATTTTTGGTTGCGTGGGTCTTGCGTTGGTTTGGCTCGCACCAGCATCGCAGAACCTTGATGCTTGAATTGCCCGATTATCACGCACCGAGTTGGAAAAATTTGGGTTTGGGCTTATGGCAACGGGTAGAGATTTTTCTGCGCCGTGTCGGTGGCATCATTTTTACCCTCACTGTATTGATGTGGTTTTTGGCAAGTTTCCCTGCTGCACCAGCGGGGGCAACGGGTGCGCCAATTGAATACAGTTTTGCAGGCATACTCGGCAGTTGGTTGAATGTGTTGTTTGCACCCATCGGTTTTAATTGGCAAATATCCATCGCGCTGGTGCCGGGTATGGCGGCGCGTGAGGTGCTGGTTAGTGCTTTGGGCACAGTGTATTCGATTGCGGGTGACGATGCGGGTGGGGCACTTATGCCGATTATTGCTGCTCAGTGGTCGAGGGCAACCGCTTACTCACTATTGGCATGGTTTGTTTTTGCGCCCCAGTGTTTATCAACCATTGCGGCGATTAAACGCGAAACGGGCGGCTGGAAAATGCCTCTGATTACCTTGGGGTATTTGTTTGGTTTGGCGTATTTGGCATCGTTCATCACTTATCGCGTGGCTTTGTTGTGGACGTAATCAACACATTGTAAACACGGTTTTTCACTATAATGCGTTGTTATTGGAATCCAGAAAAACCGCACATGCGCACACTCAAGTTCACCCATTTAATTCACATTGGTATTCTGGTACTCAGTTTGCTTTTGGGTACTTGGGGTGCTCATGCGCAAACGGCGAACTTTGATGTCATTAAAAAGCAAGAGAGTAAAAAATTTCTGCCTGCGGGCATGGTGTTTCAAATGGCTGCACGAGCCAGTGCACCGAATCAATATACGCTGACGTGGACCATTGCCCAAGGTTACTATCTGTACAAAGACCAAATGAAAATCGTTGCCACCGATGGTGCAACGATTTCGTCCATTAAATGGACCACCCCTACGCAAACCAAGGATGACCCCAATTTTGGTCAAGTTCAAGTGTTTCACAACCAAGCGATTGCACTGGTCACGGTCAACATCAACAAGGTCACAACAGGCCAGCCGAGATTGAATGTGCAGTATCAAGGTTGTGCCGATGGCGGCTTGTGTTATCCGCCCATCAATGCACAGGTGGCTTTGAATGTGGTAAACACACCTGCGCCTGTCGATAAAGCCGCCGCCACGCCCGCCGATACAAACAAAGTGGTGGTCAGTGCGAGCAACGCGTCCAGCATGGATTCAAGCGCGACCGCAGCAAGCACAAATATAACCACAGCCACAACCTTGAGTGTGTCAGAATTGGGCACACCGCCGACACCAACCCGCCTGTCCTCTGACAGCAATTCGCTCAGTCAATTTCTCAATACGGCCAGTCTGCCGATGATTCTGGGTACATTGTTGTTGCTCGGTGTGGGTTTGGCATTCACACCCTGTGTGTTTCCGATGATGCCGATTTTGACCAGTGTGATTGCGGGTGAGGATAAAAACGCCCTCACGCCGATGCGCGGATTTAAATTGTCTTTGACTTATGTGCTGGGGATGGCCTTGGTGTACGCCTTGCTCGGTAGTTTGATGGGCGCGCTTGGTGCGCACGCCAATGTATCAATGTGGCTGCAAAAGCCACCCGTCATCATTGCCAGTGCGGCTTTATTTGTTGTGTTGGCGTTGTCGATGTTTGGCTGGTTTACTTTGCAATTGCCAGTGGCATTGCAAAATCGTTTAAACCAGTTATCCAGTCAACAAAAAGGTGGGCGCATGCTGGGAGCCTTTATCATGGGTGCGATTTCGGCGTTGGTGGTTTCGCCCTGTGTGTCTGCGCCTTTGGTGGGTGTGCTCGGCTTTATCAGTACCACGGGTAATGCGGTGATGGGCGCAGTTGCTTTGTTTGCGTTGGGTTTGGGCATGGGCATTCCTTTGATTGTTTTGGGGATAACGGGCGGAAAATTTTTACCCAAAGCGGGTGCTTGGATGAACGCGGTCAAAGGTGTGTTTGGCATCGGTTTGCTGGCAGTGGCCATTGGTTTACTTGAACGACTGTTACCGCCCGCATTGACCATGGCGTTGTGGGCGGTGTTGTGCGCAGGCTCGGCGGTGTGGATGGGCGCGTTTGCTCAGGCGCACACGCGGGTCGCACAGGTGCTTAAAGCTTTGGGTTTGTTGGTATTTGCGTATGCATTGGCTTTGTTGGTCGGGGCATGGGCGGGGCAAACCAATCCATTCAAGCCATTGGGGTTTTTATCATCCGCTCAGATCAATGCAGAAGACACGGACATCCGCAACAACGTTGGGGTTCCGTTTAAAACCATCACCACCATAGATGAATTAAATATTGAACTGGCTCGCGCCAAGCAAGCAGCCAAACCCGTGGTGCTGGATTTGGCTGCTGACTGGTGCACCTCATGTAAAGTGATGGAACGCACCACATTCATGGATGCGCAGGTGGTTGCACGTTTGTCGCATTACACCGCACTGCGTTTGGACATCACCGATACCAACGCAGCGCACAGCGCGTGGATGCAAACGCAGGGAATTTTTGGACCACCTGTGGTTCAGTTTTATGATGCACAGGGCAATGAGCTCAAAGAGCACCGTGTCACAGGTGAAGCAAATGCCAGTGAGTTTCTCGAGAAAATTCCGCAGTGATGGCTAACAGCGCATCCAATCTACAAAACCTACAAACAAAAGTGGCTTGGCATCTGTTCTGACCATCATACAGACCACTCAAGACGGATGTGGTAAAATAAACGGTTATAAATTTTGCTGTCATTGTTTTGTGAATCAAAGCGATGGCGGCGGTGACTGTTTATTAATATTGGCCATGCTTAAAATGCACAAAAATTTCCCTGTCTGGACCCCTCATGTAACGGTTGCTGCGATTGTTGAGCGGCAATTTGGTGAGCAAACTCGTTTTTTAATGGTGCGTGAGGACACGCGCCGTGGCATTAAAATCAACCAACCTGCAGGACATTGGGAGGTGGAAGAAAGTTTGATTCAGGCCGTGCAACGCGAAGTGCTCGAAGAGTCGGGTTATGAGTTTACTCCGAGCGCATTGCTTGGGGTGTATGTGTCGGATCGCTGGGACAAAGACATCACCTATTTGCGTTTTACCTTCATTGGTACGGTGGGTGAGCAGGCGGTCAGCACGCAATTGGATGAAGGTATTTTGTCTGCGGAATGGTTGACCTTTGATGAAATCATGGCAAACGAATCCATTCACCGCAATAAAATTGTGGCGCAATGTTTGCGCGATTATCAAGCGGGCCAACGGATGGATTTGGCATTGGTAAAAGATTTGCGAATCATGAACGGGTAATGCAATGAGCAAAAAACGTGTCGTCGTCGGTATGTCTGGGGGGGTGGACTCCTCGGTCACCGCATGGCTGCTCAAACAGCAGGGCTACGAGGTCATAGGCCTGTTTATGAAAAACTGGGAGGACGATGACGACTCCGAGTACTGCTCATCACGTCAAGATTGGATTGATGCGGCTTCGGTGGCCGATACCATCGGCGTGGAAATTGAAGCGGTTAATTTTGCCGCTGAATACAAAGACCGCGTTTTTACTGAATTTTTACGTGAATACAGCGCGGGGCGTACCCCCAATCCCGATGTGCTGTGTAACGCCGAAATCAAATTCAAAGCCTTTCTCGACCATGCCATGAGTTTGGGCGCGGAACTCATCGCGACGGGACACTATGCGCGGGTGCGTGAGGTCAATGGCGAATTTCAATTGCTCAAAGGTTTGGACGCAAGCAAAGACCAAAGCTATTTTTTACACCGTCTGAACCAAGCGCAACTGTCTAAAACACTCTTTCCTTTGGGTGAAATGCCGAAAACCCAAGTGCGCGACATCGCGCACCAATTGGGCTTGTCCAATGCCGCGAAAAAAGACTCCACAGGAATTTGCTTCATTGGCGAACGACCCTTCCGCGAATTTCTCAATCGCTATTTGCCGACAAAAACAGGACCGATGAAAACGCTGGATGGGCGTGTGGTTGGTGAACATGTTGGCTTGTCGTTCTACACCTATGGCCAGCGCAAAGGCATTGGTATTGGGGGTGATAAAAAGGGCACGGGACAGCCGTGGTTCTCGGCGCACAAAGACCTTACAAGCAACACCTTGTATGTGGTGCAAGGGCATGACCACCCCGCGTTGCTTTCGAACCAACTGCACGCCGAGGATGCCTCGTGGATTGCAGGCGTTGCGCCGAGTATTATCGAGGTGGGTGCAAAAACCCGTTATCGTCAAAATGATGCGTCGTGTCGCTTGACGCCAAGCACTGGCGATGCTCGCCATTTCACCCTTGATTTTACTGAGCCGCAGTGGGCAGTTACCCCAGGGCAATACGCAGTGCTGTATGATGGCGCGGTGTGTTTGGGCGGAGGGATTATTGCTGCGGCAAATCCTGATTTGTCGCCTTTGTTGTGATGTGTGTGTTATATTTTTGTCACAAATTGTAAAAAGAGGCCGCACTATGAATATGGATAAAATAGTTGAGTTTACAAGATTCTTAGAGAAAGAACTCAATCCAGCAATTTCGGAGGTTGAAAGTCTCACAGATAACAACAGAAAACATATTCAAAAACTTGTCTTTACTAATTTAGTGGACAGATTCGACTTTATGGTAGATAAATTTTTATTAGAAAATTGTCAAGAAACCGCTTTACTTGAAAAGGCTTTGGCAGAAAGTAAAGACACTGTAACCGAATCTTATCTGATTACTCTTTTATTACAAAGCAATGACCTGCAATCGGTTTTGAATAATAAAATTCAGGATAAACTTAGGCTTACCATATTACGCCAAAGGCATTCACGTAAGTTAGCGACACTTTTAAGTTTGTTTTTTGAGAGCACTTCAGAATATGAAAGAAAGCCCCGAATTAACCCATCTACTGGAGATATTTTGGATAATTTCAAAATACAACGAAAGGAAATTCCAGCGTCAATTTGTGGTTATGCTGATTGGCTTTATTCACGTCGTAATGCAATCGTACATGGGGCTGGTGCTTCATCGATAACTCCACAAGATCGAGACCAAATAGATAAAATTTACAAAGTTAAAGTATCTGACAGAATCAAAATTTCAGTTGCCTCAGTAAAAACCGCAGTAAAGTTTTATCAGAAACTTTGCGATTTATTACTTAACAAGTAATATCCCATACCTGATTGAAATACCACACCTTGTGCAGAGATTTTATGTACAAGGTGTTTTTATGAAAATATTTATATGGTTATAGCACACACTATCAAGACTGCTCAGCTCAATCCGCAGCAGCAATCTGCGGTTGAGTATATGGGCGGGCCATGCTTGGTATTGGCGGGTGCGGGCAGTGGTAAAACGGGGGTGATTACGCGCAAGATTGCGCATTTGATTCAAGTCTGTGGTTATGAACCGCGCCACATCATGGCAATGACTTTTACCAATAAAGCCGCCAAAGAAATGGCCGAGCGCGTGGGCAAACTGTTGCCCAATATGCCGACCAAGGATTTATCCATCTCGACTTTTCACTCGTTTGGTGTGCGTTTTTTACGTGCGGAAGGCAAGCACCTTGGATTGAAAGAAAAATTCTCGATACTTGACTCGGACGATTGTTTTGGCATCATTCAGGAGTTATCGGCAACCACAGACAAAGGTTTGATTCGCGCCATGCAAAGTCAAATTTCGCTGTGGAAAAATAAAGAAATCAGCCCTGAGCAGGCTTTGGGTTTGGCGACCAACCCGAATGAATTACAGTTTGCGCGCGTGTACAGCAGTTACAACGCGACCATCGCGGCGTATCAGGCGGTGGACTTCGATGATTTGATTCGTTTGCCTGTGAAATTGTTGCGCGAGGATGCGCAGGTGCGCGAGCGTTGGCAAAATAAAATTCGTTATATTTTGGTTGATGAGTATCAGGACACCAACACCGTGCAGTACGAATTGCTCAAACTGCTCACGGGGGCGCGTGCGATGTTCACTGCGGTGGGCGACGATGACCAAGCGATCTATGCGTGGCGCGGTGCGACCTTGGATAATTTGAAACTGCTGAAAACCGATTTTCCGTTGCTCAAGGTGATTACCTTGGAGCAGAATTATCGCTCAACCGAACGTATTTTGAACGCTGCCAATGCGGTGATTGCACACAATCCAAAGTTGTTTGAGAAAAAACTTTGGAGTGAGTACGGTGAGGGCGAGCCGATTCGCGTCGTGCCCATGGAGAATGAGGAGTTGGAGGCGCAACACGTTTTGATGCGTCTGCAAGCGCATAAAATCTCACACAACACCCGCTTTTCAGACTACGCAATTTTATATCGAGGCAATCATCAGGCGCGGATATTCGAGCAATTTTTACGTAAAGAGCGCATTCCCTATGTGATGTCAGGTGGTCAGTCTTTTTTTGACCGCGCCGAAATCCGCGACATCATGGCGTATTTTCGTTTGATGAACAATGTCAAGGATGACCCTGCGTTTATTCGTGCTGTGACCACCCCAAAACGCGGTGTGGGTGCGGCGACACTGGAATTGCTTGGTCATTACGCAGGTGAGCGCAATACGTCATTATTTGAAGCCTCGTTTGAAATGGGCTTTGTGCAACGCGCCAGTCCACGGCAAATCGAACCGCTCAATCAATTTGGCGAACTCATCAATGAATTTGAAGAGCGCGCCGCCAAAGTGCAGGGTGAAGAAGCAGGCGCATTGCTGGATGAATTGCTCAAAACCATCGCCTATGAGCGTTATTTGTACGACCATTTTGATGAGCGTCAGGCGCAAAACAAATGGAGCAATGTGCAGGACTTTCTCGGCTGGGTCAAGCGACGTGCGCTTGAGGATGATTTACCCTTGTCGGTGGTGATTCAATCCATGGTGATTATGAGCATGATGGATAAAGGTGAGGGCGAGGACAACGCAGTGCGTTTATCGACCCTGCACGCGGCGAAAGGTTTGGAGTATCCGCATGTGTTTTTGGTCGGTGTTGAGGAAGGCTTGTTGCCGCATATGTTGCGTGATGAATTGCTCGAAGACCCATTGCGGATTGAAGAAGAACGACGTTTGATGTATGTCGGCATCACGCGGGCGCGTTTGAGTTTGCACATCACTTGGTGCCAAAAACGCCGCCGCGGACGTGATTTCGAGAATCGCCAAGTTTCGCGTTTCATCAAAGAAATGCAACAGGGCATCGCGCACGACAAACATCATGACAAGCCCGCTGTTCAATTGACCCCCCAGCAACGCATTGCCCTACTCAAAGCACGTTTGAGTAAGTCACCCGAAAAAGACGAGCGGCAACCTGAGATATTTAAAGATGAAGGTTTGTGATGCTGCTGGTCGTATGCAATTGTTTACGTAGAGCGAATTTTGCTGGCCATGCGCAAAATCAAATAGCCCACGAGCCCAGCCATCAGTGAGGTGAGCAGGATGGTGATTTTTGAATTTTGCACCACAGCCGCATCATTAAATGCCAGTAGGGTGATAAAAATCGACATGGTAAAACCAATGCCTCCGAGAATACTCACGCCGATGAGGTGTCGCCAGTTGACACTTTCAGGCAATTGCGATATCCCCAATAGAACCGCGAGCCAACACATCAGCAAGATGCCAACGGGTTTACCGATGAGTAGTCCCGCCGAAATCCCGATGCTGTTGGCAGTCATCAAACCACTGCCCCAATCACCTGAGAGCATGATGTCTGTGTTGGCCAAAGCAAAAATCGGCATGATGATAAATGCCACAGGCTTATGCAATACATGTTGCAAATGATACGACGGCGATTGTTCATCACCGTTACCAAAGGGAATTGCAAACGCGAGCAACACCCCCGCAAGCGTGGCATGAACGCCTGATTCGAGCATGCAATACCACATCACCACGCCCAGCAGTAAATAAATCCAGACCTTGGTCACACCCGTGCGATTGAGCACCAAAAGCAGGGCAAAAATCGCCATTGCGCCCGAAAAATACGCGATGGAAAAATCACTGACATAAAACAATGCAATGACCAAAATCGCGCCTAAATCGTCAATAATCGCCAATGCGGTGAGAAAGATTTTCAAGGTCACAGGCACACGGTCGCCCAATAACGCCAGTACGCCCAATGCAAAAGCAATATCGGTGGCCATGGGAATGCCAAAGCCGCTTTGGGTGGCTGTACCACGGTTGAAATAAAAATGGATGAGTGCGGGCATCAACATCCCGCCAATCGCGGCAAATATCGGCAACGCGGCGTTTTTCAAATCGGACAATTCGCCTGTGTAAATCTCGCGCTCGATTTCCAAACCGATGAGCAGGAAAAATATCGCCATCAATGCATCGTTGACCCAATGTGCGAGACTGTGTTTCAAATGCAGGCCTGCAAAATTGGCACCGACCTCGGTATGCCAAAAGTGCGTGTAGGCGTCACCCCAATATGAGTTGGCTATGGCAAGAGAAACGGTGGTGGCAACGATGAGGGCGATGCCTGAGGATTGCTCGGCGTTTGTGAACTCTTGGTAAAGTTTGGTCAGTTTTGTTCTCATGGTGTGTTGTTTTCAACTTGTTTTATTTTCACGTGCATGGGTACGGCGGTTGTTTTCTAAAAACGCTTGACGCTGGCGTTCGCGTTCGGCTTTTTGCTCGGCTTTGATGCGTTTTTGTTCTTCAAATTCCAACAGCACCTGCGCACGGGTCTCGGGCGACTCCAAACTCACACCACCTAAAGCACCGTCACGGTAGTCTTGCAGCAGTGTGTGCGCGGCTTTTTCAAAGTCCACCCCGCCGCCTTTGATGCGATAGCCGCGTTGTACTGCAATGTGCTCAATTACGCCCACATCATCAAGCGTGTTTAAATTTTTGATTTTATAACGTGCGCTCAAGGCTTGCTTATAGCGGGTGCGCAGTATGCCCGCCAAGTAAATGGCCACTTCATCTTCAAAATACGCATTCACACCAATCGCGTGTGAGGCGGCAAGCATTAACCCATCGGTCTCCAATTCGATTTTTGGCCACAGCATCCCAGGGGTGTCGGTCAGCACCATGTCGCTGGACAATTCAATTCGCTGTTGGGTTTTTGTGACCGCAGGCTCGTCGCCGACATTGGCCACGCGTTTTTTCAGTAACGCGTTCATCAAAGTGGATTTGCCGACATTGGGCACGCCCATAATCATCATGCGTAAAGGTTTGGTTGCGTCTGAGCGATGCGGTGCGAGCGTGCGACAGGTCGGTAAGATTTGGCCAATCGCACTGGGATTTTTGGTATTCATGGCAATCGCACGGGTATTGGCTTGGGCGTTGAGATGCGCGATCCATTCCTGAGTGGTTTTGGCATCTGCCAAGTCGGCTTTGTTGAGAATTTTTAGGCAAGGACGTTGGCGAAACAGACGCATTTCTTCAACCATCGGATTGGAAGACGCCATCGGGCAGCGCGCATCCACCACCTCAATTACGAGATCGGTAATTTCCATGGTTTCGGCGGCTTTTTTGCGCGCTGAATTCATGTGTCCAGGGAACCATTGTATTGCCATTGTTTGTCCGTGTATTTTGAGTTTACAATCAAGTGATGAAGATAATGTCTAAAAGAGCACTTGGCGTGCTCGGGGTGGTTTTGTGTGTTTGGCTCGTTTTGCCCATCGCGGCAATTGTACACGATTATCCCCCCATCAATTTACCTACTGAGCCCAGTAGGTCGTGCGTTGCCGTGGTGTTGGGGGCAAAAACCCATGGTCATGAGATGTCAAATGCCCTGCGTGCTCGGGTGGATGAGGCGATTGCTTTGTATCAATCGGGTCAAGTACAGCACTTGATATTCACGGGTGGCTTTCGTGATAAAGATCCTTTACGTGAACCCTCGGAATCAAGCTTGGCGCGGGCGTATGCCCTGCGTCAAGGCGTACCCAATCACGCAATCCAGATAGAGGAAGTTTCAATTGATACGTACAGCAATATCGAGCAGGCCAAGCACATCATTGAGCGTGAGGGATTTGTCGAGGTGCTGTTGGTCAGTGATCGTTGGCATTTGGCAAGGGCACAAACAATCGCTCAGGATTTGGGTTTGATGGTTATTCCTGTGCCTGTTCGACATTCTGTGTTTCAATCGTATCGCTCAAAAATAGACTTTGTGCTGCGTGAGTGGCTGAAAATTTGGGCGTATCGTTTGGGTTGGCGACGGGGCACTGGGTGAAGATGTATGTGTGAACCAATAATCAGTGAGAATAAAAGGGCACATGTTCGCGCCCTTTTATTTTACCGTTTGTTGGATTTGATAATTGGGATGCCCAATTGTTTGAGTTTGCGATACAAGTGGGTGCGTTCTAAACCTGTTTTTTCGGCAACACGGGTGATGTTGGCGTTTTCGCGTTCTAAGTGGTATTCAAAATAAATGCGTTCAAAACTGTCGCGCGCTTCGCGCAACTCCAAGGTCAAATCAATTTGAGCCAATAATTGTGCGCTGGGTGAGAGTGCAGCCACCGATGCGCTGCTGGTTTCTGTATTTTCGGAGGTGTTTTCATTAACAGATGGTGTGGTGCTGTCTTCTGTGGCAATTGTTTCGGTTTTGTTTTTGCTGGCGTTGCTGGACATCTGCGCAACGACCTCTTTGATATCGGGTGTGAGTGAGCGCGACAAACCCTGTTGCACAGTGTGCAATAAACGTTGTAAGGTAATCGGTTTTTCAAGAAAGTCCAAAGCCCCAATGCGTGTGGCTTCTACGGCGGTGTCAATGCTGGCGTGGCCGCTCATCATAATCACAGGCATATTGAGTTGACCGCTCAGTGCCCACTCTTTGAGTAGGGTCACACCATCGGTGTCGGGCATCCAAATGTCCAGTAAAACCAAATCGGGTCGAGAACGATTGCGCAATTGACGCGCTTGCTCTGCATTTTCAGCGAGCAGAACCACATGACCCTCATCGTAGAGAATTTCTGCCAGTAATTCGCGGATGCCCATCTCGTCATCGACTACTAAAATATTCGCCATTTTTTTCGTGCTCGCTAATCGGTTCGGTTGATTACAGCCATCTTTGCGCAGTTTGTCGCATTATAGCAACTGTGTTGTTTCTTTGTGTGCATCTTTATTTGCAATATTAACAAACAGTATATCAATTTGCGCGCCCATAATGGCATGGGGTGAGGTTTTTTCGATTACGTTTTTCACGTTGATTTGTGCATGGTGGGCATCCATGATTTTTTTGACAATCGGCAAACCCAAACCCGTGCCGTGCGTTTTGTTTGAATTGTAAGGCTCAAACATGCGTGCCAGAATATGTTCGGGAAAACCTGAGCCATTGTCGCGTATCGTCAGTTTCACGGCTTGCGCAGGAATCAACGTACCTGATTGCAGGGTGTGTTGTTCGGTTGTGATGTCAATGGTCGGCAGTGTTGAGCCTGTTTGTGGGTGGGCTTCAATCGCATTTTTAACTAAATTGAGCAACACTTGGCGCAATTGTTGCGCATCTGCCCATATGCGCGGCAGTGGCGATAGTTTTGTGCGAATGATGTATTGCTGGTTTTGCCCACTTTCATACAGCACCAAGATTTCGTCAATCAGAGCATTTAAATCAACGTCTTCAAAAGTAACTTTTGGGGTGCGCGCATAATCGCGAAATTCATTGACCATGTTTTGCAAGGCACTCACTTGGTTGATAATCGTGCGTGTGCTGCGTTCCAATTGGGTTCGTCCTTCTTCATCCAATTTGCTCGCCAGTTTCATATTCAAGCGTTCTGCGGACAGTTGGATGGGGGTAAGTGGATTTTTGATTTCATGTGCCAAACGTCGTGCGACCTCACCCCAAGCCAACGTGCGTTGCGCTGAAATAATCGGTGTGACATCATCGCAAACCAGCACCCAACTGTAGGTGTCGTTTTCAGCGAGAAAGCGCGAGCCTTGAATCGACAAGGTGATTTCATCGTGATGCGGCGCGACAGGGTTGGCAAAGGGCTGTTGAATGCGCCAAGAAGGGTGGGTCGATTCGTGTGCGCGTTTGATGTTCGACTCGATGATGTCGCACAGTGGGGCAAACGGTTCGATGTGTCGCAAATCTTGCTGGATGTATTGTTTCAAGTTGGTATGAAACATGCGCTGTGCCGTTTGATTGTACGAGAGCAGTGCAAGGTTCTGGTTAAAAACCAAAACCCCCGATGATAAGTTATCCAAGACCGCTTCGGAATAGGCCTTGGCGGATTCCAATTCATGTTGGTTGTGTGCCAAGGATGCCTGTGTGACACTGAGCTTTTGCGCCATATCACCAAATGAGTCCACCAATTGCAACATTTCATCAGAGCCCTTGACGCGCTGTGGCACCAAGGCATAGTGTCCCGCAGCGACTTGTCGGGTGGCTTGGGCGAGCCACAGAATCGGTTGTATCATGCGGTTGGCAATCAGAAATGCCGCTGCCAGTGCAGCCAATAAGGTCACCAATAGGACGATGACCAAGGTGACACGGTATAAATTGCGCAAACTTTCACGCGAGGTTTCGGTGGCTTGGTAGTCACGCAGTCCATTTTGGATGTCGTTGACCCGCGCGGAAAAATCAACGGGCATGATTTTTTGTGTGTAAACCCAACGGGCGGCGAGGGCATCACGAGGGTTGTCAACGGTTTGAATGGCGTGGATGAATTGACGCGGCGCAGTGCCATTGTCTGTGCGCTCTGCGTTGTCGGCTTCATCTTCAATTTGTACCCAATTGTGTTGAATGGATTGCAATAAATTGGGCGTGAACACAGGTAAGTGCTCGGTTACGCTTGCAGTACGCAGTGTCGGCTCGTCAATGCGCCAAACGATTTTCCCCTGAGCATCCATACCAATCAAGGTTCGCCAATTGTTTTGCTTGAGTGTGGCTTGTATCTCGCTGGCGCTCGGTGGCGTGGAAAAATTGTGTTGTGTGACCAAACGTGCCAGTTGATCTTGAGTGATGTCACGATTCAGTAGCAAGCGGTCACGTCCAAAATCAATGCCTGCAGTCAACGCGCTGTCCAACTTGAGGTTAAACCATGAGTTAATGGTGCGTGAAATGAATAGATTGGAAATCAAAAACAGCAACACACTGGGAATCACTGCCAAAAGCACAAACGATAGGGCAAAGCGTGTGAGCAGTCGAGTACCAAACACATTGTGGCGCAAGCGTTGAAACAACCAATAGGCCAACACCAACAGCAAAGCCGACATCACCACAATTAAGGCGATGTTGAGGTAAAACAGGGTCGAATAATTGTAAGCAAAAGATGCGGTGCTGCGGGTGGCCAGTGACAAGGCAATCAACAAAATGACGCCCAAGACAATGATGGTAATCAGCAGTGCTTTTAAATGTTTGGTCATGAAGTACACACCTTTGTAAAAGACTTTTAACGTGGTGTGAAATTAAAATTGTACCAACCCGAATTGAGTCCCCAACCTTGGTTGGTTAGTGAGTTCAGTTGATAGGTGCGTGGCAATTTAGAGGTGTTTAGATAGATGCGTAGAGACGCTTGATACTGCTCACCTGTTTGTAATTGATCGGGTGACAATATCCGCCATTGACTGATGCGTGACACATTGAGTAAAGCTTCATTGAGTGTGTTGTAGCGGTACTGAGAAACACCTGTGGTCACGCGGTATTCTTGAGTGAGGCTGTTATAGGAAATGCGTTGTTCACGCGTGACCGTAATCATATCCTCGTTCGACCAATACCAACGTGGGCGAGCGAGTTTGAATTCGACTTGAAAAGACAGGGGCGTACCGTGGTTGATAGCGTCTTGCAATTGATTGGGCAGACTTAAGCGAAAGTCAGCGTTTAGAGCGTACACACCGTCGGAATGACGGGTCATGGTGGCGTATTGCGTGTCAATTTGTGCGTGTGCAGTTGACACAAACGTGCTCAACACTAAAGTGACAGACAGCACCAACGCACGCAGCCAATGGTGCGTGTGTTTGGGGTACATGCGTCGTTGCGCAAACATATGTGTGACATTCATTTCAATTAAACATATCATCCATCAAATGACCGCATGGGTTTTTTCGAGCACCGCATAGAAAAAACCATCGTGGTTGCGTACCTCGGTGGCGGTTGGCAATAATTGCCCGAGCACTTCGGTCTGTTGTAAATGTGTTAATGTTTCAGGATAAATACGTCGAGCATTCGGCGTGTGTTGCATAAATGCACCAATCATCTCATCACATTCTGTGGTAAAAATGGAGCAAGTGCAATACACCAAGCGACCACCGACGGCCAAAACCTGCCACATCGTGCGTAAAAGCATCGCTTGTTGTTGCGCCAGACCAACCAAATCATCGGCTTCGCGCAACCAGCGAATATCGGGGTGGCGACGCACAATCCCACTGGCAGAACACGGCGCGTCCAATAAAATACGCTCGAATGGCGTACCATCCCACCATTGATGCACGTTATTGGCGTCGTTGACAATAACCGTTGCGTTTAATTTTAAACGCTCTAAATTCTCGTGAATACGTTCAGCGCGTTGAGCGTCTTTTTCCAAAGCCGTCAGTTGAATGTTGTGGTGTAATTCCAACAAATGTGCGGTTTTTCCACCGGGTGCAGCGCAGGCATCCAATACCCTGTGCCCATCTTGCACCGCCAATAATTGTGCTGAAAATTGCGCGCCCGCATCCTGTACCGACACGGCACCCGAATGAAACTCGGGCAATTCGTTGACAGGACAAGGGGTATCTAAAATCAATGCCTGTTCAGACAACTCGCTTGTGCGCGCATTTTTACCGAGGGTGCTGAGCAAGGTTTGGTAGTTCGTTGCCGTGTATTGTTGTGCATTCACCCGTAAGGTCATTGGTGGACGTGTGTTGTTGACGGTGAGAATATTTTGCCAATCGTTTGGATACTGGGTTTTGAGCGTATCAATCCACCACTGCGGGTGATTGAATTTGGCAACCTCATTGGTTTGTGCCAATGCAATCCACTCGTCACGCTCACGTAAAAATCGGCGCAAAATCGCATTGACCATACCTTTGGCGTGTGGCTTGTGGTTGTCAATTGCCCCTACGGCCTCATTGACCAGCGTGAATTCGTTTTCTTCACGCAATAGCAATTGCGTTAATGCCACACACAATACGGCTTGTATCCATTCAGCTGGTGGGTTGCTCACGTGTGTGTTGATCCAAAATTGTGTGGTGCCCCAATGGCGCAACGCATCAAAAGTCAAACGTTGTACATTGGGGCGAGCCACCTCGTCGATTTTGACTTGAGCCAACAATTGCTGCAAAGAGTAGCCTTCACAGACTGCCACCAACAAATGCGCTGCCATTGAAATTTGATAGGCCAAACCACTCGGTGCAAGCCGATACACAAAAATCTTGTCGATGTCCAAACGAGGCGGTTCGTCTTTCGATGGTTCGAACGCGCGAGTGTGCTCTGATCTGCGGACATTGGGGCGTTTTTGGGCAGAATACGCACCTGAGTGGCGCACGGGTTTGCGCGCGTTTTTGCCTTGAGAAGTCGATTTAGACGTTGATTTGACGGCAGGAACTTTGAGTTTGAGTGTTTCGTGGGTCATGTGTGCGTGCCAGTCAAAATAAGGTGTGATTGATGGCACATTATAATTGAAAATATGTAAGTCCCGAATGTGATTGACTCATTTGGTTGAACTGGCTCAATGTTGCCCAATGGCGTGCGACAACATCGGCTAAAATACGCGCATGAATGCACATCCCCCACTGACATTTTACTGGCACGACTATGAAACTTTTGGTTTGAGCCCTGCCAAAGACCGTCCTGCACAATTTGCGGGCATACGCACCGATTTGGATTTAAACATGATTGGCGAGCCTTTGAAGTCGTACTGCCAACCCATGCCCGACTATTTGCCCTCACCCATGTCGTGTTTAATCACAGGCATTACACCACAGGCGTGTGTGAAAAATGGCGTGCCCGAGCCGCAATTTGCTCGCCACATTCATCGTGAATTGGCAAGACCGAATACCATTGGTGTGGGCTACAACTCTCTGCGTTTTGACGATGAGGTCACGCGCTTTATGTTTTGGCGCAACTTTATTCCGCCCTATCAACGCGAGTTCAGCAATGGTTGCTCGCGCTGGGACATCATTGATATGGTGCGCTGTGTGTACGCGCTCCGTCCTGAGGGTCTGGTTTTTCCGCAGGATGAAACGGGCAAAGTGAGTTTGCGCTTAGAAAAACTCTCGGCAGCGAACGGTTTGGCGCATGACGCGGCGCACGATGCGCTCTCGGACGTGCAGGCGACCATTGCATTGGCAAAATTGATTAAAAAAGCGCAACCGAGGCTGTTTGAATTTTGTTTGAACTTGCGCGATAAAAATGTGGTGCAAACCACCATCGGCTGGCCGTACACGCGAACGGTTGCGCCCAAACCGTTGATTCATGTGTCAGGTATGTTTGGCGCAGAACGACGATTTTTGGCGATTGTGTATCCGTTGGCAATTCACCCTGTGAATAAAAATGAATTGATTGTTTGGGATTTGGCGCACGACATCACGCCGCTGAGCCAATTGAGCGTGGATGAGATTCGTGAGCGAATGTTCACCAGTGTGGATGAGCTGGCGAGTTTGGGGTTGAGTCGTTTGCCGATTAAAACCATCCACATCAATAAATCGCCCGTGGTAATCGCGCAACTCAAAACATTGAACGACACCCAAGCGCAAGCCTGCGGTGTGGATTGGGACGTGATTGAGGCGCATGAAGTCAATGCGCAAGCGCAATTTGATGCACTGCAGAAAATTGATTGGCAAGCGGTGTTTGCTCGCGAGTACGATGATGCACAGCGCAGTGCGGAGGAGGCTTTGTACGGCGGGGCGTTTATCAGCGATGCGGACTATCGTCAAGCGAATTTGGCCATCAATGCCGACGGTGCGCCCACGGGCGTGATACCGAAATTTAAAGATGCGCGTTTGACTGAGTTGTGGTGGCGTTATCGGGCACGGTTTTATCCAGAGACCTTGAGTGCGACTGAGCAGGTGCAATGGCAGGAGTGGCGCGCCGAGCAATTGTTGGGCATCAACGGCGAAGGTGGGATGGATGCTTTGACCGATGAACTCAATCAATTGGCAAGCGAGTATGTTGAGTGCCCTGAGCAATTGGACATCCTGCGTGCAGTGCACGCACATGCGCGGAGTTTGGTTGAGGATTTGGAGCAATAAGCCCGCTCCCCCATTGAACACAGAAAGTTTTTAAATGCTGACATTTGAACAAACCGTTTTACGCGCCGAGCAGCAACTCCTGTCTGCGGATTTATTCTACGGACATGGACTGCACAACGCGTATGACGAAGCCGTGTATGCAGCGCAGTTTTGCGCCCACCTCTCAGTGATGGATGAACCCGATTGGGATGCGCCGTATCCTGAGGATGCGCAGGTGCGTTTGGACGCGTTGATTGCCGAGCGTTGTGTCAGCAAAAAACCACTTGCTTACCTCACGCATGAGGCGTATTTGTATGGCTACAAATTTTATGTCGATGAACGTGTGATTGTGCCACGCTCTTTTTTAGCGGAATTGATTTTGGATCAGTTTGCGCCGTGGATTGTCCCCGATGAAGTTACGGATGTTTTGGAGTTATGTACGGGCTCGGGTTGTTTGGCGATTATGGCGGCGGATGCGTTTGCCGAGGCTCAGGTTGATGCGGTCGATATTTCGGTTGATGCGCTCGCGGTCGCGCAGCGCAATGTGGCTGATTATGGCTTGAATGAGCGCGTTCATTTGATTGAATCTGATTTGTATCAAGCCATTCCAGCGGGTAAACAATACGATCTTATTTTTAGCAATCCACCGTATGTCAACAGCATCAGCATGGCGTGTCTGCCCGATGAGTATCGCGCCGAGCCCAATATTGCCTTGGCGGGCGGTGATGATGGCATGGATTTGGTGCGCATTATTGTGCGTGATGCTGGGCGTTACCTCAAGCCGAATGGCATTCTGGTGGTCGAAATTGGCAATGAATATGGTTTTGCGGTGCAGGCGTTTAAGGATTTGCCACTGACGTGGTTGGATGTCAGTGGCTCAGACGATGGCGTATTTTTGTTGACAGCCGCAGATTTGCAAAAAGCAATGCAGTCAATTTAATTGTTCAATCGTACACCACACGAATCTGTGGCACGACTTTCACGCCAGACTGTTGGGCCAAAAACCCATATAAAAAATCGGTCAATTGTTTTTCACACAGCGCAATGACCGCTGGGTCTTGGCTCATGACTTCGCCATTTTTTTGCGCTTGTGCGGCGGCTTGCTCGTATAATTTGAGGGTGGCAGCATCTTCATCGGTCAATAAACCTTGCGACAGAACTTGGTGGGTCAGTTCAGTCACGGCAGGTGTGGCAACCAGTTGGGGTTTTTGGATGTGTATTTCGATGCCTTTGTCACCAGTGCGTATGTCAAATGCTTCTGGGCGTAAATCGTAACCAAACGCGTATTGCGCGCGATAGTGGATGGCGATGCTGGCAGTGGACGCGAGTTTGCTCGATAGTTGTGGCAGAACCACGCGTTCGATGGTCTGGGTAGTCGATTCTTCGCGTGTGACCGTTGCGGTGAGCAGTTTCATTTGCCCTGACATGGCTTCTTTGCCCGCACTCAAATACGAGGTGTAGCGCGTGTAACCCAAAATTTCCGAGTCATTTTGTATCAAAATGCTTTTGAGGTTTTGTGGTATCGGCCAATCACGCACTGGCAAAAGGCGTTGCACCCACAACGTGCCCAATATCGTGAGTACGACAACCAATGACCATCTGACAAAATTGTTGTTCATAACGCGTTTCCAAAAGATTGAGTGCGAAATAGTATCACTTTTACAAGAACTTTTTGTCTGGGTTGCTTGATTGAATGTGGGTGTGGTACAGGCATGGTAGAATGCGCGTTCATTTGAACCACGCCGTGTTGGCGTTTCCCCTGACAGGACAATGAATATGAAAACCGAACTGCTTCTTCCAGCGGGTACGCTGGACAAGATGCGCACTGCCTATGATTTTGGTGCAGATGCCGTCTACGCGGGACAGCCGCGTTACTCATTGCGCGCGCGCAACAATGAGTTTAAATTAGAAAACCTCAAAATCGGCATTGATGAAGCCCACCAACGCGGCAAAAAATTCTACGTGGCTTCCAACCTACTACCGCACAACAGCAAAGTCAAAACCTATATGGCGGATATGGTCCCCGTGATTGAGATGCGGCCCGATGCCTTGATTATGGCAGACCCAGGCCTCATCATGATGGTGCGTGAACGCTGGCCCGAGCAAGAAATTCATTTATCGGTGCAGGCCAACACGGTCAATTATGCGGCGGTTAAGTTTTGGCAAAAAATGGGCGTGTCGCGCATCATTTTGTCGCGTGAACTATCAATTGATGAAATCGCCGAAATTCGCCAAGAATGCCCCGATATGGAGCTCGAAGTATTTGTACATGGGGCGTTGTGCATTGCGTATTCTGGGCGTTGCCTACTGTCTGGCTACTTCAACCACCGCGACCCGAATCAAGGTACGTGCACCAACTCGTGTCGCTGGGATTACAAAGTGCACGATACACAAACCACCGATGGCGGTGATGTCCAAAAAATCCAGTTTGACTTAAACCAAGCGTGGGATGATGCCAACGACAATTTTTCGACCACTGAAATCAAGCGTCATCCGCTGGCAGATAAGACTTATCTGATTGAAGAAGCCACACGCGTGGGTGAAATGATGCCGATTTTGGAGGACGAACACGGCACGTATATCATGAACTCCAAAGATTTACGCGCGATTCAGCATGTGGAAAAACTCGTCAAAATTGGTGTCGATTCGCTCAAAATCGAAGGGCGCACCAAATCTGCGTATTATGTGGCGCGCACTGCGCAGACCTATCGACGCGCGATTGACGATGCACTGGCAGGTCGTCCATTTAATCCGGAATTGTTTGCCGAGTTAGAAGGTTTGGCCAATCGCGGCTATACCGATGGGTTCCTCGAACGTCATCAATCGCATGAAACCCAGAACTATGTATCGGGCTATTCGAGTGCCAAATCCAGTCAATATGTGGGCGACGTGTTGCGTGTAGATGCCGATGGTTGGGCGACAGTGGACGTGAAAAATAAATTCCGCGTGGGCGACAACATCGAAATTATCCACCCATCGGGCAATCACATTGTCAAACTACCTGCGATGATGAAAGACGGCGTGCCAATTCAAGAAGCGGCAGGTGGCGGACACATTGTGCAGATACCCAATATGCAAGGCAAAGACAAGGCTTTGTTGACCGTGGTGTTGTCATGATGGCGTGATTGCTGTGGTGGAAACTATCAAAAATACACACAGCCTCTTGATTTTTGGCTTGTCGGTGCAGTCGCGGTGTGTTTTTGATTGACGGCGATTGGGTTTGTCGCCTATAATTGCAGTCTATTTTGCACTCAGGTCAAACCAGTGCGAGATTAGGAGGCGTGGCCGAGTGGTCGAAGGCACTTCCCTGCTAAGGAAGCATACGGGCTTAAACCTGTATCGAGGGTTCGAATCCCTCCGCCTCCGCCAAATTGAGCGATAACGGTGGTTGCTTGCAATCACCGTTTTCTATCTTTGCTCCACCGACATCGACGCAAACAGTATCGGGGGGCTTTTATCCATAAGGAGAATCTATGCGTCATTATGAAATTGTACTGATTGTACATCCAGACCAAAGCGAACAAGTGCCTGCAATGATGGAGCGTTATACGTCACAAATCACTGCTGCTGGTGGTCAAGTTCATCGCTTTGAAGACTGGGGTCGTCGCCAACTGGCTTATCCGATTCAAAAATTGGCAAAAGCACACTACTTGTGCTGGAACATCGAATGTTCACAAGCGTCTTTGGATGACTTGGAACACAACTTCCGCTTTAACGATGCGATTTTGCGCCATTTGACCGTGAAAATGAATAAGGCTGAAACTGCGCCTTCTATCATGCTCAAAGCCGTTGAAAAATCAGCAGAACGTGAAGAGCGTAAATCTGCTGAAGTGGTTTCAGAAGCTGCTGCGCCAGCGGCTGCTGAGTAATCTCAGATTGAGTTTAGATTGAACCGCGCGTGAGTGATTTCAATCGTTTGAGTTTGGATGCGTGTTTGGTAGAAAAAACACACATCCGCAAAAACTTGACAGGTGTGCCCATAATTGAAGTGCTGTTACAACACACTTCCAATCAAATCGAAAACGGTGGGGCGCGCCAAGCACAGTTTGAAATTGCGGCAGTGGCGATGGGTGAAGTGGCCTTGGCCTTAGAAGATTGTACGGTTGGTGCGTATTACCGAGTACAAGGATTCTTAAACCGAAAGAGTTTAAAAAGCGTCAAACTCAGATTGCACATCACCCACATCACGCCGATTACCTCGTTGGTTCAACATAGTTAAAGCATCGTTATCGTATTTAAAAATTTTTGAAAAAGGAATAGCATCATGGCTCCTCCACGCAATAAAAACGGTCGTCCAGAGCGTCGCCCACAACAAAACCCATTGTTCAAACGCAAACGCGTTTGCCGTTTCACAGTTGGTGGCGTTGAGCAAATCGACTACAAAGATGTCGATACACTCAAAGACTTCATCGCCGAAAACGGCAAAATCATCCCTGCGCGCTTGACAGGTACTCGCGCGATTTATCAACGTCAACTCAACACGGCCATCAAACGTGCGCGTTTCTTAGCTTTGTTGCCGTTTAGCGACAATCACAAGTAATCGTTGAGCAGACGATAAGAAAGGGTCAATCATGCAAATTATTTTATTGGAAAAAGTGCTCAACGTCGGTCAGTTGGGTGAAGTGGTTAAAGTCAAAGACGGTTACGCTCGTAACTATTTGATTCCACAAGGTAAAGCGCGTCGCGCAACCAAAACAGCAATGGCTGAATTTGAAGCACGTCGTGCCGAGCTCGAAAAAGCACAAGCTGAAAAATTGGCTGCAGCACAAGCTGTGGCAGCAAAACTCGAAGGTTTGGTGTTGGAATTGCCTTCAAAAGCAGGTGTTGATGGTCGTTTGTTCGGTTCGATTACCCACGCCGACATTTCAGACGCGTTGAAAGCACAGGGTTTTGAAGTGTCTAAATCACAAGTACGCGTGGTTGAAGGCGCGGTTAAGACTGTTGGTACATACTCAGCCGCAGTGGCATTGTTCACAGACGTGAACGTGACCATTGCTTTGAATGTGGTTCCAGAAAAGAGCTAATTCTGCTCTAATCAACACATTCACCGTTTGTCTGTCAAAAAGCCAAGTCGCAAGACTTGGCTTTTTTGTCTGTGGGCGTTCGCTTATTTGTGTGTTGATTGTGTTTATATCACAGCGTGGCTATAATGTACCTTTACTTTAAAGAGCTTTGCGCCGTGATCATGGGTCAAGGTGCAGGGACAGATTGTGATTGAGACAGCACAACATGATGAACTTACTTGCCAAACTTTTGCCAACGCAAAACATAGCACTCAAAATTCCTGCAACCAGTAAAAAACGGGTGTTTGAGTATGCGTCCATTTTGTTTGAAAACAATCAAGGGATTGAACGCAGTAAAGTGTTTGATAGTCTGCTTGCGCGTGAGCGTTTGGGCTCAACGGCTTTGGGCAAAGGCGTGGCGATGCCTCACGGTCGGATTAAGGGACTCAAAGAATCGATCATTGCAATTATCAGTGTCGAGAACCCCGTTGCGTTTGATGCACCCGACGGTGAGCCTGTGTCGCTAATGGTTTTTTTATTGGTACCTGAGCACGCGACCCAGCAGCATTTGGAGATTTTGTCGGAGTTGGCGGAGTTGTTGTCTGATAAAACCAATCGAGATACTTTGCTCAATGCACAATCCGCAGGTGAGGTGTTGCAATTGGTGCAAACTTGGTCGCCTGCACGTCGCAGCATGGGTTGATTCAAATATTAAAAAAGGCAGATTATGCAATCCATCGCCACGATGTACAACGATGTTTCCAAACGCCTCAAACTTCGATGGTGCGCGGGTCAAGATGGTGCGTTTCGAATTTTGGGCGAGTCGCACATTGCATCGGTGGATTTGGTTGGGCATTTAAATCTTATCCATGCCAAACGCATTCAAGTGGTTGGACGAGCAGAAATGGCGTATTTTGACTGGTTGTCCGAAAAACGCCGCGTTGAATACCTCAATGAGTTTTTAAATTATGGTGAGCCATCGGCGATTATTATGGCCGATGCAATTGAACCACCTGCATTTTTGGTGCAGTGGTGTGATGATCATGCCATCGCTTTGTTTGCCAGTTCCGAAGAATCCTCTACGGTCATTGATTATCTGCGCATGTATTTTGGGCGCTTGTTCGCGAAAACCTGTTCGCGTCATGGTGTGCTGATGGACGTGTTGGGCGTGGGTGTATTGATTTCGGGCGAATCGGGTTTGGGTAAATCTGAGTTGGCTTTGGAATTGATTTCGCGCGGACATGGTTTGGTTGCGGATGATCAGGTGGATTTTTCACGCATCAGTCCCGATTTCATTGAGGGACGTTGTCCTCCCTTGTTACAAAACCTGCTGGAAGTGCGCGGGATTGGTTTGTTGGACATTAAAACCATCTTTGGTGAAACCTCGGTACGCCGCAAAATCAAACTTCGATTGATTGCTCAATTGATTAAGCGCACGGATATGGACACCAAATACGAGCGTTTGCCCATGCAAACCTTGACTGAAAATATTTTGGGTGTGGATGTGCATAAGGTGGTTTTGCCCGTGGCTGCTGGACGCAACTTGGCGGTATTGGTTGAAGCGGCGGTACGCGATACGGTACTGAAGTTAAGGGGCATCAATACCCTTGAGGAATTCATGAAACGCCAACGACAAGCGATGGATGAGGCACAAATTGACCCATCCAGTCACAATAGCCAAGGAAATATCTGATGGATTTGGTGCTGATTACGGGGTTGTCTGGCTCTGGTAAAAGCGTGGCTTTGCGCTATTTGGAGGACGAGGGTTACTACTGTGTGGATAATTTGCCTGCCAATTTGTTGGAGCCTTTGATTGCTGAATCCACACAAGCAGGACATACGCGCTTGGCGATTAGCATGGATGCGCGCTCATCGGCTGATTTTGAAAAGTTACATGACCAAATTGTTGCCATGCGCACACAGGGGCGCGAGGTGCACAGTGTGTTCCTCACCGCCAATGACGACACCCTTGTACAGCGGTTTTCCGAAACCCGTCGCCGTCATCCGCTCTCACGCGAAGCCAATGCCAATGCAGACACCTCACTCAAAGACAGCATCGCTTTGGAGCGAACTCGCCTTGCGCCACTGATTTCAGTATCGGCAGTGATTGACACCAGTGCGCTCAAAGCCAAACAATTGCAGCAGTATTTGCAAGACATCCTTGATTTGACACGCTCTGGTTTGACGGTCTTGTTTCAATCGTTTGGTTTCAAACACGGCTTGCCCGTTGATGCGGATTTCGTGTTTGATGCGCGCTGTTTGCCCAATCCCTATTACGACCTGACGTTGCGTCCGCTGTCAGGTTTAGATGCCCCTGTACAAGAATTTTTGCGGGCACAAGCCGACACCCTGTCGTTTATTGATGATATTGAACAATTCATCAAGCGCTGGCTACCCAAATTTGAACAAGACGATAGAAGTTATTTGACCATTGCGATTGGTTGCACGGGCGGGCAACATCGCTCGGTGTATATTGCGCAAACCTTGGCTGAACGCATGGTGCAAAGCGGCTTTAGACGCAGCAATCAAGTATTGGTGCGCCACCGCACCATGAAAACGCAAGAGGCTTAAACTTAAGCACGCAGCAGCAAACGCCCCTCAGTGCGCACCACAATCCACAGTACCAATACACCCGTTAAAAAATACCCAATTGCCAAAGGCAGCACTGTGCCATTGAACATTTGCCCCACGAAACTGCCAATCATGGCGCCCATAAAACTGGTATAAAAACCGAGCCACGAAGATGCCGAGCCCGCAATGGCACGCAGCGGTTCCATCGAAATGGCATTGAAATTGGGCATTATCAAACTAAAGCAAAACAGGCATCCAGCCAATAAAGGTGCAAACAACCACAGTGGTGGTTTGCCTGAAAACAGCAGGCTCAGCAAGACCAGTGCACCCGAAATAGCGACAAAACAGACCAAGGCGGTGTGCGCCATACGGCGAATCCCCACTTTCGCAACCCAGTGCGAATTGACGAACGATGCAATCCCCATGAATAATGCAATTGCACCAAACATCAAGGCAAATTGCTCGTTTAAACCATACACATCGCGTTGGAAAATTTGTTCGGATGAGCCCAAATACGACATCAACACGCCGTACATCAGTCCCGTGGCGGTCGAGTATCCAAGTGTGGTGCGTGAGCGTACGCATTGGCGTAGGCTGTCAAGTAGGGTGTGTACTGAAATTGGACGGCGGAACTCAGGCTTGAGTGTTTCGGGCATGCGACGCATAAACCAAGCGGACAGCACCAAACCAAACACCAACAAGACCCAAAAAATACTGTGCCACGAAAACCCCAAGAGCAATGCCTGTCCTAAAGTGGGTGCAAATACGGGTACAAGGATGAATACCATCATAATCATCGACATCACCCGTGACATGTCTGCGCCTGAAAACGTATCGCGCACAATGGTGGCTGAGAGTACGCGCATTGCCGCCATACCCACGCCTTGTAGGACGCGCATGATGAGCAGCACGGTAAAGTTTGGTGCCAAGGCTGCGCCTAAAGTCGCCAGCGAAAAAATCACCACGCCGAGTAAAACGATTGGTTTTCGCCCCCAATAATCTGCCATCGCACCATAACACAGCTGTGCGAACGAAAAACCCGTCATAAACGCGTAAATCACCCACTGAATATGATTGGCACTCTCTCCCGTCAAACCGAAATCCGCGCTCATCGCGCCAAAAGCGGGCAGCATGGTGTCGATTGCCAAAGCAGAAATTGCCATCATGCTGGCAATCAATAAAATAAACTCGCGGCGACCAATGCCCGAGGGTAGGTTTTTTTGGAAAGACATAGAAGATGCTCTATAAAGAAAGAGCAATTATACGGGATATGTTCAGATGGTGTTTTTGATGCCACGAATGGCTGAATCGATGCATCAAAATGGATGAGTTAATCCCTTTTTTATAAGTCTAACTTGGCATGAGTGTCGGCAATTGCGCGCTCGTCTTTATATGCGAGCCAAGCCGCACCTTTGCGACGACGCATGAAATTGTCAAAGTGGCGTATCACAAATAAATTCAAAAAGGCTTTGGCGATGTGTGTTGGTTGGGTTGCCAATGCGCGTAAACTCATGGAAAAACTGGGTGTGATGTATTTCATGTAGTGCCAATAACCTTCTGGTATGTACAGCATTTCACCGTGTTTTAGGTCGGCCATCAGTGGACGCAATTGTTTTAATGCAGGCCAGTGTTCAAAGTCAGGGTTATCAAAATCAATGTCTTCACGACAAATATTTGAGTATGGAATTTTGTACATCAAAGGAGTTTGATTCGGTGGTACCAGAATACAACGCTTTTCACCTGCGAAGTGGAAGTGAAAAATGTTGGCATAGTCAATATCGTAATGCATGAACACATTGACATTGCGTCCACCAAAAAATAAAAATGGTAAGCCTTTGAGCAACTTGATTTTCAAATCTGGAAATTTAAAATCATTTTGTAAACTTGGCACATGTTTGATTAAACTGTACAGAAAAATTCTTAACTTGGTTTTATCAGCCACTAAAGCATCAATGTAATCCGCCATTTTCATGCGTTCGTCTGGCTCATTAACTTTTTTGTTGTAATCAACGGGGTCATTGTTGTACAGCGGCACAATTTGTTCGCCCGCGATTTGTTTGATATATGCCAAGTTCCATTTCTGATAGGCGGGCCAATCGCGGGTGAGCTGTTCTACCACCACAGGTTTTTGAGGTTTGACGTAATTTTCATAAAAATCTGTTGGACTGATTGTGGCGACACGTTCAATATTGGTGTACTGAAATCCCATGGCTTATCCTACAAGAATCATTTCACAAAAGTTTAGTAAAAATCAGGTATGCTACGTGGCACAATGGCTTGTGGTATGGTTTAAACGTGGTTACAACAGGCATACCGTCCCAACTTTACTTTGAAGATACCCTGTAAATTTTATCAGAGAACCTCACGTCAATATGAGTTTGGTCGCCATTATTTCGGTATCACTGATTGTGTTGATGTCTTTTAATTAGCAATCACTATCATTGTTATGCGCTTGAGGCAACTTTCTGTACAAGCACATATTGATTCAGCACATCTTCATGGCTGAGCGGATGTGTGTTTTTCTTGATGTAACAAAATCATCACCGCACCGTGTCCACCGTCGGTTTTCGGTGCGGTGCAAAACGCCAGCACATGTGCATTCTGCACCAACCAATTTTTAACATGGCTTTTCAAAGTGGCCTCGCCGTTGGCAGAGCCAAAACCTTGCCCATGAATGATGCTGACCACGCGCTGTGATTGGCTCGCCGCTTGATATAAAAACGCGCTGGTGGCAATCCGTGCCTCTTCGACCGTTTTACCATGTAAATCCAAACGTGCCGATACGGCCCAAGCGCCTTTTTGCAGTTTTTTCAGCAAGGTTTCAGGGATTCCGCGCCGCAAATAAGTGCCCACCTCATCGTCACGCAGATGTTGTGCATCGAATTGATCGGAGGCTTTGTTGTGTGTGCGTTTGTGTGTGGTTTGTTTTTTGCTGTGCTCAGTTTCACCTGCGGCTTGTTGGCGTTTTTTCAGGATGTGTTCAGGCGTGTCACCGATTTTGGCTGGATGGATGTAACGGTCTTTGGTTTTGATGGGCGCAACCCCTTGAACTTCGCGCAGAAATTCATTGCTCATGCGCGATTGTTGCGCGCGTTGTGCGGCTTGTTCTTGTTCCATGCGCGCGCGTTCCTTCGCCTCTTGTTCAATGGCTTTTTTCAACTGGGCTAAGTCGGCGAGTGAGTGAGATTTGGCTTTCATGTGAATTAAACGGCAATCTTGAGCGTTGAAAAAGGGTGGGCAATGCCCACCCGACACAGTGTGCAAGTGATTCAATTAGCCGTGCAAGGCTTCCAAATACCGCTGTGCGTCCAATGCCGCCATACAGCCCGTTGCCGCGCTGGTGATGGCTTGGCGATAGATGTGGTCTTGCACATCACCCGCAGCAAATACGCCTGCAATATTGGTCGCGGTGGCATTACCTTGCGTACCCGATTGGGTTTTGATGTAACCGTTTTCCATGTCAATTTGCCCAATAAAAATATCGGTGTTGGGTTTGTGACCAATTGCGATAAACACACCATCGACCTTGATTTCTTTGGTGGCATCGCCATTAAACTGTTTCAAACGCGCGCCCGTTACGCCCGTTTCATCACCCAAAACCTCATCCAGAACCTGATTGGTTTCCAAAGTAATTTTGCCCTCAGCGACCAATTTCATCATGCGGTCAACCAAAATCGGCTCAGCGCGGAAGGTGTCGCGGCGATGAATCAAGGTCACATGACTGGCGATATTGGCCAAATACAAGGCTTCTTCAACCGCTGTATTGCCGCCACCGACCACCGCGACAGGTTTGCCTCGATAGAAAAAACCATCGCAAGTCGCACATGCCGACACACCACGCCCCGCAAAAGTTTCTTCAGAGGGTAATCCAAGGTATTGCGCCGATGCGCCTGTGGCGATAATCAGTGCGTCACAGGTGTATTCGCCTGAGTCGCCAACCAAACGCATGGGCTTTTCAGTCAAATGCGCGGTGTGAATGATGTCGAAAATCATTTGGGTGTTGAATTTTTCCGCATGTGCTTGAAAGCGCGCCATGAGTTCAGGACCTTGCACGCCGTCGGCATCCGCAGGCCAGTTTTCCACATCGGTGGTAGTCATCAACTGACCGCCTTGCTCCAAGCCTGTGATGAGCGTGGGATTGAGATTGGCGCGTGCTGCGTACACTGCGGCTGTATAGCCCGCTGGACCTGAACCTAAAATTAATAAAGAATGGTGCTGTGCCATGATGTCCTCAAAATTTGAAAATATGAAAGTGTGGGTCGAAAATAGAATGGATAACGCGTATTATACGTGGTTTATGTTGTTGTTTGTCATTACGAGCGTACCATGCAATCCATACAGGACAGTTGATGAATGCCACAGGATTAGCGCAGTTTTGCCAAACTACCGCTCGCAATAACGCGCCACAGTTTATGATTGATGATGAAACCCAAAAATACCTCAACCCGTTACAAAAAAGAACCTGTCACTTTCTCGGAAATTGGCGATGTGCGTTATCTGCACTTCGGCACGCCGTGGGTGCAAGGCGCGATGAATATGCGTCGCCCGTTTAAGTTGGAACTTGAATACGCGCGCATGATGATGGCGTATTTACTGTTCATGAATGCACCGAGAAAGGTGGCGCAATTGGGTATGGGTTGTGCCTCGCTCACCAAATTCACCTACAAATATTTGCCGCACACACACTCGACAGTGATTGAACTCAATCCCGATGTGATTGCCGCGTGCTATGGCATGTTTCGCTTGCCAATGGATGAACGCATTGAGGTGGTACAGGCAGATGCGGCTCAGTGGGTGGCGACGCAAAAAAAGGCGTTTGATGTGCTGCAAATCGATTTATACGATGCGTCTGCTCGAGGGCCAGTATGTGATTCTGTAGTGTTTTATACCGATTGTTTTCATGCGCTCAAAGACACGGGTATGGCGACCATCAATCTATTTGGCGACCATCCGAGTTTTGAGAAAAACATGCGCCACCTCAATCAAGCATTCAATCAACGAGTGATTGCTTTGCCTGAAATTCACGAGGGCAACCGCATCGCATTGGCATTCAAAGGCGAGCCAATTCAAATGGATTGGGCAGAGCTCTACGCCCGCGCCGAAGGGGTTAAAAGTGAGTACACACTGCCTGCGAAACGTTGGGTCAGTGCGCTTAAATCGGTGTGTGCAGAGCATTCATCTGATGGGTTTAAAATTTAAGACTCGGATTTTCGAACTTGTTTCTTACGCAAAATCATGCGTGCATCATCACCCAATAAACCCATGTCAACCCAACGCCACGAGCCAATTTGCGTCAAGTTGTCTAAATTTGCGGTGACTGAAAACTGCACGGTGGGTACGCCTGCGCCGACCACACGTGGTGCGAGGTACATCAGGATTTCATCAACCAAATTCTGTTCGAGCAAAGCGGCATTCAAGGTCGCGCCTGCTTCAACGTGAATTTCATTGAATGGTTGGTTAGCAAAGTGTTGCCACAATTGGGGTAAAGCAATGCGTTCATGGGGTATATTGCCACTCGAATCAACGATGCTGCGTGTGGGTAGAGGCAAGATACTCAGGTTGTCGTGCGATTGTTGGAGCAGTTCAATACGTGCGGCCAATAAACTCGCCATAGGATGTTCCGCAGGTATATCCGCGCATACGATGCACACCTTGCCATCGGCAAATAATTTTGCATCCGTGGGGGTTTGTGCCCAGGTATCGACAATATATTTTACAGGTGGACGGGTTATATGGATGCCGCGTACATTCAACTGTGGATTGTCGTGCAATACAGTGCCAATGCCCGTGACGATGGCATCAGCACGCGCACGGAATCGATGCCCATCCATGCGTGCTGTTTCTCCTGTAATCCATTGACTGCGCCCATCGGGTAGAGCGGTTTTACCGTCCGCGCTTTGTGCCCATTTCATTCGAGTGAATACTTTGCCATGTGTCATACGGGTCATAAAACCAATGTTCAAATCATACGCAGCTTGGGCGATGGGGTGTTCTGCTGGCAATATGTCCACGCGCATGCCTGCCGCACGTAAATTGGCCACGCCTTGCCCAGCGACTTGTGGATTGGGGTCAAGGCATGCAACGACCACATGCGCCACCTGAGCCTGTATCAATGCATCAACACAGGGAGGGGTGCGCCCGTGGTGGCTACAAGGTTCAAGCGTGACATATGCGGTGGCGCCAATCGTATTGTGGCCTTGTGTTTGCGCATCGCGTATCGCCATGACTTCGGCGTGCGCTTGCCCTGCCGCTTGGGTAAATCCTTGTCCAAGGATTTGCTGGTTGTGCACCAACACACAACCGACGCGAGGGTTGGGTGAAGACAGCCCTATGGCGCGTTGAGCCAAGTTAAGAGCGATTGATAGGTAATTTGAATCCATGTGGGTATTGTAAAGGAAAACACGGTTGCGAATTTCTTGAAATTTTTAACAATTTTTTAATAACCCCGCGTGGCTACAAGTATAAAAGTCAGAATGATGATGTCCATAAAACAAAAGACCTTGCATCAGCAAGGCCTTTTGAATGCGCAAATCACTAAAAATTATTTTTTAGCTGGTTGTGCTGCTTCAACTTTTTTTGCAACGGTCGCTTTGTGGGCTTTTTTGTGGTGGCGTTTGTGGGTTACTTTAGCTTTAGCTGGTGCAGTAGCAGCGGCAGCGGTTGTTACAGGTGCGGCAGGTGTTGTAGCGAAAGCAGTGACAGTAGCCAAACCAAACACAGAAGCGATAACGATGGCGAATAATTTTTTCATGGCAGTATCCTTTTTAAAAATTAAAGTTTATAAAACGCTTAATTAAACAAGAAAACAATGTTTGCTTTCTTGAGTGCCATTCTATGCCCGCCTGTTGTACTTGTCTGTTGTTGAAATGTTGGGTTTTGTAACTGAATGTATCAAACAAAAACGTTTATTTCAGTGGTTTTAAGGGGTTACTTGGGCCAAACAATACTAAACAACGCACCACCCAATTCGCTACGAGTGACTTGCGCACTGCCATGATGCAGTTTGGCAATGCTGCTGACTATGGCTAAACCCAAACCATAGCCGCCCGTTTGTCGGCTGCGGCTTTGATCCAATCGGTAAAAAGGTTGAAAAATATGGTGCACTTGTTCCTCTGGAATACCAACGCCATCATCTGCGACACTGAGTTTGTAGTGTTGGGCTGATTCGGTGAGTGACACGACGATTTGATGTTGTGCAAAGCGCTTGGCATTGTTTAATAAATTGGTCAGCGCGCGGGTCAATAGGTGTTCATCCCCTCGGCACAAAGACGTGCTTAATGTAAAGTGTACCGCCCATTGGATGTCGGATGACGTGGTTATCTGTGCTTGATTGATGCAGTGATTTAACCATGTTTCGGCGTTAAACGTTTGATTGATATTTTGAGTGGGTGCTTGTGCATCCACTTTAGCTTTAAACAACAACTCATCAATTAAGTGTTCAATTTCAGTGATGTCATGGTCAAGTGTGGTGTCATCGGTATTGGATATGAGTGCCAGCCGATAACGCAGTCGTGCCAATGGGGTTCGAATTTCGTGCGCAATGTCCTGCATCAGGGTTTCTTGTTGTTCCATTAGAATTTTAATATTGTCCGCCATGCTGTCAAAGGCTTGCCCAATTGGGTGAACGGTGGAGTTTTCAGCCAATTGAACGCGCGCATCCATCTGTCCTGTGCCGATTTGTTTAGCGGCTGTTTCAATGCTGCGCAAATCGCGCCACAGTGGGCGTAGCCAAGCATACACAGGAATGGATAAAGACAGAATAACCCCAAAGAGCATGACCAAATCAACCCAACGCAGTTGCTTGAGAAAATACGAATAACTAATAGGCCCCACGGATAATAGATAATTGCTGTTTTTAATTTGCTCGATATACGTTTGTTCGGTCGGTAGATAAACAATCCGTCCCTGTGAAAGCGCATCCCATGAGTCTTTGTCCAATTCATACGCAGATAAAGGATCAATATCTAAATCAAAATCGGTATCCAAGTGGAAATTTTTTAGGATGAGCGGCCATTCTTCTTGTGGGTGGGTTTGCAAATCTTGTTCAATCAACGTCAATACCGTGGTTAATAAATCGCCCAAGTAATTTTCACTCACATCGTCTATGGCTTTTTTATAAAATAGCCCAAGGCAGACAATCACTGCGACAAAAAATCCCACCAATATGAGATAAAACTGGATGAATACTCGTCTCATTTAGGTATCCCAAGCATGCGGAGACAATAGATAACCCTTGTTGCGCACAGTGATGATGCGGCGGTGTTCGGTCGCGTCATCCCCCAGTTTTTTGCGCAGGCGCGAAATGTTGATGTCAACGCTACGATCCAAACCATCGTAATCAATTGAGCGTAGGCTTTTAAGTAAGTCGTCTCGACTTAGGATAAGCCCTGCATTTGAAGCCAATAACCACAGCAAATCAAACTCAGTGCTTGATAAAACGATATGCGTTCCCGCTAATGAGACATCTCGACAAGTTGGGTCGATTGTGAGTGTGCCGATGGTTAATTTGGCTGGTGCGGATTTTGTGGTGGTGGGCTGCGGTTTGACCTCGCCGTTCAGGGCGTACTGTCGTAGCTGTGCGCGAATACGCGCGAGTAAAATGCTTGGGGGGGTGGTTTTGATGATGTAGTCATTTGCGCCCAAATCCAATCCCAAAATATGCTTGACTTCGGTATCGTTGGCAGTGAATAAAACAATCGGTTTGTTATACAGTGTGCGCAGTTGTTGACAAATTGACAAGCCGTCTAAATTCGGTAGCATGATGTCAAGCAACACCAAATCAGGCTGTTCACGCTCAACAGTTTTTATCACTTCCTTGCCATCGTGTACCAGAGTGACTTTCAAGTCATGACGTTCTAAGAAGGTTTGAATCAACTGCGCCAAACTCAAATCATCTTCAGCAAATACAATGTGTGGATGGGTCATAAAAACCTCAGTGATATAACATCGTTTGGTCGATTATATGCCATACAGATGTATTGTGTTGTAACAAAGTGTTACAAAAAAGCCGCCAGCATATTTGCTGGCGGCTTTTGTTGGCATTGTTTCGGACTTATAAACTGCCCTCAACGCCTTCAACCAGCCAAGACAATCCGCCCAGCTCTTTGTCATCCAGAGCTTTGTCTTTGGCGACTTTTTCTACGCCGTTTTGGTCTTTCAAAGGCCCAACGAAGATTTTACCGCCTTTGGCCAATTCAGCTTTCTTGGCTTCAACCAAAGCTTTCACATCAGCAGGAACCGCACTATTGATATCGACCAAATCGACCCATTTATCGGCGACGCCTTTCCATTGGTCAGCCGTATTGATTTTGCCTGACATGGCATCTTTAACCGCTTGGGTATAGTAGTCACCCCAGTTAATCACAGCCGATGCCAAATGTGCCTTAGGACCGTAGGCTTTCATGTTGGAATCCCAGCCGAATGCATACACGCCTTTTTCTTCAGCCGTTTTCAATACAGCAGGAGAATCGGTATTTTGTAACAATACATCCGCACCTTGACCAATCAAACTTTCCGCCGCTTGACGCTCTTTGTTCATATCAAACCATGAGCCAGTGAACACCACTTTGGTTTTCACAGCAGGGTTGACGCTACGTGCGCCCAAGGTGTAGGCGTTGATGTTGCGAATCACTTCGGGGATTTTCACTGAGGCCACAAAGCCCAAAGTATTGGACTTGGTCATTTTGCCTGCCAGTACACCTGCCAAATACGCTGATTCATAGGTACGCGCTTGATAAGTGCCCATATTGGGCGCGTTTTTATAACCCGTGGCGTGGAAAAAGAACACATTCGGCGTGGTTTGTGCCACTTTCAGGGTTGAGTCCATGTAACCAAACGAAGTTGTGAAAATAATTTGATTGCCTTTTGCGACCAAATCACGAATCACGCGCTCAGAATCCGCACCTTCTTTGACCGATTCAACTTGTTGGGTGGTGACGGTGATGCCTTCTTTTTGTAGGTTTTCGATCATCGCCTTGCGACCATTGTCGTGCGCAAACGTCCAACCGCCATCGCCGACAGGGCCGACATAAACGAAGCCGACTTTAACTTCTTTGCCAGCTGTCGCAGCAGGTGTGGCGGCAGTCGGTTTGGCGGCTTCTTTTGAGCCACCGCACGCGCTCAAGGTCAATGCGGTGATGATTGAAGCCGCAAATGCCACGCTGCGACCAAGTGTATGGGTAAATGCCATGTGAATACTCCAGTGAGTTAATAATCAATAAAAATGAACAACTATGGTAAAAATGGTTGCGACAGCGACATCGGTGCGTTCATGCGAATTTTGCGCCAATCGCGAGAAATCCAGCACAGTACCACCACTGTTGCCACATAGGGCAGGGCGTTGAGCACTTGTACATTGGTCATGAACGATGCCAGTGCCTTCATCCAACCCGACTGTCCCATCAACCAATCTTGAATCGGTTGATTGGCGGCTTGCACGGCAAAGCCGAGTGAGCGCATCAAGCCAAACAACAGTGCCCCCAATATCAAACGCGTTGGATGCCAAGTGGCGAACACCACCAAGGCCACGGCAATCCAGCCCACACCACCCGTGATGCCTTCTTGCCACGCTTTAAACTGTACCAGCGCGACAAACGCGCCCGCAAAGCCAGCCATTGCGCCGCCTAAAATGGTCATCGCATAACGGATTTTGAGCACATCGTAACCGATGGCATGGGCCACGGAGGGTGACTCCCCGACTGCGCGCACGGTCAAGCCAAACTTGGATTTGAATAAAAGAATGCCGAACACCACGCACAGTGCAATGCCCAAATATGCGGGGATGCTTTGATTAAATAGTTCGCCGAGCAACGGTAATTCAGACAAAAGAGGAATCGCCACAGGTGCAAAACCTGTCACCGACAATCCAACATATTTCACACCAAACAATGCTGATAAACCCGTGCCAAGGATGGTTAATGCCAAACCTGTTGCGGTTTGGTTGGTCAACAAGCGCAACACCAAAAACGCGAATAATAACGCGGCCAATCCCCCCGTCACAGTGCCTGCGAGCATGCCCAACGCAGCATTGCCCGTATTGAGCGCTACCGCAAACGCTGCGACTGCACCAAGCAACATCATGCCTTCAACCCCCAAATTGAGCACGCCTGATTTTTCGGCGAGCAATTCGCCCATGCCTGCGACGATGAGGGGGATGGATGCAAGTAAGACGCTGGCTAACAAACTGGATACAAAGCCGTCCATAAAGACCTTGGTTGAAATGTGTGCGAAATTTTAGAAATAATCGGCGCTATTATAATGGGTTTGTGGGGCGGGTTTGCACAAAAATGGTGATAATCTTGGCGCATTTGCACTCCCTCAATCGGCAAAATTAAGGAAACGCGGAAATACCCCATGTTTCCCTAAAGGATCGTGCAACACAAAGCGTGCGGTTCACACAATGACTTCGTTACAAATGTTTGTCCATCGCCAAAGTCGCGTAGCCGATGCCAATAAAATTGGTTTGCACTGCCAAATCATTGTGCAAAAACTGCGGCGTGATGTGCGCGGGGATGAGTTGTCGCAATTGTTGCTCAACGCGTTCTTTATATCCTTCGGTTTTCCAAAACAGTGTGCCCTCAATCAAAATCCCTGTGGTGACGGTATGCTGCTCGGTGTTGCTGGCGTTTTGTCCCTTGATAATCGCCGCCAAAACCACGGCGGTTAAGTCCGCACTGCGCTCAATCACTGCGCGCGCCGCTTGCGCGATGTGCAAATTTGGGTAATCGCGTAAATTTGCCACCATACCCGCATGCGACTGAATGTCATCGGGATCAAAAGCATATTCGGCAGGTAAATTCATACACACCTCACGACCCACCACTTGGCCAAATAGGGGCGCGATGTAACGCCCAGAGGCGGCTTTTTCCAAACGCTGTTTGTTCGGATGGTCATGCACGCGTTGCTCGTTGAGTGCGTCATCAAACGCGCTTAAAAATTTTGGATGAAAGTTGCCGATTTCCAAATTCACTGCCATGAGGTCGGATTCTGACCAGCCTTGTTTTTCCTCACGAGTCAGTTTGGTGATTTGATTGACAGGGTAGAACGCTGCTGCGTTCAATCCCGTTCCCGCGATGAGACCGATGTATTGATCGCAGTCCGCCAACCACGCGCCCGCCAATAATGTGGTGACGGTATCGTTGAGCACAGGGATTTTCCGCGCGGTTTGTTGGTTGTTGGCAATCGCTTTGCCAATCAGTTCACGCAAAGAGCGACCGACCACGTTTTCGACATTAATGCCCTTGGTCCATGTGACCAATTGTGCGTCGCCATCGGGCGTATTGGTCGATGGGTAAGAAAAACAATAACCCAAATCAAACTCGGGTTGCTGACAGACTTGATGCACCAAATCCGCTTGGCGTTGAAAAAACACCTCGGCTGAAATCGCACCGATTTCTTGGGCTTGGCTCATCAAGGTTTCATCACGCCGTTTGGGTTGGACAAACGACACCTCATTTTGTTGAAAAGCAATCTGCGCCGCACGTACATTCGTACCGCCCGCATCCAAAACCACCACTTGCCCATCGTGCAGGGTGGCGGGTAAACGGGTGAAAGCAGGCAATGCCTTGATCGTTTGATTGGGTTGAGCCAAACCTTGGGCAATCTCGGCAACCATTTGGTCGCGAATCTCCATCAATTGTGCTGTGGTTAAAGTAATGCTGTGGGCTGTTGCGGATGTGTTTGAATTATTCATGTGAATCTGCCTCGTGAATGGCGCGAAGGGTGTTTTGCTTGTGTTGTGCACGCAAAGATTTGTGGTTACGACGATGACTGCCTGCTTTGCGCAATAATGCCACAGCAACCAGTGGGTTGCGTGGTTTTTGTATTTGCCGCGTTTGTAACGATAAGGATTTGCGTTTGCTGATTTTCATAACAATTGGATTTAAAAAGCCACCGTCAATCTTGTGCGATGGGGTTATTGCACCGCGTCGGTCTCAGACTCGGATTGCTTGGGGCGCGCTTGCATAATCCAGCCACCAATGATTTCGCCCGCTTCTTCGAGCCCGATGCGGTTGGTGGAGGAAAACAATTGTACTGTACCCCATTCGCCCGCCAAATCCGTCAATTGCTTGCGCACAGCAAATAGGGTTTTGTTGCGCTCGTTGTTGGTTAATTTGTCGCATTTGGTGAGCAAAATATGAATCGGACGCGCCAAAGGCACAAACCACTGAATCATTTGAATGTCCAAGTCAGTCAAGCCACGGCGAATGTCCACCATCAGAACCAAGCCTTTGAGTTGATCGCGCTCTTGTAGGTACGCTGATAATAAACGATTCCAATGATCTTTGACCGCCATCGGGGTTTTTGCATAACCGTAACCCGGTAAATCCACCAAATAACCATAGGTTTCGCCGCGCCGACCCACAGTGAAATAGTTGATGTGTTGGGTGCGTCCTGGGGTGTTGCTTGAAAACGCCAAACGTTTTTGATTGCACAGCACATTGATGGCACTGGATTTTCCTGCATTGGAGCGACCCGCGAACGCAATTTCAGGAAAAGGTGCTTTGGGCAAGTCCGCATAATGATTGACTGTGGTAAAAAACTCACTGTGGTGCAAAATCGACATGAATCACTTTCTATATAAGGTAAAACCCAACCATAACCCGAATAAGTTTAAGGGATAAGTCTTGGCAGAATGGTTGCAGTATTGTACAATGCCCAATGAATATTACGGCAATTTTGTAACAATTATGGAAACGCAAGGTGTTTGTAGTTTGTGACGCATGCGTGGGTCGTTATTGTGACACAAAATGCGCCACGTCCATTTTGAGTTTGCTCAACTTATAGGTTCTGATTATGAAACGTTCTTATGCATATCTTTTAGCAGCGGCGGGCATTGTCGCAGCGATTTCAGGTGTTGCCATTGCTCAACAGGCAGCGACACCAGCGGCGGCCGCACCTGCGGCAGCGGCACCAGCAGCGAATGCGGCAGCACCAGCGGCGGCGGCTCCCGCAGCGGCATTTGATATCAAATCGGTTGAAGCCATGCCTGTGGGTATTGAACGTGGTAAGGCGATTGCTGCAGGCGTGTGTGCGGCATGTCACATGGCCGATGGCAACAGCGCAGTGCCTTTACAACCCAAATTAGCGGGTCAACACCAAGCATACATCGAAAAACAATTAATGGACTTTAAACCTGCTGAGGGTGCAAAAGTTGCCGCGCGTGAAAATGCTGTGATGGGCGGACAAGTGGCAATGTTGTCTGCGGATCCCAAACAATATGCCAACGATGTGAAAAGTTTGGCGATGTGGTTCGCTTCACAAAAATTGGTGCCCGCTTCATCGGCAGGTGTGAATCCAACTTTGGGTATGAGCATCTACCGTGGCGGTATTGTCAGCAAAGGTGTGCCAGCGTGTGCGGGCTGCCACAGCCCAACGGGTGCGGGTATTCCAAACAAGTATCCACGCGTATCGGGTCAGTTTGCGGATTATTCAGAAGCGCAGCTCAAAGCTTTCCGCGAAGATCAACGTAAAAACAGCCCTGCCAACCAAATGCAAGACATTGCGAAAAAGCTGACTGACACCGAAATCAAAGCGGTAGCAGATTATATGGCAGGTGTTCGTTGATTTTTTAACCATTGTTACGAGTGCCATACATATAAAGCACACAATCAAACGATACCATCGGGCGGTCAATTACCGCCCGATTTTTATGAAATATGTCCCATGAATTCCGCTCGTCTCCCTGAATCCCAACGCGCTCCCTCTGACTCAAACTCATTTGCCTCGCGCTTATGGGATTTTGTCGGTTCTATGCGTTTTGCGGTGAGTATTTTAAGTGTCGTGGCGATTGCCAGTGCGATTGGTACCATCATCAAGCAAAACGAATCCAAACTGAATTACGTGGATAAATTTGGCGAGTTTTGGGCGGGGGCTTTTGCGGTTTTGGGGATGCACGATGTGTATAACCAAGCGTGGTTTTTGGTCATGTTGGTGTTTTTATTGGCATCAACCAGTATTTGTTTGATACGCAATACGCCCAAAATGCTGCACGATATGCGTGCGTACAAATTGCACAACCGTACCAACAGTTTGCGCCACATGCCCGAACACGCGCAGTGGCATAGCACTCTGAGCACTGATGAACTGACCGCACGCGTGGCGCAGTTGTTTGAACGCATGGGTTATCAAACGCGTGCCAGCCAGGACGATAGCAACGGGCAGCGCCATGTTTATTTTGCAGCCAAACGCGGTCGCTACAACCGTTTGGGTTATATTTTGACCCATTTGGCGATTGTGGTGATTTGTTTGGGCGGTTTGCTGGATTCTGAATTGTCCATCCGCGCTCAGGTGTGGTTCATGGGCAAAAAGCCTTTGACCAATATGGTGGCGTATCCACAAGTCCCAACCAGCGGTGTGTTGTCGGATGCCACTTTGAGTTATCGCGGTGCAGTGCGCATTTCTGAAGGGCGCAGTGTGGACTTCGTTGAGTTGACCTACGACCAAAACTCGTATTTGTTGCAAGATTTGCCGTTTTGGGTGCGTTTGGATAAATTCAATGTGGAATATTACAGCACGGGTATGCCCAAATTGTTTGCATCGGACGTCACCATTAAGGACAAAGCCACGGGCAAAGAATTTTCACAAACCATTAGCGTCAATCATCCTTTGCGATATAAGGGTGTTGCGTTGTACCAAGCGAACTTTGATGCCAACGACTCCATCATGCATTTGAAAGTGCACCCTTTGTTTGGCGCGCAAACGGTGAGCAAAAACATTGATGCACAGGTTGGCGGTCAGAGTGAATTTCCTTTTGGCACCAAAAAATACAAATTGGAATGGCGTGGTTTTAAACCCATCAATGTGTTTCCAACCAATGAGAATGCCAAAGGCTCGACCACCGAAGCGTTTGCCCATGCCATGAACCCCAAAGGCGAGAAAAAACAATTTCAAAACTTTGGCGCAAGTGTGACCTATGTGTTGCGTGATGACGCAGGCAGTGCCGTTGAGTATGTTCAATATGCTTCGCCCGTGATTTTGGATGATGCGCCTGTGTTTATTACCGCACGACGCGACAGTTTGGAGCAAGATTATCAATATTTCCGTATTCCTGCGGATGATGATGTGAGCTTGGCAGACTTTATGCGCTTGCGTGCAGCATTGGCAGATGAAGGCATGCGTGTAAAAATTGCTCAGCGATATGCCCAATCGCATCCGACTGCGGGCGTGAGTATGGAACAAATGAGCAAGGGGGTTGAGCGAACGCTGACAACTTTTGCCACGAGTGGTTTGCAGGGCTTGGGGCAGCAAATTGAATCCACCGTTGCGGAGCCCGAGCGTGATAAAATCGCCACGTCCTTGGTTCGTGTTTTAGAAGAAACATTGTGGGATGGTTTACAGATGGCACGTGCGCAAGAAAAATTGCCTGCCCGCACTTTGGATGAGCAACATCAAAAATTCATTCGCATGTCTTTGTTCAGTCTGTCCGAGTTTCAACGCTTTGGCTCACCCGTGTTGGTTGAGTTGTCGGGGATGGACATCAAACAAGCTTCGGGTTTGCAAGCGACGCGCTCACCTGGGCAATGGTGGGTGTACTTGGGTTCTGTGATGTTGGTGCTCGGTACATTGGCCATGGCGTTTATTCGTGAACGACGGATTTGGTTGCACATTACGCCGAATGAGGCGGGCAAACATACCGTGACCATGGCGATGAGCAGCACTCGCCGCACGTTTGATTACCACCAACATTGGGCACAGATGAGGCAAGCGATGCAGTCTGAAACTTTGGGTTGATTGGGTTGTTTTAGCGCAGCACGAGCCACCTATGTTATGCGAGCCCGTAAATGCTCAAACGTCATTGCGAGCGCAGCGAAGCAATCCATCGTTGTCTATTGAGTGAATGTTGTATAGATTGCTTCGCTGCGCTCGCAATGACGAATAATTTATGAAAAGTTTTAGGGGCGACCCTTTTTTTGCACCACACAGCTGTTTTTGATTATTGAGGCACACCATGAGTTCAACATCCAATGTACCGAATTTAACCCCGATTGATTTATCCAAGCATCAATCCAAGCAAAAAGAAAGCGCATCATTGCTCAGCCGATTGAATCTGCGCGATGTGGCCTTTGCATTATTGACCATTGCTTTGTTTACTTACGGCGCGTTGAAAAACCTGCAATTGATGGACATCTATGAAAAAGTGATTTTGGTGTTTTCAGTGGCATCCATCATTGCACTGGGCTGGTTTTGGCGACCTCTACAGTGGGTATTTGGTTGGGTTGCTTTGATTTCGCTTGGCGCGGTGGCGATGTATGCGGGTAATTTAGCGCGAGGAGAAACGGTTTTTGGCTTGAAATACATGTTTGCCAGCCAGCCTTTGGTGATGTGGATGAGTGTGCTGTTCGTTTTGGGTACGCTGGCGTATTGGGTTGGTTTGATTTGGCCGCGTGCCACCACCATGAGTTGGCTCGGTAGTCAATTAACTTTTGCAGGCTTGATTGCGGGCACGGCGGCACTCGCGGTGCGCTGGCACGAGGGTTATTTGATTGCACCCGATGTGGGGCACATCCCAGTGTCTAATTTATATGAAGTATTTATTTTATTTGCTTTACTGACCACGGTATTTTACCTGTATTACGAAGAGCACTATCAAACCAAACAACTCGGTGCCTTCGTCATGCTGGTGGTGGTGGCTTCGGTCGGATTTTTGTTGTGGTACAGCATTGAACGCGGTCAGCAAGAAATTAAACCGCTGATTCCTGCTCTGCAATCGTGGTGGATGAAAATTCACGTGCCTGCCAATTTTGTTGGCTACGGTACGTTCTCGATTGCGGCGATGGTCGGTTTTGCGTATTTGGTGAAATTTGTTGGCACGCCATTTGCCAATTTGCCGGTGGCATTTCAAGCCAGTTACAGCCAATCGGGTGCGTTGCCAGCGGCAACCGATGCCAAGGCACCGCAAATCTTGGCAGGGATGCAAGCACAGCACGCCAAACGCACCAAAGTATTGACGATAGTCTTGTGGGTGCTCGGCGCGTGTTTGTTTATTGAACCCATGGTGTTTCGCAAGGGCATCACGGCAGAGTACATCTCGACTTACTGGGCAATGTATTTTGGTGTGGGTTTATTGATTGCTGGCTTTATTTTACTGTGGCGCAAACAATTGGCGACGCGCTTGCCTGATTTTGCCGTGCTTGATGACATCATGTACAAAGCCATTGCAGTTGGCTTTGTGTTCTTCACCATTGCCACAATTCTCGGCGCATTTTGGGCGGCCGATGCTTGGGGCAAATACTGGAGCTGGGACCCGAAAGAAACGTGGGCATTGATTGTTTGGCTCAACTACGCCGCATGGTTGCATTTGCGTCTGATGGCGGGAATGCGCGGCACGCGCAGTGCGCTTTGGGCTTTGGTCGGCTTGTTGATTACGGGCTTTGCCTTCTTGGGTGTGAACATATTCCTCTCGGGGCTGCATTCTTACGGCGCGCTGTGATCGTCAACGAATAACGATAGGGGCATGATTGCCCCTGTGTTTTTTGGAGGGGCTATGAACATTCGGACAATGGGCTTTATCTCTTTGTTGTTTGGTTTGGCGGGCACACACATCGCATTAGCTGCCAACCCTTACCCCACCAATGGCGCATGTGATGGATTGCCAAAAATCAGTCTGAAAACCCCTGCGGGTACGTGCGTGGGCGTGGTGGCGAGTGACTTAAAAATGCCACGCGGCGTATTGCCACTTGCCGATGATGTCTTGCTTGTCACCGAGATGGGTGGGTGGGATAAAGGGCGTGGACGACTGAGCCGATTGTTGTGGCAAAACGGACGTTTTGAGCGCACGACTTTATTAGACCATTTAGATCGCCCGCATGGCATCGCACTGGGTGCGGACGGCTGGGTGTACATCGGCGAAGCCTCGCGCATCATTCGCATCAACCCGCATTCACTCAAAGACACACCCCAAGTCGTCATCGACAAACTGCCCGATGGCGGCAATCACCCACTCAAACAAATCCTGTTTGGTAACGATGGCGCGCTCTACATCAGCATGGGTGCGCAGACCGATCATTGCGAAAATGCCAATGGCTCTGCACCCAAATACCCCTGCGCCGAGGCTGTCGGTGCGCGTGCCACGGGCTCGGTTTGGAAAGTCACGGGATGGCAAAAAAATCAACCACAACCTGTCGTCTATGCCCGTGGACTGCGCAATGCCATGGGCATGACGTGGAGTGCGAAAGGTGAATTGGTGGTGACCGACAACGGGCGCGACTTTATCAACCGCAGCAATGTCCAACTCTCGGACGCACAACTGCCGCACGATGAACTCAATGTGGTGGCGCAAAACGCCGACTACGGCTGGCCATACTGCTATGACCACAACCGCGTGAATCCCGAATACAGTCGATACCCCAAAGCCTGTACCAACAAAGTTTCGCCCGCCGTTCTGTTGCCCGCACACAGCGCACCACTCGGAATCATTCGTTACCCTGACAGTGGCGAAATCGCCGCGTTGCGTGGGCAATACCTTGTTGCGCTGCACGGCTACCGTGACACAGGGCATCGGCTCGTGGCTTTTGACAGCAACGCCGCAGGTCAGCCCGCAGGTAAAATGATGGAAGTGATTGGCGATTGGGCTGCCAAAGGCCAGCAACCGATGGGCGCGCCGACCGAAGTGCGTGCGTCACCTTCAGGGAAACTCTACATCACCGATGATAGAAATGGGGCGGTGTTGCGGTTGGGGAATGGGCGGTAAATTTCGCCCTCAAAGAATTGAGTCATTGTGGGGGAGAACCAAGGTTCGAGTAACCCGCAATCTCCTTGCAAGGAGATGCCGTTGTCCGCCACGGTATGACACGGGTATGCTTTTGTGTAGGGCGCAATGCACAAAAAACGTTTATTGCGCCCTACGAGTTCTAATCATGGTAGGGGTTAGTGCGTGAGATAAAGAGTTAAATATCAGAGTTACTTTGTTTCTTTTGCAAATCATTCACCATCTCAAAAATATATCGCTGTTGTCGTATGGATAGTAACGCAAATTTTTCAATCATCAATTTTTGCAATTCTGAATGCTCGTGCTTTTTGCCTGTGGGCTCATGTCCAGTTCTTAGCCACTCGTTTGATACGCCCAGCCAGTTAGCTAATGTTTCGATTTTATCAATTGAAGGGATTGCTTGAGCGGTTAGCCACTTATGCGTAGCCGCATTGGTTACAGGTTGTTTGTGGTGGCGCAAGTTAAACTCTGCGTTGCAAGTTCTGCCGCTTTGACTATATCAGGGTCAACGGCAGCAATTGCGGCACGTAGTCGCTCGCTAAACTGTATTTTTTCTTCATTGGTGTACATTTAGGTATTTTCATAGAAATACCATCTTTTTCGATAACTTGTAAAGTTGTTAAACAAGGATTGTAAAGAAGGAGCAAAAATGAAAAATGTCTTTATTATTACTGCTACTCTTTTTATAGCAGGTTGTGCAAGTGGAGTAACGGTGGAGCAGTATAAAAATGCCGATTATGGTCAGAAATTGGAACAATCTAGATATAACTCTTATATACATCAGTCAGTATCAAGAACCTTGGTTGATCCTGACTCTATAAAGATGACCTGCACAGATGCAAAGAAGGGTTGGGCTAAAGATCCTGGTTTCAACAAACCTAAATTTGGTTGGGTCGTATATTGCGAAATTAATGCTAAAAATAGGTTTGGAGGATATGCTGGTGCAAAATCATATGTTTATCTATTTAATGGTGAAAAGGTGATGGTCTCTCTTCCCGATGGTTATGCCAGTCGTGGACACGACTTTGATTTTATGCCTTGAAAATTTCAACCAGCCCGTAGGTACGATTAGCGATAGCGTAATCGTACGCATGAAAAAATCAGGTAACGAAGGTCGATTACGCCCCAACCGCTAATTGACCCTACCGCGCTCGTCGCGAAGCAATCCAGCGGTAGTCAGTCGATTGACGGGGGTATGGATTGCTTCTCTGATAAACCATCGCTCGCAATGACCACGACCTGTAAGTCGCCACACGCAAAGCGATTGCGGTAAAATGCCCGCATGAGTATCTCGCCCAGCCACACTTTTTCCCAAGCCCTCAAAATCACGCCTCTGATGGCGGAGAAACTCGCACGCACGGGGGTGTGCTCGGATACGGATTTGTTGTTGCACATTCCCTTGCGCTACGAGGACGAGACGCGCATCACGCCTGTCGCGGATGTGCGTTTGGGCGAATTTGCGCAGGTGCAGGTGACGGTCATTGAGCATGAGGTGAAGTTTCGCCCGCGTCGGCAATTGGTGGTGACCACGCAGGATAATTCTGGCGAGGTTTTGGTGCTGCGCTACGTGAATTTTTATCCGTCGATGTTGGCAAATTTCCGTTCAGGACAATTGTTGCGCGTCAAAGGCGAAGCACGGCACGGCTTTTTCGGCACGGAGATGATACATCCACGGGTGGAAAAAGTGACGGAAAATACCCCTGTTGCCGCCACGCTCACGCCCATTTATCCGACCGTGGAGGGTTTGCCGCAATCAACTTGGCGCAAACTCATTGCACGTGCTTTGGAAGTGGTGGTCTTGCCTGAAATTTTACCCGCGCATATTTTGAACCCCGATTGGGGGACGTTGATGGATGCGGTGCGTTTGTTGCATGCGCCGCCGCCTGATGTGAATCCACATGCCTTAACTGAGCGCGATCACATTGCTTGGGGGCGGTTGAAGTTTGAGGAGTTACTCGCGCAGCAAATCTCGATTCATCAGGCACGGATGGCGCGGCGGCTGGAAGTTGCGCCTGCGTTGGTGGTTTCAGGTGGTTCTGAATTGGGGGCAGTGCCAGCGCAAACACCCTCTCCCCCGCCCCCTCTCCCGCCTTTTCGGGAGAGGGGAGAAAACCAGAATGTGCTGGCGCAGTTCATTGCACAATTGCCGTTTAAATTGACGGGCGCGCAGCAAAGCGCATGGCAATTGATTGCGCAGGATATGGGTACAACCACGCCGATGCACCGTTTGCTACAAGGCGATGTCGGCTCAGGTAAAACCGTGGTCGCTGCACTGGCGTGTGCGCAGTGTGTCGATGCAGGCAAACAGTGCGCGGTGATGGCACCGACCGAGATTCTCGCCGAACAGTTGTACTACAAATTGCATGAATGGTTCACGCCGCTGAACGTGAATGTCGCGTGGCTGGCATCGAGCGTGACCAAGAAAAACAAGCAATCCGTCTATGACGCGCTCGAAAAGGGTGAGGTGCACATCCTCGTCGGCACGCACGCGCTGATTCAGGAGTCGGTGCGTTTTTATGATTTGGGTTTGGCGGTGATTGATGAGCAACACCGCTTCGGGGTCAAGCAACGCCTTGCCTTGCGCACCAAGATGAAAGAGTCGGTGTGTGCCATCAACGATGGGCAAGAGCACGCACCGCATCAGTTGATGATGAGTGCCACGCCGATTCCGCGCACGCTGGCGTTGTCGTATTTTGCCGATTTGGATGTCGCGGTGATTGATGAGTTGCCGCCGAACCGCACGCCGATTGTCACCAAATTGATTGATGTGCGCCGCCGTGCCGAAGTGGTGGCGAAGGTGGCGCAAGATGTTGCGCAAGGCAAGCAAATTTATTGGGTCTGTCCGCTGATTGAAGAGTCCGAAACGCTGGAGTTAAAAACCGCGATTGAAACCTTTGACCATTTAACCGCCGCACTGACCGACGCGCGTGTGGGTTTGGTGCATGGGCGGCTCAAACCTGCTGAAAAACGCGCAGTGATGGAAGCATTCAAAGCCTGTGAGTTGGATGTATTGGTCGCCACCACGGTGATTGAGGTCGGTGTTGATGTGCCGAATGCGAGTGTGATGGTGATTGAGCACGCTGAGCGTTTTGGGTTGGCGCAGCTGCATCAATTGCGCGGACGTGTTGGGCGCGGTGCGGTGCGCAGTCAATGTATTTTATTGTTTGAAACGCCTTTATCGGACATTGCCAAAGAGCGTTTGAAAGTGATGTACGAGACCACCGATGGTTTTGAAGTGGCGCGACGGGATTTGCAATTGCGTGGTGCAGGCGAGTTTCTCGGCGTGCGTCAGTCGGGGTTGCCGCTGTTGCGTTTTGCCGATTTAGAAACCGATACGGCTTTGCTTGAGGATGCGCGCGATGCAGCGGCGTGGTTACTCGCGCATGACCACACTGCGGCAGAGGCACATTTATTGCGCTGGTTGGGCAATCGTGCTGAGTTATTGACGGTATGATGTCGCCATAAATACGCTATGAGTTCAACCGATTGATAGGAAAAGAATATGACACTCACCGAGCTTCGTTATGCCGTAGCCCTCGCGCGCGAAAAGCACTTTGGCCGTGCGGCGGCAGCGTGTTTTGTCAGTCAGCCAACGCTCTCGGTGGCGATTAAAAAATTAGAAGAAGAATTGGGTGTCACATTGTTTGAGCGCAGTATGCAAGATGTTGCCGTGACGGCAATTGGCGAACAAGTGATTGCGCAGGCGCAAACAGTGCTCTCGCAGGTCAACGCCATCAAAGACATCGTTGCGCATGGCAATGATCCGCTCAATGGTTCGCTACACTTGGGAATTATTTACAGCATCGCGCCGTATTTATTGCCCAAACTGATGGCGCACGCATTCAAAACATTTCCGCAAATGCCGCTGATTGTGCAGGAGCAATACACCCACGTGTTGATTGAATGGGTCAAACAAGGACGCATTGATGCGGCGATTATGGCACTGCCTTTCAATGAATCGGGTTTAGAGCTCGCGCCATTGTATGATGAGCGATTTTTTGTGGCCTTGCCGAAAAACCACCCGATGGCGCAGCAAGAACACATCAGCAATCACCGATTGCGAAAGGAGCCGTTGTTGGTGCTCGGTGCGGGGCATTGTTTTCGTGACCATGTGTTGGAAGCCACGCCCCAAGCGCATGTGTATCAAGTTGAAGAAGACGGTTTGCAGCGCAATTTCGAGGGCTCATCGTTGGAAACCCTGCGCTATATGGCGGCGGCAGGCATCGGCATCACCGTATTGCCCGCGCTGGCTGTGCCCGAGCACGAACCCAATGGTTCGCTCAGTTACGTGCCTTTGGTAACGGATAAAAGTGCGGGACGCGGTAAACAATCAAGCGGTGAAGTGCCGCATCGCCGTGTGGTCTTGGTGTGGCGCAAACATTTCAGTCGCCAGCGTGCGTGCGAGGCTTTGGCGCAAGCGGTACGCGAATGTGGTTTGTTGGGCGTGGATGTGTTGCAACCTTAGCCCTGTCTAAACGTCCTTTGTGCCCAATCAAACTTTAAATTTCCCCTGAAAACTGATAACGCGCCCCTGGGTGCCACATGGTGACCTGCGTGGCGACTTGGTTCATTGAATGGGTGGTGCGTTGTAGTACCAAGCAAGCCTCGGCAGGCTGTATGTGCAGCATTTCGGCGATGTGCTCAGGTGCGGGTAGGGCTTCGATGGTGTATTGCCCCGACTGCAGGGGGGCGTTCGCCATCAAATATTCATTCGGTGTGGTCGTGGAAAAATCCTGTTGCAAATACTCAGGCGCAATCGCGGGATTGACCCAACGGTCTTCGACCTGTATCGGCTCGCCATTTTCAAAATGCACAATCACGGTGTGAAATAAATAATCAGTTGGTGACACCGAAAACTCAAACGCCAGCGTCTCGCCTGCTTTGGCTTTGGACAACTCGTACAACTCGCTGCGGTGCACGTGTCCACGTGCGCGAATTTCCTTGGCAATACTTTGAATCTCAATCAGGGTGGTTTGGTATTTTTGTTGCGCGACAAAAGTGCCTGAGCCCTGCACGCGCGTGAGCACGTGCTCGGCGGTCAGTTCGCGCAAAGCGCGATTGACCGTCATGCGCGATACGCCGAACTGTTTGGCCAAAGTCAATTCGGGCGGAATTGCTTGCCCTTGTCGCCAAACGCCTGTTTGGATGGATTCCAAAATTGAGTTTTTGATGTGTTGAAACACAGGGATGGTGGTTTTGTGTGTGTTCATGATGAGTTGTTTTGAAAAATAATCGTGGTATTTTACGCAATTTGCAAAATAAGTATTGACAGATTAATCAAATAAATTTAAAGTTGTCTATACAAATTATTTGTCTTGCACATTTGAGACCTAAAATCACACCCATCTGAACCATAACAAGGAGATAAGCATGAACCCAATCACCCCCAACAACAATTCACACATTGACCCACGCTACGATGAAAGTCGAGTCATCCACGCACCACGTGGCACAGAGTTGACCTGTAAAAATTGGTTGACCGAAGCGGCGTACCGCATGATTCAAAACAACCTTGACCCTGAAGTCGCTGAAAATCCAAAGCACCTTGTGGTGTATGGCGGCATTGGTCGCGCGGCGCGCGATTGGCAGTGCTACGACACCATCCTCGCAACCCTCAAAGAATTGAACGAGGATGAAACCTTGCTCGTGCAATCGGGTAAACCAGTGGGCGTGTTTAAAACCCACAGCGATGCACCGCGTGTGTTGATTGCCAATTCCAACCTCGTACCCAAATGGGCGAATTGGGAACATTTCAACGAACTCGACCGCAAGGGTTTGTTTATGTATGGACAGATGACGGCGGGCAGTTGGATTTACATTGGCTCGCAAGGCATCGTGCAAGGCACTTATGAAACTTTTGTCGAAGCGGGTCGTCAGCACTTCAATGGCGACTGGAAAGGGCGTTGGATTTTGACCGCTGGTTTGGGTGGCATGGGCGGCGCGCAACCTTTGGCGGCGACACTTGCGGGTGCGGTGTCTTTGAATATTGAATGTCAACAATCGAGCATTGATTTTCGCTTGCGCACACGCTACTTGGACAAACAAGCGCGTGATTTGGACGACGCCTTGGCTTTGGTCAAATACCATTGCGAGCGCGGTGAGGCGGTGTCCATCGGCTTGCTCGGCAATGCGGCGGAGATTTTGCCTGAGTTGGTCAAGCGTGCTCAGCTGGACAAAAATGCAGGCGGAATGAAACCCGACTTGGTCACCGACCAAACTTCAGCACATGACCTCATCAACGGTTATTTGCCCATAGGTTGGACGGTGGCACAGTGGAAAGCCGCACAATCTGACCCCGCACAGCACGCCAAACTCACGGCAGACGCGGCGCAATCGTGCGCGCAGCACGTCCAAGCCATGCTCGATTTTCACGCGATGGGCATTCCGACCGTGGATTATGGCAACAACATCCGTCAAGTCGCTTTTGATACGGGTGTGAAAAACGCTTTTGATTTCCCTGGGTTTGTGCCTGCCTATATTCGTCCACTGTTTTGCGAAGGCAAAGGGCCGTTCCGCTGGGTGGCGTTGTCGGGCGATCCTGAAGACATTTACAAAACTGATGCGAAAATTAAAGAGTTGTTCCCGCACCACGCGCATGTGCACCGTTGGCTCGACATGGCGCAAGAGCGCATTGCTTTTCAAGGTTTACCCGCGCGAATTTGCTGGCTCGGTTTGGGTGAGCGACATTTGGCGGGCTTGGCGTTCAATGAAATGGTGAAAAATGGTGAACTCAAAGCACCAATTGTGATTGGGCGTGACCATTTGGACACGGGTTCGGTGTCCTCGCCCAACCGTGAAACCGAAGCGATGAAAGACGGCACAGATGCGGTGTCGGATTGGCCATTGCTCAATGCCTTGCTCAATACTTCGGGCGGCGCGACTTGGGTGTCATTGCATCACGGCGGCGGTGTGGGCATGGGTTACTCGCAACACTCAGGCATGGTGATTGTCGCCGATGGCACGGACGCGGCGGCCAAACGGTTGGCACGGGTTTTGGTCAATGACTGCGGCTCAGGCGTGATGCGTCACGCCGACGCGGGCTACGAGAGTGCAGTGGCGTGCGCGAAAAACAATGGTTTGAATTTGCCGATGATAAAATGATTTTTTGTAGGGTGGGCATTGCCCACCGTTCATCTAAAAATTTTATCTAACATATGAAAAAACAACAGGAGCAAAAAAAATGATGATTCAACCCAGCCAAATGACGCTTGAGGATTTACGCACCGTTTGGCGCAATCCCACACAAATTGCCTTGGCACCCTCGGCTTATGCCGCCATTCACGCTTCGGCGCGAGCAGTTGACGCCATCGTTGAACGCGACTTGCCTGCGTATGGCATCAACACAGGCTTTGGGCTTTTGGCCAAAAAGCGCATTGCGACCGAGCAACTCGCGCAGTTGCAACGCAACCTGATTCTGTCGCACTCGGTCGGCACGGGCGAGCCGCTGTCGGCGCAAGTCGTGCGCTTGGTCATGTTGATGAAAATTGCCAGTTTGGCGCGCGGTTTTTCGGGCATACGCGCCGAAGTGATTGACACCATGATTGCGATTTTCAACGCAGGCATCACGCCGAACATCCCTGCCAAAGGCTCGGTCGGCGCGTCGGGCGACCTTGCGCCTTTGTCACACATGACGCTGGCATTGATGGGTGAGGGGCAGGTGTTTGTCAATGGCACATTGGTGGATGCGCAAACCGCCTTGCGCAATGCGGGCATCACGCCTGTGGTGTTGCAAGCCAAAGAAGGTTTGGCATTGATTAATGGCACGCAGGTATCGACGGCCTTGACTTTGCACGGACTGTTTTTGGCAGAGCGTTTGTTTGCTTCAGCCACCGTGGTCGGTGCCATGTCAATTGACGCGGCGAAGGGCTCGGACGCGCCGTTTGATGCACGTGTACACGAGGTGCGTGGGCAAGCAGGGCAAATCGCCAGTGCGGGCATGTACCGCAATCTGCTCAAGGGCAGCGAGATTCGTCAATCGCATATCGAGGGCGATGAACGTGTACAAGACCCGTACAGCCTGCGTTGCCAACCGCAAGTGATGGGCGCGTGTTTGGATTTGATTCACAATGCGCGTCGTACATTATTGATTGAAGCCAATGCCGTGACCGACAATCCTTTGATTTTTGCTGGCGGTGCATCCACCGATGTGATTTCAGGTGGGAACTTTCACGCCGAGCCTGTGGCGTTTGCTGCGGATACTTTGGCCTTGGCAATTGCCGAAATTGGTGCCTTGTCCGAACGGCGCGTGGCTTTGTTGATTGATGCCAATTTATCGGGCTTACCTGCGTTCTTGGTCGATAACCCAGGAGTCAATTCTGGCTTTATGATTGCCCATGTGACTGCGGCGGCACTCGCATCAGAAAATAAATCGTTGGCGCATCCTGCGAGTGTGGATAGTTTGCCGACTTCGGCGAACCAAGAAGACCACGTGAGCATGGCGACTTACGCGGGGCGGCGATTGCACGAAATGGCGCAAAACACCGCGACCATCGTGGGCATCGAATTGCTCGCGGCGGCGCAAGGGATTGACTACCATCGTCCGTTGCGCTCGTCTGAGTGCATTGAGCAGGCGCATGGTTTGTTGCGTGCGCAAGTGGCGCGTTATGGCGAAGACCGATTGTTCGCACCCGATATTGAAGCGGCCAAACAATTGGTCATCACGGGTGATTTGACGGCGCATTGTCGGGGGTTGTTTGATTGATACAGTCCAATGATGGGGCAAATTAAAACGTTGTTATTGCGAACCATTATGGAAACAGCGCATGGATTGCTTCGCGATGAACCTGCTCGCAATGACGAGTCTAATCAGGATGTAGTGTGGGGCTGTACCCGCGATTGAACGCGAGAAACAGATTGATTTCGTGGGCACAGCCTACGCTACAACTTAACCTTGATATGAATTTATTAATGCGACAATTAAACTACGGTCACTGCGGGCTTGACCCGCAGTCCCCACGCAAGGAGATTGCGGGTCAAGCCCGCAATGACTATAGTTTACTGTTATAGTTAATTACAGCTATGTAATAAATAGCGGTCTATTTGATTGTCACTTTAATACCAACGAGAGATGAGCATGAAAAACCCACCCAACATGGAACTGTGGCAAGGACGCACCGACACCCTCGAAGGCGAGTTGGGCACGCGCTGGCATCAAGTCATCCGACCTTTGGGCGACCCACATGAGGCTCAATCCAATACCATCGCACTGATTGGCTTTGCTTGCGATGCAGGCGTGGCGCGCAATCATGGGCGAGTCGGCGCGGCGGGTGCACCGAATGTGTTGCGTAAGTTTTTAGCCAATATTCCCGCGCAGGCACAGCAGCGCACGGTTGATGCAGGCGATGTGGTGTGCGCGGGCGATGGTTTGGAAGCCGCGCAACATGCGTTTGCGCATGAGGTCACACAGTTGTTGCAACAGGGTTTTTTCCCCATTGGTATGGGCGGCGGGCACGAAATTGCCTTTGCCAGTTTCAGCGGGTGGGCGGATTTTTTGGCTGAGAACCATTCACAACCGAAAATTGGCATCATCAATTTGGACGCGCATTTTGACCTGCGCCGCGATGCGCAGGCGACTTCGGGCACGCCGTTTTTACAAATCGCGCAGGCATGCGAGCGGCGTGGTTGGGCGTTTAACTACTGTTGTTTGGGTGTGAGTGAGTTTGCCAATACGCAGGCTTTGTTCGCGCGCGCAGAAGCGTTAAATGTCACGTGGCGTTTGGACACCGACATGCGCCCGACCCAGTTGGATGCGATTTTGGCGCAGCTGGCACAGTTCATCGCGCCTTTGGATGCGGTGTATTTGACCATTGATTTGGATGTCTTGCCTGCCAGTGTTGTCCCCGCAGTCAGTGCGCCTGCGGCGTTGGGCGTGGAATTGAGTGTGGTCGAAACAATCGTGGATGCGCTGTGTGCATCGGGTAAATTGCACTTGGTGGATGTGGCTGAATTCAATCCCACCTATGACATAGACGGTCACAGCGCACGGGTCGCTGCGCGTTTGATTGCACGGGTGGCTCGTCAAATGGTCCATCAGATGACTGAGCGCAATACAGTATGAAACTGAGCATACGCCGCGAACACGAGTATCGCACCATGCCGTGGAAAAACGGTCAAGGCATGACGCACGAGGTTTGGGTGTATCCCGAAGGTGCGACCTTGGATAACTTTGTGTGGCGTGTCAGTTGCGCGCGGGTGAGACAGGCAGGGGCGTTTTCGCAGATGTTGGGGATTGAGCGCACCTTGATGATTTTGTGCGGGATGTTGCGTGTGCAGGATTTGCATGCGCAATATGCTGTCGATTTAAACGCGCAGTCTGCGCCATTTGTTTTTCAAGGCAGCACCGTGATACATGCTGAACCCATCCATGCCGATGGTGTGGTCGAGGACTTCAACGTCATGACTCGAGCGGATGATTGCAGTCATTTGGTGCGCAGATTGAATGTTGCTGGCACGCACGATGAACAATTGATTGGCGATTTTATGCTGATATACCACGAGAGGGGTGCGCCCGTACACATCAATTATTCATCTGAATGTGTCCTCAATGCTGGAGAAACGCTATTGGTGCAACGTGAAAGCGAGAAAGAGAAAATCGTGCGCCTGTCTGCCACACAGGCAGCACTCATCGTGGTGCACATCAATCAAATAAGGAGAACGCCATGAGCACGCACACATGGGATGCTGTTTGGCTCAACGCTCAGCTTGCCACCATGACCGATGGTGACAATAGTGACAATGGTGGTTATGGTGAAATCAGTGATGGCGCATTGGCGGTCAAAGACGGCGTGATTGCATGGGTGGGCAAGCAAAGCGATTTACCCACGAACGATCAAACGCTCGCCACCCACGATGCCAATGGCGCGTGGATAACGCCCGCGCTGATTGACTGCCATACGCACATTGTCTATGCGGGCAATCGCAGCAATGAATTTGAAGCACGGCTCAATGGTGCGACTTATGCGGACATCGCCGCGCAAGGAGGCGGGATTTTGTCCACCGTGCGTGCCACGCGCATGGCGAGTGAAGATGAATTGTTCAACCTCAGCTTGCCACGCGTGCGTCGATTGATGTCTGAAGGTGTGGGCGTGATTGAAATCAAATCGGGCTATGGTTTGGATTTAGACAGCGAAGCGAAAATGCTGCGTGTGGCACGGCGCATTGGCGAGACTTTGCCCATCACCGTCAAAACCACATTCCTCGGCGCGCACGCGCTCCCACCTGAGTTCTCAGACAATGCCGATGGCTATATTGACCATGTGTGCGATGTCATGTTGCCGAATTTATTTCAAGCGGGCTTGGTCGATGCGGTGGATGCTTTTTGTGAACACATCGCTTTTAGTCCCATACAAACCGAGCGTGTGTTTGCACGTGCGCGCGCGTTGGGTTTGCCCGTTAAACTGCATGCCGAGCAATTGTCCGATCAAGGCGGCGCGTCCTTGGTGGCGCAGTATGGCGGGTTGTCGGCGGATCATTTAGAGTATTTGTTGTCAGCGGGAATTGCGGCGATGCGGCGTGCTAACACCGTGGCAACGCTTTTGCCGAGTGCGTTTTATTATTTGCGCGAAACCAAACTCCCGCCGATAGACGCATTGCGCACCGCAGGTGTGCCAATGGCGGTGGCGACCGATTGCAACCCTGGGACTTCGCCGCTGACTTCATTGCTCATGGCGATGAATATGGCGTGTACGCTGTTCAAACTCACACCTGCCGAAGCACTCGCAGGCACGACGCGCCATGCGGCGCAGGCTTTGGGCTTGGCGCATTCGCATGGTCAATTGCGTGTGGGGATGCGTGCGGATTTTGCGCTGTGGGACATCACGCGCCCTGCGGATTTGAGTTATGCCATGGGCGCGAATCCATGCGTGGGTTTGGTGTTGGGTGGGGCTGATGTTGAACGGGGTGTTTAAGGAAACGCGCAACAACCCAATCCAATATTGTTTGATTGAATCATTGAACAGCATCGTTCGCAATGGTGGTATCCACATCGTCAAACAGATGCACACCGTCACCAACTGTGATAATCTTTACCCGTTCTACAAACAGATTACACACAGATGGAATGAAACATGTTCACAGACTATTTCCCTTTCGGTATGGAGCGTTACCTCATCGGTGGCTTGCTCATTGGTTTGGGCGTTGCCCTATTGTTTGTCACCACAGGTAAACTGGGTGGCGCGAGCACATTTTTCAGCGCGACGTGGTCGTGGGTATCGAATCTACCGTTTTTCCAAGAAGCCAGTTTGCGCGACTCACGTCAGTGGCGTTTGGTGTATGCGCTGGGCATGGTGCTCGGCGGTGTGATTTATTTTGCTTTGGGTTTGCCGACTGAAACCACGCAAGTGCAACTGTGGCGATTCGTGGTCGGTGGCTTGTTGATTGGCTTTGGTGCGCGTCTCGGCGGCGGTTGTACGTCGGGGCATGGCATTTGTGGGATGGCGTCGCTCTCGGTTGGCTCGATGCTGATGGTCGCGGTGTTTCTCAGTACGGCAATCATCACCGCTTTGGCAGTGTCGGCGTTGGGGGTGGCACCATGAAATTATGGATGACATTAATCAGTGGCGTGCTGTTTGGCTTTGGCTTGGCCTACTCGACCATGATACATCCTGAAACCGTGCTGTCTTTTTTAACCCTGCATGATTTGGGTCTGCTGTTGGTGCTGTGTACTGCTGTGGCGGTCAACCTCGTGGTGTTTCAGCTCGTGCCGCGCCTGCGTCAAAAACCTATTTTTGGCGAAGTGTTTGAAAAGCGTCCGTTCACGGTCAATCGCCAAGTGACCCTCGGTGCAGTGTTGTTTGGCATCGGTTGGGGGCTGTGTGGTGTGTGCCCCGCACCCGCACTGACAGGTTTGGGTACGGGCAATTGGAATATGATCGTGGTGTTAATCAGTATCTTTCTCGGTGCGGGTTTGCATGGGGTTTGGGTGCAAAAATTCAGCAAAGAGTAATGGCGTAGGTTGGTGGTGAGCAGCTTTATCGCGAACCCCGACAATGTTAGATTTCGTAGGGTGGGCAAACGGGTTTATCGTTTGCCCACGCTGCCGATTGTCGCAAAACCGCGTGGGCAAATAAAAAATCAAAAGCATTTGCCCACCTACGAACTAAAGGGGTAATTAGGTGATTTTTGGAAATCCTTTTAAATTTGCCTTACTGGTGGAGCCTGTTTCGCAATGGTCAAACTCTTCTTTTGTAGAGGGTATATTTTGTTTTTGTATTAATGGAGTTCTACTGCCAAAAGATGGAGTTATATCTGCGACCACACTGAATGCAGATTTACACTCTTACGAAAATTTTTTGACTGCATGGAAATCCCCCCCTCAAAACTATAAGTTATTCGATGCGGATAAAAACGAGGCTTTTACTGACTTGATGATGAATATTTGGCCTTTAATGATTAACGAGGAATTTAATTATCCTGAAGATTTTGTTGAGGATTATTCGTGTTATTTATCCCCAACTCAAATGGAACAATCGAATATTTTTTGTTTTATTGTTAACAAAGATAAGTGGAGCAGAATTTTTGTTGGCGTGAAATTAGACGATGTGCAATTAGCCAAAATTTTTTTTGAAGTACATGATGTTGTTTTAGAGCATGAAAAAGTGATAAATATATTTTCTGAAATGTTATTGTTCTGTTCAAAAATTAACCCGTAACTCGCATTAGCGATAGCGTAATGCGGTGCAAGCAAAACCCGAAAGACTGACTATGTTTCAAATGCCACGAACCCCATTCGACAAACTCCCCGCTAACGGCGGGGAGCGTGGCTTTTGCGCATCCAATTTTCCACCAACCGTTAAAGCCTCAGCAATAACGCAATCAAAGGAGTCAGACTCCATTGATTTTAATCAATTGAAACAAAAGGAATAAATGGATTGCTTCGCTGATAAAGCATCGCTCGCAATGACGGGATGCGGATTAAAATCCAGAACATTTGCGGGTCGTCATTGCGAGCCTCGAATGATTGTATCGAGGCGTGGCAATCCATGAATTTCGCTGAGGTGTGCAGCATGGATTGCGATATGAATTTATTTCACACCGTCAGAATTTTTTCCAGTGTCTCTATAAACATTCCCGCTACATCAAACCCCGTCTGATTAAAAATCTCTTGAAAACCCGTTGGGCTGGTGACGTTGATTTCGGTCAAGCATTCGCCAATCACATCAATCCCTGCGAGTAAAATCCCACGTGCCCACAAAGTCGGTGCGAGGGTATTGGCGATGCGCCAGTCAGACTCAGACATCTCGACCACCACAGCTTTACCGCCCGCCGCCATATTGCCACGGACTTCGCCATCCTGCGGAATGCGCGCGAGCGCGTGTGGCACGACTTGCCCACCGATGATGAGGATGCGCTTATCGCCCTGAGCGATTTCGGGTAAAAAGCGTTGTGCCATAATCGGACGTGTGCCGTTTTCGGTCAAAACTTCCACCACCGAGCCCAAATTCATACCGTTTTCTGTCACGCGAAACACGCCTGAACCGCCCATGCCATCGAGCGGTTTGAGAATGATGTCTTGGTGTTTGGCGTGAAATTTTTGGAAACTGGCTTTATCGGATGCGATGAGGGTCGGAGCGGTCAGTTCAGGAAATTCGAGGATAGATACTTTTTCGGAATGATTGCGAATCGCACTCGGGGCATTGAATACTTTAGCACCTTGGCGCACCGCTGCATCAAGCAGCCACGTATCGGTGACATAATTCACATCAAACGGCGGGTCTTTGCGCATCACCACCGCATCATAAAACGACAGTGGGTGCTCACCCTCGGCAACCACGCGATACCAGTCCGTTGGTTCAGGATGGTCTTTCAAAACAATCTGCTGTGCGTGGGCTTGGATGCAACCGACCGAGCGAATATCACTGGCCACACATGCCCAAACCTTGTGGTCACGCGCTTGCGCCGATTTCATCATGGCGTAGGTGGTTTCTTTAATGATTTTGAATTTAGCCAGTGGATCGGCGATAAAAAGAATATTCATGGTGGTTATCAATTGAGTCGTGTTGCGCACAATTGTAGCACGATGAAATAAAACCTGAATCATCGAGTGAATCGGTGTACGCTGTTCCCAGAGCCGATGTTTTTAATTGTGATTGCCAATTAAATTTAAATGACAAATAGCCAATAACTATTGAAGTCATCGGAATATCTCATTGGACAGCATGAAATTGCAACCCTAAAATGAGCCGTCCGTTACCCACGCACGCTGAGTGATGTACCAACAGTGAGCAAGGGATTTTTCACCGCAGTCAATGAAAGGAACCACTATGAGCGAATCAGGAAAATGCCCCGTGATGCACGGCGCGAACACCAGTATGAACATGAATACCATGAATTTTTGGCCGAACAGTTTAAATCTCGACATCCTGCATCAGCACGATACCAAGGTCAATCCAATGGATGCGGATTTTGACTACCGCGAAGCGGTGAAAACCTTGGACTTTGAGGCGTTGAAAAAAGACATGCACGCCCTGATGACCGACAGCCAAGCGTGGTGGCCTGCCGATTGGGGACACTATGGCGGTTTGATGATACGCCTATCGTGGCACGCGGCGGGCACGTATCGTATCTCCGATGGGCGTGGTGGCGCGAGCACGGGCAATCAACGTTTTGCACCACTGAACTCATGGCCAGACAATGCGAACTTAGACAAAGCGCGCCGATTGCTGTGGCCGATTAAGAAAAAATATGGTAATAAACTGAGTTGGGCGGATTTGCTCGCTTTGGCGGGCACGATGGCGTATGAAAGCATGGGTTTGAAAACCTTTGGTTTTGCTTTCGGTCGTGAGGACATTTGGCAACCCGAAAAAGATACCTACTGGGGCGCGGAAAAAGAATGGCTCGCGCCGTCCGAAAACCGCTACGCCGATGTGAGCCAGCCTGAAACCATGGAAAATCCATTGGCGGCGGTGCAAATGGGCTTGATCTACGTCAATCCAGAGGGCGTGAACGGTCAGCCCGATCCTCTGAAAACCGCGTTGCAAGTGCGCGAAACCTTTAAACGCATGGCGATGGACGATGAGGAAACCGTTGCCCTGACTGCGGGTGGACACACCGTGGGCAAATGTCATGGCAATGGCCGTGCTGAAAACTTAGGTCCCGAACCAGAGGGTGCGGACGTGACCGAGCAGGGGCTGGGCTGGATGAACCACAAAACCCGTGGTGTGGGCAATCAAACCGTGACCTCAGGCTTAGAAGGCGCGTGGACAACCCACCCAACTCAGTGGGACAACGGCTATTTTCATTTGTTGTTTAACTACGAGTGGGAACTGAAAAAATCACCCGCAGGCGCGAACCAATGGGAGCCGATTAACATCAAGGAAGAAGACAAACCCGTTGATACAGAGAACCCCAATATTCGCCACAACCCCATCATGACCGATGCCGACATGGCGATGGTGCGCGATCCGATTTACCGTGAAATTTCTAAGAAATTTTATGAAAATCCTGACTATTTCTCTGAAGTGTTTGCCCGTGCATGGTTCAAACTGACCCACCGCGATTTGGGCGCGAAATCACGCTACATCGGTCCTTGGGTACCTGCCGAAGACTTGATTTGGCAAGACCCCGTGCCCGCAGGCAAAGCCGATTATGACGTGGCTGCGGTCAAAGCCAAAATCGCGCAAACAGGATTGAGCATCGCCGAAATGGTCGCCACCGCATGGGACTCGGCACGCACATTCCGACAGTCTGATAGACGCGGCGGCGCGAACGGCGCACGCATTCGCCTCGCACCCCAAAAAGATTGGGAAGGCAACGAACCCGAACGCCTTACCAAAGTATTGAACACACTTGAACCGATTGCCCATGAATTTGGCATCAGCGTTGCCGACACCATCGTATTGGCGGGTAATGTCGGTGTGGAACAAGCGATTAAAAATGCAGGGTTAAATATCACTGTTCCATTCACTGCTGGGCGTGGCGATGCGACACCAGAGATGACCGATGCCGAATCGTTCGAGCCGCTCGAACCCGTGCACGATGGCTATCGCAACTGGGTGAAAAAAGACTACGCCGTACAACCAGAGGAACTCATGCTCGACCGCACGCAACTCATGGGGCTGACCGCGCATGAAATGACCGCGTTGATCGGTGGCTTGCGTGTCATCGGCGCGAACCACGCTGGTAGCAAACATGGTGTGTTTACTGAGCGCGAAGGTGCTTTGACCACAGACTTCTTTGTCACGCTCACCGACATGGCGTACACATGGAAACCTGCGAGCAAACGCCATTATGAAATCATCGAGCGCACAACAGGCGCGGTCAAATACACCGCCACCCGCGTGGATCTGGTGTTTGGCTCAAACTCAATTTTACGCGCCTACGCCGAAGTCTATGCGCAGGATGACAACCGCGAAAAATTCGTGCGTGATTTTGTCAAAGCATGGGTGAAAGTGATGGATGCGGATAGAGTGGGGTGAGTTGGTTTTGATTGGTAGGGAAAGGGAAGGGCAAGCCGCGTGGCTTGCCCTTTTGGGATTTAATATCAGGTGTAAAGTTCGTAATGAAATTTTGGTTGGTCATTTATCTTTTAATGTTTTATTGATAGCATTCATCAACATCGCTCTACCACTGGTATTCCAGTCTGTAATGTCTTGTTCGATGAACAGCCATTTTGCAACTTTTAATGCACGTTCGTATCTACCAAAAATTTCTTGCGGAATCAATTTTTGAGATGAACGCAATACGTCAGACATGGATTCACACTGATAGACTTTTTCAACAGATTGCAGAATAAAATCTTTATCCACTCTGATAAAATTGGATAACCCAACCAACTCACGAATTAAGTCTATATGCCGAGGGGTTTTAATTTGTTTTCCGTCATTTCTTGGTATTAGTGGTTCACAATGAACTGTAAAATCACACCCTTTATTTTTGAATGCAGGACGATGTAAATAAATAACACCATTTTCAAATGTTTCTACATCGTAGCGATAACGCTGGGCTAATTCATCTTTACCTGTGCCGCAGGCTTCATCAGCCCATTTTTCTAACACGGCTCGCCTGTACGCTTCTCGGCTATATTCTTCTAAATGCCATTGTATTACTGTACGTTTTACTTTCATGATTGATCCAGTTTTTCTACGACGGAAGCCCAAGCCATGCCAACGGTAATGCGCCGAATTTGTAGTGACAGTTCACACTATGAATATAATCCAATACATCTTTATAACTGGGGTGCTTGAACCAATCGTTCAGTACGTAAACATACTCGACTTTTAATTCAAGTTCGGTTACTAATTTTAGATATTGTTTTCGTTTGAAATCGCACGTCTGCAATTTTTCATCAACAGATCCTGCTACTTGTTGATACTTGACTTCAATGATAAATAATGTTTCTCTAACTATGACCAATAATGCATCATCAGGTAATAATTTTTTGGAAATTAAACCTTGCCAAGCAACTTTCATTTCGTCCAAAAAACGATAAAAATCGTGTTTTTTGAAACATCTTGCAACTAATTCATCATTAAAATAAACTTTGGCACCGACTTTTTTCTCATCTGGAACGACTTTGTATCCATCAATTTGAGTGAGCAAAGTTACCAAATCTACCTCACCTTCAAAATTTAGCCCCGTCAGTGTTTGCGCACCACCTACACCACCTTCAATCATTGTACTCCCCCTAATGTTTGAGAAATTCTCTTCAAAGATAATGCAATGTATTGTGGCTCTAATTCAACACCACAAAACTGCCTATTTAACTCAATACTCGCCACCCCTGTCGTACTACTCCCCGCAAAAGGGTCAAACACAAAATCTCCCTCGCGTGTAGAAGCACGGATACAGCGCGATACCAAAGCAACTGGTTTTTGTGTGGGATGTTTACCAAATGTTTTTTCTTCGCGTGTCGGCGGATAAATTTGCCAAACAGATTTCATTTGTTTGCCGTTGTTCTCATTTTTCATCAAATCGTAGTTAAAACAATGCTTTGATTTTTCGGATTTCGCTGCCCACAAGACGATTTCGGTAGAATGTGTGAAATATCGGCACGCCAAATTTGGGGGAGGGTTTGGCTTTTCCCAGACAATATCGTTAAGTAATTTAAATCCCAACTTTTGCATGGCGAAGCCAATCGAATAAATACAGTGCATCGTGCCTGTAACCCATATCGTGCCATTGGGTTTGAGTAGTTTTTTGCAACGGCTAAGCCAGTCCATGTGAAATTGATGGTCTAAGTTCGCGCCTTGTGACTTGTCCCATTTGCCTTTATTAACGCTAACCATTTGTCCATTTTGACAACTGATGCCATCATTGGATAAAAAATACGGTGGATCTGCAAATATCATGTCAAAACACCCTTCAGGATATTTTTCAATGAGCGAATCCATGACTTCAATGCAATCACCTTGATAAAGAAAAATACCTCGGGGATTGGAGTACATCAATTTCATATCATGCAAATACAGCTAACAATTCGGCGGCTTTAGTGCGATTATTGACTTTACTGGAAATAAATCTTTGCACGGCAAATGCTTCGATTTGTGCGGCAGCATAAACTTCACGAGTGAAAAGGGTGTCATGGTTAGAAATAACCACACACACACCTTGGCTCATCAAGTTGTTTGCCAAGTTGGCTAATTTGTGCTGGTCGCGTTGTGTAAATCCATCTTGAGTGTAACTCGTGAAACTGGATGTTACACTCAATGGAACATAGGGTGGATCACAATACACCACATCACCTTTTTTAGCTTGCAGCATGGTTTGTTCAAATGTGGCACATTGAAAGGTGGCATTTTGACTTTTTTGTCTAAATGCCAATAGTTCCTGCTTAGGGAAGGTTGGGCGTGTGTAGCGACCAAACGGGACATTAAACCCACCTTTGGCATTGTATCGGCATAACCCATTAAAACAATGGCGATTCAAATAAATAAATAACGCTGCTTTTAATGTAAGGTCGTCTGTTTCATTGAATGATTGGCGAAATTCATAAAATACAGATTCTTGATTGTTTTCGGGACAAAAAAATTGCTCTGCATAATTGATGAAGTCAGCATTATTTTGGATATGCTTAAAGACATTAATTAGATCAGGGTTCGCATCAGCAAGTAAGTATTTGGGATAATCCGTATTCATAAACACTGCGCCTGAGCCGACAAACGGCTCAATCAAACGAGCACCATCGGGTAGTTTTTCTCTTACCTTGTCGATGATTTTGTACTTGCCACCTGCCCATTTTAAAAAGGGTTTCATGTGTTTCCTAAATAATAAATGCGCAATAAAACAATGAAGTTCAGTTAAATAACGGGGTTATTATAAATGAGAACCCAATAAAATATAGGTGGATTGTTTCAAACTTTAAGAACAGAACTTACCCCACCAACCCCATCTGAACCGCTACCACCGATAGACAGTGGATTTTTTGTGGTTCGATGTTGACCAATAATCCACGCTCGCCGCCGTTGACGTTAATCTGTGGCGGTTTGAGTATGCTGTGTTCAATATGTATGGGCATGGTTTTTGCGAAGCAATCTATCGGCTTTTTAATCGCACTTCTGGATTGCTTCGCGATGAAACGGCTCGTAATGACGGTGGTCTGATTACACTACTTCTTGCTCAGGGTCGGTGCGTTCCAATTCCAACGATGCTGCGAGCATCGCCAAGCGTCCAACCACGCCATACTGATAAAAGCGGTTGTGCATGGTGTTGAGGTCTTCGGGGTCGTGCACGCGCTCGCTGATGAATGATAAAGGCTCAAAGCGCATACCCGATGAGTTGAGGTTTTCGTCGTGGCCTTTTTCGGAGTTCGCGCGGTAGAATCCGCCCACCACGTAGCGGTCTATCATGTACACCACGGGTTCGGTGGTATGTCCGTCCCAACGTTCGATGGTCGGCACGCCTTCTTGAATCAGCAGGTCTTGCACTTCCAAACCTTCTTTGATGACTGCCATTTTGTTGCGTTGTTTGCGGTTCAAATCGCGCACGTCATCGGGCGAGCGCACGGTCATAATGCCCATGCCGTAGGTACCCGCATCGGCTTTGACGATGACGAATGGGTCGTCTTTGATGCCGTATTCTTTGTATTTTTTGGTGATTTTTTTCAATGTGGCTTCCACTGCAGTGGCGAGTTCGTCCTCGCCTGCGCGCTCGTGAAAGTCCACACCGTTGACGTTGGTGTGGTAGGCGTTGAGCAGCCACGGGTCAATGCCAAGCATTTTGCCGAATTTTTTCGCCACTTCGTCATACGCGGTGAAGTGCGTCGATTTGCGGCGCACAGTCCAGCCTGCGTGCAAAGGTGGCAGTAAATGTTGCTCGCGGATGTTTTCGAGTATCAGCGGTTGTCCGCCTGATAAGTCGTTGTTGAGCAAGATGGTGCACGGGTCAAATTTGCCGTGATCCAAGGTGACGCGCCGACCATTGCGCTCCAACGGCTCAAGCGTGAGTGTGTCGCCATTGGCCAATTCGAGCACAGTCGGCTCGGTGATTTCGTCTGAGAGTGAACCCAAGCGCACGTTCAATCCCGTCAGACGCATGATTTTTGAGAGTTGCGCGACGTTTTGTAGGTAAAATTGGTTGCGTGTGTGTTTCTCAGGGATGATGAGCAGGTTGCGCGCATCGGGGCAGTATTTTTCAATCGCAGCCATCGCCGCTTGGGTGGCAAGTGGGAACATTTCGTCCGCGAGGTTATTGAACCCACCTGGAAATAGGTTGGTGTCCACAGGCGCAAGCTTGAATCCCGCATTGCGCACATCGACCGAGCTGTAAAACGGCGGCGTGTGCTCCTGCCACTCGAGGCGGAACCAGCGTTCAATCGTGGGGGTTGCGTCGAGCATTTTTGCTTCAAGTTCAGAGAGCGGGCCAGTGAGTGCGGTGCGTAGGTGTGGAACCATGATGTGCCTTTTGGTGTCGGTGCAATAATAATGTGTCTAAAGTATATTGGGGCTAAGGTTGAGAATTCAAGATGCCTATGAATTCACACCGCACAGGCATGGGATGAAAAAGGCGGCAATGCGCCGCCATGTTTCTGGGTCAATCAATGGTGATGACCATCGCCACCGTGGGCGTGACCGTGGTCTAATTCTTCGGCTGTCGCTTCGCGAACCGATTCAACTTTCACCGCAAAGTGCAAAGTCTCACCTGCCAAAGGATGGTTGGCATCGACCGTCACAAAGTCATCGGCAATCGCAGTCACCACGACCGACATCGGGCCTTCAGGTGATTCGCCGTGCAATTGCATACCGACTGCTAAGTCAGGGATATTGGCAAATACTTCGCGAGGGACTTGTTGAATGGCTTCTTCGACGCGCGCGCCATAGGCATCTTCGGGGGCAATGGTGACGTTCAATTCGTCACCAGCCTGTTTGCCCAGTAAGGCATTTTCCAACCCTGGGATGATTTGATGATGACCGTGCAAATACATTAAAGCTTCGCGACCATCGGATGTGTCAACGACATTGCCTGCATCGTTGGTCAATGTGTAATGAATATTTACAACGGAATTTTCGGAAATTTGCATGGTGTCCTTCCTCAGGGTATGCGTTAATCGAGTGCGCATTATAAATGAAAGCAGGGGGCTGTGTCGCGCCACAAAGGCAAGCATCGTACAAAAAGATACAAAACCTGCCTGTTGGCGGGGGTAGTATGACTGTGCTGTAGCAGTACATGCACTTTTAAATTTTTAATAAAGGAAACAATCATGAAAAAATTAATGACGGCATTATTATTTGCATTGGGTTTGGTTTCGGTGTCAGCGATGGCTTGTCCAGCGGGTGAAACCCTCACTGGCGGTACTGGTGCACATCACAAGGGTGGAACTTGTGTACCAAAATCAGGAGTTGCCATGCCTAAGGCTACTAAAGCAGCCAAGCCAGCGGTAAACACTTCGGCGCCAGTAGCAACAATCGGCGCTGCGCCTGCGTCTGTTGATTCGGCTGCGGCTAAAAAAGCAGCCAAAGAAGAACAAAAAGCCAAAAAGGCAGCAGATAAAGCGGCTAAAAAAGCTGCCAAAGATGCGAAAAAAGTCGCTGCTGCAACAGCACCAGCAGCGCCAGCAAAATGATGGTTGAATGATAAAAAACGCCACAATTATGTGGCGTTTTTTTTGACGTTGTGCGAGTTCGGTTTACTTAAGTGCGTTGGTATCAATCGGCGTGCCGATGTCTTTTTGTGTGCGCAGTTTGTGCTTTTTGCGTTGATGACGCACGAGTTGCTCGGCCACCCGCTCGTTCCATGAATTTTTACGCAATACCAACCAACGAGGGGATTTGAAATGCACCATACGCCGATACAACCACACATATACCAAAACAAACCCCAGCGAGACCAACATCAGCGCGGTGGTGTTTGACCAAAATAGGACGGCAGGTATCACTGTGAGTAAGGTCATGCCCCACAAATACGGTGCGGTCATTGAATTGCGCTGTGTGCGCACGTGTGCATCTGGGTCGCGTATCATCCAGCGCACAAGCCGTTTATACACCATCATGTGAAAATGCAAACCATCTGGCTCACCTGGGGACTGTCCGCGCAACATTTTTTTGCGATAAATTGAAAACAAGGTTTCCCACACAGGATAGAGCATTAACAACAGAGGGAACCAAGGCGAGACGGTGGTGTTGCGTTCAATCAACAGCACGGACAGCACGCCGAGCACAAAGCCCCATAGATACGCGCCGCCATCGCCCGCAAAAATCATGCCGCGTGGAAAGTTCCATACCCAAAACCCCAGAGTCGCGCCAAACAACCCACAAGCCACGGCTAAGACTTGATAATCAGCTACTTTAAATGCCACATAAGCAATCGCGGCGGTCATCATCAGTACCACCATGCCCGCCAAACCGTTGTAGCCATCAATGATATTGACCGCATGTGCCACACCACCGACCGCGAACATCGTGAATAGCAATGAAAACACAGATATGGCAAGTAAGTTGTCAAAGCCTGGAACTGCAACGTAGGTAATCCGTGCATCCAGTAACCACCATGCCAAACCCGCAGAGACAAAACTGGCGAGCAATCGTTCACGTGGACCGACTTTTTTGGTTAAATCCTCAATCAAGCCCCCCGCGAACGCAGGAATCAAGCAAAAAATAAAAACCAACCACCACAGGCCACGTATTGGCGCAATGCTGGATGAGACAATTGCGGCGACCAACAGCCCCGCAAAAATTGGGATACCGCCAACGCGCGGTGTACTTTGAGCATGAAATTTTTGTGGCCCTGTGTGTTCATGCGCATCGTAGGTCAAATGCGCGTGCACGTGCGCGTAGTGTAATAACCACACGGTTACGGCAAAACTAACGACCAATGCACAGATGAGGGTTAATAACATGCGTTGCCTTTGTAGTTGCCTTTGACTTTGAGAAAGGTATTTGTGCGTTGATGACGCGCGGTGTTTCGTTGTGTTTGAATATAAAGTGCATTGTACTCTACAGCCGCGCGTTAAACCACAACGTGATGATTGAATCATACAGTTTGGTGCCATCAATCAGGTTGGGTGAATACCATCTTGCGAATAAGCGACAAAAAACCCCGTAAACATTAACGTTTGCGGGGTTTGTTTGCTGACAGATGCTGCCTTGTCAAAATATGGTAGGTCGTGCGTGATTCGAACACGCGACCATCGGATTAAAAGTCCGGTGCTCTACCAGCTGAGCTAACGACCCATGAAATTAGAACGAAATTATACATCTCGATTTTGGATTGTGTCAATACTGTTTTGAAATTTTTATGATGCGCATAGAGGCTTTTTATCTCTTTTGGGTTCAGCCGTGTGGCGTGTTTCCTTGATGCGGGCATCGAATAGACTGGTTTTGCAGGGTTGGTAAACCGCTTAGAGTGGCTTGTTCATGTACGGTGTTTTACTACAGTCCATGATGTGGGAGGGTAATTCTGCGGCGATGGCATGGAAAAGACAGTACAATAGATCACCGAAAAACAGTGTGTTAACAGCGTGTTGAACCAGTAAAATTTGCCAATTCGATGTTCAGTAGTGTTTTTAGCCATATTGAGTCATGGCTTGAATCACGAATTTTAATCAAATTGAATCAAATACCAATACGCAGCATGAATGAATTTAAAAACTATGAATAATATTGTGATGGGTGATGATTTGTCGCTATTGCGCACGCCGCCGCATTCAGTTGAAGCTGAACAATCGGTCTTGGGCGGCTTGATGCTGGATAATTTGGCGTGGGATAAAATCAATGACGTTGTCCATGAAGATGATTTTTACCGTTTTGACCATCGGGTGATTTTTAAAACCATCGTGAATTTGATGGAGAAAGATCATCCAGCCGATGTTTTGACAGTGTTTGAGTCGCTGCAAAATCAAGGGCGACTCGATGATGTTGGTGGCATGTCGTATCTGAACGCATTGGCAACGGGTGTCTCGTCAGCCGTGAACATTCGCCGCTATGCTGAGATTGTGCGTGACCGCAGTTTGCTGCGCAAATTGATTTCGGCCTCGGACAATATTGCTGAGTCGGCACTCAGTCCGCAAGGGCGTGACACCAATGAAATCATCGATTCGGCCGAAAAAGCCATTTTACAAGTCTCGCAAGATGGTCAACGTGGCAACAATGAATTTTTAGAATTGCCCGTGGTGCTCTCGGATGTGTTACAAACCATCAATGAGTTGCATGAGCGTGAGCATTTGGATGATGTCACGGGTGTGAGTACGGGTTTTATCGCTTTGGATAAAATCACTTCGGGTTTGCAAAAAGGCGACTTGGTGATTGTTGCGGGTCGTCCATCTATGGGTAAAACTTCGTTTGCGATGAATATGGCCGAGCACATTGCGATTGAAGAAGGTCTGCCTGTTGCGGTGTTCTCAATGGAAATGGGCGCGGAGCAGCTTGGTATGCGTGTCTTGGGTTCTGTTGGGCGTATTAATCAAAATCACTTGCGTACAGGTAAACTCACCGATGATGACTGGGAGCGCTTGACTGTCGCAATTGAGAAAACCCGCGACACGCAATTATTCATTGATGAGTCACCTGGATTAACCGCATTGGAATTGCGTTCGCGTGCACGCCGCTTGCACCGCACCTGCGGTGGTTTGGGCATGATTATGGTGGACTACATCCAGTTAATGAGTGGGGCGGCGTCCAATAATTTTGAAAACCGCCAATCGCAAATATCGGAAATTTCGCGCGGCTTAAAATCTTTGGCACGTGAATTGGATTGCCCTGTCGTGGCTTTGTCGCAGCTCTCGCGTGCGGTGGAAAGCCGACCAGACAAACGCCCATTGATGTCGGACATTCGCGAATCGGGCGCGATTGAGCAGGATGCGGACATCATTATGTTTGTGTATCGCGAAGAGTATTACCTCCAAAAAGATGGCGATGCGGCCAATCAAGCGAAACTTGAAGAAGCCAAAGGCAAAGCAGACATCATCATTGGCAAACATCGTAACGGCGCAACAGGTGTGATTAAACTGGCATTTCATGGCGAGTTCACGCGCTTTGATAATTTGGCTTATAGTGGCGACTATGCTGATTACTAAGACAAATTAAGAGGGCCGTGATGATGGTGTATGCCATTCCACTGTTGTTGGGTGTTTTGTTGTTTGTGCTGGCCTATTATGTTGGGCGCAGATTGATTGATCGGCATTGGTCTGATGGCGTGAAGCTGACGCTTTGGAGTATATTGGTCTGGATGGCAGCGTGTGCGCCACTGTGGTTCGTGTTTCGCCGCTTTGCGTTTTTGCATCAAAATTCAATCATCATTCAGGGAATGCAGTACGCGCTGGGACTGTACACGATTGTGCTGTTTATGACGGTTGCGCGTGATGTGTTTCTAATTTTGATTGCAGTGATTCAAGCCTTTCGCTCTACTTTTAAAAAAACCAGTCAAACTTTTCAACCGTACGCCGTTTATCAAAAACAATTGCAACGACGCGCATTTCTCTCGCAGGCAACGCGTGTGGGTGCATTGGTGGGAGCGGCTGGAGTTTTCGGACACGCCGCAGTCAGGGCGCATGGTGCGCAACCGACGGTGGTCAGTCGTGAGCTTGCGATTGACAATCTGCCGGTCGCACTGGACGGTGTACAAATCGTGCAAATTTCGGATTTGCATGTTGGTCAAATCCACCACGCCGTACCACTGATTGAGTCCATTGTTAAAACGGTGCAAAAACTTCAGCCTGATATTGTTGTACTTACAGGTGACATGACCGATGGCATGGTAACTCAATTGAGTGCGCAACTCGCACCGTTGGCACAACTCAAAGGTAAATACGGGCAGTTTTTCGTGACGGGTAACCATGAATACTACACCGATAAAGTTGAGAATTGGTTGACGCATTGGGCACAATTGGGTTTTACCACTTTACAAAATCAACACCAAGTGTTGTCTATCAATGACGCGTCTTTGGTGGTGGCTGGGGTGCACGATTACCGTTCGGGCAAACGTCATCCAGTCCACGTCTGCAGTCCGCAACTGGCTCTGCGCGATGCACCTGATGTCACCACTATTTTACTGGCGCATCATCCCGATACGGCATATTTAACTGATGATGTGCGCGTGGATGTGCAACTGTCAGGACACACCCACGGCGGGCAGTATTTCCCCGGAACGTTGCTGGTGCGTTGGGTGCACAAATTCAAGACTGGTTTGAATCGTTATCGCAATGGTTGGGTTTATGTCAATTCGGGTACGGGTTATTGGGGACCCGCCTTGCGCTCAACCGATGTGGTCGGTGAAATCAGTCTGCTCACCCTCAGACGAGCCTAATGTTGCCACACTATATATGTTGGTACTCGACTGACACAAGTATGTAACTTGCATTGATTCCACTGATAAAAATTCGCTACCACCCGAATGACGCGAACACCTTATACTGTCGGTTTTCTTGCACGGATGTATCTCGTTTATGAATGTTTCCCATCACACTGCCGACAAACATTTCAAAACCTATGTGTTGCTCATACTGACTAATTTGGTGTGGGGCAGCACTTGGGTGGTGGCGAAGTTATTGACTGCGCAAGTGCCACCATTGACTGCTTCTGCGGTGCGCTTTTTAATGGCGACCCTTGCGTTGGCAGTGCTGGTACGATTGTACGAAGGGCGCATTCCCTCGTTACCCCGCACCGATCGACGTGTGGTTTTGGGCATGGGTTTGACGGGGATTTTTTTGTACAGTCTGTGTTTTCTCATTGGTTTGAAATTCACTTCGGCGGGGCGCGGCGCGCTCATCATTGCGCTCAATCCTGCAGTGATTGCATTGGCAGCATGGCTGATTTACAAAGAGGTGATGACCCCCGTCAAAGGTTTGGGTATTGCTTTGGCATTGATTGGTTGTGTTTGGGTGGTCGGTAATGGCCATCCGATGAAGTTGCTACAAGGTGAGGTGGGTTGGGGCGAGTTGCTGATTGTGGGGTGTGTGTTGGCGTGGGCGGTATATACCTTCATCAGCCGCCGCGCCAGCGGCACGGTCTCACCCGTGGTGATGAATTTCTATGCGTGTTTGGTCGGCGGCGTGTTGCTTTCGGTGGCGGCATTGTTTGAATCACCGTGGCACATCATTCCGCAAATGGCTTGGCAGTCTTGGGCGCAGTTGGCGTATTTGGCCTTTTTTGCCACGGCTTTGAGTTACACATGGTATCTGAGTGCGGTGAAAACTTTGGGCGCTGGGCGCACAGCCTTGTTCACCAATCTCACACCTTTATCAGGCGTGTTGATGGGCGCGTGGTTCATCGGCGAGCGTTTGCCATGGGCGGTTTTGGCAGGTGGTGCAGTCACGATTTTGGGCGTGGGCTTGACGATTTGGGCCGATTATCGTTACAAGCAGTTGCACTAAGCTGGGGCAAATGCGCTGCTAACTTGCCTTATAATGGGCGCATCAATTGAATTTTTGGAGGAATGATGCAAAAAACCAATATCGTGCATTGGGTGCGTTTTGCCTTAACGGGTTTGGGGATGGTGCTCAATGTGATTGTGCTGCCGACCGTATTGATGTTGACTGCTTTGTTGCGTGCCATACCCATTCGGCCGCTTCAGACCTTCAGTCAGCATTTGGCAATCGGTATTGCACAAACGTGGATTGCAATTAACTCGGCTTTGTTTCGTTGGTTTTTACCGACCAAAATGACCAGCAATGTGCCCGACACGGTGCAAGCGAATCGCTCGTATTTGGTGGTGAGCAACCACCAAAGTTGGGTGGACATCGTGGTGCTGCAAGCGATATTCAATCGCAAAGCACCGTTTTTTAGATTCTTTCTCAAACGAGAATTGATTTATGTGCCCATCATGGGTTTGGCGTGGTGGGTGCTGGACTTTCCGTTCATGCGCCGTTTGACCAAAGAACAAATTGCCAAAAATCCTGAGTTGAAGAACATTGACAAACAAGAGACCATCCGCCGTATGCAAAAATTCAAAGATGTGCCCGTCGGTATCATGGTGTTTCTCGAAGGCACGCGTTTTACCCAAGCCAAACATGACAAGCAGCAGTCGCCGTATCAACACTTGCTCAAACCACGTGCGGCAGGTGCGGCGTATGCCTTGAGCGTGCTCTCGGATAAACTGGATCAGGTGATTGATGCGACCATCAGTTATCCGCACGGCGTACCAACCTTTGTTGCATTTTTAATGGGCAAATGTCCTGACATTCATGTGGATGTGAAGGTACGTCCGATTCCATTGACTTTACGCCAAGGGGATTATGAAACCAACAAGGCTTTTCGCGTGGAGTTTCAAAACTGGATTAATGGCATGTGGCAAGAAAAAGATGCGCAATTGACCGAAATTGCTGCGCACTCAACACCGATCAATGGCAACGCCAATATCGTTAACCATTGAATGAATGATGATACTGATTTTTTCCAAAAAGGATGAGCTATGAAATGGACTGACGTTTTAGAAATTGCAATTCAACTGGCCGATGCGCACCCAGAAATTGACCCTGCGACCGTGCGCTTTACCGATTTGCACAATATGGTGGTGGATTTACCTGAGTTTGATGACGACCACAGTCGTGGTGGTGAAAAAGTTTTGGAGGCGATTCAGCAGGCGTGGATGGATGAGGTGAAGTAGAGTAAAAATCATCATTAATCCGTCATGCCGTGCCTGACACGGCATCTCCATACATTATGGAGATTGCGGGTCAAAGTCCGCAATGACCTCAGATTGTTAACTATAAAAGGCACGACGTATGTTCGAGATTCAAAACTACCCCCAATTCATTTTAGCGATTATTTTGTTTCAACTCATCCCTGGTGCGGGCACACTGGCGATTTTAAATGCCACCGCGCGTCGTGGTGTGGGTGCGGGTTTGTCGGCGGTGACAGGTACATTGGTCGGTGATGCGGTGTGGATGATCGGCGCGGCGATTGGTTTGGCGGCGGTGATGCAGGCCAATCCGATGGTATTCACGGCTTTGCAATATTTTGGTGTGGCGTATTTGTTGTGGTTGGCTTGGGGACTGTTGCGTGCGGGGCGCAGTGAGTTGGATGTTGACTCAACACAAAGCAAATCCCACTGGCAATATGGCAAACAAGCGGCACTGGTGAGTTTAACCAATCCCAAAGTGATGCTGTTTTTCGTGGCGTTTTTCCCCTTGTTTTTGAAGCCCTCCGCCAGTCCCGTGACTTTGGGTGTGATGATGCTGCATGTGACGGTGATTAGTTTTGTGTATCAGGCAGTTTTGGTCTTGGTCGGCAACTGGTTGGCGCGCCAATTTAAAGGCGTGCCACAAGCTCAAGTGTGGGCAAAACGCTTTGCAGGAGTGGCATTGGTTGGATTTGCTTTGAAACTGGCGGCCAATAACCGTTGATGGTCGTTGATTGTTTCATCCGATTTTTATCAAAAAACGCACCAAACTGGGTGCGTTTTTCGTTGGTATGATGGATTATCGAAACTTTGCCAATTTGTTTTGCGTTTTGCGCTTGGCAGAGTATTTGCCTGCGAGTTTAACCCCGCCCAAGCCCGTATCGGTGGGCTGATTGCGTTGTGTGCCCGAGGTTTTTTTCACACTTGCGCCATTGTGAGTACTGTTACGATTGGGTGCATCTTGGAATCGCTGTGTTGGGTGGTGTGCGGTTCTGGCATTCGGTTTGGCGTTGGCAGCTGCTGCGCTTTGCGCCATGTTCGCAGGTTGGCGTGTGGGCACGAGGTGCGACTTGGAGTAACCGATCAAATCACTGCGTCCCATGGCGTACAGCGATTCGCGTATCATTGGCCAGTTGTTGGGGTCGTGGTAGCGCAAATAGGCTTTGTGCAAACGACGGCGTTTTTCTTCGCGCACCACATCGACTTTTTCGCTTGAGCGCGTGATTTTCGCCAGTGGATTGCGTTGGGTGTGCCACATGGTGGTTGCCATTGCCATCGGTGTGGGCAAGAATGTTTGTACTTGGTCAAGACGAAAGTTATTGCGTTTGAGCCACAGTGCGAGGTTGAGCATGTCCTCATCGCTCGTACCCGGATGCGCGGCGATGAAGTAGGGAATCAGATATTGCTCTTTGCCTGCTTCTTTGGAGTACTGCTCAAACATTTGTTTGAATCGGTTGTACGAGCGCATTTCGGGTTTCATCATTTTTGACAAAGGCCCTGTTTCGGTGTGCTCAGGCGCGATTTTCAGATAACCACCAACGTGGTGCTGCACCAATTCTTTGATGTATTCGGGCGATTCGACTGCTAAATCATAGCGCAATCCCGATTGAATATTGATTTTTTTCACGCCTTTAATGGCGCGGGCTTTGCGGTATAAACCAATCAAGCTGTCGTGATTGGTGTTGAGGTTTTTGCAAATATCGGGGAAGACACACGACAGTTTGCGACAACTCGCTTCAGTGACCGCATCTTTGCAGCCGAGCCGATACATATTTGCTGTTGGACCGCCCAAGTCGGAAATTTGCCCTGTGAAGCCATCGGTTTTGTCACGAATTTCTTCGATTTCATGCAAGATGGATTCATGCGAGCGGCTTTGAATGATGCGCCCTTCGTGCTCGGTGATGGAGCAAAACGTGCAGCCACCGAAGCAACCCCGCATGATGTTGACCGAGTATTTAATCATGTCCCACGCGGGGATTTTGGCATCTCCATACGATGGGTGCGGATTGCGTGCGTAAGGCAGACCATACACATAATCCATTTCTTCGGTGGTCAATGGGATGGGTTGCACGTTGAGCCAAACATCGCGCTCACCGTGCTGTTGTACCAAAGCGCGTGCGTTGCCTGGATTGGATTCGAGGTGCAACACGCGCGAGGCGTGGGCGTACAACACAGGGTCGTGCGCAACGGCTTCAAACGCAGGAATACGAATCACGCTGTGCAAACGAATTTCATCGCGCTTGGCAATCAGTTCGGCTTTGCGCTGTTCTTTGTTAAAAAACTGAATGGGTAATTCAGTCGGTTGATCGGTTTTGGATGCTTCGCTTGCGGGCGGCGTATCGGTTTTTGTGCTGTCCAAATACGGGTCAACGTGGCTGTATTGCGCGTCTTTGACATTCGGCGCATCCACGGTGGTTGAATCAATTTCCTGCCATTGCTCAGTCGGTTTCCAGCCGAAAGGCGCGATAAATGCAGTACCTCGCACATCGCGGATTTCGCTCAACTTCTCGCCACGCGCCACGCGGTGCGCGATTTCGACCAATGCGCGCTCAGAATTGCCAAACAATAAAATATCCGCTTTGGAACTAATCAATGCCGAAGGGCGCACGGTGTTTGACCAATAGTCAAAATGCGCGATGCGGCGCAAGCTGGCCTCGATACTGCCAATCATCACGCCCACACCTGGATACGCCTCACGGCAGCGTTGTGCATAGACATTCACTGCGCGGTCAGGGCGTTTATTCGGTTCGGCATTCGGTGTGTAGGCATCGTCCGAGCGCGGCTTGCGGTCAGCCGTGTAACGATTGACCATCGAGTCCATATTGCCTGCGGTCACGCCGAAAAATAAATTGGGTGCGCCCAAGCTTTGAAAATCATTTTTGCTGTGCCAATCGGGCTGGCTGATGATGCCGACGCGAAAACCTTGATCCTCCAACAATCGCCCCACCAAAGCCATACCAAAACTTGGATGGTCAATGTATGCATCACCCGTGACCAGAATAATGTCGCAAGAGTCCCAGCCGAGCGCGTCCATCTCTGCGCGGCAGGTCGGTAAAAATGGTGCAACACCAAACCGCTTCGCCCAATAAGGTCGGTATTTGTGAATGGGTTGGGTGGTCGTTGGCATGGTAACTTTCGGGTGAGTCAAAACAGGTGGCAAATTATAACAGAACCCGACGACGGGCAAACTGGCGTTGCGTTTGCCCTATGTGATGTGTCCTAAGTCAGTCAGGATGAGCCCAAAACAGGATAATCCACATAGCCCACGCGCAGGTCTTCTTGACCGACACCGTAGCAGGTTTGCATATTCAATTGATTGAGCGCAGCACCTGTTTCAAAGCGTTTGGGCAAATCAGGCGAGGCGATGAAATCGCGCCCAAATGCCACCGCGTCGGCTTGACCCGTTGCCAGTTGGTGCTGTGCAGTTTCGAGCGTAAAGCCTTCGTTGGCGATGAGCACGCCACCAAAGATTTTTTTCAATTCAGGGCTGATGCGGTCTGATCCCAAATGCTCGCGGGTAAAGATAAAGGCGATTTTGCGTTGTGCCATTTGTTCCGCCACATAACCAAAAGTGGCGAGTGGGTTGGCGTCCCCCATGTCGTGCGAATCGCCACGTGGTGCCAAATGCAAGCCGACACGCCCTGCGCCAAATACTGAAATCGCTGCATCAACGACTTCTATCATCAGTCGCGCGCGGTTTTCAATCGAGCCACCATAGGCATCGGTGCGCAGGTTGGTTGAGTCTTGTAAAAACTGGTCGAGCAAATAGCCATTCGCGCCGTGGATTTCCACACCATCAAAGCCCGCTGCTTTGGCATTGAGCGCACCTTGACGATAGGCTTGGATGATGGCTGGAATTTCGCTGATGTCCAAAGCGCGTGGGGTGACGTATTCGGTTTTCGGGCGCACCAAACTGACGTGTCCTTCAGGCGCAATTGCGCTTGGAGCAACGGGCAATTCACCGTTTAAGTAAACAGGGTGCGAAATGCGCCCAACGTGCCACAATTGCATGAAAATTCGCCCGCCTTTGGCGTGTACCGCGTCGGTGATGCGTTTCCAGCCTTCAACCTGTGCTTCAGACCAAATACCTGGGGTGTCTGGATAACCCACGCCTTGTGGCGTAACTGCTACGGCTTCGCTGAGAATCAGTCCTGCGCTGGCGCGTTGGGCGTAGTATTGCGCCATGATATCGTTCGGAATGCGTGTATCGTTGGCACTGCGTGCGCGACAACGTGTGAGGGGGGCCATGATGATGCGATTGGGAAGTGTCAAATCGCCCAATTGAAGTGGGTCAAATAATGTGCTCATGTGAAATCCTTGGATATGAAGGTTGTTGATATATCTGAGAATTATAGCATTGCACTTAAACGTTCGCTTTTGATTGCCAACTCACCCTTATGCTTGACTGGTTACTTCGAGGTGTTGGGCTGTTTGCGCTCATACTTGCGCAAACGCATCAGACATACCAAGGCGATGACGAAAAATAATGCCAAAGCCAAGGCGGAGGTTTGCGTGTTGCCCGTACGGTTAATCAATGTGCCGTGTACCGAGGTGCCGACCACGATGGCGCATTTTTCGAGTACATCGTAGAAACTGAAAAAAGTTGATGAGTCGTGTGAAGTGGGCAGCAGTTTGCTGTAGGTTGAGCGCGAGACCGATTGCAGTCCCCCCATGACCAATCCGACCAAACCTGCGGTGACAAAAAATTCGGTTTCAAGATTAAGGTTGGTGTGCATACTTAGATTAACCAGTCGATAAATCATCAAACAAATCACAATCCAAATGATGACAGCCAGTGACAATCCGAGGTTATTACCGATTTTTTTAACCAACCATGCGAAACTTAATGCGCCGACGATGGCCTCAATTTGCAGCAGCATGATGGTCAAAATCATTTTGGTTTGTGACAGATGAATTTCCGTGCCAATGAACGTAGCGATGATGAATATGGTTTGCATGCCAACGCTGTAAAAGAAAAACGAGGTTAAAAACCATTTAATGCGTTTGCTGCGCAATAATTCATTCACCGTTTTACTCAATTCGGTATAACCGTCCGTTAATAAGGACAGCAGGGATTTTTGAGCATGGTGTCTTTGTTCCGTGACCGATAGCACGCGGTTTTTGGGTAAACGCGAAAAACTAAATTGTGCAAAACCCCACCACCAAAGCCCTGTGAGTAAAAAACACAAACGTGTATAAAAACCACGATTGCTGTCATCGGCGATGACTTGGACCAAAATCAGTGAAATGATTAAAATCAGCAAGGAGCCAATATAGCCGAGTGCAAAGCCTTTGGCCGAAAGTGCATCTTGTTTGTCCGCGCTCGCGATTTCAGGTAGAAAAGCATTGTAAAAAACCAACGAGCCATAAAAACCAATGCTCGCGCAGATATTTAATATCAGCGCCAAACCTACCTCAGACGGTGATTTAAATAAAAATAAGCCCATCGTGGATAGAGCACCCAGTGCACAAAAAAATTTGAGAAACGAGAGTTTGTTGCCTCGGCTGCCTGCGATGGACGAGAGCACGGGGGAGAGAAACACCAAGATTAAAAACGACAGCGTGAGTGAATAACTGTACGCTGCATTCGCGCTGACGGATTGACCAAAAAACCTCAGGGTATGAGCGTTATTACCCATTACGGCTTGAAAATACAGTGGAAATAAAGTGGTGTTGATGACCAATGCGTAAGAAGAATTCGCCCAGTCATACATGGCCCAGCCCGTCATGGTTTTTGGATGATTGATGTGCTCGTTCATACTGACCTCAGAAAATATTTGTTCGCATGGTACATGAAATGCGGTGCAAACACCAAAATTAGATGGGCTGGGTTTATACTGAAACATTCATTCATATCAAAAGGGTTGCCATGTTTAAAATGAATAAAAACAAACGCCTACCCGAGCAATTGTTCACATTGGTTATGTGGTTGATTGCAGTATTGTTTGCGGTGTTTTTAACGGGATTGGGCAGCAAGGTGATTGGCGATTTGCCTAAAGTTGGCAACCCGCCTGAGTTGGAACAATACTATTCGCCTGAACTGAAACAGATTCAGGTGCAACGTGAGCAATTGAATCAAAAAAATGCCACGGTGCGCAAGGAATTGGAACAAGCCAATCTCAATTTAGAAAAAGCGCGCCAACGCTACGATGAAGAAAAACAACAGTTTGACAACTGGATACAAACCCGTACTGCCACTGGCAATAATACGCAGGATGCCCCCGTTTTGGCACGCACCCAAAAATTGGATCAATTACAAGCGCAGGTCAGTAAAGAGCAGCAAATAATTGAGCAACTGAATCAAGCGATTCTCAATAATGAGCGCACGGTGTCGATAGAGCGCGAGGAGGTGCTTAAAGAACAAGCACGCATTGCGTTTGAACATGCCAATAACACCCAAGAGTTAAAGGTGTTTTTGATGCGCTTGCTCGTCACCTTGCCCGCTTTGGTGTTGGGTGCTTGGTTGTTTGCGAAAAAGCGTCAGTCGCGTTATTGGCCGTTTGTGTGGGGTTTCATCTTTTTTGCGTTGATTGCGTTTTTTGTTGAATTGGTGCCGTATTTGCCCAGTTATGGCGGTTATGTGCGCTACATTGTCGGCATTGTTTTGGTTGGGATTGCGGGGCATTATGCCATTAAACGGATGCAAATCTATCTGCGAGACAAGCAAGAGCAAGAGCAAAAAATGAGCCAAAGTTCGCAAGCAGAGCGACGCAAAAATTTTGATAATGAGGGGGCTTTGGGACACATTGCTAAAAACATTTGCCCCAGTTGCGAGCGATCCTTGAACACCAGTTCGGGTGTGCCTGCTGATTACTGTGTGCATTGTGGTTTGTGCGTGTTTAAAAAATGTGGTCAATGCGGTTCGCGTTGCAGTACATTTTTTAAATATTGCTCCAGTTGTGGCCATACCTTGGTGGATGGCGAGGGTCAAGCCAGCATCGACAAAATGACCTCGTGATGCGCTGGCGACACACGTTTTACATGTAAAATCGCCACATCAGTGTGGCTTATGTGTACAATGACACAAAGTAAGTCAAAAACAGTCACCGCAGTTGCAACTGCGGTGCTTTACTTTATTCAAACCAAACAGAGTCTGGCAGTAGGAGAAATGATATGAACAAGACCCCAGTCACCAAATTGGGTGAACAATTGTTGCGTGATGAATTACAGCACCTCAAACATGTGGAGCGTCCTGCTGTGATTACAGCCATTTCCGAGGCGCGTGCGCAAGGTGATTTGTCTGAGAACGCCGATTACGATGCGGCCAAAGAAAAACAAGGTTTTGTCGAAGGTCGCATCATTGAACTGGAAGCCAAATTGGCCAATGCGCAGGTGATTGACCCCGCCACATTAGATGCCGACGGACGTGTGGTTTTTGGCGCAACGGTATTGCTTGAGGATTTAGAAAGCGGTCATGAAGTGCGCTATCAAATCGTTGGTGACGATGAAGCGGACATTAAAGTGTCAAAAATTTCCATCAGTTCACCGATTGCGCGTGCTTTAATTGGTAAGTCTGCAGGTGATGTTGCACAAGTGCACGCACCATCTGGTGTGCGCGAGTACGAGATTGTTGAAGTGTTGTACATCTGATGAATATTTGGTTAGAACGCTGCGCAAAAATCGCCCTGATGTTTTGGGCGATTGTCACATGGGCGACGGGTTACGTGTTCGCCCCTGTGATGTTTGCCAAGTTTGACAAAATTCAAGCAGGTTTAAATACAGGCGAATTGCTGCATGCAACTTATGTGCTCAGTTTGCTGTGTGCTTTGGTATTGCTGATGGATGTGCGCGTGCGTTTTAGGCAACAATTACTGCATTTGACCGACTTGTGGCTGATTTTGGGGGCATTGTTCATCGTGATTGTTCAGTATGTGGGCATTTCACCCAAAATGAGCACGCTTAAACAAACCATGCTCAACAATCCTGCCGATGCCAGTGCATTCATGCAGTGGCATGGTGTGTCGCAAGTGCTGTATTTAGTGACCAGTGTGTTGTTGGCAATTTTAGTATGGCGTCGCTTGCTCAAATAATTTTAGGAATGTTTTATGAATACCGTTTTGTTGCTGGTGGCGTCAAATATCTTTATGACTTTCGCATGGTATGGACACCTCAAAGACACTCACTCACCTTTGTGGCAAGCGGTATTGTTCAGTTGGGGCATTGCCTTTTTTGAGTATTGTTTGATGGTGCCTGCCAACCGCATGGGGTATGCCCATGGCATCAGTGCGTTTCAATTAAAAATCACTCAAGAAGTTATCACGTTACTGGTGTTTACTGTATTTGCTTTGATGTATTTGAAAGAACCGCTACATCCCAAATACCTGTTGAGTTTTGCTTTGGTGGTTGCGGCCGTTGCGGTGGCTTTTTGGGACTGACATTACCCAATTGGTGAAATTCTAATATCTAAAATCAAACCTTAACGATTGATGGGTTTTGACTTGGTGGGTTTGCGCTTGTTGTTCACCACCTTGAGCAATACTCGTTTTTCGGTTGATTCCTCGCTTGACGAGTCTTCTGTGTCTTCTTGAATTTCCTCAATATCTTCTTGAATCTCACCAACGTCTTCTTGAATTTCCTCGATGTCTTCACGCACTTCATGAAGTGCTTCGGTTTGTTGATTGACCGTCATTTGAATGAAAATTGAAAGATAGATGGCTTCAAACGATACAATCGTTGTCATCCCAAGCAAAATTTGGTCAAAAGCAACACCAAAAAAGATGAGCCCAAATGCGCCAATAAAAAAAATGGTATGCACCACAAGCGAAGTGGGCGAACCAATCCACTTGGTGGCTCGATTGGCAAAGTGTGTGATTTTGGTTTGGGTGCTTTGCATTGGGTGCTCCGCATGCGAGGGTGTGAAATAAAGGCCAGAATGATTTTAACTTGCGAGTGTATCACACCTCATTTTTTAAGATGACGACCCTTTGTAACACTGTGTATCCATTGGAACTTTTAGAGTAATAGAGCACTTTCGGCGGGTGGACTGACTCCAAAATGCTGATAAGTCATCGCACTGGCGATGCGCCCACGCGGCGTGCGTTGCAAATAACCTTGTTGGATGAGATACGGCTCGATGATGTCTTCGATGGTGTCTTTGGCCTCGCCGATGGAGGCTGCCAAATTGTCCAGACCGACGGGGCCGCCGTTAAAGCGATACAAAATCGCTTCGAGTAATTTTTTGTCCATCACATCCAAACCCGCCGAATCCACATCGAGCATTTTCAGTGCGGCATCGGCGGTTTTTTGCGTAATCACACCGTTGGACTTGACTTGTGCATAATCGCGCACGCGGCGCAGCAGACGATTGGCCACACGTGGTGTGCCGCGTGAACGGCGTGCGATTTCAGATGCGCCATGCTCATCAATCTCACAGTTGAGCAAACCTGCAGAGCGTTTGACGATGTGTGTGAGTTCGGCGATGGTGTAAAACTCCAAACGCCCGACAATCCCAAATCGATCACGCAATGGGTTGGTCAACATGCCCGCGCGTGTGGTCGCGCCGATGAGGGTAAAGGGTTTTAAATCCAGTTTGACCGAACGTGCGGCAGGGCCTTCGCCAATCATAATATCAATTTGATAATCTTCTAAAGCAGGGTAGAGAATCTCCTCGACCACAGGCGACAGCCGATGAATTTCATCGATGAACAACACATCATTGGTTTCGAGGTTGGTCAATAATGCCGCCAAATCGCCTGCGCGCTCTAATACAGGCCCTGAAGTTTGACGCAGATTGACGCCCATTTCCCGTGCGATGATGTGCGCCAAGGTGGTTTTACCCAAACCAGGTGGGCCAAACAGTAGGGTATGGTCAAGGGCTTCTTTGCGCGTGCGTGCCGCACCGATAAAAATATCCAGTTGCTCACGGATTTTAATTTGCCCAACGTATTCGTCCAATAGTTTCGGACGCAAGGCGCGTTCGGATTGCTCCTCGACAGTTGAGAGTGGCTCAGCTTCAATCAAACGCTCTTGCGAATGTTTGCTTGGTAAGTGCTCAGAAAAATCGTCGGTGACTATGGTGCTCATGGTGTGCTCGTGTGGATTGCTTATTTGGATAATTGCTGTAATGCCCAACGTATGCCTTCATTGACATCCAAATCACTGGGAAAGTTTTTCATAATGGTATTGACCTCTTTGTCACCGTAACCCAATGCAACCAAAGCTGCGCCGACATCCGCACGTACAGGATGTTCACTTGTGTTCGCGCTGGCTTGATAATCGAAATTCAAGTTTGTTACTTTGTCCTTGAGTTCAAGTACCAATCGTTCAGCGGTTTTTTTGCCAATTCCAGGGATGCTGGTTAGGCGGCTCACATCTTGTTGGGCAATCGCTTGCTGTAAATCATTTGAGGACAAACCTGATAGTATGCCCAAAGCGGTGCGTGCACCAATTCCTGTGATTTTAATCAATTGACGAAAACTCGCGCGCTCGGACGCACTGGCAAAGCCGTACAAGACATGCGCATCCTCGCGTATCGCCAAATGTAAATACAGGCTGACCGCTTGCCCGACTTCGGGGAGCGTATATAATGTGCTCATTGGCACATCAATTTCGTATGCCAATCCCGATGCGGTATCGACCACGATTTGTGGTGGTTTTTTTTCGAGCAGTGTGCCCGTGACGCGTGCAAACATGGGTGTCCTGTGTGTTTTTGTATGTTGTCATTGCGAACGTAGTGAAGCAATCCACACAACGTTATTTAATTGAATATAGGATGGATTGCCGCGCCGATAAAACTGGCTCGCAATGACGCACGAGATATTTCTATCGATTATCGCACATCCCTCGTTTGTATTTGAATGAAACCTGTGAATAAAATTTTGTTTACCCTCGGTATGCTGTGGGCTTTGCCTGTGACCTTGTTTGCTTTTGTGGTGGCGGTTTTATTACGCCCAACAGGGACGCGTTGGGCGGTGCTGCGCTATGGCAATACGCCCGCTGTGGTGGCGTGGGGCGGTTGGTTATCTCCGATTTTGTCTTATTTGCCTTTGGGTTCTGTGTCGGGTATGACTTTGGGTCATGTGGTTTGGCTCAATCAAATTTGGTCGGTGCGTCCCATCGGTGCGCATGAATTCACGCATGTGCGCCAATATGCGTTGTGGGGTGTGTTTTTTTTGCCCGCGTATTTTTTAGAAAGCGCGTGGCAATGGTTGCGCGGACGACATTATTATTGGGACAATCGGTTTGAGGTCGCTGCGTACCGCTGTGGGCGCGAACGATTTTGCCGCCGTTGATGTGGTTTTTATGCGGTTTTATTCAGTTTAATGGTGATTTTTGGTGAAGAACTTGACCGCATCAGCGAATTTCAGTATCGTTGTGGGTTCATGCGTATGGAATGGCTTTATCCGAGTGATTTAAATACGCATTCTTGTTTGCGGGTGAGCGACACAATCGCTTTATTCGCATCCATTCATTCTCAAAGCACCTCGCACGTTGGGTGTGTGTTGGATGGATGCTGGGGTGGTAAACGGTGACAGGCTTTGTTTTATCTGCGAAGCATGCACATAAGTTTAGCAACAAAGCATCAATCGCACATATTCGTGTGACGAGGCTCGAATTTGACCTTGAAAGGGATTCTCATGTCAATCGAACTAACAGGTTCAGAAATTTTAGTACAGTGTTTGCAAGCAGAGGGCGTTAAGCATATTTTTGGCTACCCCGGCGGTTCTGTGTTGTACATCTACGATGCTTTGCATCAACAATCAGGAATTGAGCATATTTTGGTGCGCCATGAGCAAGCAGCGGTTCATGCGGCGGATGCCTATTCGCGCTCATCGAGCAACGGCGAAATTGGTGTGGCATTGGTGACCAGCGGCCCAGGTTTGACCAATGCTGTCACTGGGATTGCCACCGCTTATTACGATTCGATTCCAATGGTGGTGATTTCAGGCCAAGTGCCCACAGCACTGATTGGTCAAGATGCGTTCCAAGAGTGTGACGCGGTCGGCGTGACGCGCCCGATTGTGAAGCATAATTTTTTAGTCAAAGACGTGCGTCAGTTGGCTGTGACCATTAAAAAGGCATTTCATATCGCCAAAACAGGTCGCCCTGGCCCAGTCTTAATTGACATCCCCAAGGACATTTCAAATAATAAATGCAAGTTCGACGGCTATCCTGAGTCGGTTGAAATGCGCTCGTACAATCCTGTGGTCAAAGGTCACAGTGGGCAAATTAAAAAAGCCTTGATGATGTTGATGAACGCCGAGCGTCCTGTGATTTACGCGGGCGGTGGCGTGATTTTGTCCGATGCTGCGCCGCAGTTGAATCAATTGGTTGATACGCTGGGGATGCCCTGCGTCAACACCTTAATGGGTTTGGGCGGTTATCGCGCCTCGTCTAATTTGTATCTCGGTATGCCTGGAATGCACGGCAATTATGAGTCCAATATGGCCATGCAGCATGCCGATGTGATTATCAGTGTTGGCGCGCGTTTTGATGACCGCGTGGTTGGTAATGTCAAACATTTCTCGCAAGTATCGCGCAAAATCATTCATATTGATGTCGATCCTTCTTCAATTTCCAAACGCGTGCGCGCTGATGTACCGATTGTCGGCGATGTCAAAGACGTTTTGAGCGATATGCTCACGCAATTGACTGAGATGAACGCCATCTCGACTCAAGGTCGTCCTGCCGCGCGCATTGAAAAATGGTGGAAACAGATTAACGAATGGCGTGAAGTCGACAGTCTGAAATATGACCGCGATAGCCAATTGGTCAAACCACAAAAAGTCATCGAAACCTTGCACCGCCTGACAGGCGGCGATGCCTTCATTACCTCGGATGTGGGGCAACATCAAATGTTTGCTGCGCAATACTATCCGTTTGAAAAGCCACGTCGTTGGATTAACTCAGGTGGTTTGGGTACGATGGGCGTGGGCATTCCGTATGCGATGGGCGTGAAAAAACTCCATCCTGAGGCCGATGTGTGCTGTATCACGGGCGAAGGTTCGGTGCAAATGTGTATTCAAGAACTCTCGACCTGTAAAGAATACAACTTGCCGATTAAGATTTTTAGTTTGAACAACGGCTACCTTGGTATGGTGCGCCAATGGCAAGAATTGATTTACGATGAACGTTACTCACAAACCTATTTCAATGCTTTGCCAGATTTTGTCAAACTCGCTGAGGCTTATGGTCATGTCGGTATGCGCATTGAACGCGATGCGGATGTGGAAGGTGCGTTGAAAGAGGCTTTGGCATTAAAAGATCGTTTGGTGTTCATCGATTTTCAAGTGGATCAATCTGAGAACGTGTTCCCGATGGTGCAGGCGGGTAAAGGCATGTCGGAAATGCTTTTGCGTCCACCACCAGAAGTGCTTCAGTCCGCTGGCCCCCATTTGAAACGAGGAGAATAATATGAGACACGTTATTTCAGTATTACTCGAAAATGAAGCAGGCGCGCTGTCGCGTGTGGTCGGTTTATTCTCTTCTCGTGGGTTTAACATTGAATCACTGATCGTTGCACCGACCGAAGACCCGACCTTATCACGCATGACCATCACTTCGGTGGGTTCAGATGATGTCATGGAGCAAATCACCAAGCATTTGAACCGCCTGATTGAAGTGTACAAAGTGCAGGATTTGACCGATGGCGCGTTTGTTGAACGTGAATTGCTTATGGTCAAAGTCCGTGCGGTCGGTAAAGACCGTGAAGAGCTCAAACGTTTGGCAGATATTTTCCGTGGGCGTATCTTGGACGTAACGGACAAAGCCTATACAATAGAGGTCACGGGTAATTTGGCGAAAAATGATTCGTTTTTGCAAGCCATTGATCGCGGTTTGATTTTAGAAACTGTGCGCACAGGGCCATCGGGTATTGGTCGCGGTGAGCGCGGTTTGCGGGTTTAGGAATTCAAGATTCAAGGATTCAAAAAGCAGTTTTAACTTTATTTAATGAATATAAAAAGGAAACAAAATGAAACTTTTTTACGATAAAGATTGTGATTTATCAGTCATCCGCGCTAAAAAAGTAGCCATCATTGGTTACGGCTCACAAGGCCATGCGCACGCTTTGAACCTCAAAGACAGCGGCGTGGATGTCACCGTGGGTTTGCGCAAGGATTCAGCCTCTTGGAAAAAAGCCGAAAACCATGGTTTGAAAGTGGCCGAAGTGAAAGACGCAGTGGCCGCGGCTGACGTGGTCATGATTTTGACCCCAGACGAATTCCAATCTAAATTGTATGCCACTGAAATTGAACCGAATTTGAAACAAGGCGGTACATTGGCGTTTGCACACGGTTTTGCGATTCACTACAACCAAGTCGTGCCGCGCGCTGACTTGGACGTGATTATGGTTGCACCCAAAGCCCCAGGTCACACCGTGCGTTCAGAATTTGTGCGCGGTGGTGGCGTACCTGATTTGATTGCGGTGTATCAAGACGCTTCTGGTCAAGCGCGTGACGTGGCATTGGCATACGCTTCAGGCGTGGGCGGTGGTCGCACAGGCATCATCGAAACCACATTCAAGGACGAAACCGAAACCGACTTGTTCGGCGAGCAAGCCGTATTGTGTGGTGGCGCGGTTGAACTCGTGAAAATGGGTTTTGAAACTTTGGTTGAAGCGGGTTACAAACCAGAAATGGCGTACTTTGAATGTTTGCACGAATTGAAATTGATTGTTGATTTGATGTTCGAGGGCGGCATTGCCGATATGAACTACTCGATTTCCAACAACGCTGAGTATGGCGAATACGTGACAGGTCCAGAAGTGATTAACGAGCAATCACGCGAAGCCATGCGCAATGCACTCAAACGCATTCAATCTGGCGAATACGCGAAAATGTTCATCACTGAAGGTGCGATGAACTACCCATCGATGCACGCACATCGTCGCAACAATGCAGCGCATCAAATTGAAATCGTGGGTGGCAAATTGCGCGCGATGATGCCTTGGATTACTGCGAACAAAATCATTGATAAAACTAAAAACTAAGGTGCTTTGATATTTGGGTGGTTTGATGGTGGTACAAAAAGCAGGGGCAAAATCATTTTGTCCCTGCTTTTTTATGAGCAGGTCATTGCGGGCTTGACCCGCAATCAAGTAAGCGCAAAAGTAAACGCAAATTCAACAAAAGCATTACAATTGATTCAACACACAAGGAGTTTATATGACATTCAAGCATACCCTCATGGTTGGCGCGCTGCTCGGCATTGCCACGCTCACGGCGCAGGCAGAAACCGTCAACATCAACCAAAATGGTTCACTCGTAGAAATGTGCGCCAGTGCAGAAAAGCAAGTGGCGCACGACACCGCAGTGATGAACATCGAAATGGTGGCGACCGAGCGCGACAAGGTGCAGGCCGCTGATAAGGTCAATGCCACCATGGCACAAGCGGTGCGCATGATTAAGCAAAAATACCCAGCGGTGGTATTTGAAAATGCCAACTACAACACCTACCAAGAACGTGATGAGGACGGTCAACCGATTAAAAAATGGACGGTTCGACAATCCTATACCTTAACCAGCAAAAAAATCACCGACATCACCGAAATTGCTGCGCAACTGCAAGGCATGGGCATCCAAGTCGGCAGTATGAACACCTATTTGTCGCCTGAGGGTCGCCGTCTTGCCGCACAACAATTGGACGATATGGCGTTTGCCGATGTTAAGGCGCGCATTGCTTCGGTCGCCAAAGCTTTTGGACAACCTGTTTCTGCGTGGCGTGTGGCGCATATGAACACCATGCCCAACAACCCATGCAATGGCTACTCAGGGCGTATGTATGCTGCACCTGTGGCGATGATGAAAACGGAAATGGTCAGCGATGCGGTGTCTCAACCTGAATTGGTTGAGGGGCGCGAATCCATGGCGGTGAATTTTTATATTGCGGTGCGAGCGAAATAGAATACCCGAGGTTCCCTATGGCTCGAAGAAAAGAATTAGTCAATGTGGCTTATGGCTTGGCTCACTCGTTTAATAGTCGTAATAACGATGTGGGCGGCTATTGGGGTATAGGGAGATTATATCGGTTAGCAGTTAAGCAAGCAGTGAAAAGCGTACAGATTGAACTGGTTACAAAACGCATGTATCCCTCAAATCCTGAGTTTGAACCAATGATTCAAAAGTATCAGACGTTGTTATTTTCAATGTTGAGTAAGTTGCACATTCCGCAAGATTGGGTCAAGTTTGTGTGGATTCGAGTTGAGTTTGAATCGGAGTTTAAGGCTGAGTATCATTTTTATCGCTCTGCTCTGGCAAAGCCGACAACAATTAAGTGTGAAATTGTAGACGATTACGGTAGGCAACACGTGGCATTTGCTTATAGCAATAGTCGTCCTCACGACCCAAAAAAAGAGTTGAGACGATACCAACAACACAGTGAAAGCAATGTGTAAAAAGCGGTTTTGTTTGACAATTATTCCCACGCTCGCGTGGGAATAGGAAAAAACATTTAATTATTTAGAAGTGCGAGTTCCTGCGGGTGGGGTGAAAACGAAGGTGCTCGCTGGAACACTGGGGTTTTTCTGAAAGCCTGAGAAAAATAAAATCGTGGTTTGACCAAAGTTGTCAAACAACACCACCGCATCGGGCACGCCATTTTTCATACCGATGTTCACACTCTCGAAACTCGATTGTCCGCGCGGTTTGGCGTACACCCAGTTGCGTCCATCGCGCTCGCCCGCATCGGTCAGCGTGAAGTTTTTCGATAAATCACCACTGCCAAACAACACCGCCGCAGGCGACGAACCAATCGCGCTGCCGAGTGAGCGTTTGGTCACTTGTTTCAAATCTTTGTCATAGATGCTCAGGGTTTTGCCATCGCTGACCAAAACTTGTTCGTAAGGTGATGTGTACGTCCAGCGGAATTTCCCTGGGCGTGAGAAAGTGAATGAGCCCGAACTGGACTTGGTGGTTTTGCCTTTGACCTGCTGGGTGAAGTTGCCCGAAGCGGTTTTGAAATTGCTGTTAAAACTTTGTAAATCCTCAATCGCACCTGCGTGTGCGCTGGTCATCAGGCACACTGCGCCCAATGCAATGCCAAAATTGGCAACTGTACGAGTGATGTTTGAATATTTGATTGCTTGCATGAAAAATCCTTTCATTTTTGCTCGATAGTGTTCTTCACCGAACGTGCGTATTGTAACAAGTCAATGTGCGCATAAGTTGACGCTCAAATGGGTATTTGCAGCGAACTTTACAAACTTTACACTTGTGTTCGTTTTGTGGACATTACGCCTTGCCATTCTCAAGACCGCCCTCAAAAAAGCCACACGCCACTGATTCCTCGCGTGTACGGGCAAAAGGTGGCAATGACTGCCAAATGCGTCCACCATAGCGTTTGGTAATCAAGCGCGAGTCGCAAATCATCAGCACACCACGGTCGGTTTCAGAACGTATCAATCGTCCCGCGCCTTGCTTGAGGTTAATCACCGCTTGCGGCACCTGATACGCCATAAAACCATTTTCACCACGCGCCTCAATCACGCGCAGGCGCGCCGCCAGCACGGGATCATCGGGTGGCGCGAACGGTAGTTTGTCGATGATGACCAAGGACAATGCCTCACCGCGCACATCCACGCCCTCCCAAAAACTTTGCGAGCCAATCAACACCGGATTTTTCGCTTCGCGGTATTGATTGAGCAATTCAGTGCGTGAGGACTCGCCCTGTATCAACAGCGTCCAGTCCAAATCATATTTGTCAATTTGCTCGGTCAGCCACGCGCCATAGCGTTTGACCGCGGCCAATGTGGTGCACAGTAAGAACGCCCGACCATTTGAAGCGCGCAGCATGGGGAAGATTTTTTGCAAGACGATGTTGCCAAAATTTCTGTCCCACGGTTCAGGCAAGCCATTGGGCACGTACAGCAAACTTTGCTTGGCAAAATCAAACGGTGACTCCCACGTTGCGGTGTGCGCATCGTGTAGCCCGAGTTGTTCTTTAAATAAAGTGAAATCATTGCGCACCGACAGCGTCGCCGAGGTAAATATCCACGAGCGCGGATGGTCGGACTCGCGTTGGCGGGTGAATGGCTCGGCGACTGACAATGGCGTGGCATTCAGGCGCACGGTGTGCGAGAAAGCCTCTATCCAACGCACCATTTCATCCGATTGTAGTTCTTGCCATTGGGTCAATTGCTCGGACAGTTGTTCTAAACGCACTGACAATTGCTCAATGGTTTCGGCGCGCTCGCACACAGGCTCGATGATTTTGAGCGTGTCGTTGATGGTGGTTTGTAGTTTGCCTAAGGCATCCCAAATCGGCGAATTGTCGGGCAATTGCGCCACGCTCCAGCGACCATTGTCTGTGCCACAGGCGATGCGCACGTCTTTGGCAGCGCGCTCCAATACGTCTTTGACTTCGCGCCAATCGGCGGCATCGCGCACATGGGTGATGCCCTCGGCTTGAATGTCGCGCGCCCAGTCGATGATTTGTGCAGTCGAGAATTGTTGTCCAAAAAATATACTGGCGACTTCGGGCACTTGGTGCGCTTCATCAAAGACCACCGTGTTGACTGCGGGTAGAAGTTCGGCAATGCCTTCTTCGCGCAGCATCACATCGGCAAAAAACAAATGGTGGTTGACCACAATCACGTCGGCGGATTGTGCCTCTTTGCGCGCATTCATCACAAAGCATTCTTTGTGATTGGGGCAATCGGAACCCAAACAATTCTCGCGTGTCGAAGTGACCTGTTGCCACACCAGCGCGTCATCGGGAATGTCTGGCCATTCGGCCTTATCACCGCGTTTGACATGATTGAGGTCTTTGCGAATGCGTTTGAGGTGCGCCGCGTCGTCGCGTCCCAATAAGCGACCATTCATTAACGTGCGGTCAAGGTGATAGTGACAGACATAATTCGCCCGCCCCTTGAGTAAGGCAATCGTCACAGGCGCGCCGAGCGCATCGCGGATGGTCGGTAAATCGCGCTCGAATAATTGGTCTTGCAGGGTTTTGGTGCCTGTGGAAATAATGGTCTTGCCGCCCCAAAGCAAAGTCGGTACAAGGTAAGCGAAGGTTTTGCCCGTGCCTGTGCCGGCCTCAAGCACCGCACAGGAAGTATTGTTCAACGCTTGCGTGACCGCTTGAGCCATCTCGAGCTGCTCTGGGCGCGGATTAAAAAATGGCAAACGGTGGGCGAGTGTGCCATCCGCACCAAAAATCTGCGTGAGGTTGTGCGACTGCTCAAAGGTAATGGGTGGGGGCGAACTCATGGAACTCATTGAGGCATCAATTTCTTGGCATCGTCCATGCGTTTTTGTTTGATGGCTTCAATGCGTTTGACCTTGGCGTTAAAGTCCTCTACGTTTTGCGCACGTTTGGGTGCATCGGCTTGTTGTTGTGCCTGTGCTTGCGCGAGCTTGGCTTGATAAGCCTGTTGACGCGCTTGATAGGCAGCGGCATTTTGCGCCCGCAGCGGGGCTTTGGCGGCCTCTTCGCGGTTGTAGGTTGTTAATTTTTCGGTCAAGGCAAGACGTTGTGCTTCGGCTTGTTGCTGACGGATGTACAGGCGCGCTGCGCTGCGCTCAATTTGCGACGCATCCCATGCATCGTTGCGGGTTTGATTGACTTGGTCTAAACAGCGGTTGACGAAAAATTTGCGGTAGCACGCAACTTTTGCTTGCTCGAGGGTGGTGTCAGCCAGTTGTTGCTGATCAATCGCGTTGGCTTCGATTGTTTGTGCTTCTTCAAGGCTGTGTATTTGACTGGCACGCGCTTGTAGGTTTTCGTTGGATAAAGGGTCGTTTTGGACGAGGGCATTATTCGCGCTTGCACAGCCCATAAGGTAAACAGTTGTGGCACAATACGCGCCTATTTTCCAAGGCAAAACATGCCCTTGGGCTATGATGGATTGAAGTAACTGTTTGATTTTAAAAAGCATAATTGGAATGACAATGAGTGATTTGACTGTGTTGGATATCTTGAAGAAACGTATTATCCCCCAAATTGCCAGTGATTTGGGAATTCGTACCGAGCAGGTGAGTGCGACCGTGCAATTGTTGGACGAAGGCGCGACCGTGCCGTTCATCGCGCGTTACCGTAAAGAGGTCACTCAAGGGTTGGATGACACGCAATTGCGTGATTTGGATGAACGCTTGCGCTATTTGCGCGAGCTGGAGGAGCGGCGCACAACGATTTTGAAATCGATTGAGGAACAAGGCAAACTCACGCCTGAGTTATCCGTAGCCATTGAGGCAGCGATGACCAAGCAGGTTTTAGAAGATTTGTATTTGCCGTATAAACCCAAACGCCGCACCCGCGCGCAAATCGCCCGTGAAGCGGGTTTGGAGCCATTGGCACACGCTTTGCTTGAGAATCCATTGCTCGTCCCTGAAGAAGAGGCACAAAAATACCTCAATGCCGAGGCGAGCATTACCGATACCAAAGCCGCTTTGGACGGCGCGCGCGACATCCTCGCTGAGGAGTTCTCGGAGAGTGCGGAGTTGTTGGCAAAACTGCGTGAATATTTGAATAAACACGGCGTGGTCTATGCCACGGTGATTGAAGGCAAACAAGTCGAAGGGCAAAAATTCCAAGACTACTTTGATTACTCCGAGCAATACGCAGGGATTCCGTCGCACCGCGCATTGGCAATGTTTCGTGGACGCAATGAGGGGATTTTGAGCGTGCGCTTGGGCTTGGCTGAGGATTTAGAAAGCCTCACGCCACACCCATGCGAGGCAACTATTTCTCAACACTTTAATATCAAAGACATGAATCGCCCTGCGGATGCGTTTTTGCTCAACTGTGCGCGTTGGGCGTGGCGCGTGAAACTGCAACTGCACCTTGAAACCGAATTGCTCGGCACACTGCGCGAGGGCGCGGAAACCGAGGCGATTAACGTGTTTGGTAAAAACCTGCGTGATCTACTCCTTGCCGCGCCAGCAGGGCATAAAGTCATCATGGGCTTAGACCCTGGGATTCGCACGGGTGTAAAAGTGGCGGTGGTGGATGCGACCAGTAAACTACTCGCCACCGACACGATTTACCCACATCAGCCGCGCAATGATTGGGATGGCTCGATGAACACCTTGCTTAAATTGATTAAACAACACAATGTATCACTCATAGCGATTGGCAACGGCACAGCCAGTCGCGAGACCGAAAAACTCGCCGCAGATGTGATTAAAATCGTCGGAGGTCAAAACAGCGGTGTACAAAAAATCGTGGTGTCCGAAGCAGGCGCATCGGTGTATTCTGCGTCCGAACTCGCCGCCAAAGAATTCCCTGATTTGGATGTGTCGCTGCGCGGTGCGGTGTCAATTGCTCGGCGTTTGCAAGACCCATTGGCAGAGTTGGTGAAAATTGACCCGAAATCCATCGGCGTGGGGCAGTATCAGCACGATGTCAATCAGCGCGAACTCGCGCGTGGCTTGGACGCGGTGGTTGAGGACTGCGTGAACGCGGTCGGCGTGGATGTCAACACCGCCTCGGTGCAGTTGCTCGCGCGCGTGTCGGGCTTGAACGCGGTGTTGGCGAAAAACGTGGTTGAGTTTCGCGAAGCCAATGGCGCATTTATCAACCGCAACGAACTCAAAAAAGTGCCGCGTTTGGGCGAAAAAACCTTTGAGCAAGCGGCTGGGTTTTTGCGCATCAATATTGAAACCCCCGGTTTAACGGATAAAGTCAATCCGCTGGATGCCTCCGCAGTCCACCCAGAAGCCTATCCCGTAGTGGAGCGCATACTGAGCCGCATCCAAAAATCCATCCGCGAAGTCATGGGCAATAAAGAAGCCCTCAAAGGCATTTCGCCAGCCGAATTTACCGACGAGAAATTCGGCTTGCCAACGGTGATGGATATTTTTAACGAACTCGAAAAACCAGGGCGCGATCCACGCGGTGAGTTTAAAACCGCAACCTTTAGCGAAGGCGTTGAGTCAATTAAAGACTTGCAAATCGGCATGGTACTCGAAGGCGTGATTACCAATGTGGCGAATTTCGGTGCGTTTGTCGATATTGGCGTGCATCAGGATGGCTTGGTACACATCTCTGCGCTGGCAAATAAATTTATACAAGACCCACGCGAAGTGGTTAAAACGGGGCAACTGGTTAAAGTCAAAGTCATGGAAGTGGATGTGGCGCGTGGGCGCATCGGTTTGAGTATGCGCATGGATGATGTGCCGAGCAGCATGGGTGGCGCATCCAACGCGGGTGCGGCACGTGAACGTTCTCATGAGCGTCGTTCGGACAAAAGCCATTCGACAGGCAATGCACGTCAATCCAATATTCCAGTGACAGAGACCGCGTTTGCGGCGGCGTTTGCAAAATTGAAAAAATAGGGATATCCGTGAATATTTATAAAGGAAAATACAATAATGAAACAAATATGTGAATAATCAACCTTTCGACTTGACATAGTATATTGGGGTGGGGTAGTCTTGAGACCGAAATTTCAATGCGTACTGTCTTAAATAAATGAGAGGAGCGATTGTGAAAAATGTTTGTAAAACGATTTTAATTGTAGCAAGTGCCAGTGTGCTGTTTGCATGTGGTTCAAGTGGTAGCGGTTCAGGTGCTACCGGTCCAAGTACAGGTGGAACCACGGGTGGTACGTCTGGCGGCACAACAGGTGGTACAACGACTCCCGTTAATTCGGTTTTTCAAGGTGCTAAAAACTTAGGTGGTGCGGCTGCTGGCACAGCAACCTACGATGCGGCCAAAGCCAAATATACTTACAACTTCAATGGCACTGAGATTGATGTCACTTCGCGAGGCATCACGGCGGGCACGGTAGTGGATATGACCGTGGGTGGTAATAAACAAATGATTGGCGGCACAACCTATGCCTATTCGCGCTTTGGTGCCATTGGTCCAGTGGGTAATTTAGATGCGGGCGACGTTTTTTATGTCGGACAAAAAACTGTCAATATGCCAACGTCTGGGGTTGCAGTGTATAAGGGGCTCGGGATTGGACTTCCAAATGGAAGTGGTGCTGGGTCAACTGCTTTTGCCTATGCGCCCGTTTCGTTTGATGTGAATTTTGGTGCGAAAACCATATCGGGCCAACTTGACGGCTTGCCAACGCGATTTAATCAAGCACCCATAACAGGAAATTCATTTGCGGGTACATTGTCAAATGGTACGCAAAGTGGTAGCTATGCAGGTTCTTTTTTTGGTCCTACCGCAGAAGAGTTGGGCGGCATCGGTAAATTTAATATAGATGTCGATGGTAATGATAATGATGTCTTTTCTTTCGGTGCAAAAAAGCAATAATTTGCAGTGTGGAATCATCAAGCCTTTGATTGTATAGCGTATAAGGGATGGTGAGATGGATTTGCGAATAAAACGTATCGTAGTGTAGACCTTAAAATGAATAGGAGTGGTTATGAAGAATGTGTATAAAATGATTTTGCTTGCAGCAAGCACCAGTGTGTTGTTTGCCTGTGGTTCAGGTGGAAGTGGCTCGGGTGCTACAGGTCCAAGTACAGGTGGTGGTTCGGGTGGAACTACGGGTGGTACGACAGGTGGCACAACGACCCCCGTCAATTCGGTTTTTCAAGGCATAAAAATAGAAGGTGGTGCGACTGCTGGTACTGCGACTTATGATGCAGCAAATGCCAAGTACACCTATAACTTCAATGGCACCGAGATTGATGTCACTTCACGTGGTATCACGGCGGGTACAGTGGTGGATATGACCGTGGGTGCGAATAAACAAATGATTGGCGGCACGACCTATGCCTACTCTCGCTTTGGCGCAATTGCCTCTGTAGATAATTTGGTAGCGGGCGATGTGTTTTATGTCGGACAGAAAACTGTCGATATGCCCACGTCAGGTACGGCTATGTATAAGGGGTTGGCTGTGGGTTTGAATGAAGGGGTTGATAATTTTTATTTTCAAACTCCGCCTGTTTCGTTTAACGTGGATTTCGGTGCGAAAACAATTTCAGGTCAAGTGGCTGATGGTGCTGAAATACGCTTTAACCAAGCACCCATTTCAGGTAGTTCATTTGCGGGTACGATGATGAATCGTGACGTACAAAATGGTAAATACTCGGGTTCATTTTTTGGTCCAGCGGCACAAGAGTTGGGTGGTATAGCGGTGTTTAATCCAACTGATGATAATCCAAGTGTTAGTAACGCCTTTTCTTTCGGGGCAAAAAAGCAATAATTTGTATGGTAATACGAAAAAGCGAGGTGAGCCTCGCTTTTTTTAATGAAATTTGATGCGAAATATACCATGATTTTCTTCCCAAAACGGCTCGTGATAGTACTGTCTGCTCTGTGTTTCAGCAACGCATACGCGCAAGAGGTTTATAAACCCACACCTGCTAATCCGGCTGCGGTTTTACCTGAATCACCCCGCCCGATGGATGTGGGCAAAGACGCATCTGTCCCGAAGTCTATAGCTGTCACGGATGAGCAGTTGGCGAGCGATCCTGCTTTGCTCGCTTCGATTTTGGACAAAGCGGTTGAGGGACAAGCATGGGGTGTGGTCGCGCATTTATTGCCGATGTATGCACAGTCACAGACGCGTGATGAAACGCTGCTGCGCTATGCCCAAGCACGCTTGGCACATGCTCAGGGCGATTACCCACGCGCGATTACGACCTATCGTCAAATTCTCAATGCCAGTGCTGAGTTGACACCCGTGCGGATGTACCTCGCGCAGGCTTTGTTTGAAAATCAAGAAAATGAGGCGGCGACTTTCCAATTCGAAAAAGCTCAGGCGGACAATCCACCTGAACCTGTGCTCAAGCTGGTGGATCAGTATTTATCGGCCATTCGTCAGCGCAGTGGTTGGCGTGTGAATGGTTATATCAATTATGTCAGCGATGACAATGTCAACAATGCTTCTTCTGATAGGATGATTTCCATCAATGGTCAGCCAACTCGTTTGTATTTAAGCGAAGCGAGTCTGCCCAAGGCTGGGCAAGGTTTGAGTTATGGTACAAATGTGGCGCGGGATTTTTATATTTCTGACCAGCACGCAGTGACCACAAGCGTGAATTTGAACGGTAAGTCCTACTGGAATCGTCATGACTATGATGACATCATTGCTCGAATGAATGTGGGCTATCAATGGCAAAGCGCACGCAAAGTGTTTGCACTGGTGCCGTTTTATCAAAAACGCTGGTTTGCTGGACAGTCGTACTCTGATACTTATGGTGCGCGCTTGAATAGTTCGTATTTAATCACGCCCAATTGGCAGGTGGGTGGTGCGTATGAATATGGTAAAAATCGCTACGATGAGCGCAGTTTTTTAGACGGTGCATATCATTTTGTTTCACTGAGTTCCAGTTATACATTGAATACCAAAACCCAAGTGTTTGTAGGCGTGGATGTGACGGATGATCAAACGCAGGATGCGAGTGACTCCTCGTTTCGAGTGGGTTATCGTGTGGGCATGGCGCGCGAGTTGCCTCTGAATATGTCGGCACAAGTGCAATTGGGCGTGGCGAATAAGTTGTTCGATGCAGAGGGGTTTTTTGGTGTGCGTCGTGATGAACGCGAATACAGCGGTACGCTGACGCTGTGGAACCGTGGCTGGTATTGGTATGGGGTGATGCCAAAATTAAACTTCGAATACACCCGTACTCGCAGCAATATCAGTATGTATTCGTTTCAGAAAAATCGAATTTATTTGAGTTTGGACAGACGGTTTTAAGTTGGTGAAAATACCGTGTTGATCATTATGAATGATGAACGGTGGGCAATGCCCGCCCTACGCATGCCTTACCTCAATGCTTGTATCTATTTAAATACCTTAAATTTTTACCAATTTCCTTCATTTTCCCGTAGAATAACGCTGAAAAGCACGAGGATTTTCCTCACTACACGCAAAACGATAACACGCCTTTTCACCACAAAGAATGGCGTGTTTTTTTGTGCGTGTGCTGCGATATTGATTTTGGATACGATATGAATACCAATGCTTGGGTTTTGCCCGATCAGATTTCGGATGTGCTGCCTCGACAGGCTCGCTCGTTGGAGGCTTTGCGCCGTGGTTTATTGGATTTATTTAAACGCTATGGCTATGAGTTGGTGATTCCACCTTTGGTTGAATACACCGACGCGCTGCTCGATGATGAAGACGAGGATTTGGAGTTGCGCACGGTCAAATGGGCGGATCACGCGACGGGACGTACTTTGGCAATTCGCGCCGATATGACTTCGCAGGTGGCTCGAATCGATGCGCATTTGTTGAACCGTCAAGGTGTGGCGCGTTTGTGTTATTTTGGTTCGGTGTTTCACGCGCGCGCGGTCGGTTTGCTGACTTCGCGCGAGCCTCTGATGATTGGGGCTGAAGTGTATGGGCAGCAAGGCTTGGAAGCCGATGCGGAAATTCAAACTTTGTTGATTGAAGCACTGAGGTTCTGTCAATTACCTGGTGTGCGCGTGGATGTGTCGCACGCACAGATTGTCCGCGCTTTGCTGGCGGATGTGCCTGTGAAAAACACGACCGCTGTGTACGCGGCTTTGCAGGCGAAAGACACGGCGGCTCTGCGCGAATGCACGGCTGGTTTCCCTGAGACTGTGCGTACTGCTTTGCTCGCTTTATTGGATTTGTACGGTGGGGTTGAGGTACTGGAACGTGCACGCGCGGTGTTGCCCAATGATGCGCGCATACAACATGCTTTGAATGATTTACAAACGCTGGCAAGTTTGGATACCGTGGGTGTGGTGCAGTTTGATTTGGCGGATTTGACGGGTTACAGCTACCACACAGGTGTGACCTTTGCGGCGTATTGTGATGGGATGCCGAACGCGATTGCGCGTGGCGGTCGTTACGATCGCATTGGTGAGCGTTTTGGACGAGCGCGCCCAGCGACTGGGTTTTCATTGGATTTGCGTGAAATCACAGAAATTTTACCGACTGTGCCTGCAAAATCTGCCATTGGTGCGCCGTGGGGTTTGGATGCGGACTTGCGCGATGCCATCAACGCACTGCGTGCGCAAGGTGAGGTGGTGATTCAGTTGCCTGTGGGTGTGGCACACGAAGAGGATGAATTTATCTGTGACCGTGAATTGGTCAAAGATGCGGGTCAATGGGTGGTTCAGGTTAAGGCGTGCTGATGGGCTGGATTCTCATGGGTTATGAGAAGACAACGCAGATTAAATGATTTTTGAAAATTGAAGGAAAAGCAATGGACGCAGCAATGCAATCGAAGCAAGGCAATGTGGTTGTAATTGGTACTCAATGGGGCGATGAGGGTAAAGGCAAAATTATTGATTGGCTCTCTGAATCCACGCAAGGGGTGGTGCGCTTTCAGGGTGGACACAATGCAGGTCACACATTGATTATCAATGGTCAAAAAACGGTTTTGCGTCTGATTCCATCGGGTATTATGCACGCGGGTTTGCCGTGTTTTATTGGCAATGGCGTGGTGCTCAGTCCTGAAGCCTTGTTCAAAGAAATTGGCGAACTCGAATCTGCTGGTGTGGATGTGCGCTCGCGTTTGCGCATCTCTGAAGCGTGTACTTTGATTTTGCCATATCACATTGCGGTCGATCAAGCGCGTGAAATCAAACGAGGTGCGGCGAAAATTGGTACCACAGGGCGCGGCATTGGTCCTGCGTATGAGGATAAAGTCGCACGTCGTGCACTGCGCGTACAAGATTTGCTCAACGCAAATGTGTTCGCTGAAAAACTCAAAGAAGTGATGGAGTTTCATAATTTCATGCTCACGCAATATTTGGGTGCGCCTGCATTGGATTATCAAACGGTATTGGACGAAACATTGGCATTTTCGGAACAACTGCGCCCGATGGTGGTCGATGTATCGGCAACCTTGCATGATATTCAAGCAAAAGGTGGACGCTTATTATTTGAAGGTGCGCAGGGCACATTATTGGATGTTGACCACGGTACGTATCCGTTTGTGACCAGTTCCAATTGTGTCGCGGGCGCGGCAGCGGCAGGTGCGGGCGTGGGTCCCACCCAATTGAACTACATACTCGGCATCACCAAAGCGTATTGCACGCGCGTTGGCGCGGGACCTTTCCCGACTGAACTGTACAATGCCGAAGGCATGAACGATGCGAACGGCAAGCACATGGCGGACGTGGGCAAAGAATTCGGCTCAGTTACAGGGCGCGCGCGTCGCTGTGGTTGGTTTGATGCAGCCGCACTCAAGCGCTCAATTCAAATCAATGGTGTCACAGGCTTGTCGATGATGAAACTCGATGTGTTGGATGGTTTGTCTGAGGTCAAATTGTGTGTCGGTTACCAAGTGGATGGTAAACAAGTGGATTTACTGCCGCGTGGTGCGGATGAAGTCGCGCGTTGTGTGCCTGTGTATGAAACTTTTGCGGGTTGGTCTGAATCCACTTTTGGCTTGACGAAATGGGATGAATTGCCTGCGAATGCGCAAGCGTATTTGAACCGAATTGAGCAAGTGTGTGGCGTACCCATCGACATCGTATCGACAGGGCCTGACCGTGTGCATACAATTAATAAGTCTGGGGTTTTGGTGTTGGGGTAATGTGTGATTTTCTGATTTGATTGCTGTTATTGAATGTATCAGACGAGTTAAAAGTAAGGCTAATGGCCAGCGCCCCAATCATTTATGTGGGTTAAAAGTAGTGCAAATCGGACCTCTCATTTTTGGCGCGCAGAGAGGACAATCTTAGCGTCTTTGATAATCTAAGGAGTATTCAATGAAATTGAATCAAATCATCAGCGCAATCGTCGCGAGTTCATTGTTAATTGGTTGTGCTGGTCGTGAGGCGAAGGTTGTGCCAGCCATTCAACCTGGAGATGATGGTTTGGGTTGCTCGCAGTTGTTAGAAGCGATGGTATTGAATACCAAGGAAATCCAAGGTTTGGCAAAAGAACGCAATAATGACATTGCTGGGAATGCTGTGGCGACTGTGGCGGGTGCGTTTTTGCTAATTCCTTGGTTTTTCTTGGATACTAAGAATGCAGCTTCTCAAGAAGCGCGCGGGCTTGTTCGTCGCAATCAGGTGTTGGCAGAGCGTTATCGTCTAAAAAATTGCTCTCCAAAAATTGAAGATTACAAAGAAAATCCAATTTTGTTGGATACCAACTATTCACAAGTTCAATCACAGACTCCCAACCCCTAATTCATAGGGCGCAATAAGCCTTTTTGCATATTGCGCTACATGTCTGAAACTCAATATCATCGTTTCTTAGAGTGTTTGTGGCGAACATAACTCTCGAAATTTGTAACCGACATGGTGCAACGTACAAAAACGATTAATTACTTTTTAGTGCCGTGTGCTGGCATAAATATTTTAACCATTGGATTGGAAAGATGAAACTTTATGAAGATTGAACCGACAGAGAAAACCAAAGCTCCAATCAATTGGCCTGCCACTTTAGTGTTGACTTTGACCCCGCTGCTCGCTTTGATTTTGATTCCTTGGTATAGCTGGAATTATGATTTTAGCACTGCCGCTTGGGTGTCGTTTTTTATCATTTTCCCGTTAAATGGTTTGAGTATTACTGCGGGATATCACCGTTTATGGGCGCACCGTGCGTATGAAGCGAGTTGGCCTGTACGGTTTGTATTGATGATTTTTGGCACGATGGCGGTGCAAAACTCAATTCTATTTTGGTCGGCAGGTCATCGCAACCACCACCGGTTCGTTGATGATGTGGATTTAGATCCATATTCGGCCAAACGGGGCTTTTGGTTCTCGCACATGGGCTGGATGTTGCGCGATTATCCGAGCGGGCGCGTAGATTATAAAAATGTTCCTGACTTGAAAAAAGACAAAATGGTGATGTTCCAACACAAGTACTATACCCTTTTGGCGGTGTTGACCAATTTTGGAATCCCCTTGGCGATTGGTTATTTGAGTGGTGATGTATGGGGCGTTATGTTGTTGGCGGGTTTGTTGCGTTTGGTGATTAGCCACCACTTTACCTTTTTCATCAATTCGTGGGCGCACATCAGCGGTTCGCAACCTTATACCGACGAAAATACAGCGCGCAATAATCCATTGATGGCATTGTTTACTTGGGGTGAGGGTTACCATAACTTTCACCACATTTTCCAATATGATTATCGCAACGGTGTTAAATGGTGGCAATATGACCCAACCAAATGGTTGATTTATGGTTTGTCGCAACTGGGTTTGGCACGTAAATTGCGTCGCATTCCGCGCTTTATCATCGAAAAAGCAGAAGTCGAAATGAAGTTTAAACATGCTGAAAAAACTTTAGATATTTATGGTATGGAGTTTAAAGAAGATGTCAACATGCTCAGAGAAAAAATTTCTGCCGAATATGAGTTGTACAAAAAAACTGTGAATACTTGGTCAAAGTTGAAAGAGCAAGAAATCAATTCAACCAAAGAGCAAATTAACCAAACATTCAGACAAGTGGACCATAAACTCAAACATGAGTTTCACAAAATGGAACACACCATGCACGCGCATTTGCAACGAACGCAAGCATTACTGGATGCGATGAATAAAAAATTGGGTGTGGCTCAAAATTAAGTATGCATTGATAGGGTTATTTAGAAATCCACCTGTTCGCGGTGGATTTTTCTTTTTAAGTTTTACGCGGTATCAAAAGACCTCTCGCAAATGGCAAATCGTAAGCAAAGCATTCTTGAATGGCTTACAATTTACCCTTTATATTTTCGCAATCCCATCCTCGGAGCATTCAAAAATGAGCACACAGCAATCCACCGAAACTGATTTGTATATTGACTGGCAGGGTTATCACCGCATGATTGAGCGACTGGCTTTGCAAATTTACGAGTCTGGCTGGCATTTTGACGTGGTGTTGTGTTTGGCGCGCGGCGGCTTGGTGGCGGGCAATGTGCTGTGTCGAATTTTTGACAAGCCTTTGGCGATTTTATCCACCAGTTCATATCGTGAAGCGATTGGTACGGTGCAAGGTGCTTTGGACATTGCCAAAAACATCACCATGACACAAGGTGAATTGTCGGGTAGTGTATTGTTGGTTGACGACTTGATTGACACAGGTGTGACCTTGGCGGCTGTCAAAAATCATTTGAAAGAGTTTTATCCTGCGATTACCGATGTGCGTTCAGCGGTGCTGTGGCAAAAAGGTCATGCGGGACAATTGGCGGGTACTGAGGGTTATGAACCAGATTATTGTGTGGATACATTAGAAAATAATCCGTGGATTCACCAACCATTTGAAGCGTATGATGCTTTGCAACCGCATATGCTCAGCGCGTGGCTAAAAAAAGCGCAAGTCTAATGCGTTTTAATGAATAAAAATATTATAGAGTTGGAGACAAAATGTCAGAAGAAATGTTTGCCACATGGGCGGTGCGTATCTGCGTGGGGTTTTTAATTGCCATGATGTTTTTCATTGTGTTTCAATTGGCACATGAAAATAAGGCGGGTAAGTATGGCACGATGATTTTGCTGATTGCGCTGATGATGGGCGTGCTTGGGTTTGGCATTAAATTGGGGGTGGAGTTGATTCTCAGCCACCATGGTCTTTGACAGGGCATGATTAAAGAGATTCGAAATAATGCCTTTCGTCTGCACGGCTGTTTTTACTTCGAACACAGACTGGATTAAATTGTTTTGTGCTTCCTTCACTGATTTTTACGGCCAATCCATGTGGAAAATCAAGTTATGAAAAAACCATCGGATATTTTGACGCTCGGTAGTATGTTGGTGTTGGTGGCTTTGGTGGTATCGGGTATCGCTCCGTTTGACCGCGTGACTTGGTGGATGGAGATTGCTCCTGTTTTGATTGTGTTTCCTGCATTGTGGTTCATGTGGCGAGGGCATCAACATTTTGAATTCACACAATTGGTTTATGTGTTGATATGTCTGCATGCTCTGGTGCTGATTGTCGGAGGCAAGTATTCTTATGCGCGCGTGCCGTTTGGGTTTTGGTTGCAAGACCTTTTTGGGCTAATACGCAATCCGTACGACAAAATCGGACATTTTATGCAAGGATTTGTTCCCGCAATGGTGGCGCGTGAATGGCTGCTGCGTCGTGAATGGGTCAATGGCGAGCGCGTTGCCAGTTTCGTCGGTGTCTGCGTGGCACTGTCGGTGAGTTTGCTGTATGAGTTGCTTGAGTGGGCTGCTGCTGAATTCCTTGGGCAGGGTGCGGACGAGTTTCTCGGAACGCAAGGTGATGTTTGGGATACACAATCGGATATGTTGTTTGCTTGGGTGGGCGCGTGTGTTGCGGTTGTGCTTTTGGGTCGCTGGCACAATCAACAGATTCGTCAAATGAATGATTGATCGCATAATGAGGTGCTGAATATGGATGTGAAACAAATGCGTGCGATTGTGTGCGATGGTGTGGGTGAGGCAAATGTAATGCGCATGACAACACTGGATGTGCCCGCGCCTTTTTCGAGTGATGCGCCGCAGGTGTTGATTCGCGTGAGGGCGGCGGGTATCAATCGTCCTGATTTATTGCAGCGTGCTGGCTTGTACGCGCCGCCTGCAGATGCTTCTCCGCTGTTGGGTTTGGAAGTGGCTGGTGAGATCGTTCAAGTGCATGGTCAAACAGACTGGATAGTGGGTGATAAGGTGTGTGCGCTTACCCACGGCGGCGGTTATGCTGAATATGTGTGGGCGGATGCGCGGCAATGTCTGCCTGTACCCGCTGGCTGGACGATGGCACAGGCGGCGAGCCTGCCTGAAACCCTATTCACGGTGTGGCTCAATGTATTTGACCGCGCTTATTTGGGTCGCGGTGGTGCGGAAACACTGCTGGTTCATGCAGGCGCGAGCGGTATTGGCGTGGCTGCGATTCAGATGGCAAAAGCTTTGGGCAATCGTGTGGTGGTCACTTTGCGCCAAATGAATAAAGCTGCTGTGTGTCATGAGCTGGGTGCGGATGAGGTCGTTGAATTGAATGACCATTGGGCGCCAACCGTGTTGGAAAAAACCTCTGGTAAGGGGGTGAATGTGATTTTGGACATGCTGGGGACAGCCACTGCGGCGGGTAATATGAAGGCTTTGGCACAGAATGGACGATTGGCATGGATTGCCTTTTTAACCGGTAGCAAGGTAGAAATTAAAGTCCACGAGGTGATGGGCAAGCAAGCGCAGTTGACGGGTGCATTTTTACGCCCTCAGTCGCCAGATGTCAAAGCCAAAATTGCACAGGACTTGCGCCAAAACATCTGGCCGCATCTTGATAATCGCGTCATTAAACCTGTTGTGGATCGAGTGTTTCCCATGAGCGAAGTTATACAGGCACATGAATACATGGCATCAAACCAGCACATCGGTAAATTGGTTTTGTCGTGGGAGTGATGGGTTGAGATATTAAAGCTCATTTTGTTGCGTGATGGCGTTTCTTTAAATGTGGTGACATATTGAGCGGGTTGAACTGATAAATCCAAATAAAGGCGGTGCTAAGATTGACCAAATATGTGCAACTGCGTATAATTCAAAAATTGTGCAGTAGCATCTTTGGTAACATGATTTTGCCTTATATATTCCGTCAGTGGAGAGCGTATGCGTAGCAAATGGGTGGTTGGCAATTGGAAAATGAACGGTAATTTGAGCGACAATGCCGTTTTGCTCAACGATTTGGTTGCGGGTATGAGCGAAACTTGCCCCGCCTGTGCGTGTCAGTCTGAAGGTGGGTGTGAAACAGAGTGTCCCGTGTATATGGGCGTGTGTGTGCCTTTTCCTTATTTGGCGCAGGCGCATCGGGTTTTGGGTGCGACCAAGATTGCATTGGGCGCGCAGAATGTGTCTGACAAGGCCAATGGTGCGTTTACGGGTGAGGTCAGCACGGCTATGCTCAAAGACTTTGGCGTAAAATTGGTCATTGTTGGGCATTCAGAACGTCGCAGTCTGTACGGTGAAACCGATGGTTTGGTGGCAGAAAAAGCCCGTGTTGCATTGGAAGCGGGTTTAACGCCTGTGGTTTGCGTGGGTGAGACTTTGGATGAGCGTGAGGCAGGTCAGGCGCAAGCAGTGGTTTTGCGACAATTAAAAGCGGTGAGCGATGTCATCGGCGTGTCAGGTTTGTCGCGTAGTATATTGGCCTATGAACCTGTTTGGGCGATTGGCACGGGCAAGACGGCCAGCCCAGAGCAGGCGCAAGAAGTGCACGCTTGGTTGCGTGCAGCGTTACAAGAATTGGATGGTACAATGGCTGAAAACATCAGCATCTTGTACGGCGGTAGTGTCAAGGCAAGCAATGCGGCAGAAATTTTCGCACAAGCGGATGTTGATGGTGGCTTGATTGGCGGAGCGGCTTTAGTCGCTGAGGATTTTCTAACGATTTATCAATCGGCCTGAATCGGTCGATAAGAGAGTGGGCAAAAGTGGAATTATTAAAAACGTTGATGATTGTGTTGCAAGTGTTGTCAGCCATCGGTGTGATTGGCTTGGTGTTGGTGCAACAAGGTAAAGGCGCGGATGCCGGCGCGGCTTTTGGTTCTGGCGCGTCGGGCACAGTGTTTGGGGCAACAGGTTCAGCGAATTTTCTCAGCCGCACAACCGCTTGGTTGGCGACTGTGTTCGTGGCGTGTACCATTGTTTTGGCGTTTGTGGTTAGCCCAGCAAGTACCCGTGTGGATACAGGTGTCAACTTAAACGGTGTCAAAGTGGAAACCGCGCCTGTAGCACCCGCAGCACCGAATAATACAAAAGGCATCCCGCAGTAAAGGATGATGGATTTAAAGCCGACGTGGTGAAATTGGTAGACACGCTATCTTGAGGGGGTAGTGGCCTTAGGCTGTACGAGTTCGACTCTCGTCGTCGGCACCAAATTATAAAAAGCACCTGCTGTTCAGCAGGTGCTTTTTTGTTTCATATTGCTTCAATTTTCATCATTTTCCTTTTATAAACAATGAATTAAATTTTTTAATAGGTGTTTTTTTAGTGTCAAGTTGTTTCAAATAAAACCTTTACAGCCCACTCAAAAAGGGGTATAAAAGCGGGTATATCATTTTCGAACTCGCATACCATGAGCCACTCTGAAAACGTCAAAAATCCCAATAAACCGTTAACCGATCTTGCTGTAAAAAATGCCAAGCCTCGACCTACCCTTTGGCGAATATTGGATGGTGATAAAACTTACCGTGGCTTGCGTCTTGAAATATACCCCGATGGTGCGAAGCGGTGGGCATTTCGTTTTAAATTTGAAGGTTCAGATTGCACTGAAGGTTTGGGCGTATACCCATTCGTTAGTTTAGCGGAGGCGCGAGCGGCTTGTTTTAAATCAAAAATGCTATTGAAACAAGGCATTAGCCCAACCGAGCAAAAACGACGAGACAAAGAACTCAGACAATTTGAAAAAGGAAACACATTTGAAATTGTGGCTGAGAAGTGGATGCAGTGGCGCAAACGCAAGAAAAATTTGGATGAGCGGTATGTCAAAAAGATTTGGCAATCACTGGAACGCCATGCGTTTCCCAAGTTGGGCAAACGTCCTATTAACGAAATTAGAGCGATAGAATGTGTTTCACTGCTGGAAAGAATGCAAGAAAATGAAATAGGCGATCAAACGGGACGTGTATTGCGCAGAATTAAAAATATTTTTGACTATGCTGTTGTACACCAACTAATTGAAAATAATCCAGTGACAAGTATTAAAGCTGACGACTTAATCAAACCGAAAACCAAGCATTTTGATTCTCTTCCATTTGAAGCGATTCCTCAGTTTTTGCAAGATGTGGATGCCAACCCAGATGTTTACATCACATCTAAGTTGGCGATTCGCTTGCAGATTTTGACTGGTGTGCGTACAACGGAATTACGTGGTGCAATGTGGAAAGAAATTGATTTCGAAACTTGTCTGTGGACTATTCCCTCAGAACGCCCCGAAGTTTATAAAACGGGTGGGGGCGGCATGAAAATGAAAGTCGATCATATTGTACCGTTATCGCGTCAATCCATAGCAATCATAGAGCAACTAAAGCGATATACAGGCAGCAGTGAGTTTTTATTTCCATCACGTTCTAGTATGCGCAAGTGCATCAGTGATTCCACTCTAAGCAAATTGATGCGCTCGGTAGGTTATGATGGTTCGGTTGAAGGTAAGCCTCGCGCAGTTCCGCACGGTTTTCGTACAACCATGAGGATGAAAGCAACAAAGAGCAAACTATTTATCAAACGTGCGATTGAATTTCAACTTGCGCATAAAAATCCAAACGCAGTTGAAGCGGCTTATGAGCGACCAGAAGAGTTTTTAGATGAGCGGATAGAAATGGTTCAATGGTATGCGGATGAGATTGAAAAAATTGTTGTGAGCTTAACCAAACTGTAAGATTGGCAGTTCAATAATAGTGAATAGGATGCAACATGACGAAATTAAAATTATTTGAGATAAAACAATGGTTTTCTCCACAAGATGCGGCTGAATATTTGTTTGGCGCAGGTACTTCGCAACAAACTTTAGATGAATTAATTGAAGATGGGGAACTAACAAAATTTTTTCGAATTAGGGAACCGCAGGTGCTTTCAGAAAGATTGTCACAAGATGGTTTACCCAATTTTTGCTCTGAGTTAATGGATTTGCCACCAGACAATTATTCAGAATTAAAAAACTTATCGACAGAACAAAGCCGCAGAGTATTTTTTGAAATTGGTTTTGTTCTGATGAATGGGACTTATGAGCTGCTTGGCTTTGGGAAGTCAAGCAAACACCCCGATCAAGTTATGGCTCATTTAGTGGTTCAAGGTCAATTTAAATGCATCCTTACACATTCATTTTCTGATTTGGAAAATGAAATAATTTCAATTCCAGAAGGCTTGCCTGTAATAAAGCATGATAGCTATGAAGATTGTTTACCAAATTACGAATTGGATATTGACGAAGTTTTAAGTTGGACACCAATTGTTGACAAGCTTGCGATTTCATACCAAAGTGTTCTGCCAAGCGTAGGTGAAGTGGGTTTTACACGCCAAGAATTGGATAATTTTGTGCAAAAACACTCTTCTCAGAAGGAATCAAGTGTTTCTTCTCAAAGAAAAATTGAGAACAATTTATATCGAATCATATCGGTTTTGCAACAAATGATAATAGATCCAAATGCAAAATCGGAATCAAAAAAGCAAAATACCGACAAGGGGAAACCGCCATTCAAAAATAAAACACAATTGATCGAGTTCTTATCTGATAAAAGCATAGGTTATGGAGATAATCCAGCATTTTCGAAGAACAACTTATTCCATGTGTTTAAAATGAGTTCTGAATTAATAGACGAATAGTCACCCCAATTGGTCCTATTTTGACCCCAATTGGTTTTTAATGATTTTCTATACCAGTAAAAATTTTGTTGCTTCAATATGAAGCTCGAAAATTTTAATTGAAAAGGAATGAATCATGAAAAAACCAGATCATATTAATGAGCTAAAGAATTTCACAGGATCGCCAGATGATGCGCGTGTGAAAGTCCGAACCGTTCAACTGCTTTGGGGCGAAATATCAAGAAGTACTGTGTGGCGGTTGATAAAAGCAAATAAAATTCCAAAACCTGAAAAAATAGGTGGTGGAATAAATACATGGCGTGTGGGCGATTTGCGAGAAGCTTTAAAAAAATTAGGGGGTCAGCAATGAACCACCTCCTCGAATTTAAAAGCTTGTTAAACAAAGTGGGGCAACACGTAAAGCCAATAATTATTGATGGGAAATTCCACCGCTTCAAAGTCGCAGGTGATAAAACTGACCAAAGCAGTGGTTGGTACACACTATTTGAACATGGGGATCTGCTTGTTGGCGCATGCGGGAATTGGCGCACAGGTTTGAGTGAAGTCTGGTGTTCCAAATCTGTACAAACCCTTTCGGGGGTGGAACGCAAAGCGTATGCTGAAAGCATTGCAAAAGCAAAGCAACAGTATGCTGAAGCAAAAGCCAAAATGCACCAAGAAGTCAAAATCCGAGCGCAAAAGCTAATTTTGAGCACTCGCGACGCAACGACGGACAACGCTTATGCTAAACGCAAAGGCATTCGGCCTTATGGTTGCAAAGTGCTTGGAAATACAGACACGTTGGTTGTACCTATCTGTGACGGGGATGATGAGCAAGGACAGCCCTACATCGTCAATATCCAGTTCATATCGCCCGATGGTTCAAAAAAGTATATGACGGGTGGCAAAAAGAAAGGATGTTACTTACAAATTAGCAAAAACGATAGCAACATCTACGTTATTTGCGAAGGCTTTGCCACAGGCGCGAGCATTGCGCAAGCGACCAACTACCAAGTCATCGTGGCATTTGATGCTGGTAATCTACTGCCAGTCGCTCAGCACATTGCTAAAAGCAAAAAGCCTGACCAAACCATCATCATAGCGGCAGACAACGATACTTGGGGCGAAGTCAACATTGGTGTGCAAAAAGCCTCTGAAGCAGCAAAAGCCATCCATGCGTGCTTGGTGATTCCAGATTTTGCCAACTGCGATGCGAGTCAAAAGCCCACAGACTTTAACGATCTTCACCAATTGGCTGGACTTGAAGAAGTTGCGCGTCAAATCAACGCTGCGCTCAATCAACCACCACCTACATCTCAACCGTTGGTGCAAAGTCCAATTGATGAACGCCAACATCACACGGCAGGTACCAAAGGGGTGGACACCATCAGTCTTGATCAAGTCAAGATGGAACCAATCGCTTGGTTGATAAAAAACTGGCTCCCCCTCGGTAAATTGACTTTGCTTGCAGGACAGGCTGGGACTGGTAAAACACAATTGGCTATTAGCATTGCTGCCAAGTTATCAGCAGGCAAGCACTTACCTGATGGCTCGGTTAATCCTCCATTTAGCATCTTGATGTGGTCAGGTGAAGATGATATCAGTACTGTCATCACACCACGCTTCAAAGCTGCATCCGCGCAGATGAACCGCATTCATTTGGTGCAAGGTGTGACTGAACCAAATGGTCGATATCGACCATTTGACTTTGCGATAGACCTGCCCGACCTTAAAGCCAAAGCCGAGCAAATAGGTGATATTGGCCTCATCATCATTGATCCTATCGTCTCGGTGGTTGCAGGCGACAGCAACAAATCCAGTGATGTTCGTTCAGGCTTACAGCCGATTGTCGATATGGCGCAGGAACTCAACTGTGCGGTCATCGGCATCACCCACTACCGTAAAAGCAGCAATGCTCAAAACATCAGTGACGATGTACTCGGCAGTCAAGCTTACATCGCCGTGCCACGGGTGGCGTGGGGTACAAAACGACGCGACAGTGACAATACTTGTGTGGTCGCGATTATCAAGAACAACCTTGCTCCACTCATCGGTGGTTATGAATACACGATTGAATCGCATACGGTATTAAATGATTTGGGTCAAGAAATCGAAACTTCACGCATCGTATGGGGCGAGTATCGCGCAGAAACGGCAAGTCAGCTGTTCAAAGAATTTACGTTCGACAATGCAGATGACACAGAAAATTTGACTGAACCATCCAAACTGCTGATCGACTTACTCAAAGATGGCTCATCGCTCAAAGTCAGCGATATCAAAAGCATTGTTGAAGAACGACCATCCATCAGTTGGCGCAGTGTTGAGCGTGCTGGCACGGCTTTAAAAGTAGTGCGACAGCGCACCAATACGTTTCCATCCGAGACATACTGGTGTCTGCCACCGATTTCACCGCACTTGGTGAATCAAAGTCCAGCCTGTGCTTAGTTTGGCGGTACTGGTAAGTGTGGCGAGCGTGGCAGAACTGGCAATACTGGTGAAACAGCCTATTTATAGGCGTTTCACTAAAATATTGCTGAATTGTTCTCACAGACTTACCAGTTCTGCCAGTCTCACCACACCAACAAAGCAATTGGGTCAAATAGACTCAAAAATGTTAACTGATTCAACCACGAAATGAATGTGTCACAAACAAAATGGGGTTCAGCCGTGTAGCGGTGGAGGCGTTCAGCCTCCACCCCGTGCGGTAGCACGGGGCTGGGGGGAGCCGAATCCGAATTGCCAAGCAGGTTTGATTTTGGACAATCGTCCAAAATCAAAGCGTCGCGCAGGCAAAGACTCGCCCAAGCGAGTCGGTTCGGGTTTGGGGGGCGCAGCCCCGCCCGTCAAGCGAAGCGCGACTCCCCTGTTCGGACTACACGAAAGTGTAGCCGTGACTCTAAAAGCGAGAGCGCAGAGAGGCACGAGGGTCGGTCGCAGACCGAAGGATGCCTTGGCATACGCCCTCCGAGCAGGGGAGTCGCGCTTTTCAGCGGCGGGCCGTCAAGTCTTTGTAAAAGACGCGAAGCAGGATACCTGCGGAGGTTGTTTTAAGTGCTCAGGTGTGGCGTTCAGCCACGCCAGTCGTGTGTCTCGCCCTCGCGAGTGCGGGATACCGCAAGCACGATGTTGGACGCTTAAAACAACACCATCCCTATAGGCTATGGCGCATTCATTTCGTACATAAAAAATGGATAGGATGTTCAAAATGAATTACGAAATACGCAACGAAAACCGCGAACGCTTGCTGGCAGGGATGTCACCTCGTGCGCGTGGTAAACACAAGGAGCAATTGGCTTTGAAGTGGATTTATAAATGGGGCTGGTCTGCGCCATCGGTCATTGATTCTTTGGCTGGAAACGTTGGGCGAGGATTGTCTTCACGGTTGGTCAAACGGGGTTTGTTAATTGAGACGCGCACTGGAAACGGAGGTATTACCAAAGGTGTGCCGAGCAAGATTCTGACCCTAACGCGCACGGGCTTAAATGATGTCGAACGACTTTTGGATGAGGATGAGTTATTGCCTTACGAACTTGACCCACACAAAATCAAGCAAGATTTTCTGCGCCATGGACTGTATGCCCAAAAAGTCACAGCAAACGTGATGGGCAGTGAAAAATTTATTGGCTTTCAAACCGAGAAGGAAATCCAACGTATTGCCGAGTCAGGTGTGAAACAACACGATGTAATTTGGCACATTGGCAATGCACGCATTGGCGTAGAAATCGAATTGACTGCCAAGTGGAATCGACCTTTTGACCAATTCATTATTGGTTGTGCACAATCCATCACCTCGGGTGCTGTCAATCAACTGTTTCTGATTTCGGATGCACCAGCGATTATCAAACGTTATAAGCAAGCATTGACTGGAGGCAATCAGATACCACGTTGGGTGCAAAACAAGAAGCGATTTTGGGAGACAAACGGTTTGTTTACCTTACCCGAAGGTATTGAAAGGAAAGTGCTATGCCAAGAATTCAAAGACTATTGATGGGGCTGGTGTTGGTTATCAGTTTAAACGGTTGCACAAAACTATGTTCAGACACCTGCCAACAAAGTAACCAACGATGCTTCGCACTCAATACCCAGTTAATCCACCAACTCAAGGCGCAAGAGCAAAGTTTCAATGCATGGGCACAAGAGATTTATCACAATCGAGATTACAAAGAGCGTCAAGCCTCGATTGTGAAGGGTTGTGATGTATTGATACCTGTGTGTACAGATGCTATGACAAAGGAAGGTCGTGAACTAATTGCTTTAGGGTTTGGGGGCTTGGATAAGTGGCAGGTATGGGTAATTTCCGTGGTTAAACTAACGATATTGGTGGGTTTGATATTGCTGTTGTTATTATTTGGAATCAACCGAATTGGCAAGTTAATGAGCGATCGTCAGTCTGAGTTTCATGCGATAGAACGTAAGCGTGAAGAGTTGGCATTGGTAGAGACAGAAATCGAGAAGCAACGTCAGTCGGTCAATCAAGCGCGAACCAATTTATCACTGGAGTTGGTAAATACTCAAACTCAAATTGCTACCAATAGACAAACCTTGGAGCAATTGCACTCCCGTCAACAAACTGTTTTGGACGAAATAGCCCTCACACAGGTGCACCATGATGAACTTAAAACTCAGGTGGCGTTGATGGAGGCAGTGGCGCGAGGGTTGCGCTGATAAATCACAAAAGGTCTGCATGAACTCATGCAGACCCGCCCCCACGGCCAGTGGCATTTATTGATTGATCATCCGCTTGGCTTTGACCCATTCAGACAAAGTCATTTTGCCTGTTTGCCAAACTCTATCACGCCATTCTGCCGAGAGGTTTGCCCCAAGTCTTTGAATATTTTCAAGCCCAAACGACTCTAAATCATATTTTGCGTAGAAAAACGTTAAGGGAATTGCGAGTGCTCCCGCTGCAAACAAAATTGGGACATACAGATGAGTTTGCATATAATCGGGATTGGCAAAATGTTTGATGAGCATCAAGCCTGCCAAACAAACATAAACCAACACCATAAAACGAATGAGCTTCATTATGAAATCGGCCTCACAAGGTCGCAAGGTTGACATGTGTTTCCCCCGATAATTTTAAAGGATTAGAAAAATCAATCAGATTGGCAATGACTTCTAATGAATACTGATACCCATCCGCCCATTGGCTCAATCTTGGTCCCGCCACATTGAGCACAGCAATATCAAAATCGGCAACAAATGCCAATGCCAACTCGCTGGCATATTGTACATTCACCGCCTGTGCATCTATCAATTTGTATGGCTTGTGCAAGCGGATGCACTGCACCATAGTCTCTTGAGTACCACCAGACAAATACCCATGATACAAAATCAAAGTCCCATCGCTCTCACTCAAATTGCGAATGGTGCGTTGGCGATAGCCAGCGGTGGGCAGTTCGGTGAGTGGGTAACGCTCATCAATCACTCCATCTTCGGCTTTTCGGCCTTTGGGGCAATAACCACCACAAGAAAACTGTGCGGCAAGTGCGGCATCCAGAGCACCTCTATCCACGCCTGTTTGTCCGCCTGAGATGATTTGGGTGAGGTTCATTTTGTTTTTGATGTGCATTTTGAAATTATAAAGTCAAAGTGTTGAGTCGGCTCCATTTTGCGAAGGTTTTTGTGTTTTTTATGCCAAAAACTTATGCTACAACGTCACTCTTAAAGCGAATTATTTGAATCTTTGCTATGCTACAAAAAAGCCAACCGTTCCAACCACAGTATGTAGGCTATTTAGTTTGATGGTGAACTCAATTCGCTGCAAGCAGTGTATCCAAAGGGCACAACTCATGCTGTGATGGATGTGTATCGCGAATATTGCGCATTAATGAAATCAATGATTGATTACATGGATATACGAGTACATTGAGCCGAACACAGTGTACATGACCTTTACCCATTGTGATTGCCGCCTTGTCCATGTTGCTCGTGAATAAATTGAGTGTATAGCGAAATCTGTCATTGAATATGTTGTCATATCCGCAGATTGATGTGTGCCAACATCTCCAAGAGATTGTGGCGTAACGGACAGGGGGGACTTATGAACCTATTTTCTTGGCTTAGAAATGTGTTATCAACATCAGAACCCAAGCCTATCTCCTCCGCAGATGGATTGCATGATACAAAATCATATCAAGACGACTTTACCATCAACCCTGCCAATGGATTGCCAATGGTAGGCGGTATGGCTGGCTTGGACATTGAGGGCAATCCGTTTGGTACGAATTTACATGACTCATTCGAGCATTCGTCTTTATTCGATTTGAATGACAGTTTTTCAAGCAACTCTTGGGATGATTCGTTTTAGTTGAAAAAACACCCCTCCTAAAACTCATTCGTGCTTATAATTTGATTATTGTCACAGCAATCAAATAATCTATTTAGTGAGCATACCATGAGCACCCAAAACACCAAGACGGCACTGAAGGTGTTGTGATATTTGAGCCTGATGCACTGCAAAATATCTTCGAACCTTTGAGAAATCAAAATTTCTTTAAGCAAGCCCATTGCAAAGATGAATTTTAAACCTGGCCAAATGAAATCGACATCGCCCCTGATGCCATGTATCAGCAAATAAAATCGACGGGAAAAATGATAATTAAGGGCATTTCCAATACTCATACAAACCATTAAAGCGAAAACTTAATCTGTGTGCAGTCATTTTAAAGACCTTGCGCATTCTGATGCGATGCGCCAGTTTCACAAGCCAAAGGACGAAAAGCGCATAATCGCGATACTACCGCGAGGGCGGTATGATGAGTGGTTAGGTGCAGATATCAATCATAGAACTGAGTTTTTGAATTCGTTTGGTAATGCAAACTTGAACCAATATAAATATTTTGATTGATAGTTTGACACCATTAACGCGTAACGCTTTATTAATGGTGATTTAACTCATTTTCTTATTAACAGTAGCGCACCCACTTAATTGTAGTAAAAATATTACTGCATAAATTTTAATTGACTTGAGATGCGGAATTGTGTAAAATTTAGCCGTTTATACAAAAAACCAATTACTGCAATGCAAATTCTAAATCAAATCGCCTCCATTGAGCTTGGCTTTCAACTCAGGTCACAAGTGATTCAGTCGCCCGAGTCGAAAGAACTCTTGATTCAAATGAAGGATGTATCTAAAACCAATGGCGTGAATTGGAAGACTTGCGTTCCAACTCAACTGCCAGGTAAAAAAATGCCGCAGTGGTTATGCGATGGCGATGTGATTGTGGTTGCACGAGGCTTTAATTTCTTTGCGGCACATATACAAGACATTCCACAAGGTTTTCAGGCAGTTGCTGCGCCCGCTTTTTTTGTGCTGAGTAAAATAAACGCACAAATATTACCCGAATACTTAACATGGTGGCTCAATCAAGTGCCCACGCAAAGATATTTTGAAAAATCAGCCGAAGGTGCGATCTCAAAAAGCCTCAAACGCACCGCATTAGAGAACACACCCGTCATCATTCCACCCATGGCGCAACAACAACACATCGTATCACTCGCCCGACTGTTCCGCGAAGAATACCGTTTATTAGAGCAAATGCGTACCAATACAGCCCAAATGCAAACCGCATTGGTCAATCAACTCATTCAATCCAACCCAAATAACTGAGCACACCATGACACACACCCAAGTCACTCCAATTAAGCAAGACGACATCAACAACGCATTATGGAACGCCTGCGATGTCTTTCGTGGCACCATCAGCGCGGACACGTATAAAGATTTCATCCTGACCATGCTCTTTCTCAAATACATCTCCGATGTATGGCAAGACCACTACGACAATTACAAAGCGCAGTACGGCGATGAGCCAGAACTCATCCATGAAATGATGAAAAACGAACGTTTCGTATTGCCGCCACAGTCCAGTTTTTACAAACTTTTTGATTCGCGTTACGAGCCAGGCAATGGCGAACGCATAGACAAAGCCCTGCATGCCATAGAGGAAGCCAACGGCACCAAGCTCAAAGACGCAGGCAAAAGCGTGTTCCAAGACATCAGTTTTAACACCGACAAACTAGGTGAGGAAAAACAAAAAAACGACATCCTACGTGCGCTTATCGAAGTATTTGACAAACCAGAACTGGACCTCAAGCCCACCCGTGTGGGTTCATTGGATGTAATTGGCAATGCCTACGAATACCTGATTAAAAAGTTTGCCGCCAGTGGTGGACAAAAAGCAGGTGAGTTCTACACACCGCCCGAAGTCTCAGACTTGATTGCCGAACTGCTTGACCCACAGCCCAACGACACCATTTGCGACCCTGCCTGTGGTTCAGGCTCATTATTGATGAAATGCGGGCGCAAAATCCTTGCCAACCACGGCAGTAAAAACTACGCCTTATATGGTCAAGAAGCCATCGGCTCCACATGGTCACTTGCCAAAATGAATATGTTCTTGCATGGCGAAGACAACCACAAAATCGAATGGGGCGACACCATCCGCAACCCCAAACTATTGGACAAAAATGGCGACCTCATGCTCTTTGACATCGTGACGGCTAATCCACCGTTTTCGTTAGACCAATGGGGGCATGATGGCGCGGAAAATGACAAATTCAGTCGATTCCGCCGAGGCATCCCGCCCAAAACCAAAGGCGACTACGCCTTTATCAGCCACATGATCGAAACCATGAAACCCAAATCAGGGCGCATGGGGGTGGTTGTGCCACACGGCGTACTGTTTCGGGGTTCATCCGAGGGTGTCATTCGTCAAAAACTCATAGACGAAAACCTACTCGATACCGTCATCGGACTACCCGAAAAACTCTTTTACGGCACAGGCATCCCTGCTGCCATACTGATATTCAAAAAGACCAAAACCGACCCAAACGTACTGTTCATTGATGCCAGCCGTGACTACGAATCGGGTAAAAATCAAAACATACTCTCAGCAACTAACATCGAAAAAATCATCACCACCTACCGCGCACGCACCAACGTCGACAAATACGCCTACCTTGCGACTTTGGATGAGATTAAAGAGAACGACTACAACCTAAACATACCACGTTACGTGGATACCTTTGAAGAAGAAGCCGAGATAGACCTCATGGCAGTACGCGTCGAGCGGCTCAAACTGCAAGCGCAATTAAACGACATCGAAACACAAATGAGTCAATACCTTGCGGAGTTGGGCTATGAATAACCCCATGAAAATGCACAACAGCATCGCACGGACTGCCTGCGAAGTCAGTGGCAAAAATGCTTATGACCCTATCGTCGGCATCACCGAGATGGTCGAATTAAATAACCAAATAACTGGGATATGACGATGGAACAGCAATTCATCCAAACACTGACCACGAGTTTTGAAGACCATGCACAACAGACCGAAAACGGCATTGAGTTTTGGCTGGCGCGTGATTTGCAGCATCTATTGGGTTATGGTAAATGGGATAACTTTCAGGGCGTGATCTCCAAAGCCAAAACCGCATGTGAACTCTCTGGCCATAACATAGACGACCATTTTGCCGACGTCGGGAAAATGGTCGAATTAGGCTCAGGAAGCCAGCGAGACATTAACGACATCATGCTCACCCGCTACGCCTGTTATTTGATTGCACAAAACGGCGACCCTCGCAAGCAAGAAATCGCCTTTGCACAAACCTACTTTGCCATGCAAACCCGCAAAGCCGAACTGATTGAACAACGGCTCTTAGAAACCGAGCGATTGCAGGCACGCAAAAAACTCTCCGATACCGAAAAAGAACTCTCCAGCGTCATCTATGAGCAAACAGGCGGCAATCAAAATTTCGCACTGATTCGCAGCAAAGGCGACCGCGCACTCTTTGGCAAAAGCACCCACGCGATGAAAGCCCAATGGCAAATTCCTGATAATCGTCCCTTGGCAGACTTTGCCCCCACCATCATCCTCAAAGCCAAAGACTTCGCCACCGAAATCACCATCCACAACGCGCGTGCGCAAAACATGCACACCGAAGGGCAAATTTCAGGCGAACATGTCACCAATAACGAAGCGGTTCGTCAAACACTGCTCAACCGTGGCATTACCCCAGAAAACCTACCCCCAGCGGAAGATGTAAAAAAAGTAGAGCGGAGATTGACAACAACCGAGAAAAAAGCCGTACAAAACCCAGACGTCTTGGGGAGCGGCGAAATGAATGGAGAAAAACCACAAGGGGAAAACGAATGAAAGTGCCTGAGGGGTGGAGTAAAAAAACACTTGAGGACATCGCGAACGTTAGTTCGGGTGGAACACCAAGTAGGGGGAAGCCAGAGTACTGGAACGGCGCAATTCCGTGGGTAACAACAGCAGAAATTGACTTTTGCGAAATATTTGACACTACCGAGAAAATTACACAGGATGGCCTGAATAATTCTTCAGCAAAATTATTTCCTATTGGAACGGTGTTACTAGCAATGTATGGGCAGGGGAAAACTCGTGGCAAAGTGGCTAAATTAGGAATTGAAGCCACGACGAATCAAGCCTGTGCCGCCATTGTGTTCAAACATAATTTTTGCGTGGATTATTATTATCAATATCTGCGTTCTCAATACGATAACATTCGTAACCTAAGTAACAGTGGCAGTCAAGAGAACTTAAGCGGCTCAATTGTGAAGTCAATACAAGTTCCTGCGCCCCCACTCCCCGAACAACAAAAAATCGCTCAAATCCTATCCACGTGGGACAAAGCCATCACCACCACCGAGCAACTACTCGCCAACAGCCAACATCAAAAAAAAGCCCTGATGCAACAACTGCTCACAGGCAAAAAACGATTGTTGGATGAGGATGGGGTGAGGTTTGGTGAACGGTGGAATCATTCAACTATTGGGAAAATTGGGTTAGTGAAAAGTGCGGGTGTGGACAAAAAAGTAGTCGAGGGCGAAGTGCCTGTTCGATTACTAAATTTCACCGATGTATTTAACAATAGCTTTATTCATTCTCAGGACTTAAATCACTGGGTTACAGCTCCACCGTCAAAAATCAGAGATTGCGATATCCGAAAGGGAGATGTTTTTTTTACACCATCTTCTGAAACACGAGAGGAGGCCGGAATCCCCGCTGTGGCGGCTGAAGATATTTCTGAATGCTGTTATAGCTATCATGTGGTTAGATATAGAATTAATGAACCTTGGGATCTAAATTTCAAAGCCTATGCTTTCACTACACCTCAATTTAGAAAGCAGGTCAATCGCTTAGCCGATGGAAGTGGGCAGAGGTATGTTGTATCACAAGATAGTTTCAGAAGTATTTTGATTAGTTACCCAGATATTGCTGAGCAAAAAAAAATCGGCGGTGTACTAAAGATTGCCGAGAATGAAGTCGATTTATTACAAACCAAACTCGAAGCCCTCAAACAAGAGAAAAAAGCCTTGATGCAGCAGTTATTGACTGGCAAGCGGCGGGTTAAACTGGAGAATTGTTATGCCTAACACCATCCATGCACAAGTTGCGCAAATTGAGCCGATACTCCAAACATGGACAGCAGAGACCGCACCATCGTTGACCCATATGTCCACTAATTTGATGGCATTGAAACAGATGTTGACTCGGTGTATCTCTGTGCTGAAAACGGAGTTCACTTCGAAAGAGGAATCTGCTTTAACAAACAGCATACAAACTCAATTAACTGGTCTCATTCAGCACATAAATTCATACACCAACTCAAGTTATTATGCGCAATGCGTTATACATGCTTTTGAATTGGATAAGTTACTGCACAGCTATGGTTACTTTAACCATAGAGTTGGCAAGATTATTAACGATTCATTAGCCAATCGGAAATTAGCAGCTAAATCCTTTGATGAGATTACAAAGACTGCAGGAGAGGTTAGGAGCATCAAAACTGAAATTGATGGCTATAGTAATGAAATTGAGACTTTTTATAATCTGTGTTTTGAAGACGATGAGGATACAGAGTCTTACAAATCTCAGTTCGAACATATTAAAGGAGTTCATGAAGAAATCTTCGGTGATGACGGTTATCTGGAGCAAATTAAAAACAAAAACACCGAAGCAAGTACGTTACGAGATGAAATTCTTGAGTTGAAAACAGAGTTAATTGACGGAGATGATGAAACCGATTCTGTAAAAGCTCAGATTGATGAGTTGGTTGAAGATTTGGAAGCTAACCAAAATAAAATCAGTTCCTTTATAGCTGAATATATTACTGGTTCAACCACTGTATCAAAAGACAAGGAAGGTGAGGAGGTCATCACAAAAACCAAATCTAAAAAAGAACTGGTCGATGAACTGCATAAACAATTTGAAGTGTATATCGCAGATGAAAAGAAAAAAATAGATGGTTATATTTTAGCCTTTGATAAATACAAGGATGCCAAAAAGCAAGAAATTGAAGGTTTGTTAAAAGCTGCAACAAACGCAAGTTTGGCGCATGCTTTTGGAAAGTCAAGAGATGCTGTGCAACAACTCAAAATAGATAGCGAAAAACGTTTCCAGCGGATGATTGTTGCGTTGGTTGCGATACTTGCAATCACCTACATGATGCAAAGTTTTGGTTTATGGCCAAAGTCGGATGTGTGGTACGTAGCAATGCTTTATCGTGCTTCCTTTATCTCGCCAGTTATTTGGATTGCGTATTCTTATGCTAAAAAAGCGAACCAGTATTTTAGGTTAGAGCACGAATATGAGCATAAAGAGGTTGTTTCAAGAAGTTTCGAGGGTTATAAATCACAGGTGCTTGAGTTATACAAAGATGACCAGACCAGTAAAGAATTGCTTGAAAAATTGCTTGAAGGATCTATACAAACCATTGCCAAAAACCCTGCTGAAGTTTTAGATAAAGTCAAGGATACAGGTCACCCGTTGGATGATTTTGATAAAAAACTGTCTGGAATCGTTGAACCAATTACAAAACTTGTTGAGAAAATTAAGGGGTGATTCATTACTGCCACAGATTTTTTCATAAAACATAAAATTCTCAATGTTCCTTATGCACGTGGCTGTAAAGATTAAAGTAATAAAATGCCCAGAAGCAAACATTGTTATAAGCGAAACAACAGATAACCATAAACCATTGAAAGGATACATCATGAGTCAAGGTAAAAATCAACACGTTGTTCCTCATCCTGATGGATGGGCGGTTAAAGGTGCAGGGAATTCAAAAGCCACTAAGGTGACAGATACCCAAGCCGAAGCCACGCAAAGAGCGCAGCAAATCGCCCGTAATCAACAATCGGATACCAAAATCCACGGACGTGATGGCAAAATCCGTGCAGGTAATAATTATGGTAACGATCCACATCCTCCAACTGATAAAAAGTGAGGTAAAAATGTCTATAGCTACAATGTTCGAAGAATTTTTAGGCAACCTAAAAGTTGATAGCGCAGATCAGATCAGCTCACGTTACGGAGAAATTACAAAGGTTCTAAATCAAAAATTTAGAGATTCAGAATCAACCACAGCGAACACATTGCAAGTCGGCTCATATGGAAGATATACAGGTATTAAGGGAATCTCGGACTTGGATATGCTTTACATAATGCCAGAAAGTGAATGGATTAATTATAAAGATGGGAAACAAACACAATTATTAAATGGGGTGAGGGATGCAATAAAAGCAAGATACCCTAAAACGGATGTCCGAGTTGATAGATTGGTTGTTACCGTAACTTATACTAATTTTCACATTGAAGTACAACCAGTATTTGAGGAATTTGATGCAGAGGGCAACACTCAATTTAAATATCCTGATACTTACAATGGTGGAAGTTGGAAAATTACAAAGCCTCGTCAGGAAATGCAAGCAATAAGAGAGTTGAATGTTCAAAAAAATAAAAATTTAAGATCACTATGCAAAATGGCGCGTGCATGGAAAAATCAACATGGTATTGAAATGGGTGGTTTGTTAATTGATACCCTTGCATATAATTTTCTAAATTCAACAACTGAATATGACGACAAAAGTTTCTATTATTTTGACTGGATGTGTAGAGACTTTTTTAAGTTTTTAGCAGAACAAACTGACCGAGATTTTTATAGAGCTCCTGGAAGTAATCAAAATGTCAAGGTTAAAAAGAAATTTCAGAAAAAGGCTAACGATACTTATGACTTATGCTTAAAGGCAATAAATTCCGAACAAGATTCAGATGTCGGGAAAAAATGGAAAAAAGTCTTTGGTCGAAGTTTTCCGATGGGTGATGCACTGCAAAAATCAGCCGCATTGGAATCTAACTCATGGATAAATACGGAGGAATTTATAGAGGATAGATTCCCTATTGATGTGAAATTCAATATTGAAATGGATTGTGATGTTACTCAAAATGGTTTTCGAGAGCATACGCTTGCTTATATGTTATTGAACAAATTGCCACTTAGGGCGCACAAAAAACTAAGGTTCTTTGTAACTAAAACTGACATTCCACAACCATACCAACTTAAATGGAAGGTATTAAACAGGGGGTTGGAAGCTGAACGTCGTGATTGCATACGAGGTCAAATTGAAAGCGACCGAGGAAGTAATGAAAAACATGAATCCACGGACTTTATTGGTGAGCATATTGTGGAATGCTATGCCATTCGAGGAGGAGTGGTTGTCGCACGCGCTTCAATTGACGTACCAATCAAATAGGAAGGAAGAGTCATGAATAAAGAAGATTGTTTAAAGCAAATCGCAGAAACTGCATATAACATTGGATTTGGTGCGAAAAAACATTTTGCCACTTTTGATATTGTTTCGAAAGTACCTGGTCTAATTGGTTTCTTTTCTATGGTTGTTGGTATATATGCGCTAATATTTGAGAGTCTAAATACTAAATTCATCTCTGCAACTCTCGTTATCTTGGGGATTGTTGGGATTTATATTTCGTTATATGACTCAAAAAAGGACAGTTACGTCCAAAATGGGAATTTACTCATTGATTTATTTAATGAACTGAAAACTTTGTATCGGAAAGTAAAATCATCAACTAACCCAACAAATGAGCATTTAGAACAATTGTCGCTCATCGAACAAAGGTATACAAAAATCAGTAATTCTCACCAAATTTTATTTAGCAATTGGTGCGCACATTATAAATTTTTTTGGGAGCATCAAATCGACTGGATTGATGAACAGCTAAATTTTAAATTTTTTCGCGATAAGATTCCGCTGTCATTAACCACATTCGTGATCGTTGCAATGTGCGTTTTTGGTCTGTGGTGTTCAAACATTGTGTTTCGAATTTGTCCCTGAAGGTTATGGTAATCAAAGTCACATTTATTTTTGCTAGAGATGGTTCATGATTTTAGAAACTCAGAAACTCCAAGAAGGATACGGTGCGAAAATTTTCGTACCTCCCCAAGGATCTAAAATAAACGGCACGCTTCTGAATTCAGAAGCCGTGCTTAACGATGTTTGTGCATACAGCGGTGACGTATTGACTCATGTGCAGCAATCAACGATAATGACGGTAACACAGCCACCACGCCTCTTTACAATGCGTAACCTTGGTGGCTTTTTATTGCCCCATTATCACAATAAACATAAAGGGCAATGATGACCAACTACACCCCACCCCTCACCATCACGCCCCACATGCTCAATCGGGTGGTGCAGATTAGCGAGTTACTGGGTCGTTGGTCTGCCATGGCGAACACCACGCTCACGCCCACCTTGCGCCGTGGCAATCGCATTCGCACCATTCAAGCGTCTTTGGCGATTGAGCAAAATACTTTGAGTGTAGCTCAGGTGACGGCGGTGCTTGAGGGCAAGGCGGTGCGTGGCTCGGTGCGGGAGATTGCCGAGGTACGCAATGCGTTTGCCGCGTATGAGGGAATGCCACTTTGGGTGGCGCACCGTGAGGCGGATGTGTTGGCGGCGCACCGCGCCCTGATGTCTGGGTTGGTCGATGAGTGTGGGGCGTATCGTTCGGGTGGTGTGGGGATTTATCAAAACCAGCAACTCGTGCACCTTGCCCCACCAGCCTCACGTGTACCTGAGTTGATGCGGGATTTGTTGCATTGGTTGGCGTTCACTGATTTACCTCCGCTGATTAGCAGTTGTGTATTTCATTATGAGTTTGAGTTCATTCACCCTTTTGCTGATGGCAATGGTCGCATGGGGCGTTTGTGGCAAACCTTGATTTTGTCACAGTGGCGCTCTGAGTTGGCGTGGTTGCCGATTGAGACGCTGATCCATGAACGACAGGCAGCGTATTATGCGGCCCTCGGTCAAGCCGATCGCGCGGGTGAGTCAACGTTGTTTGTTGAGTTTATGCTCGATGTGATTCATGCTAATTTGCAGGCGCATTTACTCAAACACGATGGGGTAAATGATGGTGTAAATGATGGGGTAAATGCGCTGGATGATTTGGATCGGCAGATTCTGCGCATGATGCGTGAACTGCCGCGCATTAACCAAAGCCAACTGGCACAAGATTTGAATTGCTCTGTGCCCACCATACAGCGACGCATACGTGCCTTGCGTGGCACATACATTGAGCGCGTTGGCTCAGATAAAAAGGGTCATTGGCGTGTGCTGGACAGGTACATTGACCACGATTGATTGGATTGAATGAAAGATTGGATGACGACGCTATGAACCAAGCAATGCCCAAATTCCAAGAGGAATACAGCGCAAAACTCCCTGCGCTGACCCTGCTCACTCAATTAGGCTGGCGGTTTTTGTCGCCCGATGCTGCGCTGTCCATGCGTGGGGGTAAAACCGATGAGGTGGTGTTGCGCCCCTTATTGCGCGAGGCATTGGCGCAAAGGCGATTTCATTTTGCGGGGCAGGATTATCCACTGTCCGAGCGGGCGATGGATAACCTGATTGCGCAGGTGTGTAGCCCTGCACTGAATGAGGGCTTGCTCACTGCCAATGAGCGTATGTACCATCAATTGCTCTATGGTATTTCGGTCACGGAGTTTATTGACGGCAAAAAAGTCACACCGACCATTGCGCTGATAGATTGGCAAAACATCACACACAATAACTTTACCTTTACCGAGGAGTTTAGCGTACTGCGTTCGGGTGGTTTGGACACGCGCCGCCCTGATGTGGTGTGCTTTGTCAATGGGATTCCGTTGGTGGTAGTTGAGGCTAAACGACCCGACGGCAATGCTAAGAAAGGCCCGACTATTGACGAAGGAATTTCGCAAAGCCTGCGCAATCAGCGGCATGATGAGATTCCACGTTTGTTTGTCTATAGTCAGTTACTACTGTCCATCAATGGGCATGAGGGACGTTATGGCACGTGCGAAACCCCTGCAAAGTTTTGGGCGGCTTGGCGTGAGGAGGATGTAAGCGATGCACAAATGCACGCGATTAAAAACACGCGTTTAACGGACGCGCAAATACAGGGTTTGTTTGAGCATCGTCCTGCCGATGATGTGCGCTGGTATCAGGCACTGATTGCAGGCGGGGATTTGGCGGTGACGGGGCAAGATGTATTGCTGATGAGTTTGCTCACGCCGTCGCGCCTCTTGGACATGGTGCGTTATTTCACTGTATTTGATAGCAAGTTTGGTAAATTGGTCGCACGGTATCAGCAGGTGTTTGGCATTCGTCGTCTGATTGAGCGCATCAACACCCGCCGCGCAGATGGCGGGCGCGAGGGCGGCGTGGTGTGGCATACCACAGGTTCAGGCAAATCATTGACCATGGTTTTTTTAAGCAAAACCTTGATTTTGCACGACACGCTGAAAGCCTGTCGTATCTTGGTGGTGACGGACAGGGTGGATTTAGAGAAACAATTGTCCGATACGTTTGCAGCGACGGGTGAGTTTACTGGACGGACTGATAAACAAGCGTCCTTAGCCAATTCTGGGGCTAAGTTAGCGCAGATGATAGGCAAAGGGACAGAGCGGATTATTTTTTCATTGATACAGAAGTTTAATTCAGCCACCAAACTGCCCGAGTGTTTTAACGACAGCGCGGATTTAATCGTGCTGGTGGATGAAGGACACCGTAGCCAAGGCGGTGAAAACCATACGCGTATGACGCTGGCATTGCCCAAAGCGGCATTTGTGGCATTTACGGGTACGCCTTTACTCAAAAATGATAAAACCGAGGGTAAATTTGGCAAGATGATTCATGCCTATACCATGCAAAGAGCGGTCGAGGATGGTACGGTCACGCCATTGCTGTACGAGGAGCGGATTCCTGATTTGGATGTGAATGAGCGTGCGATTGATAGCTGGTTCGATAGAATCACCGAGGGGCTGACTGATGAGCAAAAAGCAGATTTAAAACGCAAATTTGCCAAAAAAGGTGAATTGTACGCAGTGGATGACCGCATTCGCTTGATTGCTTTGGATATTGCCAATCATTTTGTGAAAAATATTGACGATGGGCTAAAAGGTCAATTGGCGTGCGACAGTAAACTGACCGCGATTAAGTACAAACAGTATTTGGATGAGGCTGGTTTGTTTGAGTCTGCCGTGGTGATGAGTGCGCCTGATACCCGTGAGGGCAATACTTCCGTGGATGAGGAGTCCATGCCGATTGTTGCGAAGTGGTGGAAAGATAATGTGGGCAGTACCGATGAGCAGGTTTATACCAGTGAGATCATCAAACGGTTTGAAAAAGACGATAAGCTGAAACTACTCATCGTGGTGGATAAACTGCTGACGGGCTTTGATGAGCCACGCAATGCGGTGCTGTACATTGATAAACCACTCAAAGAACACAATTTGATACAAGCCATTGCGCGGGTCAATCGTCTTCACCCACAGAAAAAATTTGGCTTATTGATAGATTACCGTGGAATTTTGTCTGAATTAGATACCACTCTGATTAAATATCAAGAGTTGGCTTCCCGTACCCAAGGCGGGTATGACGTTGCGGATATTGATGGCTTGTATCAACAAATGAGTACTGAGTACAAACGCCTTCCGCAGTTATACAAGGAACTGTGGGCGATATTTGACGGGGTGCACAATAAATCAGACATTGAACAACTGCGTCAAGTGTTGGTGCCACGGATGCAGGACAAAGATGGCGAATTGGTGGACGTACATTTGAAAGTGCGTGAGGATTTTTATGAGGCATTATCTGCGTTTACCAGTTGTCTAAAAGTGGCGTTGCAATCGGCAACATTTTTTGAGGACAAGAGTTTTAGCGACGATGACCGCAAACACTACAAAGAAACGGTTAAACAACTCTCCAGTCTGCGCCAGTTAGCCCAGCAGGATGCTGGCGAGCGGGTGGATTATGATGAGTATGCCCAGCAGGTGAAAAAACTATTGGACAAACATGTGGTTGGCGTTGGGGTGAAAGAGCCTACTGGCGTGTATGAAGTATCCAAAATGGGGCAAAAACCCGAACCATCCGAATGGAACGAGGACAAAACCCGTAATGAAACCGACATCATCAAAACACGTGTAACCAAAACCATTGAGCAGGGTTTACGCGACGATCCATACGCACAGGAGGCGTTTTCAAAATTATTGCGTCAAGTCATCGAGGAAGCAGAGAAGTTGTTCGAACACCCATTGAAACAATACATGCTGTTCCATGAGTTTGAAACACAGGTACAAGCGCGTAGGTTAAACGATATTCCCGATGTTTTTGCAGGCAATCATCACGCACAGGCTTACTTTGGGGTGTTTAAGAAAAACCTACCCGAAGCGTTTGTGACTATGGATGAGCACACACAAAACACATGGGTCAATTTGGCGCATGAGGTGGATTTGGCGGTTGAAACTTCGGTGGCGGAACACTCGATTAACCCACAAAACATCGAAGCCGAAATACGCAAAAAACTATTGCCTAAGATGTTTAATGTGTGCAAAGCCCATGGTGGTGGCATGGATCAAGCCAAACGAATTGTTGAAACGATAGTGCAAATCACACGGGTGGGGTTAAATCATGTGTGATGAAGTCATTGCACCAAGCAAGTTGGCAACAAACTCAAAAAAACACTTTATTTATGGAGATGAACGCATAGAGTTTGAATGCGTCATACGCTCGAATGTAACGACCCAATCCAAACAAAGGATTTTGATTAAAGTTCACCCCAATGGTAAGGTCGTAGTCTCAGTGCCTGAGCAAATCGATGAGCAGTCGCTCATGCGTGCTGTAAATAAGCGGTCACGTTGGATTTACCAAAAATTAAGGGATTTTCGGGCGCAATCGCAATACGCCACACCGCGTGAATATGTCAGTGGCGAATCGCACCTGTATTTAGGCAAACAATATATGCTTAAAGTCATTCATGCGCCTGATGCCACACAAAACGTGAAATTATTGCGTGGCAAAATTGAGGTTTCGGTACGTCAATATTCGCCCGAAAAAGTAAAGCAGTTGTTAGACGAATGGTATAAAACCCGTGCCAAAGAAGTATTTGCTAAACGCTTAGATGTTGTATTAGAAAAAGCCCTTTGGGTGGAGTCGCGCCCAGCATTTAGAATTTTAACCATGCAAACCCAATGGGGCAGTTGCTCGCCAACAGGTCGATTGACCCTAAATCCTCATTTGGTAAAAACCCCAAACGCCTGCATAGACTACGTGATTTTGCATGAGTTGTGCCACTTAGCAGAGCATAACCACAGCAAGAGATTTTATATGCTATTGGGGCAGGTGATGCCCGATTGGGAACGTGTGAAGATACGGTTGGATGGGTTAGCGCATCGAGTGCTTATTTAGCATTACGAACAGTACGAGTGCTTCGTTAGGAGTTGCACTCCAAAACAGTGACAACATCTGCGTACACGACGATTCATCAAGTGGGTTTAAGTCCCAAAAATTCTGTTTGAATATTAATTTGTATATGCTGAAATTTTGAAATTTAACTTTTGTCAAATAAATCAAATCAATATGGATAAACTACAATTTCCCCCCTCAAAGCCAAGCTGATGCAAGCGGTGAGTGACATCGCTAAGCAAGCAAACCCAGAGGACAGTATCGTATTTTATGTCTCGACCCACGGTAGAGCTAGAGAAGGTAAGTTGCTTTTGGCCGCGCAAGACAGTACCAATCTTGAGAAGTTCATCGACTTTGAACAAACCTTCAAGGCCATACAGTCCATAAGAGCTTTTAATCAAGTATTTATCGTCGATGCCTGTGAATCAGGTCAAGCGAACGATATTGTGTCGAGCGTATACGATGCCAAAGCCTCGGTCTTAGCCAAAACAGCAGGGATTCACATGCTCTTGGCCACAACCAAAGGCACCAGCGCATTCGAGTCCCAAGATCCAAATGTCAAGAACGGTGCATTCACTGCGAAAATCCTTAGTACCCTAAAAGACAAAGCCACCGATAAAGACAAAGACGGACGTATATCTGTAATTGAGCTATCGGACAAGCTCAAAGAAGGTTCAGTGAGTACCGCACAGTATCCTGTGATTCAGAATGTGGGGAGAGATGTGCAGATTAGAGTCGTCAATTAATTCATGTGGTTAATGAAAAAAAATAAATTTAAAGGGGAATGCCGAGTTTGATTTGACACATAACACCGAAACAGGAGATAATCTCGCGGATAAGTTAGTTGTATTCTTTTTGGGTCAAAATAACTCAAAGGTGATGAATTGCAGGGTTTGGTTGACAGTTGTGGTAAAAATACCAAAATGTAAGGGCATCGTAAAGAGCGTGCAATAAAATGGGTGTAAGAGTGGGTGTTTTGAATTGGCTTTGTTAAAACAATCTATTTGACATCAATAAGTTATGTGTTTTTTCCAATACCCGTCGTCGCACCAATGATTTAATAATAATAAAAAGCGAAACATGCTTGAGTGACAATTTGTATCATTAAATGATGATTAAATCTTATATTTAGGAAGAGAACGTTATGAATTTAACCAACTATGTGCCCGTGTTGTTGTTCATCTTCGCCGCGACTGGCTTGGGTTTATTGGTGGTCGGGATTGGTTTTCTTTTTGGTCCTCGCAAGCCTGATCCAGCCAAATTGTCGCCTTATGAGTGTGGTTTCGAGGTCTTCGAAGACGCCCGCATGCGTTTTGATGTGCGTTACTACTTAATCACCATTTTGTTCATCTTGTTTGATTTAGAGACCGCTTTCTTGGTTCCTTGGGCGGTGTCGTTGAAAGATTTATCAACTCCTGAAGCACCGTTGTATGGTTTGATGGTCATGCTGGTGTTTTTAGCTGAGTTGGTTTTGGGCTATATTTATATTTGGAAAAAAGGTGCACTTGAGTGGGAGTAATTCTATACAAGTGCTTTTTTTCGTTGCAATTTTTGATTGTCATGCAGGGCAATGACCTGCAAAGAGGTTAATCTGATGAGTGATACTACCGTCGAAAAGCAAGGGTTTATTACCACCACTGCTGAAAATTTAATCAATTGGACGCGGACTGGGTCGTTGTGGCCCATGACCTTCGGTTTGGCCTGTTGTGCGGTCGAAATGATGCAGGCGGGTGCTGCGCGTTATGACTTGGATCGTTTTGGTGTGATTTTCCGCCCCAGTCCACGTCACTCGGATGTGATGATTGTTGCGGGCACTTTGACCAATAAAATGGCACCTGCGTTGCGCAAGGTATATGACCAAATGGCAGAACCGCGCTGGGTGATTTCCATGGGTTCGTGCGCCAATGGTGGTGGTTACTACCATTATTCTTATTCAGTGGTGCGTGGTTGTGATCGCATTGTGCCAGTGGATATTTATGTGCCTGGTTGTCCGCCAACTGCTGAAGCCTTGATTTACGGTATTTTCCAATTGCAAAATAAAATCATGCGTAAGCAAAAATCTCAAAACACAGTGTTATTGACGCGAGGTGCCGTATGAGTGAAGTGACAGCAACAGAAGTGGTCGAGCAAGCAGCGCCGTTGTCGCGTACAGCGCAATATTTAGATGATTTGAAAGCTATTTTGGGCGATGCTTATCGCTACGCGGATGTGCGTGGTGAGGTAACTTTGGAAGTGCCTGCAAGCGATTATGCGCAAGTGGCGCGTACTTTGCACGATCACACAGCGTTAAAATTGGATGCGCTGATTGATTTGTGTGGCATGGACTATTCAGAATATGCAGGCGGTGGGTTTGCGCATCGCTTTGCGGTGGTGTTGCATTTGTTGTCTGTGACGCACAATCAACGTTTGCGCGTGCGGGTGTTTGCCACCAACGATGATTTTCCTGTGTTGCCATCAGTCACCAATGTTTGGAGTGCTGCTGACTGGTTTGAACGAGAAGCGTTCGACATGTGCGGTATCGTATTTGAGGGGCACAATGACTTGCGCCGTATTTTGACTGACTATGGCTTTATTGGTCATCCATTGCGTAAAGACTTCCCCGTATCGGGTCACGTTGAAATGCGTTATGACTCTGAACAAAAACGTGTGATTTATCAACCAGTGACCATCGAGCCTCGTGAAATCACGCCACGCATTGTGCGCGAAGAAGGCTTCGGGCAAAACTAAATCGAACGACTAAATCGACGGAATCGGATAAATCGAGTACATCATGGCTGAAATTAAAAACTATACATTGAACTTCGGTCCGCAGCACCCTGCGGCGCACGGGGTATTGCGTTTGGTGCTGGAGTTGGATGGTGAAGTGGTTCAACGCGCGGATCCGCACATCGGTTTGTTGCATCGTGCGACTGAGAAATTGGCAGAACATAAAACTTATATTCAGTCTTTGCCTTATATGGATCGTTTGGACTATGTGTCCATGATGAGCAATGAGCATGCTTATGTCATGGCCATTGAGAAAATGCTGGGTTTGACGGTTCCATTGCGCGCGCAATACATTCGCGTGTTGTTTGATGAAATTACTCGCTTGATGAATCACTTGATGTGGTTGGGTGCACATGCTTTAGACGTGGGTGCGATGACGCCATTTTTGTACGCATTCCGTGACCGTGAGGATTTGATGGATGCGTATGAGGCAGTTTCGGGTGCGCGTATGCATGCGGCGTATTATCGTCCTGGCGGCGTGGCGCGCGACTTGCCCGACACCATGCCGCAAATGAAGAAACCTGCCAAAGGCTCGACAGCACGTGCAGATCGCATTAATGCCAATCGTCAAGGCAGTCTGCTCGACTTTTTAGAAGACTTTACCCGCCGCTTCCCGAAATACGTTGACGAATATGAAACCTTGCTGACTGATAACCGCATTTGGAAACAGCGTTTGGTGGATGTGGGTATTGTGACACCTGAACGTGCGAAAGCGTGGGGTTTTTCTGGTCCAATGTTGCGCGGCTCGGGTGTGGCGTGGGATTTGCGTAAAAACCAGCCTTATGAAGTGTATGACCAATTGGATTTTGCGATTCCAGTCGGCAAAAACGGCGATTCTTATGATCGCTATTTGGTGCGTATGCAGGAGATGCGCGAGTCCAACAAAATCATGGCTCAGTGTATCGCTTGGCTCAAAACCAACCCAGGTCGAGTGATTGTTGATGACTATAAGGTCGCACCGCCACCGCGTGGTGAGATGAAGTCCAATATGGAAGCCTTAATTCACCACTTCAAACTCTTTACTGAAGGTATGCACATTCCACCCTCAGAGGCCTACTCTGCGGTAGAGCATCCAAAAGGTGAGTTTGGCATTTACATGGTGTCTGATGGTGCCAACAAGCCCTATCGTCTGAAAATTCGCGCGCCAGGTTTTGCACACTTGCAGGCATTGGATGAAATGAGCCGTGGGCACATGTTGGCCGACGTGGTGACGATTATTGGTACACAAGACATTGTATTCGGCGAAATTGACCGCTGATAGAGCAGACGAAATAGCAGACGCAAAACAAGGGGCATCGAAGATGTTATCTGAACAAGCATTACAAAAAATCGCCGTGGAAGTGGCGAAATATCCAGCAGACCAAAAACAGTCTGCTGTGATGAGCGCATTGCGTATCGCGCAGGTCGAGCACGGCTGGTGCTCACCAGAGGTCATGGAGGCGGTGGCCAAGGTTTTAGAAATGCCTGCCATTGCAGTACGCGAAGTGGCGACGTTTTACAATATGTTTGATACCAAGCCCGTTGGTAAGCACAAAATCACCGTTTGCACCAATTTGCCTTGTGTCTTGGGGGGCGGTGTGGTGGCGGCCGATTACCTCAAGCAAAAACTCGGCATTGATTTCAATGAAACCACAGCGGATGGCTTGTTTACCCTTAAAGAGGGCGAGTGCATGGGTGCATGTGGTGATGCGCCTGTGCTTTTGCACAACAACCACACCATGTGTAGCCATATGAGCACCGAAAAAATTGATGCGCTCCTGAGCGATTTGGCAAAAGGAGAGAAATAATGACTTGTTTGCACAATCGACACATTAATCCCGTGATTCTGGCGGGTTTGAATGGCCAAAACTGGGGGTTGGATGACTATGTGGCGCGTGGCGGTTACTCGGTTTTGAAAAAAATCTTGGCTGAGAAAACCAGTCCCGATGACATCATCAATGAAATGAAATTGTCTGCACTGCGTGGCCGTGGGGGTGCGGGCTTCCCAACGGGTTTGAAATGGAGTTTCATGCCGCGTCAATATCCAGGGCAAAAATACTTGGTTTGTAATACCGACGAGGGCGAACCAGGGACATTCAAAGACCGTGACATCATTCGTTACAACCCACACGCTTTAATCGAAGGCATGACGATTGCTGCCTATACCATGGGCATCAGCCGTGGTTACAACTATATTCACGGCGAGATTTTTGAAGCCTATGAAATTTTTGAACAAGCCTTGGCACAAGCGCGTGCAGCGGGCTTCTTGGGTCAAAACATTTTGGGTTCAGGCTTTGAGTTTGATTTGTTTGCGCACCATGGTTACGGTGCATACATTTGTGGCGAAGAAACCGCCTTGCTCGAATCGCTTGAAGGTAAAAAAGGTCAACCACGTTTCAAACCACCTTTCCCAGCGAGTTTTGGTCTGTATGGCAAACCAACCACGATTAACAACACCGAGACCTTCGCCGCAGTGCCTTTCCTACTAAAAATGGGTGGCCAAGCGTATTTGGACATGGGTAAACCCAATAACGGTGGCACGAAAATTTTCTCCATTTCAGGTGACGTGAATTTACCAGGCAACTACGAAATTCCAATGGGCACGCCATTTTCAACCCTGCTCGAATTGGCGGGCGGCGTTAAAGGTGGCAAACTCAAAGCGGTGATTCCTGGCGGCTCATCTGCGCCTGTTTTGCCCGCGCACATCATGATGGAATGCACCATGGATTATGACTCGATTTCTAAAGCGGGCTCAATGCTTGGTTCGGGTGCAGTGATTGTCATGAATGACACGCGCTGTATGGTTAAATCATTGCAACGTTTGTCATATTTTTATTACGAAGAATCATGCGGCCAATGCACACCTTGCCGCGAGGGCACAGGTTGGTTGTGGCGCATGGTGGAACGAATCGAAAATGGTCAAGGTCGTCCAGAAGATTTGGATTTATTGGATTCTGTGGCTGGCAATATCATGGGGCGCACGATTTGTGCCTTGGGCGATGCGGCGGCAATGCCAGTGCGCTCGTTTGTCAAACACTTCCGTGATGAGTTTGCGCATCACATTGAGCACAAGTCTTGCATTGTGCCCGAATATCGTTAATTGAAGGTGACGTATGCTTGAATTAGAAATTGATGGTGTCAAGATCGAAATGCCTGAGGGCAGTATGGTCATGGACGCCGTGAAAAAAATGGGTAAATACGTACCCCATTTTTGCTACCACGAAAAATTGTCGGTGGCAGCCTCATGCCGCATGTGTTTGGTCGAAGTAGAAAAAGCACCCAAACCATTGCCTGCTTGTGCTACGCCGATTACGCCCAATATGGTGGTGCGCACGCAAGTCGTGTCTGAAAAAGCCAAAACCGCGCAAGCAGACGTGATGGAATTTTTGTTGCTCAATCACCCCTTGGATTGTCCGATTTGTGATCAGGGTGGTGAATGCCAATTGCAAGACTTGTCCATGGGTTATGGCAAAGGACAATCACGTTATGGTGAACCCAAGCACGTCGTTGCCCCGAAAGACCCAGGTCCATTGATTTCCATGAAGGAAATGAACCGTTGCATTCACTGCACGCGCTGTGTGCGCTTTGGTCAAGAAATTGCAGGCGTGATGGAGTTGGGCATGATTGGTCGCGGCGAGCATTCTGAAATCACCACCTTTGTCGGTAAAACCGTTGATTCTGAACTCTCTGGCAACATGATTGACTTGTGTCCAGTGGGCGCGATTCTTTCAAAACCATTTCGTTACAGCGCGCGTTCGTGGGAACTTTCACGCCGCAAATCGGTTAGCCCGCATGATTCATGGGGTACGTCGATTGCCGTGCATGTCAAAGACGCACAAGTCAAACGCGTTGTGGCACTGAGCAACGCAGACATTAACGATGATTGGATTTCTGATCGGGATCGTTTTTCATACGAAGGTTTGAACTCTGAAGACCGTGTGACTGAGCCGATGATTAAAACCAACGGCATGTGGAAAAAAGTATCGTGGGATGAGGCGTTTGCTTTTGCAATCGAAGGCATCAAAGCGGCCAAAGGTCAAGCGGGTGCCGATATGTTGGGGGCATTGGCCAGTCCATACTCCACCACAGAAGAGTTATACAGTTTGAAATCACTGATCAATGGTTTGGGCAGTGCGCACATCGATACGCAATTGCGCCACACCGATGATGGTTTAAATGCGGCTTTACAAGGCATCCCGCACTTGGGGCAAGCCATTACTGCATTCAGTGAAGTTCACGTTGGTTTAGTGATTGGCGCACATTTGCGTGAGGATCACCCATTGTTGGCACAACGCTTGCGCACCTCGGTGAAAAATCGTGCGGGTATTCATGTCTTGAGCGATGAAGCATCGGATTTGTTGATGCGTGTGAATCAAAAAGCCATTGCAGCCAATGCATGGTTGAATGAATTGCTGGCAATTGAAACAGCGCTTGTGAACAAAGACACCAGCGACAGTTTCGCTGCTAAAACTGCAGCAGAATTGAGCCATCCACAGGCAAGCAATAAAGTCGTGATGTTGGGCAATGCGGCAATGAACCATCCGCAAGCTGCGCAAATTTTAGCAGTGGCCAACCGCATTGCGCAGGCAACAGGTGCGGTGGTTTCGGTGTTGACCGATGGTGCGAATACCGTGGGTGCGTATGCGGTTGGCGCAGTCGCAACTCAAGGCAGTTTGACCGCACAACAAATGCTCGCACAGCCACGTGCGGCGTATGTGACGCTTAATATCGAGCCTGCGGCTGATGTGGCCAATCCTGCACAAGCGGTTAAAGCCTTGGGTTCTGCTTTCGTTGTGACCCTGAGTCCTTATTTCTCGGCGGTGGCCGATACGGCAGATGTGATTTTGCCAACGACACCGTTCTCTGAAACAGGTGGTACATTCGTCAATGCGCAGGGCACAGTACAAACATTCAATCCAGTGGTCAAACCGCTGGGTCAGTCTCGCCCAGCATGGAAAGTGTTGCGTGTCTTGGGTGAGCGTCTGGGTATTGCCTCGCCTGCCTTTAGCGCAAATGAATTGACTGATTTGCGTGCTGCTGTTGCACCCATTTTGGCGCAATTGCCAAGCAAATTGAACAACGCTTGCGATGCTGATGTCGCATCGACTGAAGTGGCACAGGGTTGGGTGCGCAGCACCAAAGTCAATGCCTATGCAAGTGATGCCATTGTGCGTCGCGCGGAAAGTTTGCAAAAAACCCGCTGGGCGCAAGATGGTCAAAAAATTGGTTTGGCAAGCAATGTGTTTGCGCAACTTGGATTAAACGATGATTTAGCGGGCGATGCTTGGGTCGTGGTCAAACAAGGTGATGCCAGCGTTAAAGCGCAAGCCGTGTGTAATGCTGATTTGGCAGACAATGTTGTGGACATTCAAGCGGGCACAGCCTTGGCATCAGGCTTGGGCGATGCCTATGCAACCATCACAGTGGAGCGTGCATAATGGAGTTAATCAATCAATTCACACAATGGGGTGCAAGCACTTTTGGCTCCGCTTTGTGGACAGTTATTTGGGCATTGATTCGCATCGTCCCATTGATGGTGGTCGTCTTGCTGTCCGTGGCGTATTTGACCTATGCTGAGCGTAAAGTCATTGGTGCGATGCAAGGGCGTGTTGGTCCACAAGTAGTGGGGCCGTTTGGCTTGTTGCAGCCGATTGCCGACGTGGTGAAACTGCTGGTCAAAGAAATCATTACGCCAACTCGCGCGGATAAACCTCTGTATTACTTGGGCCCGCTGATGGTTTTGGTGCCTGCGTTTGCTGTTTGGGCGGTGATTCCTTTGGCTAAGGATTTCGTGATTGCCAATGTGGATGCCTCCTTGCTGTATGTGATGTCGATTGCCTCAATCGGTGTGTATGGCGTGATTTTGGCGGGTTGGGCGACCAACTCCAAATATGCATTTTTTGGCGCGATGCGTGCTTCAGCACAAATGGTCTCGTATGAAATCGCCATGGGCTTTGCGATTGTTGTGGTGCTGATGATTTCCAATAGTTTGAATCTGACCACAATTGTTGAAGTTCAGCAAAAAGGCATGTTCAACAACATGGGGTTAAACTTCTTGTCTTGGAACTGGTTACCACTGTTACCGATGTTTTTGGTGTACTTGATTTCTGGTGTGGCGGAGACCAATCGCCACCCATTTGACGTGGTTGAGGGTGAGTCGGAGATTGTTGCAGGGCACATGACCGAGTACTCGGGCATGGGTTTCGCGCTGTTTTTCTTGGCTGAATACACCAATATGTTTGTGATTTCTGCGTTGACTTCCATCATGTTTTTGGGCGGTTGGGACGCACCTGTGGCATTCTTGTCATTCATCCCTGGGATTGTTTGGATGTTGATTAAAATGAGTGCAGTGATTGTTTTCTTCTTATGGATTCGCGCGACCTTTCCACGCTATCGTTACGATCAAATCATGCGCTTGGGCTGGAAAGTCTTCTTGCCGCTGTGCTTGATTTGGCTGTTTGTGGTCGGCGTTTGGTTGCACACACCGCTGTCCATTTGGAAATAATGTGTGGCACGAATATAGAATAAAGCGTAGGTAAACACGATGACACCCATCAAACATTTATTTAAAAGTTTTTTCTTGGCCGAGTTGCTGCAAGGCATGACGGTCACGGGTAAGTATTTCTTCAAGCGCAAATTTACGCTCAAGTACCCGCAAGAAAAAACCCCAATTTCCCCACGTTTTCGCGGTTTGCACGCGCAACGCCGCTATGCCAATGGTGAAGAGCGCTGCATCGCCTGTAAATTGTGTGAAGCGGTATGTCCTGCCATGGCGATTTCGATTGAGTTGGCAGAGCGCGAAGATGGCTCGCGTCGCACCACGCGCTACGACATTGACTTGACCAAGTGTATTTTCTGCGGTTTTTGCGAGGAGTCTTGTCCTGTGGATGCGATTGTGGAAACCCAAATTTTAGAGTACCACGGTGAAAAACGTGGTGATTTGTATTACACCAAAGACATGTTGCTGGCGGTGGGTGACCGCTATGAAGCAGAAATCGCCGCGGCTAAGGCGGCAGATGCCAAGTACCGTTAATTTAATCGTGTCATCATGATGCGCAGTACTCAAAATGATTAAGAGAGATTGAGATGGATATTCAAAGTGTTATTTATTTTATGTTTGCCGCAGTGCTGCTGGCATCCGCCATCGCGGTCGTGACGGTGCCCAATCCTGTACACTCAGCCTTGTATCTAATCGTGTCGTTTTTTTCAGCGGCGGGTATTTGGATTATGCTGCAAGCAGAGTTTCTCGGCATTTTGCTGATACTGGTGTATGTTGGCGCGGTGATGGTGTTGTTTTTGTTTGTGGTGATGATGCTTAATCTAAACACGACCCGCAAACGTGAAGGATTTAAGAAAACTTTGGCCTTGGCTGTCGGTTTGGGTGTTTTGGTCGTGGTGCAAATGGGTTCGGTTATTTTTCACCAATTGCATCGTCCTGCCGTGGCGACGGCGGCGGCTGATTTGAGCATTGAAGGCTCAAATACACGTAAAATTGGTAAAGTATTGTTCACAGAGTACGCGTTGCCGTTCGAGTTGGCTGCTTTAATCTTATTGGTGGCCTTGGTTGCAGCTGTCGTGATTACCTTGCGCAACCGCAAAGAATCCAAAGTACAAAATCCATCTAAACAAGCGCAAACGCGCGCCAAAGATCGTTTGTCAGTGGTCAATCAACCTGCTGATGTGGCTGCGCGTCAAACTGTTTCAGCCATTCCAACCAATACTCAGGAGTTATGATGCCCAGTTCATTTTATTTGATTTTAGGTGCGGCACTGTTTGCCATCGGTGTGGTTGGGATTGTGCTCAATCGTAAAAACATGATTGTGCTCTTGATGTCTGTTGAGTTGATGTTGTTGGCAGTGAACACCAATTTTATTGCTTTTTCGCACATGCTTGGTGATACGGCGGGTCAGATTTTTGTGTTTTTTATCCTGACCGTGGCGGCAGCTGAGTCGGCGATTGGTTTGGCGATTCTCGTGGTGCTGTTCCGTACCATGAATACCGTGGATATGGATAAATTGGATAATTTACAAGGTTAACCTCGGTTTGTGTGACTAAAGACGGTGTGTTGTTGGTATTGACGATGCATCCCACGATTAGATTATTAAACTTACATTAAAGTTAAGCGAGAAAACAATGAAAGCGTTGTACCTCATCATTCCATTTGCGCCATTGGTCGGCTCGATTTTAGCAGGCCTGTTTGGCAAACAACTTGGGCGACTGCCATCTGCAATCGCAACGATTTTGGGCGTGCTGGTTGCGTTTATTGGTTCGGTCATCGTTTTTAACGATGTGCGTGCAGGCAATGTATTCAACGGCTCGGTTTATACGTGGGCACAAATTGGTGGTTTGCACCTTGAGGTCGGCTTTTTGATTGACAACTTGACCACCATGATGATGTGTGTGGTCACCTTTGTGTCTTTGATGGTGCACATTTACACCATGGGCTATATGGCGGAAGACCCAGGTTATCAACGCTTTTTTTCATACATTTCTTTGTTCACCTTTTCAATGCTGATGTTGGTGATGAGCAATAACTTCTTGCAACTGTTCTTTGGTTGGGAAGCAGTGGGTTTGGTTTCATATTTGCTGATTGGCTTCTGGTACACCCGTCCGACCGCGATTTTTGCAAATATGAAGGCGTTTTTAGTCAATCGTGTGGGTGACTTTGGTTTCGTGTTGGGTATTGGTTTGATTTATGCTTTTGCAGGTACATTGGATTATGCGCAAGTATTTGCCAAACGTGAAGAACTCGCAGCCATGATGTTCCCTGGCATGGATTGGATGCTCATCACAGTGATTTGTATTTGTCTGTTCATCGGCGCGATGGGTAAATCAGCACAAGTGCCGCTGCACGTATGGTTGCCCGATTCGATGGAAGGTCCAACCCCGATTTCCGCCCTGATTCACGCGGCCACCATGGTGACTGCTGGTATTTTTATGGTGACCCGCATGTCGCCGCTGTTTGAATTATCCGATACCGCTTTGTCGTTTGTATTGATTATTGGTTCAATCACGGCGTTATTTATGGGCTTTTTGGGCATCATTCAAAACGACGTGAAACGTGTGGTGGCGTATTCGACCCTCTCGCAACTCGGTTATATGACCGTGGCACTGGGTGTGTCTGCTTACTCAGTCGCGGTATTTCATTTGATGACCCATGCGTTCTTTAAGGCCTTATTGTTCTTGGGTGCGGGTTCAGTGATTATGGGGATGCACCATGACCAAGACATGCGCAATATGGGCGGTCTGCGCAAATACATGCCGATTACTTGGATTACCTCGTTGATTGGTTCGCTGGCACTGATTGGTACGCCGTTCTTCTCAGGCTTCTATTCAAAAGATTCGATTATTGAGGCCGCTGCTGAGGCGATGCATGCGCATCAAGTGGGTGCGACCTTTGCTTACTACGCGGTACTGGCGGGTGTTTTTATCACTGCGTTTTATTCATTCCGTATGTATTTCATGGTGTTCCACGGGAAAGAACGTTGGATGAATAATGCCGAGCAACACATGAGCGCACATGGTCATGATGGTCATGACGCACACGATGCCCATGATGAGCATGCCGATCATGATGAGCACCACCATGGTTTAGGGCCGAATGACAAACCGCACGAGTCGCCTTGGGTGGTGACAGTGCCCTTGATTTTATTGGCGATTCCTTCGGTGATTATTGGTTTGATGACCATTGAGCCGATGTTGTTTGGTGAATTTTTCAAAGGAGTGATTACCATTGATGCCGAGCGTCATCCGGCAATGGAGGAGTTGGCCAAGGTGTTTGAACACCACGGTGGCGCAGTGGGTATGGCGATGCATGCAATTTCTACCGCACCGTTTTGGCTGGCATTGGCGGGTGTGGTCACGGCGTATGTGTTCTACATGCTCAAACCATCGATTCCTGCTGCGATTAAAGCAAAAACGCCTTTACTTAACAATCTTTTGGAAAACAAATATTACTTCGATAAATTCAATGAGGTCGTGATTGCGGGTGGTGCGCGCAAAATTGGTGAGTTTTTGTGGAAAGTATCGGATACCAAATTGATTGATGGCTTGGTGGTCAACGGTGCAGCGAAAGTGGTCAACGTATTCGCGCAAGCCATGAGTTTGTTCCAATCGGGTTTGATTTATCAATATGCGTTTGCAATGGTGATTGGTTTGGCGTTTTTCTTACTGATGATTGTCACGCTGTAAATGAATGTGGGTGGAAATGACCACCTATTGGATTGTGAATGAGATTGTGCTGTGCTGAATCAGTTCAATCTATAGTGTTCGAATTAATTTAAATAAAAGTGGTAGCGATATGCATATGCCTTGGTTAAGTTTAGCGATTTGGGTGCCCATCTTGTTCGGTGTGGTGACATTGGTCTTGGGACGCAATGCGCGTGATGGATTGGCTCGCGTGGTCGCGCTGGTCGGTGCGATTGTCAGTTTCGTTGTGACCATCCCCGTGATGACTTTGTTCCAGTCGGGTACGGCGAAAATGCAGTTTGTCGAAAACCACACATGGGTGTCCAGTATTAATGCCAGTTATGCTCTGGGTGTGGATGGTTTGTCGATGTGGTTCGTACCTTTGACCGCTTTTGTAACCGTGCTCGTGATTTTGGCAGGCTGGGAAGTGATTTCAAATAAGGTGGCACAGTACAACGCCGCATTCTTGATTTTGTCGGGTTTGATGGTTGGCGTGTTTGCAGTCACGGACGGCTTTTTATTTTACATTTTCTTTGAAGCGACTTTGATTCCCATGTATATCATTGTTGGTGTGTGGGGTGGGCCGAATCGCGTGTATGCGGCATTTAAGTTTTTCTTGTACACCCTGATGGGATCACTGTTAATGTTGATTGCCATCGCTTATCTGCGCTATGTGACTGGTACGTTTGATATTTTGGCGTGGCAGGCTTACCCATTGGCGATGGGTGTGCAAAAACTGATTTTCTTTGCATTTTTGATTGCGTTTGCGGTGAAAGTACCCATGTGGCCAGTGCACACATGGTTGCCCGATGCCCACGTGGAAGCCCCAACGGGTGGTTCCATGGTCTTGGCGGCGATTATGTTGAAACTCGGTGCGTATGGTTTCTTGCGTTTTTCTTTGCCGATTGCACCCGATGCCTCGCGTTCGTTGGCATGGTTGATTATCACCTTGTCATTGATTGCCGTGGTGTATGTTGGCTTGGTCGCTTTGGTACAAAAGGATATGAAAAAACTCGTGGCGTACTCTTCGATTGCACACATGGGTTTTGTGACTTTAGGCTTTTTTATGTTTAATGCACAAGGCTTGGGCAATGATGTGGCGATTCAAGGTGCAATTTTACAAATGATTTCACACGGTTTTGTCTCTGCGGCAATGTTCTTCTGTATTGGTGTGATGTATGACCGAGTACACAGCCGCGAAATTTCAGCTTATGGTGGGATTGTCAACACCATGCCTAAGTTCGCAGCATTCTTTATGTTGTTTACCATGGCCAATGCGGGTTTGCCTGCAACCAGTGGCTTCGTGGGTGAATTTTTGGTTATCATAGGCGCGACCAAGTTTAATTTCTGGATTGCAGGTGCGGCAGCCACCACCTTAATCGTCGGTGCGGCTTATTCACTGTGGATGTACAAACGAGTGGTGTTCGGTCCTGTGGCCAACCACCATGTGGCTGAAGTGAGCGATGCGAATAAACGTGAATTATTGATTCTGTCGTTGATGGCGGTTGCCGTATTGGCGATGGGTCTGTATCCGCTGCCGTTTACCCACTCCATGGATGCGTCTGTAAATGAGTTGATTCAACATGTTGCTCAAAGCAAATTGCCATTGAAACCTTAAGCGGTTTGTGTGCCTTATTAAAGATTTAATTTAGAAAAACAGTCGAGCCTGCTCAGAACCAAGTGACAAGTGCTTAAATTGAGGTTAAAACGTTATGCCAAACTTTTTTATTGTTTACCCTGAAATCATCCTCGCTGTCGTGGCGACGTTGGTGTTGCTGTTGGAATTAGCCACGCGTTCTGATTCGTATCGCAAAGTGATTCATATTGTGAGCTTGCTTGCAATGGCATTGGCAGGCATTTTGACTGCACGTATGTTGCATTCGGGTATGGTGGCCTTGGCGTTTAATGACATGTTTGTCTCTGATCCATTGGCAAATTTGGCAAAAATGTTTGCAATGATTTCAGTGGCGGTTGCCTTGGTGTATGGTCAACGTTATGCCGCTGAGCGTCACTTCCTGCATGGCGAGTATTACGGTCTCGCGTTGTTCTCATTGGTCGGTCAAATGGTGATGATTTCAGCCACCAATTTGATGGCTTTATACATGGGCTTGGAATTGCAAGCCTTGGCATTGTACGCCATGGTGGCTTTGCGCCGTGATCACACGCGCTCAATCGAAGCGGCCATGAAGTACTTTATTTTGGGTACGATTGCTTCAGGTTTGTTGCTGTTCGGTATGTCTTTGGTGTATGGCGCAACAGGTGGCAGTTTAGGCTATACCGAAATTGCTAATAAGATTGTCAGCGGTCATGTGGACACGCAAATGCCAATTTTGATTATGGGTTTGGTGTTCTTGGTCGCTGGTGTGGCATTTAAATTGGGTGTTGTGCCTTTCCACATGTGGGTACCTGATGTGTACCAAGGCTCGCCGACGGCTGTGACATTGATGATTGCTGCTGCACCAAAAATTGCCGCATTTGTAATGGTGGTGCGCTTGTTTGTACAAGCCTTACCGAATTTGGCAACCGATTGGCAGCAAATGTTTGCCGTGCTCGCAGTACTCTCATTGATTTTGGGTAACTTAAGTGCGATTCGTCAAAAAAGTTACAAACGCATGTTGGCGTATTCTGGTATTTCACACATGGGTTTTGTGTTGCTTGGTTTCTTGTCTGCACGTTCAGGAATTGACCCGTACTTGACTGCGATTGGTGTGGGCAATGCGTTTTATTACGTCATCATCTATGCGATTATGACTTTGGCAAGTTTTGGCGTGGTCTTGGCAATGAGTAGCGTTGGATTTGAAGCTGATCAGATTGAGGACTTTAAAGGTTTGAATCAACGCAATCCTTGGCTGGCATTTTTGGTCTTGCTTGTGATGTTCTCGCTGGCTGGGATTCCGCCTTTGGTTGGCTTCATGGCAAAATTTGTGGTGATTCAAGGTTTGGTCAACGCTGGGTTGTTTAAACTGGCTTTGGTGGCCGTGTTGTTCTCTTTAATTGGTGCGTTCTACTACTTGCGTGTGGTCAAAACCATGTATTTTGACAAACCCGATGACCATAGCCCAATTGAATTCTCAGCGGTTCAGCACGGTGTATTGACCGTTAATGCGTTGGTCTTGGTGATTTTGGGCGTATTGCCCAATGGCTTGATTCAAATGGCGGTCAACGCAGTACTGAAAACCTTGGGTGCAGTATGAATGTTTCAATAGGGGTGGTGTTGCTGGCTGGTTTCGTACTGGCGAGTTTGCCAATGATGGGTGAACGCGGGTTTTTCAGCATCCCTGTATTCAAAACCAATAAAAAGCCGTGGTTGCGCATGGTTGAGTTTTTATTGGCGTATGCCGTTTGGATTGCCATCGGCAAGGTTTTTGAAGCGCAAGCAGGACAGGTGGCCAAACAGGGTTGGGAATTTTATGCCGTGACGTTTTTACTGTTTGTGATTGCGGCATTTCCTGCTTTTGCGTGGCGTTACTTGTGGCGACGCACCCAATAGACAGCAAACGCGTGTACAACACGCGTTTTTTTTATGTTCACAAAGAGACAATATGGCACAACAATACGATTTAAATCTTCTACAAGACCCGACAGGTTTGGGCGAAGACACCCTGAGCAGCGAACTGGTGTACACAGGGGATTACCTTAAAGTTTATCGCGATACGGTGTCTTTGCCCAATGGAGCCAGCTCTTACCGCGAGTATTTACAGCACCCAGGTGCAGTGATGATTATTCCTGTGTTTGAGAATGGCGATGTGCTTGTCGAGCGGCAATACCGTTATCCCATGCGCAAGGTATTTATTGAATTTCCAGCAGGGAAGAAAGATGCGGGCGAAGCACCGTTAGAAACCGCACAACGTGAATTGCTTGAGGAAACAGGTTATACAGCACAACGTTACACACACATCACCGATATTCACAACGCGCTGGCGTACTGTGATGAGGTGATTCATTTTTATATTGCTGAAGACCTACACGATTCGGGACAACAAAAATTAGATGATAACGAGTTTGTGCAGGTCATGCGCGTGCCGCTGGCTGAATTGATGAATTGGATACGTCAAGGTTGGGTTCCCGATGTCAAAACCCAATTGGGCGCGTTTTGGTTACAAGACTATTTATCGAAAAAAGAGGTTTAATATGCCCCATTGCATCATAGAATACACGCCCAACCTGCCGATAGATGCAACGGAATTGCTACAAACGGCCCATCAAGTAATGATGGACTCAGGCCTGTTTGGTGTGGCTGACATCAAAACCCGTGCTTTTGTGGTGAGTGATTATGTGCTTGGTGCATCGTCTGTTGGCGAGGGTGATTTTATTCACATCATTATTCGCCTGCTTGATGGGCGCACCATGGCGCAGAAGCAAACACTCACCTCAAGTATGGCAAAAACCTTACGAACACGTTTACCACAAGTGCCGAGCATCACCGTGGATATCATTGACATGGTGCGTGAGAGTTATGCCAAGGATGTGGTATAGCTCAGATTCCGCAATAGGCGCAAAAATCGCTACACGAGTGTTCGCAAGGTACTCAGCGGCTATTTTCGCTCCAATTTTGGATGACATAGAACAACTATGTCCTCCAAAATTGAAACAAAACTATCTCGCCGATTACCTCACGACCATCTCGTGTCCTATCGCGGATTCTGAGTTTTAAACCACAGATTGTGTGGTCGTGTGTATGAAATCAGAAATTATCGGCTGACTGCCTTGCTTTTTTTAGCAAAAGGGTCTATAAATACGGGTATTGAATTTTTGACGCTTTAGAGAGCACCCACATGCAACACGCACAATCTTTTTATTTCTGGCACTTTACTCGAACTGGCGGTGGATCTGTTCGGTGAGCCTTGTGCGACCCAAATACATAAAACCGCTAAACCTGTTTAGCGGTTTTTTTATGCCATTTTTAATTTTGATTATATATTTTAAGGAAACACGATGAATACAACCGATGACGTTCGCATCAAAAAAATCGAAGAACTCGCACCACCCATGCACATCATGCGCGAATTTCCACTGTCAGAAGCAGCCGCGCAAACCACCTTTGAAAGTCGTGAGGCCATTCACCGAGTGCTGCACGATGCCGATGACCGTTTGGTGGTGGTGATTGGCCCTTGCTCGATTCACGACACCCAAGCGGCGATTGAATACGCGCAGCGGTTGATGGTCGAGCGTGAGAAATACAAGGACACCTTAGAAATCGTCATGCGCGTGTATTTTGAAAAACCGCGCACGACGGTGGGCTGGAAGGGTTTGATTAACGACCCTGATTTAAACAAAACCTTTGACATCAATAAAGGGCTACGCACCGCACGCGAACTGCTCCTGCACATCAACGAAATGGGGATGCCCGCTGCGGTCGAGTTCCTTGACGTGATTTCGCCACAGTACATCGCCGATTTGGTCAGTTGGGGCGCGATTGGTGCACGCACCACCGAATCACAGGTGCATCGTGAGTTGGCTTCGGGTTTGTCATGTCCTGTGGGCTTTAAAAATGGTACGGATGGCAATGTAAAAATTGCGATTGATGCGACCCTCGCAGCGCGCCGCCCACACCACTTTTTATCGGTGACCAAAGCAGGGCATTCAGCGATTGTCTCGACCAACGGCAATGCCGATTGTCACGTGATTCTGCGCGGTGGTAAAACGCCGAATTATGATGCAGCATCTGTGAACGCGGCATGTGAGCAAATCGGTAAAGCAGGTTTGCCACAGCGCGTGATGGTCGATGCTTCGCACGCCAATTCTGAGAAAAATCCTGAGCGACAAGTGCCCGTGTGCGAAAACATTGCCGAGCAAATGGCGGCAGGTGACGAGCGTATTTTTGGCGTGATGATTGAAAGCCATTTGGTCGGTGGTCGCCAAGACTTGGTTGAAGGGCAAGCACTCACTTACGGGCAGAGCATTACCGATGGCTGTATTGATTGGGCGCAGTCTGAGGCGGTTTTGAGCGTGTTGTCCAAAGGGGTCAAAGCACGCCGCCAAGCGAAGTTGAACAACTACAGCGAGCAGTAACACCCGCGTTATTGCGAGCAAATGTGAAGCAATCCATACGCCGTTAACCAAGTCACAGTGTTGGATTGCCGCGCTTCGCTCGCAATGACACACTTATTGAAAGGTGGTTTATGTTCCCATTCGCCAACACCCCACAACCGCCTTACTACATCGTGGCGTTCACCACCCAACGCAAAGAGGGTGACCACGGTTATGAAGCCATGGCAGAAAAAATGCTCGAATTGGCGGCGCAGCAAGAGGGCTACCTTGGTGTGGAATCGGTGCGTGGTACGGATGGCTTTGGCATTACGAACTCCTACTGGGGCAGTTTGGCGAGCATTGCGGCATGGCGAAACAACATCGAACACACCTTTGCGCGCAATCAAGGGCGCGAGCAGTGGTACGCGCAGTATTTCACGCGGATTGCTAAGGTCGAGCGCGATTATGGCTTTGTGGCTTCTGAGGCCTCTGATGCCAAATGATTGATTGAATGCCGTAAAGAACCGCCATCATCCAAATTCATTGCGGACTTGACCCGCAATCTTTTTGAATGAGCGATGCCGTTGTTTCACCATGCCCCACTATTCACATTTACGAATTGAATTTTAGTAAAGCACATTTAAAATGATTGCACTCATCCAACGCGTCCAACGCGCATCCGTCACCGTTGAGCAATGCATCACGGGTCAAATCGAACAAGGTTTATTGGTGCTGCTGTGTGCTGAGAAAAATGATACGCCTGCCATCGGCGAAAAACTATTGAACAAGGTCTTGGCGTATCGTGTGTTCAGCGACGAGGCGGGCAAGATGAACCGCTCGGTGCAGAACCTCGATGGCAATGGCGCGCATGGCGGATTGCTCATCGTCTCGCAATTCACCCTCGCTGCCGATACCAACAGCGGCACTCGTGCCAGTTTCACCCCCGCTGCCGCGCCTGATTTGGCGCGGGCATTGTACGACGATTGGGTCAAACGCGCGCAAGCCAAACACAGCATCGTACAGACGGGCGAATTCGCCGCCGATATGCAGGTGTCACTGGTCAATGATGGGCCCGTGACGTTTTGGTTGCAGGTGAATTGAAAAAGTTGAAAAAGCGCGAACTAAATTCGCGTTTTTACTGTGAATGCGTACATCATTCAAAAACAATCCGTAGGCACATGCACCCAACCACTCATCAGCGTGCGTGCTGAGCGGCTCATAATCGCTTTGGTCACAGTCCATTGTCCATTCATCAATTTTGCCTCCGCACCGACGCGCAGCGTACCCGATGGGTGGCCAAAGCGCACGGCTGATTTTTCACCACCCCCTGCCGCAATATTCACGAGTGTGCCTGTGACCGCTGCCGCTGTGCCGATGGCAACTGCCGCCGTACCCATCATGGCGTGGTGCAGTTTGCCCATAGACAGGGCGCGCACGAGCAGGTCGATGTCGCTGGCGTCGACCGCTTTACCACTGGATGACACGTAGTCGGTAGGCGGCGCGACAAAGGCGACTTTTGGGGTGTGCTGGCGTTTCGCCGCCTCAGAGATGTCTTTGATTAAGCCCATTTTGACTGCGCCATACGCACGAATCGTTTCAAAACGCTCCAAGGCTTTGGCATCGCCGTTAATTGCGTCTTGCAGTTCCGTGCCCGTATAGCCGATGTCGGCGGCATTGACGAAAATAGTCGGGATGCCCGCGTTAATTAGGGTGGCTTTGAATGTGCCAATGTTGGGTACTTCCAAGTCGTCCACCAAGTTGCCCGTTGGGAACATCGCACCACCGCCGTCCCCTTCGCCTTCATCGGCGGGGTCGAGGAATTCGAGTTCTACTTCTGCCGCTGGGAAGGTCACGCCATCGAGCTCAAAGTCGCCCGTTTCTTGGACTTGACCGTTGGTAATCGGTACGTGGGCGATGATGGTTTTGCCAATATTGGCTTGCCAAATGCGCACGGTGCACGTGCCGTTTTCAGGAATGCGTGCGGCATCGACCAAGCCACTGCTGATGGCGAATGAGCCAACTGCTGCGGATAGATTGCCGCAGTTACCCGACCAATCGACAAATGCGGTGTCAATCGAGACTTGACCAAAGAGGTAATCCACATCGTGGTCAGGGCGGGTGCTTTTGCTCAAAATCACGGTTTTGCTGGTGGAGGAGGTCGCACCGCCCATGCCGTCAATTTGTTTGCCGTATGGGTCGGGCGAGCCGATGACGCGCATAAGGAGTTTATCCCGTGCTTCTCCTGCGACTTGCGCTGACTCGGGCAAGTCAGTGAGTTTGAAAAACACACCTTTGCTTGTACCACCACGAATATAAGTGGCGGGGACTTTGATTTGGTTGGGGTGAGGCATGATTGCTCCTTGTAAATGAATATGGGTTGATGGTATATGATGAGCCTTACGGCTTGCCTACACGTTTACTCGCCCACATTACCAATGTTTAAAACTTCTTTGCGGTGTTTTTTGCCCCATTTGACCAAAGTTGCAATCACGGGATTAAGAGAGTGCCCATGTTCGGTGAGTTGGTAAATGACCGCCACTGCATTGTTTGGGGCTGTGGTTCTTTGTACCAAGTGGTTGAGTTCTAAATAACGCAGTTCTTTGGTCAGCGTGCGAGGCGTGATTTCGCCCAAGTCGTTTTTGAGTTCATTAAATCGTTTCTCGCTATCGCACAAACTGGCGAGAATCGCCGCTTTCCAACGTCCACCGATAACGTCCAAGACATCGCGAACATCGCGCAGTTGGCTTTGTTTTTGTTTGTTTTTCATCTGATTAGTATCCTAAAAGACAGTGGTTTTCGTTGTTTTAGTAGTATATTATAGATACCTCCTGGTGGGATATCTTTTAAAAAGGAATTGAAATTGAATATAGCTATTATCGGCGCATCGGCTGGCGTAGGTTTAGAGACAGTCAAACGCGCATTGGATTTAGGGCATCATGTCACCACATTAGCGCGCTCAGAGTTGCTTGTCCCAGACGTACCCAATTTAACCAAACTCAAAGCAGCGCAACCACAAAAGCTGACTTGGTGCGTGCCATTGAGCACGCTGATGCTGTGATTGTGGCTTTGGGTACAGGTAAGAGTATGAAAGCAACGACGCTGTATTCGGACTTTGCGCGACTCTTGGTGCAAGTGCAGCAAGAATTAAATTTGGATATTCCGTTTATTGTGCTCACAGGATTTGGTGCAGGTGAGAGTAGTCATTATCATGGCAGTTGGGTGATGCGTATGTTTTTTAAATATCTGCTCAAGGATGTTTATTTAGACAAAACCCTGATGGAGCAGATTATTGCGCAATCGCCTATGAATTGGGTGATGGTGCGCCCAGGATTACTCAAGGATGCGCCTTTGACTGAGCAGTACCGCGTTGAAACCAAGTTATATAAGGGCATGAATATCGGCAGTGTTTGCCGTGCGGATGTGGCGGATTTTATGGTGAAACAAGCCGAAAAACCGAACTATTTACATCAATATCCCGCTTTGTCCAATCGTTAAGAAGTAAAAAGGAGAAATATGCACAACAATCAATTCAAAACTGGCTCCCATGCGGACATACCTGCATCGGTCAAGGTGTTTACATGGGGACTGATTTTAGCGGGCTTGTTTTTTGCTTATGTATTCATGTTCAATCCTGGTATGGTTTTTCATGGGGCGCAGATTTCGGATTACTCATCACAGTTGGGTTTTTACAGCACAGGGGTTCGTGTCTTGGGCAGCGTTGTTGCCTTACTGATTTCGTTGGTGTTCAATCGCGCGGATTGGTTATTGATTACCTTGATTTCACGCTTGGCGATTGAGTTGGGTGACATCGTTGTGGGTTTTGCCACGGGTGGTGCGATGGCTAATAATGCGATGGTCGCGCTGATTGCTGCGTTTGAGTTGTGGGCGATTGTGAAGTTGGTACGCGTGCAAAAACTTTAACGCGGATAAAAACTAAACGGGGCGCGATTGCGCCCCATTATTTTAACCCAACAATAAGGCATTCACCCGTTTGAGATAACCAGCGGGATCGGCTGGAATTTGTCCGTCTGCGATTTTTGCTTGGTCAAAAATGACATGGGCTAAATCGGCGAATTCAGACTCATTTTTATCCAAACGTTTGACCAAAGCGTGTTCGGGATTGATTTCGAGGATCGGCTTCGGTTCTGGAACGTCTTGCCCCATTTGTTTGAACATTTTAATCATTTGTGGTGACAGTTCGTGCTCATCGACCACCAGACAAGCAGGGCTATCAACCAAGCGTGTGGTAATGCGCACCGATTTTGCGCTGTCTTTCAAAACTTCTTGCAGCTTTTCAATCAGTGGTTTCATCTGCTCATTGGCTTCGTCCAAGGCTTTTTTCTCTTCTTCGTCTTGCAGTTTGCCCAAATCGACCGCGCCTTTGGTCACGCTGCGCAAAGGCGTGCCGTCAAATTCGGTGAGGTAGTTCAACGCCCACTCATCAATGCGGTCGGTCATCAGCAATACTTCAATACCTTTTTTGCGGAACACTTCCAATTGTGGGCTGTTTTTCGCAGTGGTAAAGTTCTCCGCAGTGAGGTAGTAAATCGCTTCTTGCCCGTCTTTCATATCGGCTTTGTATTGTACCAATGAGCGGGTTTGTGTATCACTGCTGGTAGATGCGTAGCGCAATAATTTCGCGATTTTATCAGCGTTGCCCGCATCCTCAGCCAAGCCTTCTTTGAGCACTGCGCCAAACTCGGCGTAGAATTTGGCGTATTTCTCTTGCTCAGCCGCATCGTCCGAGTTTGCCAATGATTCCAACGTACTTAAAATGCGACGGGTGTTGCCTTCGCGAATCGCTTTGACATCGCGTGATTCTTGCAGCAATTCACGGCTGACGTTCAAAGGCAAGTCAGAACTGTCAATCACACCTTTGACAAAGCGTAAATATTGCGGCAACAATTGCTCGGCATCGTCCATGATGAATACGCGTTTGACGTAGAGTTTCAAGCCCGATTTGTGCTCGCGGTAGTACAAATCATGCGGTGCTTGCGCAGGGATAAACAATAATTGCGTGTATTCAGTCGCGCCTTCGACACGGTTGTGCGCCCATGCGAGCGGTTCTTTGAAATCGTGGCTGATGTGTTTGTAAAACTCTTGGTATTGCTCATCGGTAATGTCTTTTTTCGGACGTGTCCACAACGCGCTGGCGGAGTTGACCGTTTCCCACTCATTGGTGGTCACCATTTCACCAGGTTGGTTTTCTTCCTTCGCATCTTGCCAAACCTCTTTTTTCATCTCAATCGGCAGGCTGATGTGGTCGGAATATTTGCGAATCAGTTGTTTGATTTCCCACGCGTTCAGGTATTGTTCAAACTCATCACGCAGGTGCAGTATCACACTCGTGCCACGCGCTTCGCGGCTGATGGCTTCGGTGGTGAATGCACCTGTGCCATTGCTCACCCAACGCACCGCTTCCGTGGTTGGCGCACCTGCACGACGCGATTCGACCGTGATTTTGTCGGCAACGATGAAGCCTGAGTAAAAACCCACACCAAATTGACCGATGAGTTGCGCATCGGTTTTTTGCTCGCCTGTGAGTTTGCTCATAAACTCTTTCGTACCACTTTTGGCAATCGTACCCAAGTGTTCAATCGCATCGGCTTCGGTCAAACCAATACCGTTGTCGGTAATGGTGAGGGTTTTGGCGGTTTTATCAAAAGTGATCTGAATGCGTAGATTGGGGTCGTTTTCGTACAGTTCGGCTTGATTCAAGCCCTCAAAGCGCAATTTATCGCACGCATCGGAGGCGTTCGAGACCAATTCGCGTAGGAAAATTTCCGGGTTGGAGTACAGTGAATGCGTGACCAAATGCAACAATTGCGCCACTTCTGCTTGAAAACTATGGGTGTGGTGTGTGGATTTTTTGCTCATAAAAACTCCTTAACAAAATGGATGATGCGCTTATTCTCTATAAAACACCTGCACGGCGATGCGTGCAGGATTTGGATATAATTAGGATGGGGGTGAAAAATGGGTTTTCAAGAGGACATAAAAAAACGGGCTACTGTGCGTAGCCCGTATCCGTTTACTTACGGAATATTGGAATTTCAGTAAATCTCTTCATTTAATTTCATGGTGCCGTGGTCACGCAGATTCACATGCCATGAGAAGGCTTTTTCCATGATGTGTGGGGTTTGGCCGCCGTGCTTGCAGGCTTCATCAAAGTAGGCTTGCAACTGTGGACGGTAATCAGGATGGCAGCAATTGTCAATGATGCGTTGCGCACGTTCGCGAGGCGCGAGTCCGCGCAAATCCGCCAAGCCCTGTTCCGTCACCACCACATCCACATCATGCTCGGTATGGTCGTGGTGTGGCACCATCGGTACGACTTGTGAAATCGAGCCGCCTTTGCCCACCGATGGGCAGACGAAAATCGAGATAAAGGCATTGCGCGCAAAGTCGCCCGAACCGCCGATGCCGTTCATCATACGCGTGCCACCAATGTGGGTCGAGTTGACATTACCGTAGATGTCAAATTCAATCGCGGTGTTGATGCCGATGATGCCGAGGCGACGAATGACTTCGGGGAGATTACTCACGTTTTGCGGACGCAGAACAATTTTGTCCTTGTATTGGTCAAAATTGTTGATGAAATTGTCGTAGCACTCCTGCGAAATCGTGATGGACGTGGTTGAGGCGAACTTCATTTTGCCTGAATCAATCAATTCAAAAGTCGAGTCCTGCAACACCTCAGAATACATCACCAAGTCTTCAAAATCGCTGTGTACCAAGCCTGAGAGCACGGCGTTGGCGATTTTACCAATCCCCGCTTGCAGTGGCATGAGGGATTTGGTCAAACGACCTTCGGCGACTTCTTTATTGAAAAAGTCCGTGATGTGTTTTGAAATACCTGAAGTCACAGCATCGGGTGCGGAAATCACCGCAGGTGCATCGGGCTTGTTGGTCAAAACCACAGCCACGACTTTAGATGGGTCAACCTTGATGTAGGTCGTGCCAATGCGCGTGTCCACGTGGGTCACGTTGACTGCTTCACGGTTTGGATAAGCCGTGGGGATGTAGATGTCGTGAATGCCGTTGAATTCGAGAGGGAACGCTGAATTCACCTCGATGATGATTTCATCGGCCAATGCTGCAAACGTTGCAGAGTTACCCACTGAAGTGGTTGGAATGATGTTGCCGTTCGCATCGATGCTGGATGCTTCGATAAGGGCGGTGTTGACCTTTGGAAAATGCTTGTTCGACAGCATTTCATGGGTTTCAGACAAATGCTGATCCATGTACAGGGCTTTGTGCGTGTTGATGGATTTGCGCAACTCAGCATCCGCCATGAATGGAATGCGCTTGGCAATCACATCAGACAATGCCAATTGGGTTTCCGTGTCATAGCCCAAAGAAGCACCTGAGAGCAAAGACACGCGCACAGGATTGGTTTTTGCCAATTGTGCCAAAGCGGGTAAAACCGCCTTGGAATCACCTGCTTTGGTAAAGCCGCTCACGCCCAGAACCGAGCCGTCTTTGATTAACTTCGCCGCTTCTTCCGCGGTGGTGATTTTGCTTTTATAGCCTTCAAACAGAATGCGTTCTGTACTCATAAGGTCTCCTATTGCGTGAATAGAGTTTAAAAATAAGGGTTTTGTGGTTGAGCAACCAATCGCTCGCAATGCCAATCAAAGATTGTTAACGTGCGATTGTAATGGATAAGGCTGACACGTGGCTGAAATCAAAAAAATTTATGATACCCGAAAAGTAGGGTTTGGCAAAGCCCCTCAGTCCCCATGCGGTGAAAACTGAAGTCTTTATCGGATTCAGTATTTTCTATGAGTGTAGCGTTGCTTACACCGTTACAGATGAATAAAAGACTACAATAACCACACAGGAACTGTAAAAACTGTAAATTTACAAAGATCCAAACCACTGAAGTGAATGACCATGATACGGAGTTTCAACTGCATTCTACCCAATGAGCAACACCCGCTACCCATCGCGCTTATCCTTGGTTCCCTACCCAGCGTCGCCTCGCTGGGCGAGCAGCAATACTACGCTCATCCGCACAATGCTTTTTGGCGCATCATCGAAGCCCTATTCGCCAACGGGACATCATGCAACTATGCACAACGCATCGAACTGCTCCAGAACAACCGCATCGCCCTGTGGGACGTCATTGCCAGTGCCCAACGCCACGGCAGCCTCGACAGTGCGATTCAACACGACACCGTCATCCCCAACGACATCATCGGATTGATGAATGCCTACCCCAGCATCCAAATCATCTATCTGAATGGTGGTGCGGCCGCAACCCTGTTCAAACGTCATATTGCCAAACAACTGAACCCCCGCGTGCACATCGTCCCGCTCCCCAGCACCAGTCCAGCCAATGCAAGGATGAGATTTGAAGAGAAATTAGAGAAGTGGGGCGTGGTTAAGGAAAACTGTAGGGTGCAATAAGCGGAATGCATTGTGCCGAAAATATATGAGTTAGTGATTTTTTAGAAACACGAAGTAGTGAGCGACAAGTAAGTTTATCGTTCATTAAAATTAACAATAAAAACAAATAAAAACGGACTGCGATGCAGTCCGTTTTGTTTATGAAACCAAGCCTTATACTGCGCCAGCCAAAAAGTCCTGCGCAAAACGTTGTAGTACGCCGCCTGCTTGGTACACCAATACTTCTTCGGCGGTGTCCAAGCGGCACAGCACAGGCACTTGTACGGTTTCGCCATTTTTGCGATGAATCACAAGGGTCAATTCGCAGCGCGGTGTGCGTTCGCCCACCACATCGTAGGTTTCCGTGCCATCCAAGCCAAGCGTCAAACGGTTCACGCCGTCTTGGAATTGCAAGGGTAATACACCCATACCAATGAGATTCGTGCGATGGATGCGCTCAAAACCTTCGGCAACGATGGCTTCTACCCCAGCCAAGCGCACGCCTTTGGCCGCCCAGTCGCGTGAAGAACCTTGACCATAATCAGCACCTGCGATGATGATGAGCGGTTGTTTGCGCTCCATATAGGTTTCAATCGCTTCCCACATGCGCGTGACTTGTCCATCGGGCTCGATACGAGCGAGTGAGCCTTGTTTGACTGTACCGTCTTCGTTGCGCACCATTTCGTTGGACAATTTTGGATTGGCAAAAGTCGCACGTTGTGCGGTCAAATGGTCACCACGGTGGGTGGCGTAGCTGTTGAAATCTTCCTCTGGTAAGCCCATTTTCGCCAAATATTCGCCTGCCGCAGATTTTTTGGTAATCGCATTGGATGGCGACAAGTGGTCGGTGGTGATGTTGTCGGGCAAAATTGCCAATGGACGCATGCCTTTGAGCGTGCGCTCGCCTGCCAATGCGCCTTCCCAGTAAGGTGGGCGGCGGATGTAGGTGGACATTGGACGCCAGTCGTACAATGGGCTGCTGGCTTTTTCGCCTGCACGTTGTTCAAACATCGGGATATACACTTTGCGGAATTGCTCAGGTTTGACCGATTTGGCCACCAAAGCATCGATTTCCTCGTCTGAAGGCCAGATGTCTTTCAATGTGATGGGATTACCATCCTTATCATAGCCCAAAGCATCTTTTTCAATGTCAAAACGAATCGTACCTGCAATCGCATAGGCAACGACCAATGGAGGCGAAGCGAGGAAGGCTTGTTTGGCTTGCGGATGAATGCGACCGTCAAAATTACGGTTACCAGACAACACAGCGGTGGCGTACAAATCACGCTCGACAATTTCTTGCTCAATCACTGGATCCAAAGCACCACTCATACCGTTACACGTGGTACAAGCATACGCGACAATGCCGAAACCGAGTTGCTCAAGGTCGCGTAAAACGCCCGCTTCTTCGAGGTAGAGCGCGGCGGCTTTAGACCCAGGCGCGAATGAAGACTTGACCCAAGGTTTGCGCGTCAAACCCAATTGATTGGCTTTGCGTGCGAGCAAACCTGCGGCAACGGTATTGCGTGGGTTTGATGTGTTGGTACAGCTGGTAATCGCAGCAATGATGACTGCGCCATCGGGCATTTTGCCTTCTTCGAGTGTCCATGGCGCAGCGATGCCTTTGGCTGCCAATTCGCTGGTTGGCAGGCGAGCGTGCGGATTCGATGGGCCCGCCATGTTGCGCACCACAGTGGATAAATCGAATTTCAATACGCGTGGATACACTGCGGTTTTCAGGTCGGTTGCCCACAAGCCTGTGGTTTTCGCATAGTCTTCAACCAATTTGACTTGCGCATCCTCGCGACCTGTGAGTTTGAGGTAGTCAATGGTTTGTTGGTCAATGTAGAACATCGCCGCAGTTGCACCGTATTCTGGGGTCATATTCGAGATGGTTGCACGATCGCCAATGCTCATCGAGTCCGCACCTTCGCCAAAAAATTCAACATACGCACCCACCACGCGTTCTTTGCGTAAGTATTCGGTGAGCGCGAGCACGATATCGGTCGCGGTGATGCCCGCTTGACGCTTGCCGACGAGTTCAACACCGACGATGTCGGGTAAACGCATCATGGATGCGCGACCGAGCATCACAGTTTCGGCTTCCAAGCCACCGACACCAATGGCAATCACACCCAAAGCATCCACGTGTGGCGTGTGGCTGTCGGTACCGACACAGGTATCTGGGAAAGCCACGCCGTCGCGGTTTTGAATCACGGGTGACATTTTTTCGAGATTGATTTGGTGCATGATGCCGTTGCCCGCTGGAATCACGTTGACATTTTCAAACGCCGTGGCACACCAGTCGATGAAATGGAAACGGTCTTCGTTGCGGCGGTCTTCAATTGCACGGTTTTTCGCAAAGGCATCGGGGTCAAAACCACCACATTCCACCGCCAAAGAGTGATCCACGATGAGTTGCGTCGGCACGACAGGATTGACTTTGGCGGGATCGCCGCCTTGCTCGGCAATCGCATCGCGCAAACCTGCGAGGTCAACCAAAGCGGTTTGACCAAGAATATCGTGGCAGACCACGCGCGCTGGGAACCACGGAAAGTCCATGGTTTGCTTACGTTCGATGAGTTGCGTCAAGCATTCGTTCAGATAATTGGGATTTTCGTCAGGGCTGATGTAATCGCACGATTTACGCACCAATTGCTCTGCCAATACGCGCGAAGTGTAGGGCAGAGTTTCATACGCGCCTGCTTGGATGGCATTGACAGCAGCACGGGTATCGTAATAATCAACATTGTGATTGGGAAGGGGTTTGCGGTAGTTTGTCATATCTTTTGTGATTGAAGTTAAAAATAAATTGCTAAAGTGTGAGGCTACCTATGTCAACAACACTCATTTTCAAAATGGTCTCATCATTACACTTTGAAACCCATTTTGAAAATGCACCACGTAAACGTCGTGGTAATTACATGACGGATGCAGGGGCTATTGCCCCCGCATGCGTGGTGTTTGTACAGTGATTATTTGCGTTTATTCATCGGTACAAATTTCAAATCCTCTGGACCTGTGTACACAGCGCTCGGACGAATAATTTTGTTGTCAACGCGTTGTTCAATGATGTGTGCACTCCAACCCGCAGTGCGCGACACCACAAACAAAGGCGTGAACATGGCGGTTGGCACGCCCATCAAATTATACGAAACGGCTGAGAACCAGTCCAAGTTCGGGAACATTTTTTTGATTTCCCACATCACCGATTCCAAACGTTCTGCCACGTCATACATGCGCATGTCGCCTTGTTCTTTCGCCAAGTCGTGCGCCACTTTTTTGATGACCACATTGCGTGGGTCAGCGATGGTATAAACAGGATGGCCGAAACCAATCACAACTTCTTTGCGTTCAACGCGGGCGCGGATGTCTGCTTCGGCTTCGTCGGGCGAGTTGTAGCGTTGTTGGATTTCAAACGCGACTTCGTTCGCGCCACCGTGTTTCGGGCCGCGCAATGCACCGATACCAGCGCAGATTGCTGAGTACATGTCTGAGCCAGTGCCTGCGACCACGCGAGATGCGAAGGTTGAGGCATTGAATTCGTGCTCTGCATACAAAATCAATGAGATGTGCATGGCTTTGACCCATGAGTCTGGGCATTTTTTACCGTGCAACAGGGTCAAGAAGTGACCACCAATGGAGTCATCATCGGTTTGTACGTCAATGCGTTTGCCGTTGTGGGCAAAGTGGTACCAATAGAGCAAAATCGATGAGTGGCACGCCATGAGTTTGTCGGCGATGTTTTTGGCATCGGCATGGTTGTGGTCGTCTTTCTCAGGTGTGACGCAGCCCAATACCGATACGCCTGTGCGCATGACATCCATCGGATGTGCGGAAGGGGGTAACTGCTCCAATGCGGTTTTAACGGCTTGTGGAATACCGCGCATGCGTTGCAATTTTGCTTTGTAGTTGGCCAACTGAGTTTTGGTGGGCAATGTGCCATGCACCAACAAATGAGCCACTTCTTCAAATTCGCATTTGAGTGCCAAATCCATGATGTCGTAACCACGGTAGTGCAAGTCGTTACCTGAGCGACCCACCGTACACAGCGCGGTACTGCCCGCAGCCACCCCTGAAAGGGCAACGGATTTTTTGGGCTTGAATGTCGGTGCTGCTTCTGCGGTGGGTTGGGCAACTGCTTTTTTAGTCATGATGCGTCTCCTTTAAGGACAGATATGGACAGATATTGATTAAAATTGGGTGCAATAAATCAAACATGGACTCAATCATTCATTGATTCATTGGGAATGATTGCTTGTGCGCCAATAACTGACGCAAGGGGCAAAACCTTTGCCCCTGTGACGATAACATTACTTGCTTAAAAATAAATCAAGCTTGTCTTCGTATGCTTGGTAACCAATGGATGCGTACAACTCCATGCGGGTTTGCATGGTGTCCACCACGCCTGCTTGTGTACCGTTTTGGCGCAATTGCGTATAGACGTTCAGAGCTGCTTTGTTGGCAGCGCGGAACGCAGAGAGTGGATACAATGCCATGGCCACACCGACGGATTTGAGTTCGTCCGTTGTAAACAAAGGTGTTTGACCAAACTCAGTTAGGTTTGCCAGCACTGGGGTATTGGGCAAGGCTTTGACAAAGGCCGTGTACATTTCCAAAGTAATCGCAGCTTCAGGGAATAATGCATCCGCACCTGCTTCAACGTATTTAATGGCGCGTTCAACTGCCGCCTCTAAGCCTTCAGAAGCGATTGCATCGGTGCGTGCCATAATCACGAAATTCTCATCGGTACGCGCATCCACGGCTGCTTTGATGCGGTCAACCATTTCATCGGTGGCGACGATGGATTTGTTCGGACGGTGTCCGCAACGCTTGGCACCGACCTGATCTTCGATGTGCATGGCGGCCACGCCTGCTTTAATCATGGATTTGGTGGTGCGTGCGACGTTAAACGCCGATGCGCCAAACCCTGTGTCCACATCCACCAACAATGGCAAATCGCACACATCGGTGATGCGGCGTGCGTCGATGAGTACGTCTTCTAAACCAGTAATACCCAAGTCGGGTACACCCAACGAACCTGCGGCCACGCCGCCGCCAGAGAGGTAAATGGCTTTATAGCCTGCTTGTTGTGCGAGTAGGGCATGGTTGGCGTTGATGGCACCGACAATTTGTAGGGGGGATTCGGCGGCGAGTGCGGCGCGAAAACGCGCGCCAGCTGAGTTTGAACTCATTGTTTCTCCAAATAATGAAAGGTGGATATAAACACGAATGATTGATGCACAATCGTTCGCTCAAGCGAAATTTTTAATGTACGTCACTGTAGTACAGATTGCTTACTTCGAGTTTACACCTTATTTTTTACGCGGGACAAATGTTTTTTTGTAGTCGAAAGAAGTCTGCTAAAATGCCATTATTAAAAGGAAAGGAGCAAGCGATGCAATTGTATAGCGATAGTTTTCCGAACAATGGTCTGATTCCTGTGGTCTGCGCTTTTGCGCAAATTGACGAGAAAACGCGGGTGCGCCTGTCCAATAATAAAAACCCACATCTTGCTTGGTCGGATGTTCCTGAGGGCACGCAGTCGTTTGTGGTGACCTGTGTGGATGCGCACGCACCAACCGATCCAACCGATGTCAATCAAATTGACCGAGAAGTGCCTGCCGATTTACCGCGCGCTGATTTTGTGCATTGGGTGCTGATTAATATCCCCGCAAATGTGCGCGTGATTGAGCAAGGGCAGTTTTCACAAGAAGTCACACCGCGCGGCAAGTCGGGCCCAAGCATCGCGGGCAAAGAGTTTAAAGACTCACCCATGCGTCAAGGCATCAACGATTACACCCATTGGTTTGCCAATGACCACGATATGGCGGGTGACTATTACGGTTATGATGGCCCATGTCCGCCGTGGAATGATTCCATTGTGCATCAATATACCTTCACGGTGTATGCTTTGGATGTCGCAGAAATCGAATTACCGACCGATGGTAAATTAAAGTTGAGTTCGGTGCAACGTCGCATGCAGGGGCATGTGCTTGCCCAAGCCAGTTGGATGGGGCAGTACACCCTCACGCCGCGTTTGGCTGCGGCATTCGAAATTTGATTGAGTTTGGGGTCAATCCATGTCAGTTAAACATTTAAAATGGATGGTGGTGCTGTTGGCTTTGGCACTTTTAGCTGCATGTTTTAAGATTTATTCACTCAACCAAACCAACCAAATACAGGCTGCTCAACAGCAGTCTTCAAATGCGCCTTACCGTGGCAACACGAATTCCTCGCCTAACCATCGTTCATCCTCACCCAATGCGGGTGATGGGGTGGCTCAAGGGATGGCTGAAACGGTCAATAGGACAACCATCGCGTTTGCAAATTTACCAACTGAGGCACAACAGGTTTTGAAAAAAATTCAAAATCGTGAATCTTTTCCTTATCGCCAAGATGGACAGGTATTTGGCAATCGAGAACGGGTGTTGCCCTATCAGCCACGCGGTTACTACCAAGAATACACAGTGCCCACGCCTGGCGCGGACAACCGCGGTGCACGTAGAATTGTCGCTGGACAAGGAAAAACGGGCGATGTCGCGACCAGTGGCGAGTATTATTACACTGCGGATCATTACCGCAGTTTTTCACGCATACGCATGGAGTAATGAATGAATCAAGTCAGCAATACCTCGGAAAGTACTTCAGAACCTTGGCGCAAGGCCATAGGCGGATTCATGGTGTGCGATGCTGCTGAATTGGCACGCATTTTGCCCATGTGCGCGCTTGAACTGAATGCCGACGTGCACACGGTCGATGTGCGAACGGCCACCGATGTTGAGCAAGCAATGATGATATTGAGTCAGCGTTTGCGTTTTCCCGACTACTTTGGGCAAAATTTAGATGCGTTGTACGATATGACTGGCGAATGTGCTGATATTGCGCAAGGTCGCTTGGACATACAAATCGATGCGGTACCGCATATTTGGCTGATTGGTAGTACAACTGACCAAGCAGACATTTTGTCTCCTGTGCTTGAGGCCATGCGCGATGCGATGGATGGGTTTAATGGTACGGCTTTGAGCATTCTGTGGGTCGTACTCTAATTGGGTGTGAAACACTCACCCATATTTTTGATGAAAACAAACAACGTGAGAGTATTTCTATGAACAATATTTTGGTGATTCACGGTCCTAACTTAAACCTATTGGGCACACGCGAACCTGAAGTGTACGGTGCGCAAACCTTGTCGGACATCAATACACGTTTACAAATAGTTGCTGGTGAAATCGGTGTGCGCATAACCGCGTTTCAAAGCAATCATGAAGGCGAGATTGTTGAGGCGATTCACAAAGCGCGTTTTCAAAGTGATGCGTCATACGATGCCATCATCATCAACCCAGCGGCATTTACCCACACCAGCGTAGCGATTCGAGACGCACTTGCAGGTGTTGGCTTGCCGTTTGTTGAGGTGCATTTATCAAATGTACACAAACGTGAAGCGTTCCGTCACCACTCTTATTTTTCAGATTTGGCGGTTGGGGTGGTCTGTGGCTTGGGTGCTTATGGCTACGAGGCGGCTTTGCGGTTTTTGACGCAAAAATCGAGCAAATTAGGGTAAAAATCAGTATTTAACGGCTAAATCAGCCGTTAAATTGTTGCTTGAAAAATTCGAACACCCGTTCTTTTAATTTGAGTTTTAACATCAGTTGACTAAAAATAAGCGAAAATAACTAACTTTTGTTGGATTTAAATGCGTATAATGCCATCCATTGCCTCACACTGAGGTGTTGTGAGTATGTTCTAAAAGCACGAACAGAAAAACTCTAAATTAAACTAAAAAGGAGTCAGTCACATGGATTTACGTAAACTCAAAACGCTCATCGATTTGGTTTCTGAGTCAGAGGTTTCCGAATTGGAGATTACAGAAGCGGAAGGTAAAGTGCGCATTGTTAAGGGCGGCGGTACCGTGGTGATGCAACACGCTGCACCTCAGCAAATGGTCGCCGCAGCACCTCAAGCCATCAGCGCATCAGCGGCTGCTCCTGCCGCAGCACCAAGTGCTCCAGAGGCTGCTGAACAAGCAGCAGGCACGCCCGTTAAATCACCCATGGTCGGAACTTTTTATGCGGCTTCTGCCCCAGGTGCCGCACCGTACGTTACGGTGGGAGCGAGTGTGAAAAAAGGGCAAACCTTATGCATCATCGAAGCGATGAAGTTGCTCAATGAAATCGAAGCCGAATGTGATGGTGTCATCAAACAAATTTTGGTGAATAACGCAGAACCTGTCGAATACGGTCAAGTGCTGTTTATTATTGGCTAATTGATGCGCAATGCCAAGGCCAATCCCTTGCATTCCTTGAATTCCTAATTGATATGTCAATGCTGTGGTGATGCTTGTCCCCACAGCGTTTGCACCAAACTATATGTGAGAGCACCATGTTTAAAAAAATTCTCATCGCCAACCGAGGTGAAATTGCCCTGCGCATTCAGCGTGCGTGTCGCGAAATGGGTATTAAGACTGTGGTTGTGTATTCAGAAGCGGATCGTGAGGCCAAATATGTGAAACTGGCGGATGAAGCGGTTTGTATCGGTCCAGCGCCTTCAGCGCAAAGTTATTTGAATATGACTGCCTTGATTGCAACCGCGGAAGTCACGCACGCTGAAGCGATTCACCCAGGTTATGGCTTTTTGTCTGAGAACGCCGATTTTTCACAACGGGTTGAGGAGTCAGGCTTTGTTTTTATTGGGCCGACCGCAGAATCGATTCGCATCATGGGCGATAAAGTGGCTGCCAAACAAGCCATGATTAGAGCAGGTGTACCGACTGTACCGGGTTCGCCAGATGCTTTGGGTGATGACCCCCAAGAGATTTTACGCACGGCGCGTGCGATTAAATACCCCGTGATTATCAAGGCAGCGGGTGGTGGCGGTGGTCGTGGGATGCGCGTGGTGCACTCTGAAGCGCAATTGCTCAATGCGGTTGCCATGACCAAAGCTGAGGCGGGTGCGGCGTTTGGTAATCCAAACGTTTATATGGAAAAATTTTTACAAAATCCGCGCCACATTGAGATTCAAGTTTTGGCCGATCAGCACAAAAATGCAATTTATTTGGGTGAACGCGATTGCTCATTGCAACGCCGTCATCAAAAAGTCATCGAAGAAGCCCCTGCACCTGGTATTCCGCGCAAATTGATTGATAAAATCGGTGCGCGTTGTGTCGATGCCTGCAAACGCATTGGCTATCGTGGCGCGGGTACATTTGAGTTTTTGTATGAGAATGGCGAATTTTTCTTCATTGAAATGAACACGCGTGTGCAGGTCGAGCATCCTGTGACTGAAATGGTCACGGGCGTGGACATTGTGCAAGAACAAATTCGCGTGGCCTATGGTGAAAAATTGCGTTATCGTCAAAGAGACATTGAAATTAAAGGCCATTCGATTGAATGCCGCATCAATGCTGAGGATCCATTTAAGTTCATTCCAAGTCCTGGGCGCATCACCATGTGGCATACCCCAGGCGGACCAGGGGTGCGTGTCGATTCGCACGTGTACAACAACTACTTTGTGCCGCCGAATTATGACTCCATGATTGGTAAATTAATTACCTACGGCGATACGCGTGAGCAGGCCGTGGCACGGATGCGCACCGCTTTATCTGAAATGGTGGTTGAGGGTATTTCAACCAACATTCCTTTGCATCGAGTGATGATGGAAGATCCTGCTTTTATCCAAGGTGGCTTTAGTATTCATTACTTGGAGCAAAAACTGGAAAGCGAAAAAGAGATGGTTCGATAAACACCCATCCGTTGCGCCTTCGACTGTAAAACATCCAACCTGACGGGTTGGATGTTTTGTTTTTGTCTGCGAAATCGTGGATAATGCGCCATCAAAATTAAAGGAATGATTATGTGGAAAGAAATCATCATCAGTGTCAATGAACAGCATGCCGAAGAAGTCTCGGACGCGCTGATGGATGCAGGTGCGTTGTCGGTATCGGTTGAAGATGAATGGGCGGACACCGAGGCAGAAAAGCCTTTGTATGGTGAGCCTGGTTTGGAGCCAACGACCAATGCGTGGGAACAATCGCGTTTGGTGGTGCTGGTGGATGCGAATGTGAATACAGACGATTTATTGGCTGAAGCTTATGGTGAGTTGAATCAAGCAGTGCCCGCATACACCCAACGCGATGTGCCAGCGCAGGACTGGGTGCGCTTGACCCAAAGTCAATTTGAACCCATCGAAATTACCCCGCACTTGTGGATTGTGCCGACTTGGCATGAGACCGATGAAACCGATGTGCAGCGCATCAATTTGCGTTTGGATCCGGGTTTGGCATTTGGTACAGGTAGCCATCCAACCACACGTTTGTGTTTGAAATGGCTTGCACAACACTTGCCGACTGCGCACGGCGCAACGGTTTTGGATTATGGTTGTGGCAGTGGCATTTTGGCGATTACGGCGAAAAAACTCGGTGCAGGTGCGGTGCTTGGCACGGATATTGACGCGCAAGCAGTGCAAAGTTCGGTGGACAACGCGCTGATGAACCAGACCGATGCACAATTTGTATTGCCCGATGCCATGCCACAAGATGGCAAATACCAAATCGTGGTGGCGAATATTTTGTCCAATCCACTCAAACTGCTCGCACCCGCTTTAGTCAATTATGTGCAATCGGGTGGATTCTTGGTGCTCTCAGGAATTTTGGAGCGGCAAACGGATGAACTCATCGAGGCATACGCGCCGTATATGAAGATGACTTTGTGGCGTGCCGAGGATGGCTGGATTTGTTTGGTGGGACAAGCCGATTAAAGCAGTATTCGATGATTTCATTGAAAAATCCCACCTTTTCAGGTGGGATTTTAATTGCCAAACATAGATGGTTATTTATCACGCAGTTCGCGGCGCAGAATTTTACCCACGTTGGATTTGGGTAGCTCTGTGCGGAATTCGATGTATTTCGGACGTTTGTAGCCTGTGAGATGCTCCTTGAGGAAGTTTTGCAACTCTTCCGCGGTCAAACTCTCGTCTTTTTTCACCACAAACAACTTAACCGCCTCACCTGAGTAATCATCGGGTACGCCAATGACCGCACATTCGAGGACTTTCGGGTACATCACCGCTACGTCCTCAACCTCGTTCGGATAAACGTTAAAACCAGAAACCAAGACCATGTCTTTTTTACGGTCGATGATTTTCACGTAGCCTTGCTCATTCATAATGCCAATATCGCCCGAGCGGAAAAAACCGTCGGCTGTCATGGCTTTGGCGGTTTCGTCAGGACGTTGCCAGTATCCCTGCATAACCTGTGGGCCTCGAATACACACTTCTCCTGCTTCACCGTAAGGGACTTCTTGACCCGCATCGTCGAGGATGGCGACATCTGTTGAAGGAATCGGCAAGCCTGTATAGCCTGTGAACGAGGTCAGTTTAACAGGGTTGATCAGTGCGGCAGGGCTGGTTTCAGACAAACCATACGCTTCGCAAATCGGTACGCCCGTGACTTCTTGGAACTGGTCTGCGACGGCTTTTTGTACTGCCATACCACCACCCAGTGCCACGCGCAGATGTGAAAAATCGAGTTGTTTAAACTCTGGATTGTTAAGTAAAGCGACAAACAAAGTATTGACCGCAGGCAATACGCCAAACGGATATTGTTTCAAATCTTTGATAAAGGCAGGAATGTCGCGTGGATTGGATATGAGCAACACATGTCCACCAATGTGTGCGGCGAACAGTGCGTTTACGGTTAAACCAAAGATGTGATACAAGGGTAAAGCGGCGACAAACACAATGCCCTGAACATCTGCTATGGCAGGGTTACACCACAATTCTGCTTGCAATACATTGGCGATGATGTTGCCGTGTGAGAGGGTGGCTCCTTTGGATACGCCAGTGGTGCCACCGGTGTACTGTAAAAATGCCACATCATCGCGGTTGAGCGTCACAGGTTTGAGTGGCAGCCGCGCACCCAAATCCATCACTTGAGCAAAGCCCACGGCCGCATCAATCTGCCATGCGGGTACCATTTTTTTAACGTGGCGCAATACAAAATTGACAATTTTACCCTTGAATCCAAGCATTTCACCCAAAGAAGTGACCACCACATGTTTCAAATCGGGCAAATTGGGTAAGGAAACTTCCAAATTGTGGGCAAAGTTTTCTAAGATAAAGATTGCTTTGGAGCCTGAATCTTTGAGTTGGTGGGTCAATTCATCGGGCGTGTACAGGGGATTGATGTTGGTCACGCTAAAGCCAGCGCGCAAAATCCCCGCAACCAAAATCATGTATTGCAAACAATTGGGCATCATCACCGCAACGCGATCGCCTTTTTGCAAATCCAAACTTTGCAGCCAAGCGGCCACTTGTTTGGAATAACCATCCACTTGCGTGTAAGTCAAAGACTTACCCATGTTGGACGCCATGACTCGATTGGGATAACGAGCAAAAGCAGAGTCAAACATTTCGGGGATGGATTTGAATCGGGTCAAGTCAATGTGTTCGGGTATGCCTGCATATTGACTAAGCCAAGGCTTGTGCATGATGGTCTCCTGTTGTGTTATTCAAACCAAATGACATTCTTTTTGTGTCATCTGTGTTTATTTTACACAAAAGAATAAAAAGTGTTGGGTAAATTTAATTGCCATCAACGGTGGTTTAAAAATTTAAGTGTGGCAGACCCAGCAGATCTATTTTTATTTGCTATTTTACGGAAGTCCTATTGTCAACTGGTTTGATTATGCTGTCTGGGGTGAGATTGTTGGTGGTTTTGCTGGCAGATTGTTTTTATATTGTCACACATCACGTCCATAAAAGAGAATATGAGCAATATATCTAAATTTTTTAATCAACACATTCAATTGCTTCGCACATAATCGGTACAATATCGATTGTAATCAATTTTCACCAAGGATGACCATGACGCAAGCGGTACAAACATTTCAAGAAACCATTTTGATTTTGCAAAATTATTGGAATGCGCAAGGTTGCGCGCTTTTGCAACCTTACGATTTGGAGGTGGGCGCGGGCACGAGCCACACCGCCACTTTTTTACGAGCAATTGGCCCTGAGCATTGGCGTGCGGCGTATGTGCAACCCTCACGTCGCCCGAAAGACGGTCGCTATGGCGAGAATCCCAACCGCTTGCAGCATTATTATCAGTACCAAGTGGTGCTCAAACCTGCGCCTGAAAATATCTTGGATTTGTACTTGGGTTCATTGCGTGCGCTGGGTTTGGATTTAAACGAAAATGATGTGCGCTTTGTTGAAGATGATTGGGAAAACCCAACCCTTGGCGCGTGGGGCTTGGGTTGGGAGGTTTGGCTCAATGGCATGGAAGTCACGCAGTTCACGTATTTTCAACAGGTTGGCGGGATTGATTGCAAACCCGTGTTGGGCGAAATCACCTACGGGATTGAACGTTTGGCCATGTATTTGCAAAAAGTTGAGAATGTATATGACTTGGTTTGGACCCGTTGGGAAGAAAATGGCGTGACCCGTGAATTGACCTATGGCGATGTGTTTCACCAAAACGAAGTGGAGCAATCAACTTACAATTTTGAATATGCCAATGCCGAAGTGTTGTTCCAGCATTTTACAGACTATGAGCGCCAAGCCAAATTGCTCATGGGTGAGAATCCCGATACGGGTGAACCGATTGAAGGTGCGCGCAAATTGGCGCTACCCGCCTACGAGCAGGTGCTCAAGGCTGGGCACACCTTTAATTTATTGGATGCACGCGGTGCAATTTCAGTGACCGAACGCGCGGCATACATCGGACGAATTCGTAATTTGTCGCGCAAGGTTGCGCAAGCCTATTATGAATCACGCGAAGCCTTGGGCTTCCCGATGCGTCCAGAACCGATTGAATTTGTGGCGTGATATGACAGCAACTCAAATAACCGAATTGGATGCTCAAGTGGCACGCACTGAGGATTTGTCGGGTTTGCGTTGTCCGATGCCGATTTTACGCACCAAAAAAGCACTGGCGCAGATGCAAGCGGGTGCCATTTTAAAAGTCACCACCACAGATCCCGCAGCGGTGGATGATTTGGCGGTATTTTGCAAACAAACGGGGCATGTTCTGTTGGCACAGTCTCCATCCGATGATGGCGTGTCTGCGCAACACTGGATTGCACGCAAGCCGTAACACTTTGAAAATCAGCAGCAGATGAGGAACACAATGAATACTAAAAAATGGATGATTTGGGGCAAACGGATGGCGTTGTTGAGCGCTGCGTGTGCGGTGTTTGCGTGTGTGGAAATCAAGGGGCAAGCCGATGTGGATGCCAAAGGACATGTCAAAGTCGTAACCACCTATGATTTTTCCAAGGTGTTTAATAACATCAAAAATCAAAATCCAGCGTTGTCTGATCGCATGGAAGGCTTTGATTGCAAAATCTTTGTGAGCAACAGCCCCAACTTTAAATGCGAAGATGACGGCTTGCTCAGATACAAAATGACCGATGAGTTGGATAAACCGACGGGCGTGACTTTTAATGAGGCCACTCAAGAATTGAGTTTTGATGCGGTTAAGTTTTTTGCTGAAGTCACTGATTTGAAAAGTATGGTTCAACGCAATGCGGACCAAGGTTCATTGATTGCCGCGGGTGTCCCGACCTTGTTGCCTCTGCAAAGCGCACGCCGTGAGATGTACGCGAAAGAGGGTTTGAGCATTGTTTTGAAAGTGAATTTTGCCAACGAAATCGTCAGTGTAGATGGACAACCCGTCAAAAATATGGGCAAAGAAATGACCATTAATTTTATGGACATTGCCGATAAGCCCTCGTATGTGATTGTGACCAAGAAAACAACTGCCAGCAGTGGTACTTGGTTGTTTGTTATTTTGGTATTGGCTTTATTGGCATTGGCCGTGTGGTTCTTGTGGCGCAAAAAAAATGGTGGAACAACGCCGCCCAGTGCATCATCAGCCAACCCAGTTGCACCCACGTCGCCGAATTCAGTAGGTGAGCAAGGCGAGTATGAAATGAACGCCAGTGTGACCGCCGTGCCTGATGAGGCCGCACACCCCCACAAACCCACGCGAGGTGAGCGTTTTGCGCAAGCGATTTCGGCCGCCGCGGTCGGTGTGGGCAGCTCAGCCGTTGGTGGGGGAGCCAATCACACAGTGGAAGAAGTATTGGCGCATGAGGAGGTCATCGTGAACGAGCCTCATCATCAGCCGTCTAAAGACGAAAGCGACGATACAACAGATGCGCAAACGCCTCAAGCACAAACCAATGCGTAAAAATAAGCCCATGTTGTCTACTCAGACATTGGGCAAAGACGATACAGACAAACAGAATATGTGATTGGATTTTTTCGGAGCAGTTGATGGATTCGATTCTGAATCAAGAAGTATTGTATCGCGCCAGCGTCCCTTTTTTTGTGGTGCTGATTTTGGCGGAATTGCTGTATTCAAACTTAAAAGGCATTCGCCTATATACTTTACGTGACAGCCTGACCAGCGCGTTTTTTGCCTTGTGCAATATTTCGTTGGACATGCTGATGAAGGTATTTTCGTTTGCGGTTTTGACATGGTGTTATCAGTACAAAATCATGGTGATTGCGCCCGTGTGGTTGTACTGGTTGGCATTGCTGTTGTTACAGGATTTGGCGTATTGGACGCAACACACCGTTGATCATCGGGTGCGTTTGGGTTGGGCGGTACACATCACCCACCACAATTCTGAACACTACAATTTGACCACAGGCTTTCGCTCATCGGTGTTTCAGCCTTTGTACCGTTATGTCTATTTCATGCCCTTGGCTTTTTTGGGTTTTGAGCCGTTGCACATCATGTTTATGTATGCCGCCACCCAAATTTATGGCAATTTGGTGCACACGCAAACCATAAATCAATTGGGTTTTTTGGAAAAATTCATGGTGACCCCATCACATCATCGGGTGCACCATGCGAGCAATACGCCCTACTTAGATAAAAACATGGGGATGTTGTTTATTTGGTGGGACAAAATGTTCGGCACGTTTGAACGAGAAGGGCGTGATCCTGAGCCCATTCGTTTTGGGTTGGTTTCCCCGATTGTGTCGCGCAATCCTGTGCGCATGATGCTCAGTGAATTTGCCGCTATTTTGCGTGATGTGACACAGCCCAATTTGACCATCGGGCAACGTTGGATGTATGTGTTTGGCCCGCCAGGTTGGAGCCACGACGGCAGCAAACAAACCAGCGCGCAAATGCAGGCGATTTGGAATACGCAGCATCCTATGTAAACAAAAGATATTCAACCATTATTATTAAAAGGGCGCACTATGCGCCCTTTTTTGTGGCTTGATGTAAGAATTTTGGGTTATAGTGCACACCTTAAATTTAGAGAAATTGACATGAATGTGTTGCTGACCTATGCCATCGAGGCAGAAAAAATTGATGTGCGTTTGCCCAACTGCACCGTGCGTTATTGCCCGACAGGAATAGGCAAAGTGAATGCTGCTTTGGCGGTGTACGAAGCAATGGTGCAAGCCATACCGGACGTGGTACTGAATGTCGGTACGGCAGGCTCAACCCACCATGCGGTGGACAGCATTTTGATGTGCTCGCGTTTTTATGACCGCGATATGGTGCGCGTCAAAGAATTTGGTGTGGATTACCAGCATGATTTTTTTGAACAAGTGCGTCAACTCCCCGTCTGTGCGCATTTTGCAGATACTGACATCATGCATACATGTAACACGGGCGATTCGTTTGTGACCGAATGGATTGAGCATGCCGATGTGGTGGATATGGAAAATTTTGCCGTGGCGGCATTGTGTCAGCGTAAAGGTATTCCACTTTTGTCAGTTAAATACATCACCGATACCATCGGCGAGAATTCGGTCAAACACTGGGAAGATAAGTTGCGCGATGCGAACCTTGGTTTGCAGCATTTTTTCAAGCAATGGGCGATGGACATCGAATGAATTTACAACTGACAAACGAACAAAAGAAGCATCGCTGGCTTGCCTTGGCAGTCGTCGCAGTTGGTTATATCCTGTCGTTTTTCCAACGCTTTGCACCCGCAGGCATTGCACAGGATTTGGCGAGTACCTTTCAGACCTCTGCGGCTTCGTTGGGCGCGTTGGCTTCAACCTATTTTTACGTGTATACCTTGACGCAAATTCCCACGGGTGTGCTGGTGGATACCTTGGGGCCTCGACGCATACTCGCGATGGGCGGCTTGGTGGGCGGCATCGGCAGTTTGCTGTTTGGTTTTGCGCCGACATTTGCTTGGGCACTGGTCGGGCGCACGTTGATTGGTTTGGGTGTATCGGTGACGTTTGTGGCGATGCTTAAATTGATTGCTGTGTGGTTTGAGGAAAACCGTTTTGCGACCATGGTCGGGGTGTGTTTGCTGATTGGCAATTTGGGTTCGGTACTGGCAGGTTCGCCATTGTCAGCAACCGCGCAAATGGTCGGTTGGCGTTCGGTGTTTGTCGCTGTCGGCATAATTTCGCTGGTGCTGGGTGGTTTGTGTTGGTGGGTGGTGCGCGACTCGCCTCAATCTTCTATAGCATCTGGCGAAAAACCATCCGCCATGAGTTTCACGCAGGCTTGGCAGGGTTTAAAGTCGGTGATCGGTAATCGAGATACCTTGCCCGCATTGCTCATCAACGCGGGGATTTCTGGTTCTTTTTTTACCTTTGTTGGACTGTGGGGCGCGCCGTACCTGATGCAGGTGCACGGTATGAGCAAAGTCACCGCTTCTTTTCACTTGTCGCTGTGGGCTTTAGGCTTTGCAGTCGGCTGCTTTTTTATCGGTTCATTGTCTGACCGTTTGGGGCGGCGCAAACCCGTGATGATGGTTGTGTCGCATCTATACGCGGCGATGTGGTTGGTATTGCTCTCGTGCGTGGCTTTGCCTGTTGCGCTCTCATACGCACTGTTTGTGGGGCTGGGCGTATTGACCTCAGGTTTTAGTTTGACTTGGGCATGTGCCAAAGAGGTCAATGCCCCCAAATTATCTGGGATGTCGACCAGTGTGGCGAATATGGGCGGGTTTCTTGCAACCGCACTGATGCAACCCTTTGTTGGTTGGGTGATGGATTGGGGTTGGGCAGGTCAAATGCTCGGTGGCGCACGTGCTTATGATGTGCGCACTTGGCAATATGGCATGGCAGTGATGACCCTGATGGCGGTTTTGGGTGCGTTGTCCACATGGTGGTTGCGTGAAACGCGCTGTCGCAATGTTTGGCAGTCGAACTAATTAAAAAGGCGAACACTCATGTTCGCCTTTTTGATGGGTGCATCAGTAAAAATTATGCAAAATCCATGCCGCCGACCACTTGGCTAAAACCACCATCGACATAAGTGATTTCGCCTGTGATGCCCGATGCCAAGTCTGAGAGTAAAAACGCTGCGGCATTGCCCACATCTTCAATCGTCACGTTGCGGCGAATCGGCGCAGAGGCTTCAACCTCGGATAAAATTTTGTCAAAGCCTTTGATGCCTTTGGCGGCGAGGGTGCGAATCGGGCCTGCGGAAATGCCATTGACGCGAGTGCCTTTGGGTCCCAAACTGTTTGCCAAATAGCGCACAGACGCTTCGAGGGAGGCTTTTGCCAAACCCATGGTGTTGTAATTGGGCACGACTTTTACTGCGCCCAAATAAGTCAGGGTCAGTAAAGCCGAGCGCTCAGAAAGCATGGGCTGCGCGGCTTTGGCCAATGCTGGGAAGCTGTAGGCAGAAATGTCGTGTGCGATGTTGAAAGCTTCGCGGCTCAAACCTTCGAGGAAGTCGCCTGCAATGGCTTCTTTTGGCGCAAAACCAATCGCGTGTACCAAGCCGTCCAGTTGCGGCCAAGTATTGCGCAATTGAGCAAAGACCGATTCAATTTGTGCATCATCACCGACATCACATTCAAACACTAAATTTGAGCCAAACTCATGAGCGAACTCGGTGATGCGGTCTTTAAAACGCTCGCCGACGTAAGTGAATGCCAACTCAGCACCCTCGCGGTGACAAGCCTGCGCAATGCCATAAGCAATCGAGCGATTCGACAATACGCCAGTGATGAGGATGCGTTTTCCTTGTAAAAATGCCATGGGGTTCTCCTAATTTGAATGAATGATGAATTACTTCTTCTTGGTTTTGGTTGTGGAAACTGCTTGGGTTTTGCTGTCTTTTTTACTGGATGTGGTAGTTACAGTAGCAGGTGTTTTGGCAGATGCTTTTGCCGATGATTTTGCAGCAGCAGTCTTGGTTTGACTGTCCTTTTTGGTCAATTCGGCCGTGCGCTTGTCTTGTCCTTTGGGCGCATTGTTTGCCTTAGTCGTTTTGGTGGCTGCGACTGTTGGTTTTTCACTCGTTTTTGATTTACTGAGTGCAACTGTCGGCGAGGTTTTATTTTTAGCGGTTGGACTTTGCGCAGATGCTGACGGGGTGCTTTTGCCTTTTTTATCTTTTAAAGGGGCTTTGGCGAGGGTTTGACTGTCTTCTTTTTTGACTGTGGGTTTGCTACTATTTTTAGCAACTGCTTTGCCCTTGTTTTTTTCTACTTCAACCCATTTTGCATTGGATTTGGGTTTGACTGTTTCGATGGCTTTGTTTGTGGCATTCAGCGGAGCAGTTTGTGATTTGATGTGATTGCTGGTTTTCACCACGGTTTTGGATGGGTTTGTCGCAGGGGTTTGGGTCAGCAAACGTTTGCCCGTATCGTTGGATTGCGGATTGACCGCCACTTGCGATGGGTTGGTTGTGCTGATTTTGGTTTCTGCTTTGGCAATGTCATTCTGAATGACGGAAGTGATCACAGGTGGCAGCGGTTGAGGTTCAGTCACAGCCTTGCCAATGTTTTCTAAAATGGGTAAATCGGTTGCTGAAGGCACAGTGCTGTTCACGTTTTGCAAGGTGTTCATGACCACGGAACTATTCATCGCAGATGTGGGCGTTGATGGCACATCCATGGGCTGCGCGCTGAGTGTATTTGCGGTCTGGGTGGTTGCCACAATATTCTCTACATCTACCGTTTCGGGTGTCTGTTGCGCAGGGGTTGAATCAAGGATAGCGAGCGGAGTCGCTGGAACGTTGTTGTCAGTATTTTCACCTTTGGGTGTGATGTTGGCACTGGTGTTGAAGGTGTTGCTGGCCATCACAGGGTTTGCTACGGGGATGCTTGGCGGATTTTTAATCAATTCAGACAGATTGTCTGCATCGTCTTGGTGTGCGACCAAACCTGTGCTGGCGTCTTGATTAATCAGTCGTTGTAGTGTGTTTTGCGGTGCACGAATGGTATCGGCTTGAGCCACTGTATTAGAAGGGGTGGCTGTGGACGTTGTATTGGCCAAATAAATGCCTGTGTTTTGATCCATTCCATCATTAAAGCCCGCACCGCCCGTGCTGGAGCGCACGGTTGAGTTCAGTGCCAAATACGGAATTTCATCGTTTTTGTTGATGCGTGGAACAATCAGTGTGGAGTTGGCTTGTATGTAATTGTGATTGTCTGGAATGCTGTTCAACTCTCGCAAACGATATTCATCGGTGTTATATTTTTTGGCAATGTCGGCAAGGCTTTCCGAACTGAATGTGGTGTACGTGGTCAATGATGCCAACTGGCGTGAATGGTCGGACAAAGCACTGCGAAGGGCGTTGGCACGTTCGGTCGGCACCAAAATTTTACTGCCTACTGCCGCAACGATGACAGGTTTTTTGTGGGCTGGATTCAAACGTTTAAATTCTTCCTCAGACATGCCTGACAACTCAGCGGCGGTACTGACATCAATGTCACGAGTCACAATCACGGCTTCGTGTCGTGCGCGATTGCTGATGTTGGGCAATGTGATGCCGTACAGCGCGGGGTTGCTAACAATGTTTTTAATCGCTTGCAATTTGGGCACATATTGGCGCGTCTCGGCAGGCATTTTGATGTCTTGATAACTGCCAGAACCGCCAGCGGCGTAAGAGCGTTTCACCGCTCTTGCCACATTACCCTCACCCCAGTTATAGGCCGCCAGTGCCAAGTGCCAATCACCGAACTGGTCATGGAGTCTTTGTAAATACGTCAGTGCGGCATCGGTTGAGGCAACGACATCGTTGCGTTGGTCACTGAAACGATTTTGATTGAGCGAAAAATCACGTCCTGTGGATGGCATAAACTGCCACAAACCTGAGGCTTTGGCTGAGGATTTGGCAGAAGTTACAAAAGCAGACTCCACAAACGGCAATAAAGCCAATTCGCTCGGCATATGACGACGCTCAATTTCGTTCATAATCAGATACAGAAAATCAGCTGAACGATCGGTCATGCGCCCCACATAATCGGCACGTGAAGCATAATAACTCTCTTTGGCAGCCACTTCATCGTTGTATAAGTCTGGCATACCGTAGTTGTCACGGATGCGTTGCCAAATGTCGTTTGAGTTGGTGTGTATGGGTTTGACACTGTGTGGGTTACTGCCTTGTCCGTTGGGGCCTGTGGCACACGCGGTCACAAACAACAGGCTGGCGCAAATCAATATATTTTTTGCGGTATTTATCCAACGACATTCGGTCATCTTGGTCAAAATTCGTAACATAAAAGTCCTATCAATTTAATCACGTGTACCCTGTTCGACAAAGTAGATTCACGGATTAAACACTCTGAATACGCTCTATGTGGTCAATAGCGGATTCAAAAATTTATGATTATGGGTGTCCAAACAGGCTTAGAACCTGTTTTTTAACGCCCGACACAAAGAAAATAAAGAGAACGCCAAGTCCTCCTCTGATACATCTATTGTGCCTAAATCGGGTGCGTACTGAGCTGCCAATGCCTTTAATCCTGCTTTCCAATCTGAGTCTTGCGGTGCCATGATGGCGCGGCAATAAGGATTGATTCGCTTTTCAACAGCCAGCGTGCTGGGCAAACTTGCCCAGCCATTTGCGCGCGCGTATTTTACCTGATTTAGATGGTTCTGCGTGGGCAAATGGCTGCTTTGAATTGCCAAAGCAAAGTTTAAGTTGGCTTCGGTGTATTCGTGCGCACAAGCAATTTGTGTTTCGTCGGGCAATTGCATGATGCGTTTGAAACTGTCAAATAACTGCTGTAGCGTGCCATCGAATATCCGACCACAACCGCCACTAAATAAAGTATCGCCGCAGAATAACACGCCAGTTTGCAGTAAATGTGGGCAGTAATAACTGACGTGATCGAACGTATGCCCTGCGGTGGGGAGCACTTGCACGATGATGTCGCTGTGGGATAGAATCAACTGGCATGGCGCATGGACGCGCTCGGTTAGTCCAGCAATCCGCTCTGAGTCGCCAATGATACGGCCTGTCACCAATGGCGCGAGTTCGCTGATGCCCTCAACATGGTCGTGGTGGTGGTGCGTGATTAAAATATCGGCAAGTATCAAGTTGTGTCGCACGATATAATTACGCACGGGCGCGGCCAAAGATGGGTCAATGACCCACGCGTGGGTGTCATTGTGAATCAACCAAATATAATTATCGGTGCGACACGGTAGCGCAATCAATTGGTAGGGCATGGTCAGAGCGTCCTTATTTAGTCAAACATGAATAATTAACATCCTCACGGTCTTTGCCATGAATTCAAACCAGTCCTCTGAGTCAGTCAATCTCAATCCTTGGGACAGTGTCGCGGGGCAATATGTGACACAATGGGAATCGCAATTGATTCGGCAATGGGTTGGCGACGTATTTGGTTATTATGCCATTCAATTGGGGCACCATGCTCGAATCGCGTGCTTGCGAGACAATCGCTGCTCGGAACGCTACGCGCTTGAACAGGGGCAGGGCAGTGGTCATGCCAGTTCACCCGATGCCGATGAGGTTCGCAACTTGGAGGTACCTGATTTTGCGGTGTTGCCTTTTGCCAGTGACAGCATTGATTTGGTGGTGCTGCCCCATACTCTGGACGAGCATCCTGACCCGCATGGTGTTTTGCGCGAAGCCTATCGGGTATTGCGTGCCGAAGGGCGTATGGTGATATTGGGCTTTAACCCACTGAGTGTGTGGGGGGCGCAGGCCAAATACTGTGCGTGGCGTGCAGGTGGTGTTCATTCCTTTGGTTTTTACCCCAGTTTGCCGCATCCACCGATTCAGATTGGACGCATTAAGGACTGGATTGAATTGCTCAATTGTGATGTGGTACGCGGCGCATATGGCTGTTATGCACCCTTTGTTAAAACCGAGCATTGGCAAACACGTTGGCGTTGGATGGAAGACGCTGGTGACCGATGGTGGGGCTTTGCAGGCGCGGTGTACGCCTTGATGGTGGTCAAACGCGTGTATTCGCCGACTTTGGTTGGCTTGATTAACGAGAAAAAATCGAACAAAAAATGGGTGGCGCAAGTGGCGACACCCAGCATACAAACCAACGCACAAATGAGTGCAGACGAATAGAATAACAAGATGAGCGTAGTTTCTAAAAAAGTAGAGTTGTACACCGATGGTGCGTGTAAAGGCAATCCTGGGGTCGGTGGTTGGGGCGCGCTGCTGCGCTACGGCGCGCACGAAAAAGAGTTGTTCGGTGGCCAAGCACATACCACCAATAATCGCATGGAGTTGACGGCCGTGATTGAAGGTTTGCGTGCATTAAAAAAGCGCAGCCACGTTGATGTATACACCGACTCAAAGTATGTGCAACAGGGCGTGACCGAATGGCTGGAGAATTGGAAAGCGCGTGGTTGGAAAACCGCGAGTAAAAGTCCTGTCAAAAACGATGATTTATGGAAAGATTTGGATGCTTTGTTGCACGCGCATGATTTGAATTGGCATTGGGTCAAAGGTCATGCGGGGCACGCAGACAATGAACGGGCTGATGAGCTGGCCAACAAAGGGGTTGCCCAAATTCAAGCGGAACAAGGATAAACATGCGATACATCATATTGGATACCGAAACCACGGGTTTGGATCCCAATCAGGGTCACAAACTGGTCGAAATCGGTGCGGTGGAAATGATAGACCGTCAACTGACAGGCACACATTTTCACCACTATCTAAACCCTGAGCGAGACTCAGACGAGGGTGCGTTGAACGTACATGGATTGACCACAGAATTTTTGAGCGACAAACCCTTGTTTAAAAACATTGCACAAAATTTCCTTGATTTTATTGACGGTGCGACGGTGCTGATACACAACGCTCCATTTGATACCAAATTCATCAATGCCGAGCTGGCCGCGCTCAATTTACCCGATATGCAGAGCATTTGCGTGGTTGAGGACACCTTGGCAATGGCCAAACAAATGTTTCCAGGTAAACGCAACAACTTGGATGCGCTGTGTGAACGTCTTGGCGTGAACAATGCGCACCGCACTTTACATGGTGCGCTGCTGGATGCGGAAATATTGGCGGAAGTGTATTTGGCGATGACCCGTGGCCAAGAAACCCTGTCGATGGATATTCATGCACCTGTGGCTGCGGGTTCAGAATACAGCGTTGATATCGGCAGTTTGCAACTTGCGAACATTGCTCTGGATGATGCGGATGTCTTGGCGCACGTGGCTTACCTTGAGCAAATGGCGAAAAAATGCAAAGATGGCGTGGTGTGGATGACGCAAGCCAGTGGCGACAATCAGTCACCAACCACGTAATTCAAGGAGAAGTACAAAATGAGTTTGCAATCTGAATCGAGTGTGCGTGCGCTATTGAAATCATTTTTCACTTTTGGTGCTTTGCAAATCGTGCTGTGGCTGATAGCGGGTACGGTGCTGTGGTTTGTGTCGCGTTGGGTTCCTGTGTGGATTTTGACTTTGGGGATAATTTTCATTCTCGGATTATTGCTGGTTTTTGGCAATCCCCAAAATCCGCAAAAACGCGCCGATATGCTTAAAGACATTGAACCACCCAAGTAAAAACAGCGGGTGCATCATCACTTTGAGCGGTGACCACAGGTGTGTTAGAGTGGTACTTGTTCAGCCAATCAGGAGTGATTAGACTGACCGAGTTGGATGTGGTAAAAAAGTAAAACAAAACAGTTGTATTCACTTTAAGGAGCAAAAAATGATGAAAAAACAATGGGTTGCTGCAATTTTGGCAACTGCAGCAGTGGTCGGGTTATCTGCGTGTTCAAAATCAGGTGGCGGCGCGTCGGGGGCGAAAGACTCGGTGATTCGCATCGCCAGTGGCAGTCCACTGTCGGGTGGACAGGCCGCAGCGGGCAAAGACTTCGCCAATGGCGCGCAGTTGGCTGTGGATGAAATCAATGCCAAAGGCGGTATTGACGTGGCGGGTAAAAAATATACCCTTGAATTGGTTCCAGAGGATGACCAAGCCGATCCAAAAACAGGCGCAACCGTGGCGCAAAAAATTGTGGATGACAAAAGCATTGTGGCTGTGGTTGGGCACTACAATTCGGGTGTGACCATGGTTGCCAATCCGATTTATGCACGGGGTAACCTCGCCTCTCTCACCGTGAGCACCAATCCCGATGTGACCCTCAAAGCACCAAAGCTCTCTGATGGTTCGACCTCGATTTTCCGCATGGATGCGCACGATGGTATCCAAGGGCCTGCATTGGCGAAGTTTGCCCACAACAAGGGGGTGAAAAAACTGGCGGTGTTGGACGATGCCACTGCATACGGCAAAGGCTTGGGTGATCAGGTTGAAAAAAAAGCCAAAGAATTGGGCATGGATGTGACTTTGCGTGAATCAGCCACGGATAAAACCGTTGATTTCAAAGCCATTTTGACCAAGGTAAAAGCTGCGGGTGCGGACGGCATCATGTGGGGTGGCTACGATGACACGGGTGCGATTTTAAGCAAACAAGCACGCGAATTGGGCATTGATGCGGTTTTGCTGATGCCAGACACAGCCTGTACCGACAACTACATCAAACTGGCGGGCGATGCGGGTGAAGGCGCGATTTGCTCTTCGACCAGCGTGCCTTTGGACACCATGGCGGGGGGTGCGGCATTTAAAGCCAACTATGACAAACACTTCCAAGGTCAAGTGGTGCAAGCCTACGCGCCTTTGTCCTACGATGCGGTTTATGTGGTGGCTGAAGCCATTAAATTGGCAGGTGCGCCACACGATTCGCTGAAAATCGCAGCGGCTTTACCCAAAGTGAAATATCAAGGTTTGACAGGCATGATTGCCTTCGAGCCCAATGGCGAACGCTTGAATGCAGAAATCGCTATTTTGGAACTGAAAAACAAGGCATTCAAAGTAGTTGAAATCTTGAAATAAATTCATGGAAACACGGGATAACCTGTACCGTTTACGCAGACTGGTTTGGGCTGTTTCCTGTTTCCTTACTCATATCGAATGACAAAAATGACAAAAACCCTCCGTTTGCGAAGGGCTTTTGTTTGAGCAATCAATTCGAAGCACTTGGAAATCATAAGATAATTCCAAAGCAATAAAAACCCCTGCATCACTGCAGGGGTTTTTGTTGGGTCACATGGTGACTTGATTACATCATACCGCCCATGCCACCCATACCGCCCATGCCACCCATATCAGGCATTGCTGGTTTGTCTTCTGGGATTTCAGCAATCATGCAGTCTGTGGTCAATACCAAGCCAGCCACTGACGCTGCGTTTTGCAATGCAGTGCGCGTTACTTTGGTTGGATCCAAGACACCTTGCTCAACCAAATCGCCGTATTCGCCAGTCGCAGCATTGTAACCGTAGTTGCCTGATTGGCTGATTACTTGGTTGACGATGACAGATGGTTCATCACCCGCGTTCAATACGATTTGACGCAAAGGCTCTTCCATCGCGCGCAAGACGATTTGGATACCAGCGTTTTGTTCGGCGTTTGAACCAGTCAAACCGCTGATGGCTGCGCGAGCACGTAACAACGCCACGCCACCGCCAGGCACAATACCTTCTTCAACCGCAGCGCGAGTCGCGTGCAATGCATCTTCTACACGGGCTTTTTTCTCTTTCATCTCAACTTCAGTGGCAGCACCGACTTTAATCACTGCCACGCCACCTGCGAGTTTCGCAACGCGTTCTTGCAATTTTTCACGATCGTAATCTGAAGTCGATTCTTCGATTTGCGCACGAATTTGTTTCACACGCGCTTCGATGTTGGCAGTCACGCCTGCGCCGTCAATCACAGTGGTGTTTTCTTTAGCGATTTCAACGCGTTTGGCTTGACCCAAGTGTTCCAAAGTCACTTGTTCCAAAGTCAGACCTGTTTCTTCAGCAATCACTGTGCCACCTGTGAGGATGGCGATGTCTTCCAACATGGCTTTACGACGATCGCCAAAGCCTGGGGCTTTAACCGCAGCAGTTTTCAGAATACCACGAATGTTGTTCACCACCAAGGTTGCCAATGCTTCGCCATCCACATCTTCGGCAATAATCAACAATGGACGACCTGATTTGGCCACTTGCTCCAAAGTTGGCAACAAATCACGGATGTTGGAGATTTTTTTGTCAAACAACAGGATGAATGGATTGTCCATTTCAACCACTTGTTTTTCAGCGTTGTTGATGAAGTACGGGCTCAAATAACCACGGTCAAATTGCATCCCTTCAACCACGTCCAATTCATTTTGCAATGATTTACCGTCTTCAACGGTGATGACGCCTTCTTTACCGACTTTGTCCATCGCTTCAGCAATGATGGTACCAATCGAATCGTCAGAGTTGGCAGAGATGGTTGCCACTTGAGCGATTTCTTTGTTTGAAGAAGTCGGTTTAGAAATTTTGCGCAACTCTTCAATTGCAGCAGCCACGGCTTTGTCGATACCACGTTTCAAATCCATTGGGTTCATACCTGCGGCCACGTATTTCATGCCTTCGCGTACCACGGATTGAGCCAAAACGGTTGCGGTGGTGGTGCCGTCACCTGCGTTATCCGCAGTGCGTGAAGCGACTTCTTTCACCATTTGCGCGCCCATGTTTTGGAACTTGTCTTTGAGTTCCACTTCTTTGGCGACTGATACACCGTCTTTGGTCACGGTTGGGCCGCCGAAACTGCGTTCCAATACCACGTTGCGACCTTTAGGGCCTAAAGTGACTTTGACGGCATCGGCGAGAATGTTCACGCCTTCAACCATTTTTGAACGAGCGGCATCGCCGAATAATACTTGTTTAGCTGGCATATTCATGCTCCTTTTAAATTTTGTTTAATTGTGTTGATAATCAAATGGGTTCAAATATTCGATATTGTGACCTGTTTAGGCTTGAATCACGCCCATGATGTCTTCTTCGCGCATCACGAGAACTTCATCACCATCTACTTTGACAGTTTGACCTGCGTATTTACCGAACAATACACGGTCACCCACTTTGACATCCAAAGCGACTTGAACGCCTTGATCATTGCGCTTACCGGGGCCGACTGCCAAGACTTCACCTTGATCGGGTTTTTCAGTCGCACTGTCTGGAATGACGATGCCAGAAGCAGTGGTGCGTTCGGCTTCAACGCGTTTTACAATCACACGGTCGTGTAATGGACGAATATTCATGGATAAACTCCTTTAATATAATGATAATCAAACAAATTTTCATATAAAACCTGCGGAGTGTATTTTAGCACTCTTCCGCTTAGACTGCTAATATTGATGGCGAAAGATGTTTTTCAAGGGCTCAAAAGAAAATTTTTACAAATTTTTGGGTTTTGGGTGGTCACTTTACACGCAAGCGTCTGTTTGTTTTTAACAGACAAATCGGTACAATGGTCTGCACACTATTTTTATAAATAAGGTTTTCATGTTAGAACTCATTCCGCCACCCATCACACCGCCTCAAGACATTATCGCGACCATGCGACAATTGGGCTTTGGTGTTTTGTCTCGAGCGGGCGTCAATCAAGTGCTGGGATTGAACGAACAAGGGTTGGATCTGAGTCAATTAAACGACAGTTGGAATCATTTGGCTCGAGATGCTTATCTCAAAGATGGTGGGCGTTATCGCTTGCGCCGCCACGCTTGTTTCGTGGTGCGTCGGGGTGAGTTGACTCAAGTGGCTCATCGGGCGCATTTTCAACCCGTTCAATACAACGCCCTGCATGGTGGTATGCACCGTTGGTTTCAACCCATTAGCCCACATGTAAATACAAGCGCAGTGTGGCAACAATTGTTGCGCGCTACCGCGCAGTTGTGTTCCGAAGTAAGCCCAGTTCATGATGACGCGTGGTATATAGAAGCCCATCAATTTCGCATCGACACCACCGATGGCATTGGTCGCCCCACGCCTGAGGGCGCGCATCGCGATGGGGTGGATTTTGTGATGGTGTTTTTGCTCAACCGCGATGGCATCAAAGGGGGTGAGACGCGTGTGTTTGACGCGCACGGCACGCATGGCGAGCGATTCACTTTGACCGAACCATGGTCTTTGCTGTGGATGGATGATGTGCGGGTCGTGCATGAGTCCACGCCGATACAACCCATTGACGAATACGGTTGTCGCGATACCTTGGTACTGACTTTCCGACGAGGTGGGTTTCTGGGTGATATTTAGGTTTATTTGCAAGCGGTGAATACTGGTATAATACGCGCACGACAGGCGGCATTTTCAAGTAAAATGCCGCCTTTATTGCGTCTTCATCTGATTTGACACAAAACCGATTCAAACTGAACAACTTCCATGAAAAACATCCGTAACTTTTCCATTATTGCCCACATTGACCATGGCAAGTCCACACTCGCTGATCGCATCATTCACATGTGTGGTGGTTTGTCTTCGCGCGAAATGGAGTCACAGGTACTCGATTCAATGGACATTGAGCGTGAGCGCGGGATTACGATTAAGGCTCAGACTGCTGCGTTGACCTACAAAGCAAAAAACGGCGAAACATATAATCTGAACTTGATTGACACCCCAGGTCATGTGGATTTTTCGTATGAAGTGTCGCGCTCGTTGTCGGCGTGTGAAGGTGCGCTGTTGGTGGTTGATGCCTCACAAGGTGTGGAAGCGCAGACCGTGGCGAACTGCTACACCGCGATTGAACTGGGTGTTGAGGTGGTTCCTGTCTTGAATAAAATTGATTTGCCCGCCGCTGAACCTGCCAACGCGATTATGGAAATCGAAGATGTGATTGGGATTGAGGCTTCTGACGCGGTGCTGTGTTCGGCCAAAACAGGGCAGGGTGTCGAAGAAGTATTGGAACGACTGATTGAGCGTGTGCCACCGCCAAAAGGCGACCCTGACGCGCCTTTGCAAGCGTTGATTATTGACTCATGGTTTGACAACTATGTCGGCGTGGTGATGCTGGTGCGTGTGGTCAATGGCACGCTCAAACAACGCGATAAAATTCAAATGATGGCCACGGGTGCGCAACATGGCGTGGAGCATTTGGGTGTGTTTACGCCCAAATCGAAAAATTTGCCGCAATTGTCCGCAGGTCAGGTGGGTTTTATCATCACTGGGATTAAAGAATTGTCCGCCGCGAAAGTCGGCGATACGATTACCCACGTGGCGACGCAAAACAAGCCCGCAGCCGCTCAAGCCTTGCCTGGGTTTAAGGAAATCCAGCCGCAGGTGTTTGCAGGTTTGTATCCTGTGGACTCGTCCGAGTATGAAGCCTTGCGTGATTCGCTCGAAAAATTAAAATTGAACGATGCCTCGTTGCACTATGAGCCTGAAGTCTCGCAAGCATTGGGTTTTGGCTTTCGCTGCGGTTTCTTGGGTTTATTGCACATGGAGATTGTGCAAGAGCGTTTGGAGCGCGAATTTGACATGGACTTGATTACCACCGCACCATCGGTGGTCTATGAAGTCGAGATGCGCGATGGCACGGTGATTCCTGTTGAGAACCCGTCCAAGATGCCCGACCCCTCGCGGATTAGCGAAATTCGTGAGCCGATTGTGACGGTCAATCTATTCATGCCTTCTGAGTATGTCGGCAGTGTGATGACCTTGTGTACGCAAAAACGTGGCGTACAAATGGCGATGCACTACCACAGCCGTCAGGTCAAACTGACTTATGACATTCCGATGGCAGAAGTGGTGATGGACTTTTTTGACAAACTCAAATCCACTTCGCGTGGCTATGCCTCGATGGATTATGAGTTCAAAGAATACCGCGCTGCCGATGTGGTCAAGGTGGATATTTTGATTAATTCCGAAAAAGTCGATGCGCTCGCGCTCATTGTACACCGCTCGAACGCCGCGTTTCGTGGGCGTGCGGTGGCGGCGAAAATGCGCGAATTGATTCCGCGGCAGATGTATGATGTGGCGATTCAAGCCGCGATTGGTGCGAATATCATTGCACGTGAAAACGTCAAAGCCATGCGCAAAAACGTATTGGCAAAATGCTATGGCGGCGACATCACACGTAAGAAAAAACTGTTGGAAAAGCAAAAAGCAGGTAAAAAACGCATGAAACAGGTCGGCTCGGTTGAAGTGCCGCAGGAAGCGTTTTTGGCGATTTTGCGTGTGGATGATTGATGACAGAGGTTTTGTACCACCTCGTTACATGATAATTACAATGTTTTATGAACAATATACCCCGTCGCTTTACCACATCATTTATTGCTAAGTGTTCATGTCCCTAAAAAAAATCATCACGCGCAATATATTCATCCTCTCTTTGGTTAGTCTATTTACAGATGTGGCCAGCGAGATGTTGTATCCCGTGATGCCAATTTATTTAAAGCATATTGGCTTTTCAATTCTGTTGATTGGGATTTTGGAGGGCTTTGCTGAGGCCATTGCGGGCTTGAGTAAGGGGTACTTTGGTAAACGCTCCGACATATCGGGCAGGCGTTTGCCTTTTGTTCAACTTGGCTACGCGCTCTCAGCGATTTCTAAACCAATGATGGCGATGTGGGTCTATCCGTTGTGGGTGTTTTTTGCACGCAGCATTGACCGTATAGGCAAAGGTGTGCGAACGGGTGCGCGTGATGCCCTGCTGTCCGATGAGGCGACACCACAGACCAAAGGGCGGGTGTTTGGTTTTCACCGTGCGCTCGATACTTTGGGTGCGGTGGTTGGGCCCTTGCTGGCTTTGATTTATTTGTTGTACCGACCAAATGATTACAAGACCTTGTTTTATTTGGCATTTATACCTGGGGTGGTGGCAATTGCGTTGACCTTTTTGATTCGTGAAAAAAAATACACGGCATCAAATGTGCCCATGCCTTCCGTTAAGTTGTTTGCCTTTATGAGTTATTGGCGCGAGAGTTCGGTGGCGTATCGACGTTTGGTTGCTGGTTTGTTGCTGTTCACTTTGGTCAACAGTTCGGATGTGTTTTTATTACTGAAAATTAAAGAAACGGGCTTGAGTGACAGTTCGGTCATCGGCGTATATATCTTTTATAATTTAGTTTATGCGTTGTTTGCTTACCCTTTGGGTGGTTTAGCGGATAAATTGGGTATGAAAACAGTGCTGGTCATCGGTTTGATGTTATTTGCTGTGGTGTATTTTGGTATGGCATTTGCACATACTTGGGTGGCGTTTGTGGTATTGTTTTTACTGTATGGTATTTATGCGGCAGCGACCGAAGGTGTGTCTAAAGCGTGGATTAGCAATATTTGTGAGAAATCCCACACCGCTACGGCGATTGGTGCATTTACTGGGTTTCAAAGTATCGCTACTTTATTAGCAAGTTCGCTTGCAGGTTGGGTGTGGTACACATGGGGTGCATCCGCGACATTTTTATTGAGTGCGATTGTGGCTCTGCTGGTCGCGTTGTATGTGTCTCAACTGGCATACGAGCATATTGAACAGTGCTGATAAGGTTTAGAACGTTAAAGGAATGATTTATGTGGTTTGGAATGTTATTGACGGTGTTGTTTTTGGTCACGGGTGTGGCTTGGTTGGCGGACAAATTTTATTTTGCACCACAACGCAAAAAAAACGCCGAGGCAATTTTTGACAAAGCAAAAGCCAGTGGACAAGGTGGGTATGATGCTGCGGTGCGTGCTGCTTTGGCGCGACCTGCTTGGCTGGAGTACACGGCAGGCCTGTTTGGTGTGATTGCTTTGGTGTTTGTCTTGCGTTCGTTCATCGTTGAACCGTTTCGCATTCCATCGGGCTCGATGTTGCCGAATTTGTATGTCGGTGATTTTATTCTCGTGAATAAATACACCTACGGTTTGCGTATGCCGATTACCAATGACGTGATTGTGCCGATGAACCAGCCCAAAAAAGGCGATGTGGTGGTGTTTCAGTTTCCGCCTGACCCTTCTCAAAGTTATATTAAGCGCGTGGTGGGCGTACCTGGTGATGTGGTGCGCTACGAAAACAAAGTTTTGACAGTCAATGGTCAAACCTATCAGCAAATGCCGAAATCGGGCATTATTCCAGATGCTGAGTACCCTACTTATCCAAATACCAATAAACCCGTTCTTGGGGTCATTATGACCAAAGCGGCGGAAGAGGGGGCGGTGACACACGATATTTTGACGATTGAAAAACAGCCAACCATCAATCCGAACGGTTTGAGTGAGTACCCGTTCAGTAAGAATACCAGTGCATGTACTTATTTTCCCAACAACACGGGCATGGAGTGTAAAGTGCCTGCGGGACAGTATTTGATGATGGGTGACAACCGTGACAACAGCACCGATGGCCGTTATTGGGGTTTTGTTCCCGAGCAAAACATCGTCGGCAAAGCCTATTTTGTGTGGATGAATTTCTCACATCTATCGCGCATTGGGACATCTATTCAGTGATGAGTCATCTATGAGTACGCGGCGTTCCTCTTTGGCGTTGTTGCAAAAGCAATTGGGTTATCAATTTACCCATCTCAAACTTTTGCAGCAGGCGCTCACCCATCGCAGTTATGCGGCCGAGCACTACGAGCGTTTGGAGTTTTTGGGCGATGGCGTGCTCAATTGCACGATTGCGTATTGCTTGTATCAGCAGTTCAAAGGGCAAAAAGAAGGTGAACTCTCGCGCATCCGTGCGCACCTCGTGCGCCAAGAAGCCTTGGTGGTGATTGCGCACAATCTACAACTGCATCGCTACTTGTATTTGGGTGATGGCGAACTCAAAAGTGGCGGCTCTGAGCGACCATCCATCTTGGCGGATGCAGTTGAAGCGATATTTGGTGCAATTTTTTGTGATGCCGATTTTGCCACTGCGCAGAGTGTGGTCACGCGTCTGTACCAACCGATGCTCGATGAACTCGATCCAAATACCGCAGGCAAAGACGCGAAAACCCAGTTGCAAGAACGCCTTCAAGCACAAAAATTACCTGTTCCAAAATACGAAATCATTGCGATTGAAGGTGCAGCGCACGAACAGACATTCACCATCTCTTGTGAAATTGCCGCGTTGAACATCAAAACCCAAGGTTCGGGGGCATCGCGCCGCATTGCCGAGCAGGATGCGGCAAGTGAGGCCATGCGCTTGCTGGACAAAGATTTGGCGAAAGCACGAAAATTGAAATAACCCCGATGGCGTCATTGCGAGCAGATGGACCGCGAAATAATCCAATGACCTCAAACAGATTGACGCTGTATGGATTGCTTCGCTGATGTAGCATCGCTCGCAATGACAACCACTTACCGAAAAACACCATGCCTACACATACCACACCCACCCCAACCCCATTCCACACAGGCTTTGTCGCCATCATCGGTCGTCCGAATGTCGGCAAATCCACCTTGATGAACCAACTCATCGGTGCGAAAGTGTCTATCACCTCGAAAAAAGCCCAGACCACACGCCACCGCATCAACGGCGTATTGACGCAGGACAATACCCAATACATTTTTGTCGATACCCCAGGGTTTCAGACCAAACACGGTGGCGCGCTCAACCGTGTGCTCAACCGCAATGTCTCGCAAGCCTTGGGCGAGGTCGATGCTGTGGTTTGGGTGATTGAAGCGATGAAATTCACTTCGCAGGATGAAGCCGTGTTGAAAATCTTGCCTGCGAATACGCCTGTGATTTTGGTCATCAATAAAGTCGATACTTTGGACAAAAAGAACGACTTGTTGCCCTTTGTGCAAAAAATCGCCGAGCGGTTTAACTTCAAACACATCATCCCCGTGAGTGCGAAAAAAGGTGTGCAAACTCAAGTTTTGCTCGATGAACTTAAACCGTTGTTGCCCGAAAATCCACCATTTTTTGATGAAGACGACATCACCGACCGTCCAACGCGCTTTTTAGCCACCGAAATCATCCGTGAAAAAATCTTTCGCCTATCGGGCGATGAAGTGCCCTATGGTTGCACGGTCGTAATTGAACTGTTTACCGAAGAGAAAAATATGTACCGCATCGCTGCTGCGATACTGGTTGAGCGCGATGCGCACAAAGCCATGATCATTGGACAGGGCGGCGAGCGCATGAAACGCATCGCTTCCGAAGCGCGTCAAGACATGGAGCAATTGTTTGGCTGTAAAGTGTTTTTGGAGGTGTTCGTTAAGGTGCGTGGCGGTTGGGCGAACAATGAGGCGAGTTTGAAGAGTTTGGGGTATGAATAAGCGTTTGTATATGCAGATAAATTAAATAGGATGCCAATCAATGAGTATATTAAGTGACTTAACTTCTAAGGACGCAGATCGTATATATTCTGGTGCATGCGAAGTTCGTTTACTTCGAAATCGAGAGGAGTTAAAGATGTTGGTCGAGCACTTAAGTGAAATTCGCAAGCTGACATCAAACATTCCCTTGGGAGGAGCTCTTTACCCCAATATCGCACATTTAAAATTTGCTATTAAGAAACTGGAATTTGTAAAGTACTCAAAAGACTGCCTTTGTATGCTTTATTCGGAGGACCAGTTTTATAATCCAGAAGTGGAGCAAAATATAGGAAATATTCGAATACTTGCCACTAAACGTATAGAAGACAAATGGGTTGATTTTTATGAGTGTGAATGTCTTGAATGCGGGGCTAAGTATCGAGTTACAGAGGGTGAATATCACTATACGTGGTGGGCTTGGAAACGAATTTAATCGTAACCCGTGTAACCCGCCATGAGCGCGTAGGTACGATTACGCGATAAAACTGCTAATCGTACCTACGGGCTCATCGTTTTTATCAAGCACTCCGTTATTGCGACCCTCGAATGATTGAGTCGAGGGGAAGCAATCCATGGATGAGCGGGTGGATTGCGTCGTCGATGAATCTGGCTCGCAATGACGCAGTATCCGTTCAACACCACACACATCAACGAACGCCCAATTTCTTGAGCAATCGACGTGTTTTCAGATGCTCATTTCCGATGCGCCAATAATTTGATTAAAACCGCCCGCACAGGCGCGTCCTCAGGCAAATTGGCGATGGTTTGTTCAATCTGTCGCGCACTTTTTTCACTGATAAACCGCTGATTTTTAACCAATTTTTTATTCGGTGCGCGATTGAGCCACTCGGGGCGGTTGAATTGTGAGACTTTGACTACCATATCTTTGATGTCCCAGCCATACATTTTGAGCCCATCGAGTATCAAGGGAGCTTGCTGTTTGATTTTCATCGCCAGTGCTTGATGCGGTACTTTGAGCGTGAGGGTGTTGCGTTCTAAATACGCGCGCCAACCTTTTTTCAAAGTCGTGGGCATCAGTTCAGAAATGTTTGCCGTCAGACGGGTTTGGGTTTCAATACGCGGCATGGCTTGCGCAAGCACGGGGGTTTTGCGCCAACTGTCTTGGATGGTGTAGAGGTTTTTCGGAAGTTTCGGTTGTGTCGTGCTCATGCGCGGATTATATACTGCCGATGGTGTGTTTCGGGTGTATTTTGGGCGGTTTGGTGTCATTTGCGCTGTGCGCGTGGTAAAATGTCGCGGTTTGCGTATGGGGGTTTCTCATGCGTCGTATTCTTAAATGTTAAGGTCATCATGGTCAGCGGACTTCTCAAAAAAATATTCGGTTCTCGCAATCAACGTTTGCTCAAGATTTATCGCAAAAGCGTCAAAAAAATCAATCAATTAGAGTCACAAATGCAGGCCTTGTCGGACGAGCAATTGGCCGCGAAAACTGCTGAGTTCAAACAACGCTACCAAGACGGCGCAACGCTGGAATCGCTCTTGGTTGAGGCGTATGCCGTCGTGCGTGAGGCATCCAATCGTGTGTTGAAAATGCGCCATTTTGATGTGCAATTGATTGGCGGTATGGTTTTGCACGAGGGGAAAATTGCCGAGATGCGCACGGGTGAGGGCAAAACTTTGATGTCCACACTCTCGGTGTATCTTAACGCGCTCACAGGCAAAGGTGTGCACGTGGTGACGGTGAATGATTATTTGGCCAAACGCGACGCGACCGATATGGGTGTTTTGTATCAGTTCCTTGGCTTGAGCGTGGGTGTGAATTTGGCAGGCATGGAACGTGACGAGAAAATTGCCGCGTATCGTGCCGATGTGACCTACGGTACCAACAATGAATTTGGCTTTGACTACCTGCGCGATAATTTGGTATATCACCACTCTGAGCGCGTGCAGCGGCCATTGCACTATGCGATTGTCGATGAGGTCGATTCGATTTTAATTGATGAGGCGCGCACACCTTTGATTATCTCGGGACCTGCGGATGACAACACCGAGTTGTACCAAAAGCTCAATACCGTGCCTGCGCAATTGACCGCGCAAACCGTTGAGCCCACGCCTGATAATCCTGAGCCCGAAGGCGATTTCTGGGTGGATGAGAAAGCCAAACAAATTCATCTGTCCGAAGCAGGGCACGAAAAAGTCGAAGCGATTTTGACGCAAATGGGTTTGTTGCCTGAAGGTGCGAGTTTGTACGACACGGCGAATATCACGCTGGTGCACTTTTTGTTCGCCGCTTTGCGCGCACACAAGTTGTACACCAAGGACAAAGAATACGTGGTGCAAAACGATGAGGTGGTGATTGTCGATGAGTTCACGGGTCGCTTGATGGCGGGTCGCCGTTGGTCGGATGGTTTGCACCAAGCGGTTGAAGCCAAAGAAGGTGTGACCGTGCAATCCGAATCGGTGACGATGGCATCGATTACCTTCCAAAACTACTTCCGCATGTACGAAAAACTCGCGGGTATGACGGGGACAGCGGACACCGAGGCGTATGAGTTCCAACAAATCTACGGTTTGGAAACCGTGGTGATTCCGACCAACAAACCGATTTTGCGTCAAGACAAACAGGACTTGATTTACCGCTCTGCCGAAGAAAAATTCGAAGCGGTCATCGAAGACATCAAAGATTGTGTCCAACGTGGTCAGCCCGCACTGGTCGGTACGGCTTCGATTGAGACTTCAGAATACCTTTCCAACTTGCTGAAAAAAGCGAATATTCAACACAGCGTCTTGAATGCCAAACAACACGAGCGCGAAGCACAAATCATCGCCCAAGCGGGTCGCCCTGGGACGATTACGATTGCGACCAATATGGCAGGGCGCGGTACCGACATCGTGCTCGGTGGCAATGTCAAAAAACAAGCCGAATACGTGATGGCAGATGCGAATTTATCCGATGAGGAAAAAGTCCGTCAAGTGCAAGCTCTGCACGACGAATGGCAATCGTTGCATGATCAAGTGATTGCGGCGGGTGGTTTGCACATCATCGGCACAGAGCGTCACGAATCGCGCCGTATTGACAATCAATTGCGTGGTCGCGGTGGTCGTCAAGGTGACCCAGGTTCGTCGCGTTTTTATTTGTCCATGGACGATTCATTGTTGCGTATTTTTGCGGGAGAGCGCCTCAAAGCGATGATGAATCGCCTGAAAATTCCACGGGGTGAGGCGATTGAGTCGGGGATGGTGTCGCGTTCGATTGAGTCGGCGCAGCGCAAGGTTGAGGGACACAATTTTGATATGCGCAAACAATTGCTCGAATACGATGACGTGGCGAACGATCAACGTCGCGTGATTTATGCACAGCGCAATGATTTGCTTGATGAAGGCGCGGACGAAAGCGTGCGCGAGTCGGTACACGCGATGCGTGATGATGTGCTTGAGCAAACGGTGCGCGACTACGTGCCGCACGGCTCGATTGAAGAGCAATGGCATTTACCGCAATTGCAAAACCATTTACGTGAGATGTTCTCTTTGGATATTCCCGTGGTGCAATGGATGGCCGAGCACAAATCGGCGACCGACGAGGATTTGATTGCCCACATTCAAGCCGTTGCGCGCGAGGTGTACCACGCAAAAATTGAGCGCGTGGGTGAGGAAGGCTTCCAAAATTTTGAACGTGTACTCATGCTGCAAACCATAGACCATCAATGGCGCGAGCATTTATCGGCATTGGATCACTTGCGTCAGGGCATTCATTTGCGTGGCTATGCGCAAAAAAATCCGAAGCAAGAATATAAACGCGAAGCCTTTGAATTGTTCAGTATGATGCTTGATCGTGTGAAAGCCAATGTATCGGGCGTGCTGATGAATGTCCAAATTCAAGAAGAAGAGCAAGTGGAGCAAGCCGAGCAAAACATCCTCGCGCACGAGCAAGCTGCGCAAGCGCAGATGCATTTACAACACGAAGGTGATGAGGATTTGGCCAACGAAATTTCGGTCACGGCTGCGGGCGCGAATTATGTCGATGAGCAAGGCAATGCTTATCAAGTCGGGCGAAACGAGCCTTGCCCATGTGGTTCGGGTAAGAAATTTAAACAGTGTCATGGCAAATTGAAGTAATTTGAATTGAATATTTCAATGGAGGCGAGATGCAAATCATTATTGAAGACAGTGCTCGAAAAGTCTTTCGCTTTCGAGCAAATTACAATCACGATGCAGCACTTCAGCAGGCTGAAAAGAAAAAATTAGATGCTTTTGGTGCTTTATCAAAACTAAAATTTTGGGATAGACCTAAAGAAGAAGATGTTGTTGTTAGTAATTATCAACTTCAATATGAGCCGTTTTGGTACTGTTTTGCTGAGCGAAAATGCACTTATAAGAAGAAGGCTATTTACTCAGTAAAAGCCAAGTCAACTTATGCCACTGATGTTGCACTAAATGGTCAATTATTTGGCGTAAATCACGGGTCAATTTCTATTGAAGGCATTGAGCATTGTACTCAGGACAATCAATTTGATGAGTATTTTCCAGGTTTGAGTCGCGCCTCGAAAAATCTAGGTGAATACAAGAAAAAGTTTGCAAGTTTGATAGAGTTGCTAGAGCCAGAAGGGATAAACTCACTGGAATATCTTGAGCCTGAACAGCGTGCTTCACTCATTATTCACACTGCCATAAAAAATATCACAGTCCCGATTGATGCGGATGAAATACTAAAAGATGAAATTCATATACTAAACTTGCACATATATTATCGGCCCGTTTATAACTTTGAATTTACGTTCGCTCAAAAAGGTTTAGCTGGTATCATTCAGATTGATGGGCTCAATGGTGAAATTGTTGCTCGCGGTGATACTCAATTGAATAAAGCGGTTGGCAAATTATTGACACGAGAATCCTTATTTGATTTAGGGACCGAAATTGCTGGTGTCATCATGCCGGGTGGCAATGTCATCGTAAAAGCCGTAGATACGTTGACAAAGTAATTTTATGAATTTACATAGATTATGAAAGTCTGTGTTATTTAAACACCACCGTCTTTTTGCCATTGAGCACCACGCGGTGTTCGGCATGCCACTTGACTGCGCGCGCCAGCGTGATGCACTCAACGTCGCGCCCAATCGCGGTTAATTCCTCTGGGCTCATGCTGTGGTCAACCCGCGCAATGTCTTGCTCGATAATGGGGCCTTCATCCAAATCGGCAGTGACAAAATGCGCCGTCGCACCAATGAGTTTCACGCCTTTATTAAAGGCTTGATGATAGGGTTTCGCGCCTTTAAAACTGGGTAAAAATGAGTGGTGAATGTTGATGGCGCGGCCATTGAGGGCGACACATAAATCGTTTGAAAGAATTTGCATGTAACGCGCCAACACCACAAAGTCGATTTTTTGTTGGTGAAATACTTCCAATACGCGCGCTTCCTGTTCGGCTTTTTCTTCGGCACTCGCACCCAGTAATGGTAAATGATGAAACGGAATATTGTACGAGGCGGCCAGTTGATAAAAATCGGGGTGGTTGGAGACAATCGCTGCAATTTCTACGGGGAGGTTGCCCGATTTGTGGCGAAACAGCAAGTCGTTCAAGCAGTGTCCAATTTTCGAGACCATAATCATCAAACGTGGTTTGATGCGCTCGTCAAACAGTTTCCACTCCATATTGAATCGCTCGGCAATCGGTGCAAATTCGGTTTTGAGTTGTTCAATGCCAACATCGGCGCGACGTTCCTCGAAATTCACGCGCATAAAAAAACGATCTGAATCCGCGTCATTGAATTGGGCGGAATCGATGATGTTGCCGCCACGTTCGAATAAAAATCCTGAAACAGTGTGAACAACGCCCATTTGGTCGGGGCAAGAGAGTGTGAGTATGTATTTTGCGTGGCTTGAGTGCGTGCTCATAAATGCTTTTTAGTTTACTGTAAAAGATGAAAATGCTTTAAAATAGCGCCCATTATCGCGCACTTTGTGGCTTTTATCCATGTATTGCGTTCCATTTAAAGCATTATCCTATCCATCTGAATATTTTTCAAAACCATGAATACATCTGAACACGCTCAAGATTCGAACAGCACGTCACATGACAGTGCCGGCGGTGGTACCACGCATTTTGGTTATAAAACCGTCGCTGAGAATGAAAAAGAGTCCAAAGTGGCTGAGGTGTTTCACTCAGTGGCGAGCAAATACGATATTATGAACGACGTAATGAGTGGTGGGATGCACCGCTTGTGGAAGTTTTTTACCATCAATCGCGTTGCACCACGTCCAGGGATGAAGATGTTGGATTTGGCGAGTGGCACAGCGGATTTGGCAATTGCTTTTGCGAAAAAAGTCGGTGAGTCGGGCGAGGTTTGGGCGACGGACATCAATGAATCGATGTTGCGCGTTGGGCGCGATAGACTGTTGGATAAAGGTTTGGTGACCCCTGTGGCGTTGGCAAACGCCGAACATTTACCTTTTGCAGACAATTATTTTGATGTGGTGACCGTGGCGTTTGGTTTGCGCAATATGACGCATAAAGAGCAGGCACTCAAGGAAATGCACCGTGTGTTACGCCCTGGTGGACGCGTGTTTGTGTTGGAATTTTCAAAGGTGAATGAGTTGTTGCAAAAGCCGTATGACTTTTACTCATTTAATGTCTTACCCAAAATGGGTGAATTGATTGCCAATGACTCGGATAGTTATCAGTATTTGGCTGAATCCATTCGTATGCACCCCGACCAAGAAACCCTCAAAGTCATGATGCAGGACGCAGGTTTTGAGTTCGTGAAATACCACAACATGACTTTTGGCGTGTGTGCTTTGCATGAGGGTGTCAAACTGTGAGTGTTTTAAATCCATTTGAACTGCTCGCCAAATTGCCCACACCGACCGAGGTGCTGTCGGGTTTGATGCAAGTGCCGCAGGTTTTGAGTGATAAAAACCTGTTGGCTTCGCATATTGCTTATCGCTTGTCGCAAACGACTGCTTTGGCGGTACGTCAAATGGCGCAACAAGAATCTTGGGTCGGTGAATCTGCCGAGCCGCACTTCAATCGAATTGTTGATGTGGTGTTGCCGATGATGGGGGTTAATCACACCTTGCGTTGGCAGATTGTGCCCAAAGAAATTCTACTCGCACAGAGGGTAGAACCCGAACTGGATGCCAAAACCATCAACGCCAGTCCTGCCAATGTCACACTCACAGTGATGCCGACAGTTTATGATGAACTGAACGGTTTGCCGTTTGATACAGCTTTGGATGTTCAAGCCATCATGCGTCATGTGCATATTTCAGGGCCATCGGATTTGGCGCAGTGGGTTAGCCGTTTGGTCGAAAACTTGCGCCCTGATGTGTGGGCGCAGTTGGCGGATATTATTGGTGCAACGCCTGCGGGCTTCGTTCAGCAAGGTTTTGCGCGTGCCAAGTCGGATGTTCAATCCTTGACGGAAAAACTCAAAACACGTTGTTTGGACGGTGACGAGTATCATCCAGCAGTTGTGGTGCGCCATGCAAAATTAGAAGAATTGTCCAAAGGTGTACAAGCAGTGCGCAACGGTGTAGACGCGTTGGCACAACGTGTGGCCCAATTGTACAGTCAAAAGCCGAAGGCGAGCCCATGAAGTTCGCTGTGCTCAAACGCTTTGTACAGGTTGTCGGTGTGCTCAAAAAGCACCACATATTGCACCTATTGTTTGAACTCAATCCCAGTAATGGTTGGATTGCGCGCGCGGCGCGACGAGTGATGCCGCGCACAAATCACACAGACATACTTCATGAAGCGCATTCATTGCGCATGGCACTCGAGGAACTTGGTCCGATTTTCATCAAACTCGGTCAAGTGCTCTCAACACGCCCTGATGTTTTACCTGCGCCGTATATTGATGAGTTATCTCATTTACAAGACCGCATCACGCCCGTACCCACGGCGGATATTCGCGCCATCATTGAGGCGGAATTGGGCGAGTCAGTTGATGATATATTCAGTGTTTTTGAAAATGATAATGTCGCCACAGCTTCAGTCGCGCAAGTGCACCGTGCCACAGTTCGAACGGGTGCGTGGTCAGGGCGTGAGGTTGCGGTTAAAGTGCTGCGTCCCGATATTGACGATTTAATCAAAACCGATATTGAGTGCATGTATGTGGCAGCACGGTATTTCGCTAAAAACCACATCGACGGCAAACGCCTCAAACCTGTTGAAGTGGTCGCGCAGGTTGAGCGGCATTTGCGTCAGGAGTTGGATTTGCAATGTGAGTCGGCCAATGCCAGCCAATTGCGTCACAACATGCGGAACTCGACTTTAATTTCGGTGCCCGAAGTGTGCTGGAATTATTCAGCGCAACGTGTGATGGTCATGGAATGGATGACAGGGGTTCCTGTGTCGCACATTGAGACTTTGCGCTCTATGAATGTCGATTTCAAGCGTTTGGCGCGTGATGGCGTTGAAGTATTTTTCACACAAGTGTTTCGCGATGGATTTTTTCATGCCGATATGCACCCTGGCAACGTATTTATTGGTACGACGGGCGCGCAGCGCGGACACTATATCGCCTTGGACTGTGGGATTGTGGGCGCGCTGTCGGAAACCGATCGCTATTATTTGGCCATCAATTTTTTGGCTTTTTTTAACCGTGATTATCAAGGGGTTGCCCAAGCCCACATTGAATCAGGCTGGGTACCTGCCGATACCCCTTTGGAGGCATTGACCAGTACTGTACGAACGGTGTGTGAGCCGTATTTTGGTCGACCGATTTCAGAGATTTCTTTGGGTCAAGTGTTAATGCGCTTGTTTGATGTGTCGCGTGAGTTCAATGTTTCGGTTCAACCGCAGTTGGTGTTGTTGCAAAAAACCTTATTAAACGTTGAGGGCATGGGACGAGTGCTTGATCCAGATTTGGATTTATGGCAGACCGCCAAACCATTCTTGGAACGATGGATGCGTGATACCTTGGGTATCAAAGGGGTCATGCGCCAAATCAAGCGAGAATTACCGTTTATTGCGAGACATTTGCCGCAAATGCCGCGCGGTATTTTAAAATACGTCCAAAACTCTGCGCATTCAGACAAATATTTGAGCCGCATACAAGAGCTCGAAGCGCGTTTGGCGCGTCAAGAGCAGAGGTTCAGATGGTTGTGTGTTTATGGGTTTGGAATGCTTTTATTATTTATATTTTTACTAAAAATAGTTTTTGACTGGATGGTTTAGTTATGCTATCGTCATAAAAATATGTGCGTAGTTCTACTTAAAAAATATCTGTGTGTAACGTATTTTTCGTAAATATCGCACAATAATCGTACGGGACTGATATGTTGAATGTGGTGGTGCTCGCTGCTGGTAAAGGCACACGGATGTGCTCGAACAAACCCAAGGTTTTACATACTTTGGCGGGAAAGTTTATGCTCAAGCATGTGTTGGATACAGCGCGGCTTTTGGATGACTCAAAATTGTGCGTGGTCGTTGGACACGAGGCGGAACAAGTAAAAACTTCGCTAAAAGATGATGGGGTGGTGTTTGTAGAGCAAGTGCCGCAACTCGGTACAGGGCATGCGGTGCAACTGGCCGCGTCTTTTTTGGATGAGCGCGTACCGACTTTGATTTTGTATGGGGATGTGCCACTGATTCAAGCACACACTCTAAAGCGGTTGCTGGCAAAAGCCGACAATCGGCATTTGGCTTTATTGACGGTATGTTTGTCTGATCCAACGGGTTATGGTCGGATAGTGCGCGATGCTCAAGGCAACGTGTCTAAGATAGTGGAACAAAAAGATGCCCGTGCTGAAGAATTGGCTATTTCCGAAATCAATACAGGGATTTTAATTGCACCAACGGTGCCGCTCAAAAAGTGGTTGTCGCAGTTGTCCAATCACAATGCTCAAGGTGAATATTATTTGACCGATGTGATTGCTTTGGCTGTGGCTGATGGTTTTGGTATTGCGACCGAGCATCCTGATACGGAGTGGGAAACACTCGGTGTGAACAGTAAGGCTCAATTGGCCCAATTGGAAACGATTTATCGCGCACAAACAGCGCAAAAATTGTTGGACGCAGGTGTGGGTTTGGCCGATCCAGCACGCATTGACGTGCGTGGTGATTTAACCTGCGGTATGGATGTTTTTATTGATGTGAACTGTGTTTTTGAGGGCACTGTTCATTTGGAAGATGATGTTAAAATTGGTTCGAATTGCGTGGTACGCAATACATGGATTGGCGCGGGTACGGAAGTTGCTCCGTTTAGTCATTTAGATGGCGCGACCATTGGTCAGAAAGCAAAAATCGGTCCTTATGCTCGGTTGCGTCCTGAGGCGGTTTTGGCTGATGATACCCACATTGGTAATTTTGTGGAAATTAAAAAATCAACGATTGGTGAGAAGTCAAAGGTTAATCATTTGGCATATATCGGTGACGCAACCGTTGGTAAAAATGTCAACATTGGTGCGGGTGTGATTACCTGTAACTACGATGGAGTAAATAAATTTCAGACCATTATTGAGGATGGGGCGTTTATCGGTTCAGACAGTCAACTGGTCGCACCAGTGACCATAGGGGCGGGAGCAACCATTGGTGCGGGTTCGACCATCACCAAATATGCACCAGCCGATGAGTTGACATTGGCGCGAGGCAAACAGTTGACCATCAAAGGTTGGAAACGTCCTGAAAAATGTTGATTGAGTATGTTTTGAAGTCAAGATGTGGGTGGTATTGTGTTACAGTAACAGCATAGGACACGTAACGAACACACTAAGCAGTTTTAACTTTTAAAGTCTTTTTAAGAGGAAAATAAAATGGATTATAAAATTTTAATAGTAGATGACCACGGTTTGGTTCGTGCTGGCTTGAAGCCAATATTGGACGATGCCTTGGGTGGCAAGTGCGAAATTCTTGAAGCCGAAAATTTGGCAACCACATTGGATGTGATTGAGCAGCATCAGGACGATATGGATTTGGTTTTGTTGGATTTAACCTTGCCTGACGCACAAGGTTTGACGGCTCTGGATCGCGTCCGTGAACGTTATCCGACAGTACCTTTGGCTGTACTATCAGGTCAAGATGATACCCATTTGATTCAAGCGGCATATCGTCAAAACATTTCGGGCTTTATCATCAAAAACGCCAAAGCGGAGGTTTTGGTTTCAGCGGTGCGTCTGATTTTGTCAGGTGGTGTGTACATTCCTCCAGAATTATTGACCGCAGCAATGAACCCTGCTTCAGAGCGCAAACGAACCCGTGCAGAACGCGTTGCTGAATTGGGTGGCTCACAATTGACCCCTCGTCAACAAGAAGTTTTGTACCTCATCACCAAAGGGTGTTCGAATCAAGAGATTAGTGAGTCGGTTGGTGCAACCATTGGAACGGTTAAATCGCATGTGGTTGGCATTTTGCGTGCTTTGGGCGTGCATTCACGCACCCAAGCGATTCATTTGGTACATGAAAATCCGAGTTTATTGGGTCAATACCGTCCGAACTCAGGTGTTTAAACCAATTCAAGGGATGGGCTATGAGTTGGCATTTTTTGCTGAGTCAGGAAGAACACGATTTATATGAGTTTTATATTGAGTCGTATCTACGCAATACCAATGTTTTTTTATTGATTTCATTCATAGGGTATCTCGTGTGTACCCTATTTTTTTTCGCACACTTGACACTGGCACAGCATGTGGGTTTGGCTGTGTCCATGCTCCTGTATATTGTCATTGTTCTTGTTTATGCGCGTCGCATCAAACAGGGACGGCTTGCACAAAAACACTCGCAGAGCATCATGATGGTCACCATCATCAGTTCTTCGTGGGTATTGTGGTGGAATGCGTATTTCTTTTATTTGTCGCGCACTGCGGATGAGTCCACCCTCATCCAATTCATGTTGATTTTGGCAATGATTTCAATCATCAATATTGCTTTGATGGGGCGGTTTGGGCGCATTTATTCAGCTTTAATTATTTTTACGGTGGTGTTTATTTCCATCGTCACGGTTTCGAAAGATATCGGACTGTTTCAGCGACTGGCTTTGCAAGCCTATATGCTGGCACTGTCGCAATTGATTTTTTTACGGTTTCTAAATCAGCAGTTGTCTGAGTTATTTAAAGTTAAAGTCAATAACTCTGATTTGGTGGATGCTTTAAAACAAAAAAATATTGCGTTGGAGCAATTTAATGTCTCTCAGTCACGTTATTTATCTGCAGCCAGTCATGATCTACGTCAACCTTTACATGCTTTGGCGCTATTAACCAGCGATGCCCAACGCAAAAACAGCGATGCTGAAATTGCCCCAACCTTGCTCAAAATTGAGCAAGCGATTGATTCCCTCAGTCAGTCATTTAATGCGATGTTGAATTTGTCGCGTTTGGACGCTGGGGTGGTCAAGCCGGATTTTCAAGCTGTTTCGTTACAGCGGGTATTCAATCGTTTGCAAGTTGAATTTGAGGATGTCGCACAACAAAAAGGTTTGCAATTGATTGTGGCGCCGACCTCGGTGTGGGTGCAATGCGATGAAGGTATGTTGCACAGTATTCTCAGTAACTTTATCAGTAATGCTGTGCGGTATACTGAAAAGGGTAAAGTGCTGGTGGGCGCGCGTCGTTCTGAACACAATATGGTGCGCGTACTCGTGTACGATACTGGCACAGGGGTTCCAGCTGAGAAAGCACGACAAATTTTTCAGGAATATCAACGATTGGAATACGCGCAACAGCGTGTTCAGGGTGGTGTGGGTTTGGGCTTGGCAATTTCTGAGCGCATGGCACGTTTGCTGGGTGCGGAATTATTGGTTCAATCGACAGTGGGCAAAGGCAGTTGTTTTGGTTTAAAACTGTCGTGTGCCCCAACTCCTGTGGCGAGCATACAAGAGTCCAAAGAACGCAATCGGGTCAGTGACCGACTGACGGGCAAGCGCGTGGCCGTATTGGATGATGATGAAACAGCCATTGATCATTTAAGTCAATTACTCAGCAGTTGGCACCTTGAAGTATCGGTTGTTTTGTCGAGTCGAATGTTGCAAGAAATCATTGCAGAGGATGGCGTGTTTGATTTGATTCTGTCGGATTATCATCTGGGGCTGGACAATGAAACAGGTTTGGATGTGTTGCTCAAGGCGCAGGCTTTACAGCCAGAACATCCACCCAAATGCGTTTTAATCACGGGTGATACCAGTGCTGAATTGACTCAATTGGCGCATGAACACAATGTTGAGATTCTATACAAGCCCCTGCGACCTGTTCGATTGCGTGCGTATTTAAATTCGCTCATGGCCAATACGTAAAATTCTTGTTCAAATAATATAGCCACACAAGACTCAAAAGACCCAACAAAACACGTTATAATCGCACTTAATTTAAACAATTGAGGTGCTTTATGTGTGGCATTGTTGCGGCGGTTGGACAAAAAAATATTCTGCCTTTACTCGTTGATGGCTTAAAAAAATTAGAGTATCGGGGCTACGACTCGACGGGCGTGGGGTTTTTGCAGGCAGACAACCACATTCATTGTGAACGCTCATTAGAACGAGTGGCACAACTTGAAGCACAAATTCAAGCACAAAATTTTACCGCACACGTTGGCATTGCCCACACACGTTGGGCCACACACGGTGCGCCTGCATTGCGCAATGCACATCCAATGGAGTCGCATGGTAACGGTTTTGATATTAGCTTGGTGCACAATGGCATCATCGAAAACCACGATGAGATGCGTGCCGAACTCAAAGCAGCAGGCTACACTTTCACCTCAGATACCGATACTGAGGTAATGACCCACCTAATACACCAGTCTTTGACCACAGGCTTGGATTTTTATGAAGCGGTGTTTCAATCGACCAAACGCCTTAAAGGTTTGTATGCGATTGCAGTGCTGTGTAGCCAATTCCCCGATCGCATCATTGGTGCGCGTCAAGGTGCACCTTTGTTAATCGGTGTTGGCAAAGACGGTCACTATTTGGCATCGGATACCTCAGCCTTGCTTTCTGAAACGCGCAAAGTGGTGTACCTCGAAGAAGGCGATGTGGTTGAGATCAAAGTCGATGGCTATCAAATTCGCACAGCCGAGGGTGAGTTTGTGACGCGTGATGTGTTTGAGTCAGAACTCTCTGCCGATGCAGTGAGTTTGGGACGCTTTGCGCACTATATGCAGAAAGAAACATTCGAGCAGCCCGAAGTTGTTGCAAATACTTTAGAAATGGTCAGCGGTGCACAGTCTATTAACGCGGGGCTGTTTGGCGCGACAGCGGAAGAAATATTTAAACGCATTGACAATATTTTAATTCTTGCTTGCGGTACCAGTTACCATGCCGCGATGGTGGCGCGCTATTGGATAGAGGAAATGGCGCGCATCCCCGTGGACGTTGAAATCGCGTCTGAATATCGCTATCGCACCAGCGTACCATTGCCCAACACCTTGATTATCACCATTTCTCAGTCAGGTGAGACCGCCGATACCATCGCCGCCTTGCAACACGCCAAAACCTTGCACAACGGCATGAATGCTTCGACTTTATCAATTTGTAATGTGCCTGAATCCGCATTGATTCGCCAAAGTCAATTGCGTTTTCTCACCCGTGCGGGTCCCGAAATTGGTGTGGCCTCAACCAAAGCTTTCACCACACAACTGTCGTCTTTGTTTGTATTGACCTTGGTTTTGGCAAAAGTCAAAGGTCGCTTGTCAACGGAACAAGAGGAGAATTACCTCAAACAATTGCGCCACTTACCTGCGGCGATGCAGCAAGTGTTGTCACTCGAACCACACATCATTGATTGGGCACAGGATTTTGCCGATAAACACCACGCGCTGTTTCTCGGACGTGGCATTCATTGGCCAATTGCCATGGAAGGCGCGCTCAAACTCAAGGAAATCACCTACATCCACGCCGAGAGTTATGCGGCGGGTGAACTCAAACACGGGCCTTTGGCGCTGGTTGATGCAGACATGCCCGTGGTGGCGATTGCGCCGAATGATGGCTTGATTGAAAAACTCAAATCAAATTTGCAAGAGGTCAAAGCGCGCGCAGGGCAACTCTATATCTTCGCTGATAGAGATACCTTCATCGAACCAGAAGAGGGCGTGCACGTTATCAATCTGCCCGATCATGCGGGCGTGCTCTCACCGATTTTGCACACCTTGCCATTGCAATTGCTTGCTTACCATACCGCCGTGGCGCGCGGCACGGATGTTGATAAGCCACGCAACTTGGCTAAATCGGTGACGGTGGAATAAAATTTTTTATGCGCATATAGGTGGGTCGGTACAATGCAATAACCGACCCATTTTATATTTTACAATGAGAACACATGAATATTTGGGTCGATGCCGATGCCTGTCCACGTGCAGTCAAAGACGTGATTTACCGTGCGGCTCGGCGCACACAGGTGGTGACCACGTTGATTGCCAATCAAATGTTGTTGACGCCGCCATCGCCTTTTATTAAAGCCATACAAGTTTTATCGGGCATGGATGTTGCCGATGCTGAGATTGTGTTGCGCCTGAGCGCAGGGGATTTGGTAATCACGGCGGATATTCCATTGGCGTCTTTGGTGGTAGAAAAAGGCGCGCTGGCACTTAACCCACGGGGTGAGTGGTACACACGTGAGAACGTCCACGCATTGCTGTCGATGCGCAACTTTATGCAAGCGTTACGTGATTCAGGCGCGCAAACAGGTGGACCCGCTGCACTGTCTGCACGCGATGTGCAAAATTTTGCCAATGCTTTAGATGCTTGGTTGGCGAAAAATATTTGACGTTTCAAAACTCCCTTGATTGGTTACCAAATTATTTTTACAAAATTTACAAAAGATGCTTTGATATGTGGCGCATTCTTGGATAGGCACGAAGGACAAACTAATATAAACTGTCCACTTTAGAAATAATCAGGCAAAGTCAACATGAGCAAAACCCTCACCATTCAGAAACGTGCCGCATCAGGCTCAAGCAAGGGCGCAAACAGCACTGCACGTTCACCTGTGCGCGGGCGAAATCGCAATAACCACGTCGCACCAAGTAAATCGCCTGTGGCGCGTGCAGATTCTGGTGCACGTTCAGCACGCGATGACAGAGGACCGCGTCCACTACGAGAAAATCGTGAGGGTGGTGACAGACGCGATGGTCGTAATGGTCGCGACGACCGCCGAGATGACCGCCCACGCGCACCGCGTTCGGACTTTGGCGCGCGACCTCCACGCGATGACAGAGCACCCCGTCCACCACGAGAGAGTCGTAAGGAGGGTGATAAAAGAGATGAGCGACGCGAAGATCGTCCACGTGCAGTACGCTCAGACTTTGGCGTACGTCCAGCACGAGAAGCTAAAGCGTCGCGCCCGCCAAGAGAACCGCGTGAAGAGAATGATAAGCGTGATGGTCATAATGGCCGTGATGCACGAAGTGCCAAACCCAGCCATCGTGAGTCCTTATCACGTGCGCCACAACGCCACGGTAAAGTACGCGATGGCGTGCGTGAGGTGGTGGATGGGCATGTGGTGCGTGGCGAAAAACGTCCTGCGCCGCGCAAACCACAGTTCCCCAAAGAGCGTGACCACAGCAGTGAAATCAAGCGCAATCCTGCCGAGGGTGTGCGTGTGTCCAAATACTTAGCCGATAAGGGTATGTGTTCTCGCCGCGAGGCCGATCACTACATTGAAAAAGGTTGGGTCACGGTCAATGGCGTACGTGCGACTTTGGGACAGCGTATTTTGCCCACCGATAAAGTTCAACTTGCACGTCAAGCCAGCGTGGCGCAACAGTCTCGCGTGACCATTCTCATCAATAAACCGATGGGTTATGTTTCAGGGCAAGCTGAGGACGGTTACGAACCAGCAGTGAGTTTGGTCACGGCTGAAAATCAGTGGGATGAAGCAGAATTTCAACAAGATTTTAGTTTTAAACACCTGCGAGGACTCGCGCCAGCAGGGCGTTTGGACATTGATTCAGTGGGCTTATTGGTGCTCACGCAAGATGGTCGAATTGCCAAGCAACTGATTGGTGAAGATTCTGACGTGGACAAAGAGTACTTGGTGCGCGTGGAAGGTGAACTCGTCGAAAATGGTTTGGCTTTGCTCAACCACGGCTTGGAACTTGATGGTGTGCCCTTGCGCCCCGCGCAAGTGAGTTGGCAAAATGACGAACAATTGATGTTCGTTTTGCGCGAAGGCAAAAAACGTCAAATCCGCCGCATGTGTGAATTGGTGGGTTTGAAAGTGGTGGGCTTAAAGCGTGTGCGCATCGGCAACATCAGACTGGGACACTTGCCCACAGGTAAATGGCGTTATTTGGCTGAGGACGAGTATTTTTAATAGTCAATCAGTGCATAAAATGATTGATGTATCAGGCCAAGCGCCTTTTTCATAAAGTACTGCTATGAAATATTATTTAGCCCGTATGAGAGCCAAGGATGCTTGTCCGCCCCAAAAACCGATGACCCATATTTTTTGGTCTGGCTTGGGTTCGTTTATGGCCATCATTTTGATGAGTATTTACTCAAAAGAAATGCCTTTTGGTCAAACGGATGGCGTCTTTTTAATTGGTTCATTTGGAGCATCGGCGGTTTTACTGTACGGTGCGCCCGATGCGATTTTTTCACAACCACGCAATTTAGTTGGTGGGCATGTGGTCTCTGCTGTGGTTGGGGTCACGGTATTTTTAGTCATGGGGCAATTCGCGGGATTGGCCAGCGCGTTGGCAGTATCTTTATCCATTGTAGCCATGCATTTGACCAGAACCATGCACCCACCTGGTGGTGCGACGGCTTTAATTGCGGTGATTGGTGGTTCTGAAATTCATCAATTGGGCTATGTGTATGTACTCTCTCCAGTATTGATTGGGGCGTTGATTATGCTGTTGGTCGCCTTATTGATTAACAATTTGTCTTCAAACGACAAAAGACATTACCCCACCTACTGGTATTGACAAGAAGCAATGCATATGTGGATAGACACACACGTTCACTTTGATACCCCTGAGTTTGACGCAACCCGCGCCGATGATTGGGCATGGGCGCGCGATGCGGGTGTGTCGGCGCAAATCATTCCTACGGTCTGGCCTGCGAATTTTGAGACCGTGCGTGCTCAGTCATCGTTGTTTCCCAATACATTTTATGCACTCGGCATTCATCCGATGTATGTGATGGGTTTGGCACGAGAAGACTCGATTGAATTATTGCATTCTGCTGTTGTGCGCAGTATGGACGAAGACAAATTTGTTGCAATTGGTGAAATTGGCTTGGATGGTTTTGTATCCGATGTGGATTGGGACACGCAGGTGTGGTTTTTACGCGAGCAGTTGAAAATCGCGCGCGAGTTTGATTTGCCTGTGTTGCTCCATGTTCGGCGCAGTGTGGATCAGGTCAGCAAACATCTGCGTGAATTCAATATTCAAAAAGGCATTGCCCACGCGTTCAACGGTAGTTTTGAACAGGCGAGCGTGTACGTCAACATGGGCTTACATCTGGGTTTTGGCGGCACTATGACTTTTGAACGCGCACGGCAAATTCGCCGCTTGGCGAGCGACTTGCCTTTGTCATCGTTGGTGATTGAAACCGACGCGCCCGATATACCGCCTGCGTGGGTCAATGCGGGTGAGCACAATTATTCTTACCACCTGCCGCGTATTGCGCACACTTTGGCCGAGTTGCGTGGGCTCAGACATGAGGTTTTGGCGCAATCGCTGTGGCACAACACGCTCAATGCGTTGCCAAGATTGGTTCAGGTGTTGCCAGCAGATATTTGAGGAGCATCACGTGCATCAACCTTGGCGTTTGATTCTGTTGGCGGTGGTTGCGCTTTGGGCGGTCTGTGTGGCATTCGCATTCGAAGCGCCTTGGGTGGGTGCGAAATGTCTGTTTGTGTGTGCTTTAATATGTGCCATGGCGTTTGTGTGGTGGGTGCGCACGCATCGTTCGAGTGCTATGGATACGTTTACGGCGGTGCTGTTGTGTGCGTTATTGGCTTTTTCTTGGGCGCAGTTGCGCTGGCTCGAACGCATCGCGCACACCATTCCACCTGAATGGAATACTCAAGTGCAGATAGTGCAGGTGCGCATCACATCGATGCCGACACGCACCGATTATGGTTGGCGCATGTTGATTCAACCCGAATCCACGCAAATTCAAGTCACACCAAATATTCCCGCGCAGATGTCGCTTTCATGGGCGGACGATGATTTGCCCATGCCCATTTCCTCTATTCGTGTTGGGCAAACTTGGCGTTTGCCTGTACACATTCGCGCGCCCCACGCCTCTAAGAATGAAGGTGTGTTTGATCAAACACGTTATTGGTTGGCGAACAATATCATGGGGCTGGCGTATGTGCGCGTTTACAAAAACAGCACATCCGAGCAAATGCCTCAATTGTTGAGTACTCATCACAGTGTGTTGTCCGCGATTGAAAACTGGCGTTTTGATACCTTGCAAGCAATTGATGGTGTGCTGTCTGAGCAAACTTATCCGAATACACAAGCCAGTGGTAATGTGTTTAAAGCACTCGCTTTAGGCGATCAATCTGCTGTATCGGCGCAGCAATGGCAGTTGTTTCAAGACACTGGCGTGACGCACTTGGTGAGTATTTCGGGATTGCATGTGACCGTGCTGGCAGGAATTTTGGCATTCTGTGCCGGCTGGTCTTGGCGGCGCAATGTGTGGTTGACCACGCGCGTCCCAGCCACGCATGTGGCGCAGTGGGTTGGGCTCATCGGCGCTCTGGCGTATGCTTTGCTCTCTGGTTGGGGCTTGCCCGCGCAACGCACGGTGTGGATGCTGGCATTGTGGTTGGGTTTGGCACGGCTCGGTGTGGCGCGTTCGGGATTGCGCGTGTTGGGCTTCAGTGTGTTTTGGGTGCTGATATTTGATCCATTCGCAGTGCTGTCGGTTGGGTTTTGGTTGTCTTATGGTGCGGTGGCGTGGTTGATTGTGGCGTTTGATTCGTTTGCGGTGACCAAACAATCAGCCGAAGATATGCTCAAACACCGCCAATTGGCTCGTTGGTTGGTGGGTGTATTTGGGGCGCAGGTGGGGATTTCTGTGTCATTATTGCCCATCACTTTATATTTCTTCCGACAAACCTCGCTTTTGGGCATTGGTGTGAACTTGATAGCGATTCCGCTGATGAGCATTGTGCTTGTGCCGTTGCTGTTGAGTGTGTTTGTGTTGGCATTCACAGGTTGGGGCGAACCCATTTTGTGGATGAATGTGGTATTGAACCATATGTTAAGTGGCTTGCAATATGTGCAGGATTGGGCGCGGTTGAGTCATTGGGTTGGGCGAATTGAGTTGTGGCAGGTGTTGGCGTTGTTTGTGCTCTCGTTGTGTTTGGTCGTGTGGATTCGTAAACTTTGGCACGGCGAACCCCTTAAACGTGCATGGGGATTTATTGGCGCGGCGGTTTTGGCAATCATCATGGTCATTAGCATACCGCCGAACTACCCATGTGTCCAAGAGGGACAACTGCGTGTGACGATTTTTGATGTGGGGCAAGGCAGTGCCGTGCTGTTACAAAGCGCGCATCAAAATTGGCTGTATGACGCAGGTGCGCGATTCTCGTTCGATGCAGATGCAGGCGCGCGCATCATCGTGCCGCACCTGCGCTATATCGGAGTCAAGCAAATTGATACACTCGTGCTCTCGCACAACGATTCTGATCACACAGGCGGCGCGCAAAGCGTTGTCAACGCCTTGCCAGTACACCGCATCATCACTTCGCTCAACCAATCGCAGCGCGATGCACTGGGTTTGGATCAAATGGCTGTGAGTGAATGTGTCGCAGGGCAAACTGAGCAATTTGACGGTGTGCGCATGGCGGTGCTCTCACCCGATGTGCAGACCTTGAATGCGGAGAATTCACCCGACAATCAAAAAAGTTGTGTGTTGCGTTTTGAGGTGAATAGTGAAAAACCAGATGTACTTAAAAGCATTTTGCTCACGGGGGATATGGACATGCTGTCCGAAGCCAACATGGTGGTGGATAATATGCCCAATGGGGTTGCTGTGCGCACCGTTGATGCGTTGAGCCAAACGCCGCTGCAAACCGACATCGTGCTCATGCCCCATCACGGCAGTGACAGCAGTTCGAGTGCACCATTGATACAAGCCACTCAACCCAAATGGGCGGTCGCGCAGGCAGGAATGTACAATCAATTTAAACACCCACGAGAAGGTGTGCTAAAACGTTATCAAGATGCAGGTACGCGCGTCTGGCGCACGGATCAGCAGTATTCAAAAGTATTTGTATTGGGTGAGTGAGCAGGCATCAGGCACTCATTTCATTTTCAATGGCTTCTAACTGCTCATGCAGCAGCAACCATTCTTCTTCTAAAGCCTCGATCTGTGCTGACAATTCACTGGTACGACGTACTTTTTCCGCGAGACTGTCTTTGTGTTCAGGCGCGTAAGCAGATTCCGAGGCGAGCCAGTTTTGCAATTCACTGTGCTCGGTTTGCGCACTGTGCAAGGTTTTTTCAAGTTTAGCAAGTTGCTGTTTCAACGGTTTTTGCGCATTGGCCAAAGCGATGCGATTTTGTGTCGCTTGCTGGCGTGCTTCGCGTTTATTCACGTTGGACTGGGATTCGGCAAGTGATTCTTGTGCATTGGCTTGATTTTTATCGTGTTGATACAACTGCCAACTTTTCGCACACCACGCACGGTAATCTTCTAAATCACCGTCAAAAGGTTTGACCGTACCATTGGCCACCAACCAAAAATCATCCACGCAGTTCGCCAGTAAACTGCGGTCATGCGAGACCACAATCAATGCGCCGTTAAACTGTTGCAATGCCACGGTGAGCGCGTGGCGCATGTCCAAATCCAAGTGATTGGTCGGTTCATCGAGCAGTAGTAAATGTGGCTTTTGCCAAATCAATAACGCCAATGCCAAACGCGCTTTTTCACCGCCTGAAAAATTGGTGATGCGCTCAATCACGCGATCACCTTGGAAATGAAATCCACCGAGGAAATTACGCAAAACTTGTACGTTTTCATTCGGTGCAAGCCGTTGCATGTGCCACAGTGGTGATTCGTCTTCGCGCAGGGTATCCAAATGTTGTTGCGAAAAATAGCCGATGCGCAGGTTTTGTGCGGTGGTGATACTGCCAGACAGCGGCGTGAGTTCTTGTGCAAGGGCTTTAATCAGCGTGGATTTGCCCGCGCCGTTCATGCCGAGCAAACCGATGCGGTCGTGTGATTGAATCGAAAAAGCAACTTTATCGAGCAAGGTTTTGTCACCATAGCCCAGTTGAATGCCATCGGTTTGCATCAAGGGATTCGGTAAATCATGCAGTTCGGCAAATTCAAAAGTAAACGGCGAATCCAAATGTGCCGCTGCCACCAGTTCGAGACGGTCCAAGGCTTTGATGCGCGATTGCGCTTGGCGCGCTTTGGTCGCTTTGGCGCGAAAACGGTCAATATAACTTTGCAGATGGGCAATGTGGCGTTGCTGTTGTGCGTACAGGGCTTGTTGTTGTGCCAGTCGTTCGCCGCGAATGCGTTCAAACTGGGTGTAATTGCCTTTGTAACTGGTGAGCGTTTGTTGCGCCACTTCGATGATGTGGGTGCACAGCGTGTCGAGAAAATCACGGTCGTGCGAAATGATGAGTTGTGTCGCTGGATGCGATTTTAAATACTGTTCCAACCACAACACCGTGTCCAAATCCAAGTGATTGGTCGGCTCGTCCAATAGTAATAATTCCGAGCGACACATCAGCGCACGCGCCAAGTTTAAACGCATGCGCCAGCCGCCAGAAAATGAATTGACGGGATTACCTTGCAAACTTTGCGCAAAGCCCAAACCATTGAGCAATTGCCCCGCACGCGCAGGCGCACTGTAGGCATCAATACGTGCCCATTCGCTGTGGCAATGAGCGATGGCAACGCCGTCATTTTGCTCCTCGGCGATTTTGAGTTCTGCCTTCAAACGCATCAATTCTTCATCACCTTCAAGCACATAATCCAGCGCAGACATTTCAGTTTCAGGCATTTCCTGCGCGACATGCGCAATCACCCAGTTGGAGGGAATACTGACATCACCTGCATCGCCGTGCAACTCGCCACGCAACAATGCGAACAAGCTCGATTTACCCGTGCCGTTGCGTCCAATCACACCGACGCGTTGTCCAATATCAACGCGGGCGTTGGCGGACTCGAGCAGGACTTTTTGTCCGCGTTGTAGGCGAAGATTGGTGATTGTAATCATGGACTTGGCTGAGTGATAAAGGCGAGATTATACCAAAACGAGCATGAGCCAATAGGGCTATCCAATCGCTTGAGGCAAACTCTGTTACAATGGCGCACCGCGCAAAACAATTTTATGCGCGGTTATTTTTTGCGTGATATGTTTGGCGCAACCACCGCGCAGTGGGAATCAGTGATTATTTTGAAGTGAATCAACTCTGCGCACCATTTAACAAAGTTGATACTATGAAATTTACTGAACTCGGTTTGGCCGAGCCCATTCTCCGCGCCGTTGCCGAACAAGGCTACGACACCCCAACCCCAATTCAAGCGCAAGCAATTCCGCAGGTTTTAGCAGGCGGTGATTTGCTTGCCGCCGCACAAACAGGTACAGGCAAAACCGCTGGTTTTACTTTGCCGATTTTACAGCGGCTCATCGGCACACCCAATCAAAAACACCCACGCGTGCTCGTGCTCACGCCCACGCGAGAACTCGCTGCGCAGGTGGGCGAGAGTGTGCACAACTATGGCAAATACTTGAAACTTAAATCCATGGTGATGTTTGGTGGGGTCAACATCAATCCGCAAACCGACAAACTCCGTCGCGGCGTGGATATTTTGGTCGCCACGCCAGGGCGTTTGATGGATCACCACGGGCAAGGCAATATCGATTTATCACACGTCGAAATTTTGGTGCTCGATGAAGCCGACCGTATGCTGGATATGGGTTTCATTCACGACATCAAACGAATTTTTAAATTGCTGCCCAAACAGCGTCAAAATTTATTGTTCTCAGCGACCTTCTCGGATGAAATTCGCACGCTGGCACAAGGCTTGCTGCACGAACCCAAAACCATTGAGGTCGCGCGCAGAAATTCAACCGTTGAGGTGATTGAGCAAACCATTTACACCGTGGATCGTGAGCGCAAACGTGAGTTGCTCACGCACCTGATTAAAGCGCAAAACTGGTTTCAAGTGCTGGTGTTCACACGCACCAAACACGGCGCGAACCGCCTTGCCGAGCAATTAGATAAAGACGGCATCAGCGCGATGGCGATTCATGGCAACAAAAGTCAAGGCGCACGCACGCGGGCATTGAACGAATTCAAAGACGGTAAATTACAGGTTTTGGTCGCGACTGATATTGCGGCGCGTGGAATTGATATTGATCAATTGCCGTATGTGGTGAACTACGAATTGCCCCAAGTCGCCGAAGATTATGTACATCGCATCGGCCGCACGGGGCGCGCAGGCGCAACGGGCTTGGCGGTGTCGCTGGTTTGTGTGGACGAATTTAAATTGCTCAAGGACATTGAGCGATTGACCCACCGTGAATTCACGCGCTATGCGGTCAAAGGTTTTGAGCCTGATTTGAGTGTGAAGCCAGAGCCGATTCAAAAACCACGCACAGGCGTTCGTTCAAGCCCTGCCAATCGAGGCGGTGCGCGCACGAGCTCAGCCAAACCAGTGTCACCACAAAACCGTATAAACCGTCCGCAAGGTCCAACCGCCCACGGTGCGAAAAAACCTGCATCAGGGCATAAACCATCGATGCACCGCACAGGTGGGCGCGGGCAATAATACTTGGTTGTATTCACTTTACAAATATTCACATGCGGTTAATCTTGCGTTAATCTGAATTTGGTTTAATACGTCCATGCAATCAGCATTGAAATTTTTAACCCATGAAGGAGAACGAAATGAGTGAATTTAAAACTTGGATGTGTGCAACCTGTGGTTGGATTTATGACGAAGCAACAGGCGCACCTGAAGACGGCATCGCCGCAGGCACACGCTGGCAAGACGTCCCTGAAGATTGGCTGTGCCCAGAGTGTCAAATGGGTAAAGACGATTTTGATATGGTGGAAATTTAAATCACACGATGAGGCAGTGCAGCGGTGCTACAATTTGGCATCACACGACCGCTACTAAGGAGCGACCATGCAACTGCCTTCAGATACCTTACCTTTTTTGCGTGAGCTGGCGAACAACAACAACCGCGAGTGGTTCGCCGAGCATAAAATGCGTTATCAAACACTGCACAGCGAATTGTTGGATTTCACCGATGATTTAATCGGCGTCCTGATTGCCCATGATCCCTTGCTCATTGGGGTTGAGCCAAAAAATTGCTTGTTTCGGATTTATAAAGACGCGCGTTTTGCGCGCGATGGCGCACCGTATAAAACCCATTTTGGCATTCACGTGGTCAGCAGTGGCAAACGTTCGGACTTTAATCGTGCGGGGTTTTATCTGCACATTGGGCCGAACGCGAGCATGATTGCGGGTGGCGCGCATTCGCCATCACCCGCGTGGCTCAAACAAATTCGTCTGCGCATTCTGCACAATGGCAGTGAATTACAGGCCATTCTTCAAGACAAAAATTTTAAAAAATACTTTGGTGGGGTTCAAGGAGAGCGTTTGCTGCGACCGCCGCAAGGGTTTTCAAAAGACGATGTGAACATCGAACTCATCAAATACAAAACCTTGTGGGTCAAAAGCGATGTGTCTGATGAAACCATCGCGGGAAACAAATTACACACCCACATTGATAAAGTTTTTACAGCGTACCAACCTTTTCAGCAATTTTTGAATTCAGCCAGTTCATAAAAAATACTGGGGCAAAAATGCCCCAGTATTCAAAACAGCTCAAAGTTTGTGTCATCATCAATGCGCGGTGTACAACTGAAACGCCCAAAACATCAAAAACCCTGAGAACAGCCACAGCACCGAGGTGGGTTTTTCTTGTATTGTGTGCGCTTCAATGAGCAGTTCCTCTGTTACCAAATACAGTAACGCTGCAACCCCAAACGCTAAAATCGCACTGATAATCGCGGTGGATGCGCCTGTGAGAAAATAGTTGCCGAGCAAAATCGATGCAATCATGTCAATACCGAGCAGTGTGGTCAGCCCCACAATCCGCCAACCCTTCATGGTATTGGATACCAACGACAGACCTAAAAACAACATTTCTACTGACAAGCCAATGGCTAAAATTAAGCCCGTTTCTTTACTGGCAGCGAAACCTGCGCCGATGATTAAGCCATCCACCGCCGCATCGATAAACACTGTAGAAATCAAACCGATATTTGCACCTTCACTGCCCGATGCGGCAGATTGGGCTTCTAAGTGTTCGCTCAAAATTTTCATGAGGTACATGAAGAGCACACCGAAAGCAAAAGAAGCAATCAAGACCCAATTGGGCGCGTGCTCACGCGTCAGTTCGGGCAACACTTCCACTGCAAGCACAGCAATCACCACGCCAGCGGCGAAGTGCTGAATCAAACTGCGTGCTTGATGAGAGGGATGCCAAATGAGTGCCAAAATACCACTGAGGGCGACCACAATGGCTGGAATGAGCATAATGGCGATAGGGGGCATAATTTTCCTTATACGTTTGTGGGTTAAGGGAATTAACGATGACCGTGTGGGCGTTTTTTGCCGTGTATCATTGCCAAAGGCAGATTTTCACGGGTTTTAATGCTTTCAAAAATCGCACCCAAAACGTGCAATCCGATGGCAACTAAAATTAAGTTTGAAGCGATTTCATGCCATTCTTCAAGCCATTTTTCGCCAAAAAATTGGTCGGTTCCCATCATAAAGCCCGTTAATCCTTGATTTAATACCAATACAATCAACAGCAACATCATGACAGCACCCAAAGGGTTGTGCCCGATGTAACGTGGTGCTTGCCCTTTAAGTTTCAGTCGCGTGTATTCTACCACGCGCGAAGGTGTTGGGAACCAATCTGAGAAGCGTGCGTGTTTCGTACCAACGAATCCCCAAATAATGCGCATCACAACAATCGCAGTGGCCGTATAACCTATCCAGCGGTGATAAAATTTACCATCTTCATTTAAAAAATTAGCAATAACTAAAATAGCCAAAATCCAGTGTAAAAGACGCACCAACGGATCCCAAACCAATATTTTATTCATCATAACCCCCAAATTTAATCATCGTATTCTTCGCCGCTGTCACCCAACTCACCAAACCCACCCACAAAACTCAGCAACAACAAGGCAGCAAATGTGCCAAAAATCCATTTGCCACGAGGGGTTTGCAGTTGTTTTTTCAGTCCCTGCCAATTGAGTAAAGTGTGTAATACCGCACCAGACATCAGTACCACGCCCAGCCATTCATGGATTTCTTCTTGAAAATCGTTTGCTATGTCAAAGAACATCAGTGCGCCTGTTAAGCCCGAAACGAGTATTGAACCAGCCATGATGGGCGTAATCCATTTTCTATCAAATGCCATTTTGAATTCCAATCTCGAAAAATAAACTAAATAAAACCAGTATCCAAGTCATGTGTTCATGTTCTCGGGTACTGTGTATTTGATAATTAGTGTCAATCGCCTTTTTTCACAATTGCCATGGTTTTTGCATCGAAATATACTTCGGCTTTTTTACCATCTTTGTCAAAGCCATAAATTTCATAACAGTTGCCTGTAACTTCAAATGTTTTGGCCTTATAACCCAATTCGGCTACTTTGGCTTTGGCATCTGTTTCATTCATCCATTCATTTTTTGGATAAGCGATACAACCATTTTTATCCTTAACCACAGCTGCGGCAACTGTGGTGGCAGTATTGGCGGCGGCAGTGACTGGGGCAGTCGCTGCGGTTTTAAGTTCTTTTTTGTCATCGCCACAGGCGCCCAATGACAGTGCAACAACAGAGCCAAGCAATGCGAGTTTGAAAGAATAGTTCATAATGATTCCTTTAAAAAGTAGATGATCCAAATGATGTGATGAAGTTAATACAATGAATTGGTGTACAGCTGTCACGAGGACGGCGTGATTAAACCAAGTTTAGATTAAGGTAGTATTAAGAATGGTTGAAGTCCGCGATTAATTGTAAAAAATCACTTTACAAAACCAAAGAAGGAAAAAGTTTGCGTTATGATGTGCCTATGTAGAATCAAACAAAAGGATTTGATATGAAACAACACTATCTCGTCGGTGTATTCGCGGCTACCTTATCGCTCTCTGCCTGTCAAAACATGGGCAATTTACAATCGGTGGTGGACTTGGGCGCGCAAATCGCCATGGCGTCGGTGTATGGCAACCAAACCAGCATGGTGGGCGGGTTAAAAGAAATGCTTACACTCAGTTCTGACCGTGCCAGCACGTATTTATCCAGTGCCAACGTATGGAATATGCTGTTGCCCGATTCGGCGAAAAACGTGGTGACAACGCTGCGTGCGGTCGGTTTGGGTGGGTATGTGGATAAAGTGCAAGGCACAATGAACCAAGGTGCAGCTTTGGCAGTGCAAGAGGCCAAACCGATTTTTGCAGCAGCGGTGCGCGATATGACGGTGGTTGATGCTTTGTCGATTTGGAAAGGCGGCGATACGGCTGCGACGCAATACTTCAGGGGAAAAACCGAAGCCGCTTTGCGTGCAAAATTTCAGCCGATTGTGCAGTCCTCACTGAAACAAACAGGCTACTACAACCAATACCAAACCCTCATCAATGCCTACAACGCCATTCCATTGACCTCCAAACCGAACTTGGATTTAGAAACCTATGTGCTGGATAAAACCTTGGATGGCATGTTTGCGAAAATGGCGAATGAGGAAACCTTGATTCGCAAAAACCCTGCACAACGCGGAACGGTGGCGATACAGGGGATTTTGGGGGCGATTAAATAAAAGCAGGTAGTACGTTAGCGAATTTAAAGTTTTTTGATGTAGGGGCAGACCCATGTGTCTGCCCTGCACTTGCACAGTGCCATGCGAACTGGGCGCACACGCGGGTGCGCCCCTACGACCTGACAAGGAGACTGCGGGGTGAGCTCGCAATGCCTCAATCGTTATTTCGACTCAGTCAATAATTTTTACATCCCCGTCATCAATTCATATCGCCCAGAACCACTGGTTTTGAGGCATTCAGTCACCACGGGTAAACTCGCTTGTAGTTGCTCTGCCAATGTCCACGGTGGGTTGAATACGAACATACCAGAGGCTTGCAAGCCTGCCGCGAGGTGGGACGGTTGCACTTGGTCAATTGCCAAACTGGCGTGTAGCCATTTTGCCCCTGCATCGGTGGCAATACGCTCCAACTGGGTGGCGAGGTTGCGCGATTCGGGGCGCGCAAGGATGGGATACCAAATCGCATACGTGCCTGTAGGAAAGCGCACCATGACATCTTTCATCGCTTTGGCGACTTTAGTGTAGTCATCTTTGATTTCATACGATGGGTCAATCAGCACCACGCCGCGTCGCGAGGGCGGTGGTAGGTTGGCCTTGAGACCAACAAAACCATCAACAGTTTTGAATAAAATGCGTTTGTCATCTGTGCTATTGGGTAGGTTGATGTATCGAATATTGTCATCCAGCAAACGCATGTCGGTCGGATGCAATTCAAATATTTTCAGACGGTCAATTTCACGCAGGTTGTGTGATGCAACCGTGGGTGAACCTGGGTAATGTTTGAGTTCGCCCGATGGATTTAAATCGCTGATGAATTTAAGGTATTTTTGCAATAATTCAGGCAATTGATTGCGCTGATTTTTGTCCGTCCACAAAGCCCATAATTTGCTGATACCCGTCTCATGCTCACCGCTTTTTTGCGCCATTGGATTAGACAATTGGTACATGCCCACGCCCGCATGGGTATCGATGTAAGTGACGGGTTTATCTTTTTGTGTCATGTACTGGCAAATTTGCAACAGTGTCATGTGCTTGAGCACATCGGCGTGATTGCCTGCGTGAAAGGCGTGGCGGTAACTGAACATGGTATTTTCCAAAAATGATAGGGGCAAATATTGATTTGCCCCTATTGTGCGCAATACGCGATTGTAACAAATAAACCTATCGGCTTTTACTCATCTTCAGCAAGGGCTTTGTCTTCAAAAGAGGCTTTGGCGGCTTTTTTGTCCTCAACGGGTTTGTCCGCCACGGCGCGTGACTTTACACCGAGTTTGTCGCGCACGAGGTTTTCGATTTCAGTTGAAATTGCTGGGTTTTGACGCAGATATTCGCGCACGTTGTCCTTGCCTTGGCCGATGCGATCTGCGCCATAGCTATACCATGCGCCTGATTTTTCGATAACGCCTTGTGCCACACCCATGTCAATGACTTCGCCTTCGCGTGAAATGCCTTCGCCATAGATGATGTCAAAAAACACTTCTTTGAACGGTGGCGCAACTTTGTTTTTGACCACTTTGACTTTGGTTTCATTGCCGACAATTTCATCGCCTTTTTTGATGCTGCCGATGCGGCGGATGTCCAAACGTACCGAAGCGTAGAATTTGAGTGCGTTACCACCAGTAGTGGTTTCGGGTGAACCAAACATCACGCCGATTTTCATGCGGATTTGGTTGATGAATATCACAGTGCAGTTCGAGCGACCAATCGATGCAGTGAGTTTGCGCAGGGCTTGGCTCATCAAACGCGCTTGCAAACCGGGTAATGAATCCCCCATGTCACCTTCGATCTCGGCGCGGGGTACGAGTGCTGCAACCGAGTCGACCACGATGAGGTCAACTGCGCCTGAGCGCACCAACGCGTCAACCATTTCGAGGGCTTGCTCGCCTGTGTCGGGCTGAGAAATCAATAAATCGTTCAAGTCCACACCCAGTTTTTGCGCGTATTGGGTATCCAACGCGTGTTCGGCATCGACAAAGGCACACGTACCGCCGAGTTTTTGCATTTCTGCAACAACGTGTAGGGTCAAGGTGGTTTTACCTGAAGACTCAGGGCCGTAAATTTCAATCACGCGACCACGAGGCAAACCGCCCACACCCAATGCTACGTCCAAGCCAAGTGAGCCAGTGGACACCACATCAATGTCGGGCGGGGTGTCGTTGTTACCCAAACGCATGATGGAGCCTTTGCCAAATTGTTTTTCAATTTGCGCCAATGCAGCGGCGAGGGCTTTGGCTTTTTCGGAATTATTGGTGGCTTGATTGACCTGTGGTTTGCTTTCGGCTTTTGCCATGGTGTTGTGTCCTTATGCTGTGGGTGGGTGTTTGTTCGTTTGTAACGCGAGCAAACGCTATCAGTGCGTCACTCTAACACAGTTTAAAATGGCCGTGTGGTTTTTGTTACAAAAATCAAACCATCGAAAGACAAATAGGCAAACGCACTGTGCGCTTGTCCCATTGTTCTGATTTTAAGCGTTCAAATGGTAATCAGTAATGCGCTGGACTTCCTCGGATGAGCCCATAAACACTGCCACGCGCTCATGCAATCCTGAAGGTTGAATGTCCAAAATGCGTTGTGTGCCATTGGTGGATAAACCGCCCGCTTGTTCAATCAGCATTGAAATTGGGTTGGCTTCGTACAGCAAACGCAATTTGCCTGCACGGTCTGGCTCGCGCAAGTCATAAGGGTACATGAAGATGCCGCCACGCGTGAGAATGCGATGCGCATCGGCGACCATGGCGGCCACCCAGCGCATGTTGTAGTCTTTACCCAAAGGCCCTGTTTTGCCCGCACGCAATTCGTTGATATAACGTTGTACGGGTGCTTGCCAATGACGCTCATTTGAGGCGTTGATGGCGTATTCGGCGGTGGCTTTGGGGATTTGCATGTTTTCTTTGGTCAAAATCCATGAACCCAGTTCCAAGTCCAAGGTAAAACAGTGCGTGCCAAAGCCCGTTGAGAGCACCAATAACGTCTGTGGGCCATAAATCGCGTAACCTGCCGCGACCTGCTGGTTGCCTGGTTGAAGGAAATCCTCTTCATCGACTTGGGTGTCCATATCGACTTTTTTCATCACTGAGAAAATCGTGCCAACGGGTGAATTGATGTCAATATTGGATGAGCCATCCAGCGGGTCAAAGACCAATAGATATTCGCCTTGAGGAAAGCGATTGGGAATCTCATAAATGGTTTCCATTTCTTCAGAAGCCATGCCTGCAAGGTGCCCACCCCATTCGTTGGCCTCCAATAAAATCTCATTGGAAAGCACATCAAGTTTTTTTTGTGCTTCACCTTGTACATTTTCGGTACCTGCGCCACCGAGTACGTCGCCGAGCGCGCCTTTGGAGACTGAATGGCTGATGAGTTTGCAGGCACGTGAAACGACTTCCAGCAGCAAGCGTAAATCATTCGGAATGTTGCCGTGTTCGCGTTCTTGTTCAATCAAATAGCGTGAAAGTGATTTGCGTTTCATAAGATTTCCTTTGAAGTTTAAAAATCGGTCTGATGTACGAGTCCCGTATGGGTTGCAATTATTGAATTCGTAGTGCTTTATGTACGATTTCACGCGTGTCGTCTGAGAGCGTGTTCGCTTGAGCAATGCGTGTCAATGCGCGTTTCATCTGTGCTTGATATGGCTCGGCAAACGTGCGCCAGTGCTCGCATGTACGCGCCAAACGCGAGGCCACCTGCGGATTTTTGGCATCAATCACCAACACTTGCTCCGCCCAAAATTGATAACCAGCGCCGTTGGCTTGGTGAAAGTGGCGAGGGTTGCTGTTGCAAAATGCGAATATCAACGAGCGCAGGCGGTTTGGATTGGGGTTGGTAAAAGCAGGGTGTGCCATCAACTGTGTGAGTGAGTCGTGCATGTGCGAAAACTCGCCTGAGGTGCGTGTCGCCTGAGCGGTGAACCATTTATCAATCACCAGTGCTTCGTTTGCAAAACGCTGGTAAAAGTCTTCAATCAATGTATTTGATTGTTCGCTAAAGTTTTGAATCGCGGTGTTGAGTGCGCTGTAGCGGTCGGTCATATTGTCTGCTTGGTGGTACTGGGTTTGCACCGCATCCCAAGCAGCGGCATCGGCTTTCGCCCAATAACTCAGAGCCAAGTTTTTCAGGCTGCGCTCACCTGCCGCGCTGCCGTTGTACTCGTAAGGTTTATTCAGGTTGAATTGATTATAGGTGTTTTGCCATTGTGATGCGAGTGCTTTGGCAAGAGCGTTGACCACCGTTTCGCGCGCGCTGAATAGTGCTTGGGGATCCAGCAGTTGTGTTTGCTGCACACGTTGTGAGAGGGTGGCAAAACTTGGTAATGTGAACAGCACAGCGCGATACGCAGGTGACAGGCTCATATCGTTGAGTAAGCGGTTTAAACGTTCAAGCAATGCTTCATCCAATACCGTGGCTTGAGTTTGACCATTCATGACACGCAGAATCGCGCGCGTGAACAATTGTTGCCCAGCATCCCAACGATTGAACGCATCGGTGTCACACGCCAGCAAAGTCAATAATTCGGCCTCGCTGTAGTCAAACTGCACTTGTATCGGTGCGCCAAAATTGCGATTGAGCGATGGAATGGGTGCGTGTGGAATGTGTTCAAACACAAAACTTTGTGTGGTTTCGGTTAAGTTCAACGTGAGGGTTTGCGCACCCGCTGGATTTAAAGGCAAACTGGTGTGTGTCACGCTGTCAATCAAACCCAAATTAAATGGAATGTGCAAAGGCGGTTTGACCAAGTTCACCTCTTCCAATTCAATGCCGACCGCAGGATTGGATTGGCTCAGAGTCAATGTGTAGGTCTGCGCTGCTGCATCGTATCTGCCCTGTGCATGAACGCGTGGCGTGCCTGCTTGTTCGTACCAGCGGGCAAATTGGGTTAAATCCATGCCGTTGGCATCCGCCATCGCCATGCGAAAATCATCGCATGTCACCGCTTGACCGTCATGGCGTTTGAAGTACTCATCCATCCCACGACGAAAACCGTCGCGTCCGAGCAAGGTTTCGTACATGCGCACCACTTCCGCACCTTTTTCATAAACGGTCATGGTGTAAAAATTATTGATTTCCTCATACGCGTTCGGGCGTATCGGATGCGCCATTGGTCCCGCGTCTTCCATAAATTGTGCGGCACACAAATTCATCACATTACCGATGCGTTGCACCGCGCGTGCGGATTGGGCTTCGGATTCAGATAAACCTTGCGCCAGTTGGTCCGCCGTGAATTCTTGGTCACGATAGACAGTCAATCCTTCTTTTAAACTCAGTTGAAACCAATCTTGACAGGTCACGCGGTTGCCCGTCCAGTTGTGAAAGTATTCATGTCCAACCACCGCTTCAACATGTTCAAAATCGACATCAGTCGAAGTGTCGGGATGCGCCAGCACGAATTTGGTGTTGAAAATGTTCAGACCCTTGTTCTCCATTGCGCCCATATTGAAGTCGCTGGTTGCAACAATCATAAAGCGCTCTAAATCCAGTGGCAAACCATAGCGCGCTAAATCCCATTTCATTGAGGCTTTGAGGCTGTCGAGTGCAAATTGCGCTTTGGCAATATCGTGTGGTTCAACATATACTTGTAACAATTTCGATTGCCCGTTGTGCTCAATTGTTTCTTCAATATGTGCCAATTGACCCGCTACCACTGCGAATAAATAAGAAGGTTTGGGGAAAGGATCATGCCATAGACTGCGATGCAAACCATTGTCCAAATCGTGTGCTTCGAGCAAATTGCCATTGGCCAATAACACAGGATAGGTCACTTTATCGGCAATCAGTTCAACCGTGTACACCGTTAATACATCGGGACGGTCGGCAAAATAGGTAATGCGGCGAAAACCTTCGGCTTCGCACTGGGTCATCAAGTGTTTGCCTGTTGCGAATAAACCCGACAGACTGGTGTTTTTGATGGGGGCACAGGTGGTGGTGGTGACCAACTCGCCTGATTTCGGGACATTGTGCAGAGTAAGGGTTTTGTCGGTTAGGACGTAGTCTGTTTGACTGAGTGTTTTACCGTCAAGCGCAATACTGATGAGTTCAATCTGCTCTCCATCAAGCACCAAAGTGTCGGTTTCAAAACCTGCTTTGCGCTCAAACAATAGGCGTGTGCGCACCTGTGTGCTGTGTGCATCCAAAAGCAAAGATAAATGAATTTCAGAAAATGTGTAAGGATAGGGTAGATAGTCTTGGCGCAGTGGCATGAGGTACTCGAATGGTTTGGTGGTGAGTTAAATATTAAGTCCAATTGTAAACGATGTGCACCAAAAAAGCGGATTATTCAATCCGCTTTTTTAGGGCTGTGCCGCGTCTGTAACGGCTGTGGTACGAGCCTAATTAGGTGCGCCAGCCGGTTTGACGGGCTTGGGTTGCGCCGGTGCGGCTGGTTTTACAGGGGCAATGATTTCCTGTAATTTACCCTCAGAGGCTGCTTTGACGTCCGCTTCATTGACAGTTTCGGAAGCTTTCCGTGCATCCGAGTTAGGCAGCGGCACCGAGTTTGGATCCGCGTTCAATTCCTCAGGCGCTGGTGGTGGCGCGGGTTGTCCATCGATGGTGAGGCTCGGATCGGTTGGGTTGCGGGTGATGTTGCCGCCTGCGTTGGTGACGGCATTTTGCCACTGGGTCTCGCGCACTTCGACTTTTTTGCCTTGCAGAGCCATGCGCATGTAATCCATCCAAATCGGCAATGCCAAACCACCACCGAATTCGCCTTCACCCAAAGATTTATTGCCTGTGTCAAAACCCATCCACGCCACTGCAACGAGTTTGGGTTGATACCCTGCAAACCAAGCATCCACCGCATCATTGGTCGTACCTGTTTTGCCCGCAATGTCTGAGCGTCCCAGTGCGCTGGCGGCGCGTGCGGTGCCGCCCCGAACCACGCCTTTGAGTAAGGCATCGGTCATGGCTGCATTCTCTTTGGTAATCACACGGTTTTTCTCATCACTGGTCAATCGGGGTTTGGCTTCCAATATGACGGCACCTGAGCGATCCACCACTTTTTTAATGAAGTAGGGGTCAACTTTGTAACCGCCGTTGGCAAATACGCCATACGCGCCCACCATTTCATAAGGGGTGACCTCAATCGCACCCAGTGCGACGGTTAAATATTTATCGATTCGGTTGCCTTCAAAACCAAAGCGCTCAGCATAACTGCGGAAGTAATCATTGCCGATGCTTTGTAACAAACGAATTGACACCATATTGCGCGAAGAAGCCAAGGCAGTGGACAGTGGAATCGGCCCTAAATAACGACCATCCGAGTTTTTGGGCTCCCACGAGCCAATTTTAATCGGTTTGTCGTCCACGATTGAATTCGGGTTCATGCCATTTTTTTCCATCGCAGCGGAGTAGATAAACGGCTTGATGGTCGAGCCTGGTTGGCGATAGCCTTGTGTCACGTGGTTGAATTTGCTCAACTGAAAATCAAAACCACCCACCAAAGCATGGATGGCACCATCGGTCGGATCCATGGATATGAACGACGCTTGTACGCTGGGCACTTGAGTGATTCGATACTCTAAACCGTCGGTGGATTCAATCACGCGCACCACTGAGCCTGTGCGAATGCCTTTTTTATCACCGCTGCCCAAAAGGCTCTTGGCTGGGCCTAAACTGGCACCTTTGAGTTCGATTTCTTTACCCTCGGAAGTCACACCTTTGAGAATGCCACCACTGGTTGATAAAACCACCACCGCTTTGACATTGTCTAAATCGGGGTGCTCGTCAAAAATGGTATCCAACATTTTGAGCCGCTCTTCAGGTTTGCTGGGCAAATTATATTGTGCTTCGGCACCGCGATAGCCGTATTTTCGATCATAGGCGAAAACGGCTTTACGCACAGCGGCGTAAGCGGCGTTTTGTTCTTGACTGCGTATGGTGGTGTACACTTTTAGGCCTTCAGTGTATGCCGCTTCTTTAAATCGGTCGTACATCAACATGCGCGCCATCTCGGCAATATAATCCGCGTGGACTGTGGATTGATCGTTGCGAAGGTTGGATTTTTTGTCCACCAGTTGAACCACTTCTGCACGTGCTTGGTCGTACTGTGCTTTGGTAATGAAGTTCAGTTCCAACATGCGTTCCAACACATACCGTTGGCGTTCATCGGCACGTTTGCGATTACGCGCTGGGTTGTTGCTGCTCGGTGCTTGCGGCAGGGTGGCCAGCATCGCCGATTCAGCCAAAGTCAAGTCTTTGAGTTCTTTGCCGAAATAAATATCCGCTGCTGCCGCAAAGCCATACGCACGTTCCCCCAAATAGATGTGATTCATGTAACGTTCTAAAATCTCGTCTTTGGTGAGGTTTTGTTCGATTTTTTTCGCCATCAAGGCTTCGTAAAACTTACGCGTAAAGGTGCGTTCATTGGTCAAAAAGAAATTTTTTGCCAACTGTTGGGTGATGGTTGAAGCGCCTTGTTTGTTACCACCTGTGACATTGTTGACAATGGCGCGCCCCAAACCCAAGTAATCAATACCACCGTGTTCGTAAAAACGCGCATCTTCAATCGCAATCAGGGCTTTTTTCAGGTGGTCTGGTACTTCAGAAATCAATACAGGTCTACGTCGTTCCTCGCCAAATTCCCCAATGAGTTGACCATCTTCGCTGAAAATTTGCATGGCCATGCGTGGTTTGTAATCTTTTAAGGTGTCCACGGAGGGTAGGTTTCGCCATGCGACAACGGAGGCAAACACCAAAACAATAATCGCCATCAAAGCGGCAAAACTTCCCCAAAGAAATAGGGTTTTAAAAATGCGTCCCACAGAGCGCGTGGGTTGAGAATTTGGAGAAGATTCAGTGCTCATAGTGTGGTGTGTGCGAGTAAAGTGCGAAATTTTGAGTGAAACAAAGGTGCTTATTGTATACTCTTGAACAACAGTTGTGCAAAAATCCGATGGTTCTTCATGTGCCAACAACACAATTTTATAAACACATATTTGGCATACAAAAAGGTATCAGAGCATGGTTCGTGAAACGTTGCGTCATTGGTTCGGGGTAAAAAAGCCGACATTGGCGTTGCAATTGGTGGAGCAAGAAGCACGTTATGTCGTGCGTCAAGGTTCGCACATATTGGCGCAAGGTTTTTGTGTTGCCCCCAATGCGGTTGTGGAGGGGCGTTTGGTTGACCCCGCAGGCTTGGCACGGGTTCTGTTGCCCAAATTGCCCAAGCTCAAGGGACAAGTCGCCACAGTCCTGCCCACGCGTTGGTTGCATGTGCATGACATGAGTTTGCCCCGTGGCTTGGATCGTGAAGAATTGTCTTATCAAGTCAGTCGCCATATCACCCATACCTTGGGTTTGTCTCTCAATGATGTGTTTTATGACTGGGCAGTTCGGAGTACTTCTATTGATAAACGCAATACCGACATCCAATTGGCGATTGCTCGACAAACAGATGTTGTGCCTTACAGCCATGTCTTTGCCGATACGGATTGGCGTATGAAATGGGTGTGTTCCGAGGCTCAAGTATGGGCGTTTGCCTATCAAAATCGAATGACGCGCCCACCGATTGCGATTTGCCAAGTTGAGTCGCGTGAAATAACACTTTGGTTCATTGATGCCGATTTGCGTGTGCGCTCATTTTATAAGCGATTGGATGAGACTCAAATTGCACGTGCGGGTTTTGTGTACCAAACTTCGGCTCAAAAAGAAGGCGGTCTATTGCAGTTGCCAGCGCGCTTCGTTGCAGATGAGTTGGCCAGTTTGTTGCCTGTTTGGCTTGGTTCCAGTGTACAAGATTTGACCATGATTTATGGTGCGGGCAAGGGGTTCGCTTGGCGTGAGGGCATGGCAGCCATTCAATCACGTATTGGTTTACCCATACGCATTGCAGAAGAAGGGCTGATTGCCAATCGGCTCAGAGGGCAGGTCCCCTCTATACAGGCAGGCTTAGTGATTTTATGGCATTTATCCAAACAGGTGAATACATGAAATTACTCAATCTATGGCCTCAAGAGCAGGAGGTTGTGCAGCCTCAAAAACGTTTGTTATTGGAAATGTTGCTGGCTTTGCTGCTGGTTATTGTGGTTTTATTGAGTGTGGGTTTGTGGTTTGATTGGCGCTCACGTAACCTCAATCTTGCCAACCAACAACTGAAAGCTGAGTGGACGAAATTGCAGCAATCGCGCACGGTTGAGATTGCTTCAGACGTTGATATGCCTCGGGTGATGCGCCAACTGTTGGCTGGACAGCTCGACTGGATGGGTGAGTTGCCACAGTGGTTGGTTGACCAGCGTGTGCACTGGGTTTCTACTAAGTTCGATGACGGTGGTCTTCATTTGGTCGGTGTGGCTGTTGACAGTGATGCCATCAATGCCATGCTGCAAGCGGTTGCAGCGCGTTATACCCAGCCTCCTGTACAAGTCAGTGAAATTGCAAATGTGAATATGGCGGGGCAAAATGTGTGGCGTTTCGAAATGCATATTGATTCCCATGCTTTGCGCAACAAAGTTCAACCCGCGTTGAATCAAACGCCACTGGTTGCGCCCAATCCAGCGGCACAGGAAAACGATGACCCAACAACAACCAAATCAAGTAATGTGGGGGGCGGACATGAGCAATGATTGGACGCGCACGGCACGTTGGCGAGATTTGGATGTGGCACAAATGCACCTGTGGCCAAATGGGCCGAGACGCTGGACTGTGGTATTTTTCGCGGCATTGCTGCTTGTGGCTGGGGTGTTCGTGTTTTTGTTACCACGTTACACGCGTTTGACACAGGTGCAACAGCAGGTGTTGCAGACGCAAAATCAAATTGTCAAAACCTATCAGACCTCGCCGCTGTCATTGAGCGAGATTCCGCCTGTTCGTCAGATTAAGCAGAATGAAGAAAGCGCGTGGTTGAGCGATTTAGCGAGCCTTGCCAGTCATCACCACCTGAATTCGGTGGTGCTCAAGACCCACGAGTTGAGCGACACCGAGCGCAATCAATTGCGTGAACGCATTCAAAATACCCTCAAAGACCACCCACAATGGTTCAACAGCCAAGGCGGAACTGTACCCTCGGATTGGTTGAACCAAGTGGGTTGGGTGCATATTGCGGCGCAGGGCTCATATTCGGACTTGGTGGCGTTTGTCTCGGCTTTGGGCGAACATGATGAATGGTTGGCGATGGGGGATATTGAGTTAAATGCCGTCAGTCAAGGACAGGTGCGTTGGCAAGGTGGTTTTTGGTATTACAAAGAGGCCAATCATGCGACTCGTTAAATTCAAAAACGGTGTGACGATATGGGTGCTTGCTTACTGTTTGGGTGCGCTGCTCTCGGCGTGCGATGGTGGCTTGTCTGCACAGGGTGGTTCGTCATCGGATGCCTCGTTACCAATCGTAGACAATCCGCGTGATGCGCAGTTGTGGTTAGAAAAACAAGCGCAGCACGCACAAAATATTGACAACCCCAGTCGCCCGTCACAGGTTACAGACCATCGCTTGTTGCGTACAGCCAGCCCGATTTCGGATAAAGTATTCATCTCCCTAAACAACACAGCGGCTGAAAATGCTAAAAGCCGAAATACCGAGGCGGGGCAGAATGACCCTGCATCCAGTTCTTTGGTGGCAGATGGATGGGGCGTGGGCAATCATCTTGCGAGCATCCAAGCCGAAACCAAGGCACAAACTGAGTTAGAATTGGCTCAGGCAAATGCCTCGCAAATCAAATTTTTGGGTGTGATTCAAAATCAGCATGAATTGTTTGGATTGGTGCAAGTCGGTGAACGGGTGTATCGGGTGAAGCAACATGAGCCAATCGGCGCGGGTAAATGGCGGGTGGTTTCTATTGACGAGTCGCGTATGCAACTCAACGTCAATGGCAAAGTCGTGACGTATGATAAATAACAACACAGAACAACCTCATGATGGGTGCAATTGTATGAAAAAACGAGTGACAATTGAACGGATACGAGTCGAGGCGATGCGGCGCGCTGTGTGTGCGTCTATTGTGCTTTGTACGTGGTGCGCACCGAATGTTTGGGCGCAAAATTCGAGCGACTTGAGTGTGAGCGTGTCACCCGCGCAGCAGGGTTCCACCAAACGCATGGCTTTTGCGTTTCAAGACATTCCCGTGCGGGCCTTGTTGCAAGTCTTGGGTGAAACCGCAGGTGTGAATATTGTGACCGATGAATCGGTTGCGGGGACTATCACCTTAAATCTCAAAGATGCCACATGGCAAGAAGCTTTGGACGTGATTGTGCGCACAAAAAACCTGCGTTTGGAACAATCGAACGGCATCATCTACGTGCGCGGAAACAATGGATTTCTAAATTCAGATACCTATTCAACCAATGGCAACCCCTACCCAAGAGCACAAAACAGCCGTAAATTTGACCAGCAGGTTTTGATAGAAGCGCGCATTGTTGAAGCGGAAGACTCATTTTCGCGCAGTTTGGGGGTCAAACTGGGCTTTAATGACAAAAGCCGTATGGGTACAACCTATGTGCCAGACCCTGCCAATGCGGGCAAATTTATTCAAGTGCCTGCGCGCACCGACAGCGGCGTGATGTTTGGTGGCAATACCGAAAGCCTGCAAAGTTTGAGTGGACAAAACTCAGCAACGGGCATTGGGCAAATCCCTTCCGTTGCCAACACCATGATTAATTTTCCCGCAGCAGCCTCTGTGTCGGGAACAGACCCTGCCGCATTTGCCATGACCTTATTTAATTCGGGTTTGACCCGTTTCATCAATTTGGAATTGACCGCCTTAGAGACAGACGGCAAGGGTAAAATGATTTCCAACCCCCGTGTGGTGACGGGGAATAACATCAAAGCTGTGATTGAACAAGGCACAGAAATTCCGTACAAAGAAACCAGCACTTTGGGTGCGACCAATACCTCATTTCGCAAAGCCAATTTAAAACTCGAAGTCACACCACAAATCGCACCGAATGGTGAGGTGTTATTGGATGTGGATGTGACCAAGGACAGTGTGGGAACGTACACCGCTGATGGCTACACCATCAACACCAAACATGTGCAAACACAGGTGAATATTGACAATGGTGGTGCTTTGGTGATTGGTGGGATTTATCAAGAAGACAACCGCAAAGCCGTCGATAAAGTGCCACTTTTGGGCGACATTCCGTTGCTGGGAAATCTATTTAAAACCACCACGCGCGCCACCAGTAAAACGGAGTTATTGATTTTTTTAACGCCGCATATTTTGGACTCACGTGGTAATATTTTGCCTACGAAAATTCAAAAAATTGGTATTGATGAGTAAGCAAACAGCAAAGCCCCCAATGACTTCACGACAACATAAAAACACTTTAGCGATGACGCCTGCGCAAAAAGTATTGCTCAAACAAGCCCCCAATATTTATTTGATTGGACTGATGGGCGCGGGTAAGTCAACCGCAGGTCGATTGCTCGCCCAAACCTTGGGACGCGAGTTTTATGATTCGGACGATGAAATTGTCAAGCGCACGGGCGCGAGCATTCCGACCATATTCGAAATTGAAGGTGAGGCAGGCTTTCGTGAGCGCGAGCAGCGCATGATTGCTGAGTTGTGCGCGAAAAAATCAGTCGTTTTGGGTACGGGGGGAGGTGCGATATTGCGAGAAGCCAATCGCGAAGCCCTAAAAAACACGGGTTGGGTGGTTTATTTATCCACGTCACCCGAGCGTTTGATTCACCGCACACGCTATGATAAAAACCGCCCTTTGCTACAGACGGCTGACCCTTTGGCCGTACTTACCCAGTTGTATGCAGCACGTCATCCGATTTATCAAGAATTGGCAGACATCGTCATCACCACGGGGTCGGGGCATGTGACCCATGTGGTGACCCACATCATTGAACAACTCACCCGTCGGATTGAACAAAATTTAAACGAACAATCGAACCCGCATATTTGATACGTATAACCTATGACCACCTTGACTGTAGAATTGGGCGAGCGCGCCTACCCCATCATCATTGCCCCAAATGCATTGCACCACAGCGAGGCACTCAAACAAGCCATCGTTGGTAATACCGTGGTGATTGTTTCAAATACCACGGTTGCGCCGTTGTACGCCGATGCTGTGGCACAAACGGTGCGTGATTTGGGTAAAACGGTGCACATCCATATTTTGCCTGATGGTGAACAATACAAAGACTTGGCGAATTGGCAAACCATCTTCGATACATTGTTGTCCAAACAGTGCGATCGTAAAACCACGCTGATGGCATTGGGTGGTGGTGTGATTGGTGATATGACGGGCTTTGCGGCGGCAGCCTATATGCGTGGCGTGCCGTTCATTCAGTGTCCCACCACCTTGCTGTCTCAGGTTGATTCATCGGTGGGTGGTAAAACAGGCATCAACCACCCATTGGGTAAAAACATGATTGGTGCGTTTTATCAGCCGCAACTCGTGCTCGCCGACATCAATACCTTGAATACCTTACCCGATCGAGAATTGTCAGCAGGGTTGGCGGAAATCATCAAGCACGGTGCGATCTACGATGCCGCATACTTTGAATATTTAGAAAACAATATTGATGCGATACGTGCGCGCGATGTGGACGCACTCACGCACACCATCGTGCGTTCGTGTGAAATCAAAGCCGAAGTAGTGGCGCAGGACGAACGTGAATCGGGTTTGCGCGCGATTTTAAATTTTGGACACACCTTTGGGCATGCGATTGAGGCTGGCATGGGCTATGGCAATTGGCTGCACGGCGAAGCCGTTGGTGCGGGCATGGTTTTGGCGGCTGATTTATCACATCGACTTGGGCAGTTGACCGAATCAGAAGCAAACCGTATTCGTGTACTCGTCCAAGCGGCGGGTTTGCCCACCGAAGCCCCGCGTTTGGGTGTACAGGCCATGCTTGAGCACATGCAGTTGGACAAGAAAAACAGCGCTGGTTCAATACGCTTTGTGCTACTCAATGGACTGGGCAAAGCGGTGGTTCAAAAAGTCGATGACGAGGTTTTGCGAGAAACATTGGCGGTGTGTGAATAATGCTCGAATGAGAGAATGTCATGGACAATTGGCGAGTGGAGTTGAATCGTCTGACCACTGAGTTTTGGATTGGCGTTGGAGTGCAGTCGGAAATTATTGTTTGGTTAGAGGGTATTCCTCAACATGTTAAGGGGGTGAATTCTAAGGTTTCGGAGTTATACGCATTCCAGACATACGAAGAAGCGACTGAGGCTTTGTGCCAAATCGCCAAAAATGTAAATGGCTTCATTCCTAATTCTTGGGAGGCTGAGCCTTATGCAATAATCACATTAAAAAAACACATCAATCTGTTTCTAGATAAAAAAATATCCGTTGTTTCGTTATGTACTTTGGTTCAAACGTTGGATGCTAATTTTATTTCCAATGGTTTCGCAGGGCAACCAAGACCACAACAACTTCAAAATTTAGATAAATTCGATTGGTTGGGTAATCTTTGGAATTGTTGTGACTGGTGCGATGAATACTGGAATTATGAAAATAGTTTTCATTTGGTTGCCGAGGCGAAAAAGGTTGCAATCGCTTTAAATGATTTTTTAATTGAGAACTATGTAGGGTAGTAGGGTGGGTCAATTGGGTTTGTTGACCCACCATCCACCTATCTTAATAGTCTACTCTCACGCACCCCCTCCATTTATGCTACAGTGCGACCCGTGCATCTTGCACACACCAACATCGAGACCCCATGAAAAAATTTAATTTATTGCCCATTTTTGCCATCAGTGCATTGTTTGGTTTGACCTTAACCGCTTGTGACAAAAAACCGCAGGTGCAAGAACCTGCCAACGTAACCAATGTCATGACGGTGAGCAATACTGCGGCTGCCTCAGTTGTTCCAAGTACCAGTGTTTTGGTTGGCTCAGGTGTTTCTACCACACAAACTTTGGTGCTCAATCAACCTGTGAAAAACGTATTGGCTGATGTATCTGCGACTTTTATTTACGACCCATCGGTCGGCGATAAAATTGTGGTGACGGCGGATGACAATATTCAAAACCAAATCAAAGTGAGCGTTGAGCAGGGTGTGCTCAGACTCGCACCGATGACCAGTAGCGTGCAACAAAAAACCCCAATTCAAATCACATGGGGTGGAACTGCACCTGAGCAACTGGATATCAAAGGCTCATCCAAAGTGATTGTGCATCAATTCAAAGGCAGTCAACTCAACGTTAAAATCTCAGGTTCAGGCGCGGTGGATGCCGATGGACAAACACAGCAGTTGAATATTGATGTGACTGGCAGTGGCTCTTTTGTTGGCGCGCAATTGGTGGCGCAAAAGGCAAGGTTAAACGTATCAGGCTCAGGCAATATTGTGGCGCAAGTGAAACAAGAAGTCAGTGGAAGCATTGCTGATTCAGGCTCCGTGGTTGTCAGTGGTAATCCAAAAAATCGTGCAGTTACCAACGAAGGCTCAGGGCAAGTGGTTTATCAATAACATTTGAAGAGCTCATGCCATAAAAAACCCCGCAGTGAAGTATCTGCGGATTTTTTTATGATTTTTTTGCGATGGGTCGATGCGTATCCGCGCACCACTCTGACCACGAGCCAGTATAAATGCCTGCACCCGTGGGTGATACATCCAAACCAGCGATGTGCATTGAGAGCAGGTTGTGACAGGCGGTCACACCTGAACCACAGTAATGCACCACCGTGTTTAGGGGCGTATCGTCCAGCAAATCCACCCACTGCTCGCGCAAGGTCTGAGCGGGTTTAAAATATCCGTGCTCAGTGATGTTGTTCATCATAAATTGATTGAGTGCAGTGGGAATGTGTCCCGCGACAGGGTCAAGCGGTTCAACCTCGCCGCGATAGCGTTCAGGGGCGCGTGCATCGACCAAAGTGAATGTGCCTATGGGTAACTGCGCTAAAATCTCATCCGCACTCACCGTGCGATTAAGTGAGGGTTTTCGGGTGAATGTACCTGTGCTTGGGGTTGAGGGTTCTGTGCTCAACGCAAAGCCCGTCTGTGTCCAAGCACCAATGCCGCCATCTAAAACCGCAACATGCTCAAACCCCAAGTGGCGCAACAACCACCACACCCGAGCCGCCATCGCGCCAGCGGCATCATCATAAGCCACCACATGCATGTCGTCGCGTAAGCCCAAGGCGCGGAGTTTATCTGTCAATACATCCAAATCAGGCAAAGGATGGCGGCCGTTGGTACCTGTTTTATTGCCTGATAAATCGCTTTCCATGTTGAGAAAATGTGCGTTGGGGATGTGTGCTTTTGAATAAGCGTTTGCCCCAAAATCAAAGTCCGTCAAACTGTGACGCGCATCAATGATGAGCACGTCGTTGGCGGGGAGTAGATGCAGTGCTTTTGCGCCAATCAAATTATTGAAATAGGGGCTGGTCATAAAGGGCATCCTTTGGTCTTTTATTGTTTGTGTTTCAAACTATACACCGTCGCTGACAGCCCCGCAACAATGACCAAAAACATACCTAAAATTCCCATAAAATCAATGCGTTCGTGCCAAATGACTTCACCCCAAATCGTCGCAAAAATAATCGTGGTGTATTGCAAGGTCGCGCTCAACGTGGCATGGCCGTGACCAAAGGCGCGCGTCATACACAACTGTGCAATCATGCCAAACACGCCGATACCCGCCAATTCAAGGATGGAGTTGAGTGAATAATGGGGAGAAAATCCCAAAACTGCCACACCCACCACACCTGAAAGTATCACCGACACGGAAAACAACATCACCGTGCGCCACTCGGGTTCGCCAATTTGCCCCAAATTGCGCACAGTCATATATGCCATCGCGCCGAATGCCCCACCGCACAAGCCAACGAGCATGGCAAAACGACTCCAATCGGTTTCGCCGAATGGATTAAAAATCAACAATACACCGATAAAGCCAAGCACAATTGCGCCAAAGCGCAGCCATTGCTCGCGCAAAATGCCTGAATAGTAACCTGTGTAGAGAAGTGCAATGGCGATGAATAAAGGAGAGGTGTAGTTCAATGTGGTGGACATGCCCAAGGGCAGATGGGTCATGCCATAAAAGCCCATCCACATTGAAGTTACGCCGCTGGCGTTGCGAATGGCATGGGTGCGCAAATTCTGCCCGAGCAGTGGATAACCTTTGTATAGGGCAAAACCTGCGAGTAGGAGTACGCTGGGCACGCCACGAAACATAATGATTTCACCGAGATTGTGGTGCGCAGAAGCGAGTTTGATGCACACACCCATGAGCGAAAAGAAAAACGATGCCGCGAGCATCCACAGTGATTGCATGGGGTTGACCTAATATCCTTGATTTTGAGGGCGGATTTTAGCATGAACATTGGAAAAATGCGGTACATGCTTTATAATGCGCGATTAGTTAATGGCTCACTTGTCTGAGCGAACACATATTTGGTTAAAAATCATGGAAATCGAACGCATCAACGCCTTATCGAATCAATTGGCTGACCTGCAAGCGCGAATTGACGCGCTATGGGGGTATCTTTGACTACGCTGTCAAAGCCGACCGTCTGGTGGTTGTCAACGCTGAGTTAGAAGACCCCAACGTTTGGAATGATCCCAAACGTGCGCAGGATTTGGGGCGTGAAAAAAAATTGTTAGAAGGCACGACCCTTAAATTAGATCAACTCAAAGCCCACCGAGCCGACACTTCAGAATTGTTTGAAATGGCGCAGATGGAGGACGATGTCGCGACCATGACCGCATTGGAGGCGGATGTGGCGACATTGGAAGACGAAGTCTCACAAATGGAATTCCGACGGATGTTCAACAATCCGCTTGATCCCCAGCCGTGCTTTATCGATATACAAGCAGGTGCGGGCGGTACTGAGGCGTGTGATTGGGCGAGCATGTTGTTGCGTCAATATGTGCGTTATTGTGAGCGCAAAGGCTTTAAAGTCGAGATTCTCGAAGAGTCCCCAGGTGATGTGGCGGGGATTAAATCGGCCAGTATCAAGGTTGATGGCGAATATGCCTACGGTTTATTGCGCACCGAAACGGGCGTGCATCGCCTCGTGCGTAAATCACCGTTTGATTCGTCAGGTGGGCGGCACACCTCGTTTGCCTCAATTTTCGTTTACCCCGAAGTCGATGACTCGATTGAGATTGACATCAATCCTGCGGATTTGCGCATTGACACCTACCGTGCTTCGGGTGCGGGTGGTCAGCATATTAATAAAACCGATTCAGCGGTGCGCATCACGCATATTCCAACCAACACGGTGGTGCAATGCCAAAACGACCGCTCACAACACAAGAATCGTGCCGAAGCGATGTCAATGTTAAAATCGCGCCTGTATGAGTTGGAATTGCGCAAGCGTCAATCCGAGCAAGATAAGTTAGAAGCGACCAAGTCAGATGTGGGTTGGGGACATCAAATTCGCTCGTATGTATTGGACAATTCGCGCATTAAAGATTTGCGTACCAATGTTGAAATCTCTGCCACACAGAAGGTGCTCGATGGCGACTTGGATGCGTTTATTGAGGCGAGTTTGAAACAGGGTGTATAAAGCGGGGCGATACTCAAGTGTGAAACACATCATGGTCATTGCGAGCGATGGGTCATCAGCGAAGCAGTCCATGAGGTATCAATAAACTTGAGTTTTGTGGATTGTTTCGCTGTGCTTGCAATGACGAGAACATTTACAAAATGTATCAGTGATGAGCCTGTTTGCTACTTCTACTTAAATATAAAATTGAAAACTGAAACCACCATGACCGAACACAACCAAAACCCAGAAATTCAAATAGACGAAAACGCCATCATAGCAGAGCGTCGCCATAAGTTATCTCAATTGCGTGAGCAAGGCATTGCGTTTCCAAACGACTTCGTGCCTGAGCACCGCGCCGCACAATTGCACGAGCAGTACGGCGCGTGGACGCGTGAGGATTTGGAGCAAGCCAATGTACAGGTCTCCATCGCGGGGCGCATGATGCTCAAACGGGTGATGGGCAAAGCGAGTTTTGCCACGGTGCAGGACGGTACAGGGCAAATTCAGTTTTACATCAATGATAAGGGCGTAACTGAGGCGGTACACGAGCAATTCAAGCACTGGGACATGGGCGACATCGTTGCCACCACGGGGCAGTTGTTTAAAACCCAGCATGGTGAGTTATCCGTGCGTTGTGCCACTTTGCGTTTGCTGAGCAAGTCTTTGCGTCCCTTGCCTGATAAATTTCATGGTTTGGCGGATCAAGAAATGCGTTATCGTCAACGCTATGTTGACCTCATCGTTACACCTGAGACTCGTGCGACTTTCATCAAACGCACCAAAGCCATGAACGCCGTGCGCGAATTTATGGTTGAAAATAATTTCATGGAAGTGGAAACCCCGATGTTGCACCCAATCCCAGGTGGCGCATCGGCGAAACCGTTTGTCACGCACCACAATGCGCTCGACATGCAAATGTTTTTGCGCATTGCGCCAGAGTTGTACCTTAAACGCTTGATTGTCGGTGGTTTTGAGCGTGTGTTTGAAATCAACCGCAGCTTCCGCAATGAGGGCGTATCCCCACGCCACAATCCCGAATTCACCATGATGGAGTTCTACGCGGCGTACACCGACTATCAATGGTTGATGAACTACACTGAGGAATTGTTGCGCAATGTCGCCATTCGCGCAACGGGCAGTGCGACATTGAACTATCAAGGTAAAGTGTTGGATTTGGCGCCTGCGTTTGATCGTTTGACCATCGTGGGTGCGATTGAAAAATACGCACCGCAGTATGTGGGCGCGACTTTGGATGACGCAGATTATTTGCGTGCCGAGTTGAAAAAACACGGTGTGGATTTGAACGATCCACAGGTGAAAAATGCGGGCGTGGGCGCGTTGCAATTGACATTGTTTGAGGAAGTGGCTGAGCATCTATTGTGGAATCCTACCTTCATCATCGACTATCCGATTGAAGTCTCACCGCTGGCGCGCGCGTCTGACACGCATCAAGGCATTACCGAACGCTTTGAATTATTCATGACAGGGCGCGAAGTTGCTAACGGTTTTTCTGAATTGAACGACCCCGAAGACCAATCCGAGCGTTTCCTCGCGCAGGTTGCCGCGAAGGATGCGGGCGATGATGAAGCGATGTTCTACGATGCCGACTATATCCGCGCTCTGGAGTATGGTATGCCGCCAACGGGCGGTTGTGGGATTGGTTTAGACCGCTTGATGATGTTGCTCACCGACAATCCAAATATTCGTGATGTGCTGCTGTTTCCACATTTGCGTAAAGAAGATTAAAAACCCCAGTGACCATGCTCATCGTTCATCGTCCGAAGCAAATTGGCATTCCATCTGCAATCACCATCGGCAACTTTGATGGTGTGCATGCGGGTCATGCGGTTGTGCTCAGACGCTTGGTTGCATTAGCGAAACAGCAGCATTTGACGCCAACCGTCGTTACCTTTGCTCCCAATCCCAAAGCCTATTTTGCGCACAAGCGTGGTGTACCCGCGCCGACACAAATCATGCCGCTGCGCGATAAGGTGGCGACGATGAAGGCATTGGGCGTTGAGCAGGTGGTGGTTTTGCCGTTTGACAGCCACTTGGCGAGTATGTCTGCCGAGGCTTTTGTCAGTGACATTTTAATTGAGCGATTGAATGCCAAATTGCTATTGGTGGGTGATGATTTTCGCTTTGGTGCGCAGCGCAAGGGCGATTTCGCATTGCTGCAATCCTTGCAATCGCGATACGGTTATGTTTTGGAGAACCTTCATTCGGTTGAACAAAACGGGGTGCGTATTTCGTCTTCAGCGATTCGTGAGCATTTGGCGAGCGGTGAGGTTGCTCAGGCGATACAGATGCTGGGACACCCGTTGACCCTATCGGGGCATGTTATTCATGGCGAAAAACTGGGTCGCACGATTGGCGTGCCGACCATCAATATCAAAATGCCTGAGCGTTTGGCATTACAGGGAATTTACGCAGCCAGTGTGCAATTGCAATCCGCGCCTGAAAAAACCATTCAGGGCGCGGCGAGCATAGGCGTTCGTCCAAGCGTGAAAACCAATGGACAGTGCTGGTGCGAAGTGCATTTATTTGATTTCAATCAAGAAATCTATGGACAAATTGCTTGCGTGACCCTACATCAAAAAATTCGTGATGAAGCCAAATTCGATGATTTTGATGAATTGCTCAACGCCATCCAAAACGACATGGCGCAATGCCGTGCATTTTTCGCTCAAAAATAGCATCTGCAGAATTAACCGTAGTATTTAAGCGCGTAAAACACCGATAAACCCAAGCCCAAAGCAATCACAATGCGGCGTAGCCACAGCGCTGGCAACCACCGTGCAATCCGTCCGCCCCAGTAACCACCCATCACCGCGCCAATAAAAGCAATCAGCGTGTATTGCCAATGCACCAAGCCAGAGAACACAAACACCAGCGCGGCGACGCTGCTAATCACTGCGGCCAATAGATTTTTCAGCGCGTTGTTCATCTGTATATCGCGCACGCCGAGCATTTGCAAACCCGCCATCAGCATGATGCCCAAACCCGCGATAAAAAACCCACCGTAAATCGCAATCACCAATTCAAATACATGCGCAAAGCCGCGTTGTGGCAAGTCTTGAGGGTTATCGGTATTGTTGGCAAGCCAGCCACGAATCACATCACTGAACGCAAATAACAGTGTGGCAAATAAAATCAAGATGGGAATCAGTTTGAGAAATACCGAATTTTGAATCCACACCAACAGTGCAGCACCCATGATGCCGCCAAGCAACCCTAAAAATAAAGACAAGCGCAAACCCTGTGGGTGTGCACGCAACTCACGGCGATATGCCACCACTGCCAAAGCGTGCCCAGGCCAAACGGCGATGGCATTGGAGGCGTTTGCCACAACAGGGGGTAAACCTGCGGCTAAAAATACGGGAAAGGTAAAAAATGTCCCGCCGCCCGCCGTGGCGTTGCAGATGCCTGCCATGATGCCTGAAGCAAACAATAAGGTAAAAATCAAAATATCGTGCATGGTCTGAATGAATTCTATATTGAGGTGGCAGTGTACTATGAATTGTTCGGGCGTTAGCGGGCATCTTGCGTTCATATGGCTCATAAAACGATGGGCAATTGATTCCAAAAAGCGGTGCGAAAAATTCATTCAAAACCCATGCGATGGCCATTTCATCATGATTTACCCTTGGTTTTCAGTTAAAATGTCCCATTTTTAAACCCACCGATTGCAAAGCCCGTTATGAGTGACAAGAACAACTACCCCGTTAATTTATTGGACACGCCCTTCCCGATGCGGGGGGATTTGGCCAAACGCGAACCGCAGTGGGTCGCCGCTTGGCAAGCACAGAAACGTTATGAAAAAATTCGTGTTGCCGCCAAAGGTCGTCCGAAATTCGTTCTGCACGACGGTCCGCCGTATGCCAACGGCGACATTCACATTGGTCACGCGGTCAATAAAATTCTCAAAGACATGATTGTCAAGTCCAAAACCATGGCGGGTTTTGACGCGCCATATGTGCCTGGGTGGGACTGTCACGGGATGCCGATTGAGAACAAAATCGAGTCGATTCACGGGCGTGGATTGCCCACGCGTGAAGTGCAGGAAAAATCTCGCGCCTACGCGAGCGAGCAAATCGAAAGTCAAAAAATTGATTTCATGCGTTTGGGCGTTTTGGGCGAATGGGGCAATCCGTACAAAACCATGAATTTTGCCAACGAAGCGAATGAAATTCGCGCACTCGGCAAAATTCTCGAAAAAGGCTATGTGTATCGCGGTTTAAAACCTGTGAACTGGTGTTTTGATTGCGAGTCGGCATTGGCCGAAGCCGAGGTGGAATACGCCGATAAAACCGACCCTGCGATTGACGTGGGTTTTGGCTTTGCCGAGCACGACAAATTGTCCAAAGCCTTTGGCGTGACCGTGGCACAAAAGGGCTATGTGGTTATTTGGACCACCACGCCGTGGACGATTCCCGCCAATCAGGCCTTGAACGTACATCCCGAAGTGGTTTATGCCTTGGTCAATACCGATAAAGGTCAATTGATTTTGGCACAGGATTTGGTGGCATCTTGTTTGGAACGCTACGGTTTGACAGGCGACATCGTGGCGACGACCACGGGCGATCAGCTTGACCACATTGCATTCAAGCACCCATTCTATGATGCCGATGAGGGCTATGCACGTTTGTCTCCAATCTATTTGGGTGAATACGTGACCACCGATGCGGGTACAGGGATTGTGCATTCTGCGCCTGCGTATGGTGTGGATGACTTTATTTCCTGCACCTCGCACGGTGTGGCAAACGACGATATTTTGACCCCCGTGATGGGCAACGGCGTGTATGCGTCTGATTTGCCGTTTTTTGGTGGGATGCACATTTGGAAAGCCAACCCTGCCATTGTTGAAAAACTCACCGAGGTTGGCGCGTTGTTCAAAGTGGTGAACGCACCGCACAGTTACATGCACTGCTGGCGACACAAAACGCCCTTGATTTTCCGTGCGACCACACAATGGTTTGCCAGCATGGATAAACCTGTCAATGGTGAATCCTTGCGCCAGACCGCGCTTAAAGGCGTGGAAGCGACACAGTTTTTCCCTGCGTGGGGCAAGGCGCGTTTGCACGCGATGATTGCCAATCGCCCCGATTGGACGCTGTCGCGCCAACGTCAATGGGGCGTGCCGATGCCGTTTTTCCTGCACAAAGCCACGGGACAATTGCACCCGAACACACCTGAGTTGCTCGAACGTGTGGCGCAATTGGTCGAGGCAGGTGGGATTGAGTCTTGGCAGACTTTGGATATCAACGAATTCCTCGGCGCGGATGCGAATGATTATGTGAAAAATAAAGACACGCTGGACGTGTGGTTCGACTCAGGCACAACGCATTTTCATGTGCTGCGTGGTTCGCACGCCGAGCAGTTGGCGTATCCAGCGGATTTGTATTTAGAAGGTTCAGACCAGCACCGTGGTTGGTTCCACTCGTCTTTGCTCACGGGTTCGATGTTGGATGGGCGTGCACCGTACAACGCTTTGCTCACCCATGGTTTTGTGGTTGATGGGCAAGGGCGCAAGATGAGTAAATCAGTCGGCAATATTGTCGCGCCACAAACCGTGGCCAATAAAATGGGCGCGGAAATCATCCGCCTGTGGTGCGCTTCAACCGATTATTCGGGTGAACTCTCGATTTCAGACGAAATTCTCAAACGGGTGTCTGAAGGCTATCGCCGCATTCGCAACACCTTGCGTTTTTTACTGGCGAATATTTCGGATTTTGATGCCAAAACACAGTTATTGGATGTCAACGAACTGCTCGAAATTGACCAATACGCTTTGGTGAAAACGCGTGAGTGGCAGGCGGATTTGCTCGCCCATGCCGATAAATATGAGTTCCATCCAATGGTGGCGAAAATCCAAAACTTTTGCTCAGAGGATTTGGGTGGCTTTTATTTGGATATTCTCAAAGACCGCTTGTACACCAACGCGCCTGACTCTAAAACCCGCCGCTCGGCGCAAACCGCGCTGTGGCACATCACTCAATCACTCGTGCGCGTGATGGCACCGATTTTGAGTTTCACTGCTGAGGAAGCATGGGCGGTGATGACGGGTGACGACACGCAAACCATTTTTACCGAGTTGTATCACGACATTCCGGTGCCTACCAACAGCGCACAATTGCTGAGCGACTGGACGCGCATTCGTGCGCTGCGCGATGATGTCAATAAAGCCTTGGAAGATGCGCGTGCTGCCGAGCAAATCGGTTCGGCTTTGCAAGCGACGGTGCGCATCAGCGCGCCTGCCGCAGACGCGCAACTGCTGCAACGCTTGGGCAATGATTTAAAATTTGTATTGATTACGTCGGGCGCATTGGCGGTTGAAGGCGAGGCACAGGTTTCGGTTGAATTGGCGCAGGGCAGTAAATGCGAGCGTTGTTGGCACGTCACTGTGGATGTGGGCACCCATACTGAGCATCCAACTTTGTGCGCGCGTTGCGTTGATAATTTATTTGCACACGGTGAAACGCGACAATTTGCTTGATGTGGGTTGTCATTGATTGTCATTGCGAGTGAAGGTTCATCAACGAAGCAATCCACGCCGCGTTAAACAAATGATTGAGCATGGATTGCTTCGCGGTCAAACTGCTCGCAATGACGGTGTGTTTCCTTAACATCGCGCTCATCATCACATGATTTTTGCGCCATTGTGTGTTTCGTAATAGATTTATTAAAAAGGTTTGCTTGTGTCAAATAATTCTCAACCCTCTACCCCAGCATCGACACCACGTAGCATGTGGTTTTATTATGTGCTGATTGTGCTGGTGATTGTGCTCGATCAAATCACCAAATTCGCGATTGAGGCGCGTTATGCTTTTCACGAGTTTGAGCCCATCACCTCGTTTTTTAATTTGGGCTTGACCTACAATCCAGGTGCGGCGTTTAGTTTCTTAGCCGACCACAACGGTTGGCAAAAGTGGTTGTTTACCTTGTTGGCCATCGGTGCATCGATTTTTCTCGTCATACAAATTCGCGCAAACCTTGAAAAAACCCTGCAAAACATTGGTTTTGCTATGATTGCAGGTGGGGCATTGGGCAATATGATAGACCGTGTGCGCATCGGTATGGTGGTTGATTTTTTAGATTTTCACTGGCAGGACGTGCATTGGCCCGCGTTTAATATCGCGGATTCAGCGATTTTCATTGGCGTTGTTTTGGTGATTTGGCAGGAATTTTTCCGCAAAAAACAATAGAGGTTCTTTATGCGCAACCGCTCATCCACGCAGGCTTATTCTGCGGAATATTATCAAGCCACAAGGCAAACTTATTTGGACGAGTACGTTGCATCCTCCGCCCCAACGCGCGCAGTGCGCCGTCTGATACGCAAACTCACCGCATTGACCGATGCGATGGTACAAGCGCGTTGGCACAGTTCGGTGACACAGGTATTGCCGCCTGAATTATTGCCTCACGTTTCTTTGGCTGCGGTTGGTGGCTATGGGCGGGGCGAATTGTTGCCCAATTCTGATGTCGATGTTTTGGTGTTGATTGAGGATAAAAAACTCTCAGAGCAAGGACGTGAGCGCATCAATGCGGCGATTGAGCAATGGCTCGGCTCGCTGTGGGACTCTGGGCTTGCGCCTTCGCACAGTGTGCGCACCATCAGTGAATGTCTGCAGTTTTGTCACGAAGACTTGGCAACCGAAACGGCGATTATTGAAGGGCGTTGGCTGATTGGTGAAAAAAAAGTTTTCGATGCTTTTTATGCGCGTTTTTATAAAGGTTTTCAGGCACGCACTTTTTGGCGCAATAAAATAGCCGAAAAAAATGCCCGCTATTCACGTTTTGAAGAAACCCCGTTCAGTTTGGAACCCAATTGCAAAGAGTCCCCAGGCGGTTTGCGTGATTTGCATTTGATGATGTGGTTGAGTAAATCCTCAGGCATCGCGCAAAACTGGGCGGATTTGCACACCATTGGCTGGCTCAATGAACGTCAAGTAAAATTGATTCAAAAATGCGAAACCCTGCTGCTGGCGATTCGTGCTCATTTGCACATCATGACCCGCCGCTCTGAGAACCGTTTGTTGTTTGATTTGCAAAATGGTTTGGCACAGGCTTTTGGTTTTGCGGATGCCGATGGCAAGCGTGCGAGCGAATTTTTGATGCAAAAATACTATGTGGCTGCGAGTGTGAACTCGATTCGCATGAAATTATTTTTGCAAAAATTTGAAGACTACATTGCGCCCGAAAATGCCCCGCGCATCGAACACGCCATCGAAGGGTTTCCTGAGTTCATCGAAGTCAATCATGAGTTGGACATCGTTGATGTGGACGAATTTGCACGCAAGCCACATTTGCTGCTCGATATGTTTTACGTGTTTGGCACGCGCCCTGGTCTGACAGGGTGTACGGCACGGCTGTGGGATGCGGTGCTCAAATACCGCGATTTGGTCAACCCTGCCTTTCGCCGAGACAAAGCCAACCGTGCACGTTTCGTTCGCATACTGAAAATGGACAGTGGCATCACGCACACCATCCGCTTAATGCATCAGATGGGTATTCTTGCGCGTTATTTACCCGTGTTTCGCAAAATTGTCGGGCAGATGCAGCATGATTTATTTCACATCTACACCGTTGATCAACACATCTTGATGGTCGTGCGCAATCTGCGCCGATTTACCATGGATGAGTACATCCCGCAGCATGAGTTGGCCAATCAAGTCATGGCGGAGTTTGGTCAGCCGTGGTTGATGTACATTGCGGGTTTATTCCACGACATTGCCAAAGGGCGTGGCGGTGACCACTCCAAACTGGGTATGGTCGAAGTAGCGCGTTTTGCGCGCCAGCATGGATTGAACAAAGCGCAAACCGACCTCGTGGTGTTTCTCGTCGGCGAGCATTTGGAGATGAGCCAATTTGCACAAAAAGAAGATTTGTCAGACCCTGATGTGATTTTGCGTTTTGTTGAAAAAGTTAAAACCCCTGAACGTTTGCAAGCCTTGTACTTATTGACCGTCGCCGATATTCGTGGCACCAGTCCGAAAGTCTGGAACGCATGGAAAGATAAATTGCTCGCAGGTCTGTATCGTGCTGCCATGCATGTGCTGGAGGGCAATAGCCAACAACCGCGCGCGACCGTGATTAAAGAGCGTCAAGAGCGCGTGCGTGAGTTACTCGCCCAGCAAATTGAACGACCAGAGGTGTTAGAGCGAGCCGAGCAACTTTGGCGCGACCTCACGCCCGAATACTTTTTGCGTCACGACACCATGACGATTGCGTGGCATGCCTACCACATCATCCAAGCCGATGAGCACGAAGAGATTTTGGTGGCGGGGCAGCATTATGTGCTCAATGATGACGATAACTGTGTGCAACTCATGGTTTATACCCATGACCAGCCTGATTTATTCGCACGCATTTGTGCGGCGATTATGCAGCGTGGTTACTCCATTTTTTCGGCGCATATCTACACCAGTGCGCAAAACAGAGCTTTGGACACCTTTCAAATCATCGTCCCTGACTCGGTACAGGTTGACCAACAGTTTTTAAATCAGTTTGCCCACGCTGTGCGCGACTCGGTGCAAAACCACACCCATTTGCGTAAACCAAGTTTGGGGCGGCTGTCTGCGCGCTCGCGCAACTTCCCGATTAAACCCTCTATGAGCTTAATGCCGACAGGCAACGATGACTACGTGCTTAAACTGACCGCAACCGACCGACCGGGGGTGTTGTACAGCGTGGCGTATCACTTCCACGAAATGGGTGTGAAGTTGCACAATGCGCGCATCACCACATTGGGCGAGCGATTGGAGGACGTGTTTGTTGTGCACAGTCCACAACTGGCCTCGCCGAGTTTTGCGGCTGAATTGGAGCATCGATTGATGACCGTTTGTACCATTTAATGATGGAAAATCACTCATTTCAACCAGCTTGGTGGGCGCGTCACGCCCATCTGCAAACCATACTGCCCGTACTCATGCCTTTCACTGCACCGAACTACACCCGAGAGCGTTGGGATACGCCAGCGGTGGACAATATTCGTGATTTCATCGACTTAGACTGGGTCAATCTTGAGTCAGCGGGTAGCCCTCAGCAAAAAATATTCATCCTATTTCATGGCTTAGAAGGCTCCAGTCAAAGTTCGTACGCCAAAGCCTTGATGCGCCTTGCACAATTGCGCGGCTGGACGGGCGTGGTGGTGCACTGGCGTTCGTGTAGTGGACAAATGAACCGTGGGCGCGTCATGTACCATTCTGGCTTCTCAAGCGAAATTGACTGGGTGGTCAAACGCATCGCACAGCGTTTCCCCGACAGTGTGCGGTACATCGCAGGTGTGTCGCTCGGTGGCAATGCCCTGCTCAAATGGTTGGGCGAGTCGGGCGCGGATGCTGAGCGGTTGGTTGCCAGTGCTGCGTCCATTTGCGCACCACATGACCTCAAAGCAGGTGCGGTGGCGTTGGAATCAGGCTTCAATCAGCGTGTTTATATGCGCTCGTTTCTCTCCACGCTCAAACAAAAAGCCTTAGCAAAACTCGCGCAATTTCCTGATTTACCCATCACAGCGGAACAAATCCACTCGGCGCGCAATTTTTTCCACGTGGATGAATACTTCACCGCGCCGCTGCATGGGTTCAAAAATGCCGAGGATTATTGGCAAAAATCATCGAGCAAACAATACCTGCGCGACATCGCCGTACCCACCCTCATCCTCAACACCGCAAACGACCCCATCGTGCCCAAACACAGTCTCGCGTGTGCCGATGAAGTGAGCCCATCGGTACAACTGTGCTATACCGAAGATGGTGGACACGTGGGCTTTATCACCGCTCGGCAAGCAGGCGCAATTGGTGACGAGATGGCGCATTTTGGGTGGATGCCTGAGAAGGTATTAAACTTTTTTGAGAATAGGTAGGATGGGCATTACCCACCCTACATTGACTTATAAATCGTTATAATGGGTTCAATTTTGAACCCTTTTTTATTATTTCTCAATGTCCACGCCTGATTTATTTTCCGATGATTTATCCGATACTGCGTATGGTTTGAACGTCTTGCCCTGCACGTTTTCCCACGCCTTTTGGGATGAAGTGGTGGCGCGGATGGTTGGTTCGGACGTGCCGTTGACGGGTCAGTTGCTCATTGTGCCTGATGGTTCGATGGGGTTGGCGTATCGGCAGGCTTGGGCGAGTTGGGCGCAGTCGCATCAACGCGCATGTGTCATGCCGAGGATTTTGACTTTGATGAATTGGGCGCGAGCGCATGGTGCAAACGATTGGGATGCGAGAAATACTGAGCGCGTTTTGCAATGGATGCAGTCTTTACCCACGGTGCCTGCGTTGCTGAATTTGTTGGGGCAAAGCGCGCCCGATGATGTGCTTGGTTTGGCACAACAAATCATCGCCATGAGTGACGAGTTGAGTGTGCATTTGCTCGCAGGGCGCGGTGTTGCCGAGGTTGATATTTCCTTGAAAAAGTCGGTCACTGCTGCAATTGAACAAGTGTACTCAGACGCTGGGTATCACTTGGCACAAGAAGAGTTGCAGGTGTTGTTGCATTGCTGGGCTGCGGATGTGGAGAAAACCACGCCAATTGTTGAGTATTTGGCAACTTTGCGCGAGATGGCAAATGCGCCAGAATTCCAGCAAATTTGGGTTGTGCGCAACCGTGCGTGGACGGCGCATGAGGCGGATTTTTGGCAGCGACTGAGTGCCAACGCGCGCGTACAGGTTTTGGATATTTCACACATTCAGGTGGCTGCCGATGACACGCGGCAGCAAGCATTGCAAAAAATCGCGGCACATTCTGCGCGTTATACTGCGAGCGTTGAGACTGTCAACGCTGCGGTTCAGGTTTATGCTGCAGCAAATATCGAGGATGAAGCCCAAGCAGTGGTGCAGCAGGTTTTGGCATGGCGCGGCGAGGACAAAAACATTGCCTTGGTTGCTTTGGATCGGCAGGTCTCGCGGCGGGTGTGGGCGTTGTTGCAACGCGTTGGTGTGGACATTCGCGACGATACGGGTTGGTTGCTTTCCACTTCGCGCGCATCACACGCATGGCAAACGGGTCTGCGCTTGATGCAGGGCGAGGTACACTCAAATGATTTGCTCGATTGGTTGGCGCATCCATTGGTGTACGCGCAGTTTTCGGACGAAGATAAATCGACTTTGGTGCAAGCGTTGCAACAAACCTCTGATCAGCAAGTGCAATATCAAAAAACCACTGTTTGGCGCACTTGGACGGATTGGCAACATGCGGTGCATCAATATTCTGAGCACACGCCTTTGCATGAGTGTGTCACTCAAGCAGCGCAGTTGAGTCGGCAGTGGACGAATTCGGGGGCAAACTCAAAATCCGCCGCACGCAGTTTGGCGCAATGGGCGCAGGCGTTCATCGAATGGGCGCAGATGTTTGGCTTGTGGGACGCACTCAATGCCGATGGTGCGGGGCAAAAATGGTGCGCGCTGATGACGCGCTGGACACGGGTTGAGGATGATTGGCAGATGCCGCTGACAACCGCATTGCGTTTGATGAGCAGTGAGGTTGATGGCTTGACCTACCGCCCTGAACGTGAGCAAGAGAACCGAGCGGAGACCGTGGTGTTGATGCCTTTGGGCAATACGCGCTTGCGCCAATTTGACGCGGTGTGGTTGATGGGCGCGGATGCGGGCAATTTACCGAGCAGCGAGATGGATATTGGTTTGCTCAATACCGCGGTGCGCCGTGCTTTGGGCTTGCCGAATGTTGAGGACAAACAAGCCGTCTTGCGCGAAGCCTTGCTTGATGTGCTCGCGCTCAATCCGATTGTTTGCGCGAGTTACTGCACGCAAAAAGACGGCGCGCCGAATGGTTTATCGCCGTGGCTCAAACAATATCTACGCGCGAGCAATACTCAAACTATTCGCATAGAACCGCACGTTGTGGACATTCAACCACACGTGCGTGGACGTAGCGCGGCTGTGGTTTCAGAGTGTGTGCCCAGCGTGGTGTCTGCTACGGCCTTGAGCAGTTTGTCCGCGTGTCCGTATCAATTTTACGCGCGTCAAGTGCTGGACATCGCGCCCATAGTGTCTGCTACCGATGCGGTCAGCCCAAGTGACATCGGCAATGCGTGGCACAAGGTGGTTGAATATTTTCATAAAATGCGTCAAAGCGGAATCAACGATGAAGATGTTTTTGCGCAAAGCATCGAAAAAATACTGCACGATAAGCGCATTGAAAACCCACGTTATTGGGCATTAAAGCCTTTGTTTGCCTCATATCAAAGCGCGTTTGTTCGCTGGTGGCAAGCGCGTGAGGCGCAGGGTTGGCATCATGTTGATAGTGAACATTCGCCTGCGGTTTCTCCCGTGCAAACCATTGTGGATGCGGCATACAAGCCGATTCATTCATTGCAATGGCAAGGGCGCATTGATCAGGTGGACGAAAATGCCGAGGGCGCACTCGCGCTGATTGACTACAAAACCAATGGGCTGAGCAAGCATAAAAAACAAGTGGCGAATGACGAGGATGTGCAATTGGCGTTTTACGTCAATCTGATGGAACAGTCGCAAAGCGCAGCCATCGCCGATGCGCTTTATGTGGGGGTTGAGAAAGATGCGAGCAAATCGAGCCCACAAGTCAGTATAGGCACAGAGGATGAACTCAAAGCCAAAGCGCAAAAACTGCGTGAACAAGTTAATCAAGTATTTGTGCGGATGTGTGCGGGCGAGCCACTGCGCGCGTTGGGTGAATTGAGTGCGTGTGCGTATTGCGATTATCGAGCAGTCTGTCGCAAGGATTATGTGTTGGCGGCGAACGATGACAATGCGGTAGAGGTGGCGCAATGAACACACCGTATTTGAAAAACAATGCCCCCGTTGAACTGGCCGAGTTTACACGCTCGGCTTTAGAGCCAGCTCAGTCTGTAGTGGTGCGCGCCTGCGCAGGCAGTGGCAAGACGTGGTTGTTGACCTCGCGCATTATTCGACTGCTCATCGCTGGGGTCGCGCCCAAGCATATTTTAGCAATTACCTTTACCAAAAAAGCCGCGCAGGAAATGCGCGATCGTGTCGCGCAACTGTTGCGCGAGATGGCGGATGGCACACCTGAGCAAGTGGTTGAATTGTTGACGCTGCGCGGTTTGAGCGCGGCGCAAGCTGCCAAGAGTGTGGTGCGCGCGCAATCGTTGTACGACGAGATTCTCGGCGCGGGGCAAGAGTTGCCCATCTATACCTTTGATGCGTGGTTTTACCGTTTGCTCAAAGCCGCGCCGATGGGCTCGGGCGTGGCGCGCGATGCGATGTTGCTGACCGATGCGGATGAATTGCGCGAGGCGGCTTGGCAGGATTTTTTTGAGTTGTTTAACCGTCCAAATGGTGAACGCATTCGCACACACTATTTGAATTTAATTGAGCGCATGGGCGCGCACAACACGGAGAACATGCTCAACTCCGCATTGTATTTGAGCAATGAATTTGAGTTGTGGTTGGACAGCGTTGGCGGCACGGTTGATGAGGGTTTGCTCGCCTTGCAAAACGAAATTTTGGCGGAAACGGGCTTGGATGTCAGTATAGGCGCATCGGGCATTGCGCACAATGCACATCAAGCCATCGTGGCGTCAGGCGCATTGGCCGTTGTTGTGCGCAGTTTGGATGCGGGCGATGACAAGAAAGTCGCACGCGCTGAGCATTTACAAAAGGCTTTGGATGCAAACGATGCCGAGGTTTTTTGGCACATCGTCAATCAATATATCGCGGCGAGCACGGGGCATCTCAACGGCACGCAATTTAAATTAGAGAAAAAACAAAAAGCCACCATGCAAGGCGCTGGCATTAGCGAGGATGACTATGCGCAAGCGGTGGCGCAGATCAATTTGCATTTGGATGATGTGCGTGCACAGAGCGCGGATTTACAGGCTTATCAAATTCACGAGGACATGCTGCCGTGTGTGTTTGCTTTGCTTGAGTTGTATCGCCAACACAAGCGGACTGCCAATGCGGTCGAGTTTTCAGATGTGTCGCGCCAGTGTTTCGAACTGCTCAACAGTCCTGAAACAGCGGCGTTTATGCAGACCGCTTTGGATGCGCGCTATCGGCATTTATTGTTCGATGAATTTCAAGACACCAACCCTGTGCAGTGGGGCATTATCCACGGTTGGCTTACGGCGTATCAGGGCGATGCGCACAAACCGTGCGTGTTTTTGGTTGGTGATGTCAAGCAGTCGATTTACCGTTTTCGCGATGCCGATTCAACCCTGTTCGCCACAGCGCAGGATTATTTGGTGAACGAATTTGATGCAACCGTGCTGCAAACCCAGTTCACGCGGCGCAATAGCCCTGCGGTGGTGGCGTGGGTCAATCGCATGTTTGAGCGTGCCGACAGCCAACTGGATGATTTCATCACCCACAGCACCGCACAAGTGGATCGGGTGGGGCACATTGCTTGTTTGGGATTGGTCAAGGCGGATGAACCCGCGAGTGGTGAAAATGCAGTTGTTGAAAGCCATGAAAATCAAGCGCAACGTGATTGGCTCAATGAGCCTGCGCAGGTAATTGAACTGACGCGTCATGACGATGAAAGCGCGCAGTTGGTGCAGGCGATTCATGCCTTGGTCGGGCACTATCCTGTGTGGGATGAGCAGCACGAGTATTATCGTCCTGCGCAGTATGCCGACATTATGGTATTGATTTACGGGCGCACGCATTTGAGCAATTATGAACGGTTGTTGCGCCAAGCGCAGATTCCCTACGAGAGCACACGCCGTGGCGGGCTGATGGATACGCTCGAGGCCTTGGACTTGATGGCTTTGCTCAAATGGTTGTTGCGTGCCGATGATGATTGGGCTTTGGTTCAGGTTTTGCGTGCGCCGATGTTTGCTGTGAGCGATATACAATTGACACAACTGTTGATGTACAAACGTGGTTTAGAACAAGAGCATTCAACGAATTGTTCGTATTGGCAAACGCTGGCGCAACTGGCACAGCTTGATACCCAATGGCGCGCGGCTTATGAGTTGTTGAATGAATGGTTGCAGATGGCAGGACACGCGCCGCCACACGATGTGCTCGATCGAATTTATGCGCAAGGCGATATTTACAATGCTTATGCGCGGGTTGTACCGACTTGGCTCAATCCGCAAGTGCAATCAAATTTGCGTGGGTTTTTACAGTTGGCGTTGAATGTCAACGCAGGGCGTTACCCCAGTTTGACCACTTTTTTGCACGCTTTAGAACGTTGGCAAGCGCGCGACACCGAAGGCGTGTCCGAAGGCGAGCCGCTGGGCATGCACAATGCAGTGAAAATCCTCACCGTACACGCGTCTAAGGGTTTAGAGTCGCCGATTGTCATGTTGATTGATATGCGCACGAGTAAAAAGCCCGATGTCAAAGGCAATCAGTGGTTCATCCAGCGTGAAGGTGGTGCAGTGCCTGTGCATCTGTCGTGGTTGGGCAATCAAAGCGAGCGCGGCCGCTGGCGCGCAGCAACCATCGCGCGTGAATCTGAACTCAATGCCAAAGAGCATTACAACAAATGCTATGTCGCCATGACCCGAGCCAAACAAATGCTGCTCGTGAGCGCGGCGCAAGAAATCGACATTCAGCGCGATGAAGAAGGCAACGCTGAATCAAGCAAACCGAGCAAAAAAATGGACGGTTTGTTTGAAGCCTTGCATGAGGAATCATTGGCTTTAACGGCGTACAACTTGCCCAATGAGATTACCCAGTGGCAAGCACACTGGCAAACACATAGCCTGCAATCGTCTGAGTTGGCGCAAGATACAACGCAGAGTGCTATTGCTGTGGCAAATTCGGAAGTATTAAAAGTATCGGAAATTACGCCCAATCCACAGGGCTTAGCGCGTTGGCGCGGTGCGTTCGCATCGAATACCACCGATGCGCTCGAAGAGCAAGCTACTCAAATGGGCTTGGCTTTGCACAGTGCTATGGAATGGACAACCGATGCCCATCACCCACAAACTGTGACAGAGGATACGCTCATTGAACGCTGTAAATTGACTCAGACACAAGCGCGCACCGTCATGCAATGGGTGACACAAATTCTGCACCATCCTGAGCATCAAACATGGTTTGACAAAACTCAATTTGATGAGGCGCACAATGAGATGGCATTGGTGGATGTACAGGGTCAGGTCAAACGTATGGATCGTTGGGTGCGTTGTGGTCAGTCCATCACGATTTTGGACTATAAAAGTGCTTGGTCGGTTGAAAATTTAGCCGTGTATGAAACGCAGGTGCGCGAATATATGGATTTGATGAAACAAATTTATCCTGAGCACCGCATACAGGGCGTGCTGCTTCGAGTGGATGGTGCATCGCACGGTGTTGAATAATTGGGTTTTCAATACAAAACATATTGATGGCGCAACACCAATCCTGCACCAACAACGTGCCACGCATTTTTTCAAGATTATGTTAGACTTGATTCAATAAACAATAACCTTGGAGATGACATGTTTTTGCCCACCACCCCCTTGTTTCAATTGGCTCCTGATGAAAAAGAGCAGCCTTTATTAGAAGACATCCGCTTGTTGGGGCGAATGCTTGGCGATGCGGTGCGCAATTACGCAGGCGATGAAGCGTTTACGCATACCGAGAGCATACGCCAAGCAGCGGTGCGTTTTCGCAAAAGTGAATCGGGTTTGGCGGGTTCGCTTGAGGAGCAAAATGCTGCGCACGAAGCTCGTAAAATGCTCACCGATTTGTGCGAGAGTCTGGGTGATGCGCAGGCTTTGCGCGTGATTCGTGCGTTTAGTTTGTTTTCTTTGTTGGCCAATATTGCCGAGGATGTGCATCAAAATCGTCGCCGTCGGTATTATCGTCAGCATGGTGCACAGGCGCAGGTCGGCAGTTTGTCGCGTGCGTTACTGAATTTGCAAAACCGTGGGGTTTCGGCCAAAGAAGCCTTGTCCGCGATGACGCGCACGCATGTTGTCCCCGTTTTGACCGCCCATCCCACGCAGGTGCAACGCAAAACCATTTTGGATTTGACCCGTACCTTGGCCAAACGTTTGTCTGCGCGTGACAATGTTTTGCAAGATTTGGAAACAGAACAAGAGTTGTTGGCGGACATTGAGCGGCTGGTACAAACTCTGTGGCAGACCGCGATTTTGCGCAAGACCAAACTGAATGTGCTTGATGAAATCAACAGTGCGGTCAGTTATTACCCGATTACCTTTTTAAAACGCATTCCGTCTTTGGTCACGCGGTTTCAAAAAATGGCGCGTGAACTGGGTGCTGATGAGCGCGAAGTGCGGGCTTTGTTGCCGATGTCGATGGGGATGTGGATTGGTGGCGATCGCGATGGTAATCCGTTTGTGACCGCGCAAACCTTGCGTGAGTGTGCATTGGCGCAGGCGCGCGTGGTTTTTGCACACTATGTCCGTGAGCTCAAAGCCTTGGGACAAGAGTTGCCTTTGTCCAATGCGATTACCACGGTCAGTGCCGAGTTGCAGGAACTGGCGGAGCGTTCTGGCGATGATTCATTGCATCGGGCGCAAGAACCCTATCGTCAGGTTTTGGTCGGTATGTGTGCACGGATGGTGAAAACGGCCTATGTGCTGTGCGATTGGGTGATGGGTTCGGAAACCGAGGTGATGGACGCGCCCGCATACACATCGGCACAAGAGTTTGCCAACGATTTGCAAATGATTGCCCAATCTTTGCGCGACAACCACGCTGCGTTATTGATTGAAGGTCGTTTGAATCAATTGATTCAAACGGTGCATGTGTTTGGTTTTCATTTGGCAACGATTGATTTGCGTCAAAACTCTGATGTGCATGAGGCATGTGTGGCAGAGTTGCTTGCCAGTTCAGGTGTGTGTGCGAACTACGGTGCGTTGGATGAAGAAGAACGTTGTCAACTGTTGGTTGAACAATTGCGCACAGCACGTTTGCTCGGCAGTCCATGGGTGGCGCAGAGTGATTTATTGCGTGGCGAATTGGCGATTTTTAATGCAGCCCGCGAACTGCGCGAGCAGTTTGGTGCGCGCTTGATTGAGCAATCGATTATTTCCAAATCCACCAGCGTGTCGGATATGCTTGAATTAGCGGTGATGCTCAAAGAAGCGGGTTTGGTATCGGTGCAGCCTGAACCACGCTGTGCGCTGGGCATCGTGCCTTTATTTGAAACCATTGAAGATTTGCGCGCTGCGCCTGCAATTATGCGCGATTGGTTTGCGACTGATTTGGTCAATACCTGGCTCAACTTACCCAACCGCAATCGCAAACAAGAAATCATGCTCGGTTACTCAGATAGTAATAAAGACGGTGGTTTTTTAACCTCCATTTGGTCGTTGTATGAAGCACAGCAGGCTTTGATTAAAACGGCGCGCCACGCGGGAATTGAAGTATCGTTTTTCCATGGGCGCGGCGGTTCGGTCGGGCGTGGTGGTGGTCCTTCCTACGAGGCAATTTTGGCGCAACCTGCGGGCTGCATGACGGGCAAGATTCGTCTGACTGAGCAAGGCGAAGTCATTGGTGCAAAATACGCTGACCCCGATATGGGCTTGCGCAATTTAGAAACGCTGGTGGCTGCCTCGATGGAAGCGGCAGTCAATGATGTGGGCGATACGGCGGATTGGACTGAGTTTGAAACCGCGATGCGTGAAATGTCGCAATTGAGTTTTCAGGCGTATCGCAAACTGGTGTACGAAACCGATGGTTTCACTGATTTTTTTCGCGCAGCCACACCCATCAATGAAATTTCTCAATTAAATATTGGCTCGCGTCCTTCCTCGCGCAAGCCTTCACAACGGATTGAAGATTTGCGCGCGATTCCGTGGGTGTTTTCGTGGGCCCAGTCGCGCATGATGCTCCCAGGTTGGTACGGCGTGGGCTCGGCGATTGAACAATGGGTTGCGGGTAATGAAACCCGCTGGGCACAGTTGCGTCAGATGCAGGCATCGTGGCCATTTTTCCAATCGGTCATCTCCAACTTGGATATGGTGATTGCCAAAACCGATTTGGCGATTGCCGAACGCTACGTGCAGTTGGTTGAAGACAGAGATTTGGCTGACACTATTTTTGGTGAAATCGTAGCGGAGTGGAAACGCGTGGTGAACGCCATTATGGCGGTCACGGGCGAAAATGCTTTGTTGGCGAGTAACCAAACTTTGGCGCGCAGCTTGCGCAATCGCTTGCCTTATCTTGATCCCTTGAATTATTTTCAGGTTGAGCTCATCAAACGCTATCGTGCAGGTGATGACTCTGAGGCTGTGCAAGATGGTATTCACATCGCCATCAATGGCTTGGCGGCAGGTTTGCGCAACAGTGGATGATGATTTTTGCGCGCAGTTAGTGATAGATGGGTGAAAAATACGGCTATTATTGAACGGATTTAAATATTCGGTAATTGACGGGAACTTTGAATATTTTTAAGTAACTCCTTGTAAATTCAGACAAAATCGAACGCTCGTACCGTTAAAAGTTGGGTGAATAATTGCATGAGTCGGTGCAAATCCTGTTACAATGCGCGCAGTAAATCGTTGGATTTATTTTTTTCTATCAATGGAGAGAACATGGAAAACATCGAACAACGTGTCCGTAAAATTGTTGCAGAACAATTGGGCGTGAACGAAGCAGACATCAAGAACGAATCGTCTTTTACCAACGACTTGGGCGCGGACTCATTAGACACCGTTGAACTCGTGATGGCTTTGGAAGACGAATTTGAATGCGAAATTCCCGATGAAGACGCAGAAAAAATCGGTACAGTACAACAAGCGATTGATTACGTGACCGCCAATCTGAAATAAGTTGTTCAATCAGTCTTTGGGCTGTCTGAATCAAGGCGTTATTCAGTAAAAGAGACCCCGAAGGTCTCTTTTATTGTATGGATGGTTCTTGGTTGACCATTTGTTAGATATGATAGAGGTGAGCGATGAGCAAACGTAGAGTAGTCATCACAGGTTTGGGTGCGATTACGCCCGTGGGCAATACGGTACAAACCACATGGGACAACTTAATTGCGGGACAATCAGGTATTGTGCGCATCAGCAAGTTCGATGCCAAAGACATCAATAGCCAAATTGCGGGTGAGGTCAAAGACTTTGATGTGTCTGAGTATGTGGGGCCTAAAGAGGCACGCACAATGGATATTTTTATCCATTATGGCTTGGCTGCAGGCATACAGGCTTTTCGCGATTCGGGCTTGACCGTGACTGAAGAAAATGCCGAGCGCATTGGTGTGGTGATTGGTTCTGGAATCGGCGGCTTGCCTATGATTGAGTCCAATTGCGAAGCATTGTTTAATAAAGGTGCGCGTCGAGTTTCGCCTTTTATGATTCCAGGTTCCATCATCAACATGATTTCGGGTCATATGTCGATTATGTATGGTTTGAAAGGACCAAATATCGCGGTGGTCACTGCTTGTACCACAGGCACACACTGTATCGGTGAAGCCATGCGTATGATCCAATACGGTGATGCCGATGCGATGCTCGCTGGCGGTGCGGAATCGACGATTTCTGCACTCGCAATGGCGGGTTTTGCCAACATGCGTGCACTCTCAACGCGCAATGACGACCCAGCAGCTGCTTCACGTCCGTGGGACAAAGACCGCGATGGTTTTGTCATGGGTGAAGGTGCAGGTGTATTGATGCTCGAAGAATACGAGCATGCCAAAGCACGTGGCGCAAAAATTTATGCCGAACTTGCAGGCTATGGTATGAGTGCTGATGGCTACCACATGACTGCACCGTGCGAAGATGGTGATGGCGCGATGCGCTCGATGCGCAATGCCATGCGTGATGCGGGGGTCAATGCTGATGAAGTAAACTACGTTAATGCGCATGGCACATCTACACCGTTGGGTGATGTGGCAGAAACCATTGCCATCAAACGCGCATTGGGTGATGCGGCAAATAAAGCCATTGTTAACTCAACCAAATCCATGACAGGACATTTGCTTGGTGGTGCGGGTGGGGTTGAAGCTGTATTTACCGCCTTGGCCATTGCTCATCAAAAATCCCCACCGACCATCAACTTAGACAACCCAGGTGAGGGTTGTGACTTGGATTACTGTGCCAATGTGGCGCGTGATGCCAAAATTGACATTGCTTTGAGTAACAACTTTGGTTTTGGTGGTACCAACGGCACTTTATTGATGAAAAAAATCTAATCAACGATAGGTTGTTCGCATCGGATATGGGCAGGCCTTATGGTCTGCCTTTTCCTTTTTTGTTGATGAGTTGCTTGAATAATTGCAAATAAAACTTGCTAAAGGAAATCTAAAGCATTACAATGGCGGTCTTGGTTATGGAAGCGTGGCAGAGTGGTTGAATGCAGCAGTCTTGAAAACTGCCGAGGGTGTGAGCCCTTCGTGAGTTCGAATCTCACCGCTTCCGCCAAATAACCATGTCAAAAAATATCATTTTTTGACGCGACAATTTTACTGGCGCGGGGTGGAGCAGCATGGTAGCTCGTCGGGCTCATAACCCGAAGGTCGTAGGTTCAAATCCTGCCCCCGCAACCAATCAAAAAACACAGTATCGAAAACAGGCGCATCCGTCGCCCATTTGGTTTGCCAGTCATCTCTTAGCAGTATTGCAAGAATCATAAATAATGCCAAAGAGCACACTTCATATTGATTTGAAATTCCAAAGTAAACGCACCATTTGTTGTTTTCTGAGTTGTACCCGATTCCACATGGTTGTTGTTTAAATTTTAAAAATTTGATGACCACATAACGGTATTGTCACATGACACCAAACGAAATCAAACGCATCATAGAAGCGCTGATATTGTGCCACGACGCGCCGATGACCCTTGGGCAAATTAAAGAAGCATTGGCGATTGAAATCAATCATGACACCTTGCGCTTGTTGTTGGATGAAATTAAGGCTGAGTGGTCTGAGCGTGCGGTGCATTTGGTTCAAGTTGCGACGGGTTATCGTTTTCAAACAGCGCCTGATGTAACGCCTTACATAGACCGACTGCGCGCTGAAAAACCTGCCCAATACTCACGTGCGGTTTTAGAAACGTTGGCGATTATTGCCTATCGACAGCCCGTGACGCGAGGTGATATTGAAGATATCCGTGGTGTGACCGTGTCTTCAAACATCATCAAGACCCTCGAAGAGCGCGGTTGGATTGACACCGTTGGACATCGTGAAGTCCCTGGTCGTCCTGCGTTACTGGCAACCACCAAACAATTTTTGAATGATTTGGGCTTGCTTTCGCTCAAAGAGTTGCCCGCTTTGGTCGGACAAGCCGACGCAGAAACAGGACAGTTGGAATTGGTTCAACACCCTGAGGATGAAGATTCTATTGTGGATGAACAACAGTTAGAACAAATGGCGCAAACACTTGAGCCATTGGCTGAGCAGGTGATGGCGGCCGATGGCGTGGCCGTGTATGTGACCGAACAGACCATTCACTTGGACAATGCAGCAGATGCCTCTGAACAGGCTAAAGACAGCGATACTCGCCCTTCCTAAATGCACTTGACGCGTGGGCGGTACCAACCAACAATTTCTTGATGAAGAAATGGAATCACATGAGCGACATAGAACATAAACCCGCAAAGAAAAAAAGCACATTGCTGCGCGGTAAACATGGCGTGCGCAAACGCCCTGAACGTTCGGACTTTTCAAGCTTACAGGTCAAACAGGCCAAAATCATCGCCGCAAAAACCAACCCCCAAACCATTGATGACAGTTTGCCTGAGCAATGGGGTTGGCAGGACAAAGCCGAACCGCATTCTACCGATACGTCCAAAGCACCTCGCGAGCGCAAAGGTCAACGTCTTTACCGAGCTGGTGTGCGTTCCAATCGTAAAAACAACGCACACAAACCGACGGCACAAAATCTTGATGAGTTGACTGAAACTTCGGCAGTTTCTGCGTTGGATGAGGTTGACAATGAACAAGCAGAGACGTATTTGGACGGCAGTATTAAGCTACAAAAAGTATTGGCGGACGCAGGCATTGGTTCGCGCCGCGATATGGAAGAGTTGATTATTTCGGGACGCGTTTCAGTCAATGGTTTGCCTGCGCATGTTGGTCAACGCATTCTTGACACAGACCAAGTGCGTATCAATGGTAAATTACTGCAGCGTAAAAAACTCACGCCAACTGTGCCGAGGATTGTGATTTACCACAAACCTGCGGGTGAAATCGTTAGCCACAGTGATCCCGAAGGTCGCCCAACGGTGTTTGATAAACTGCCGTTCACGCGCAAAGGCAAATGGTTGGCGGTTGGCCGTCTGGATTTCAACACCGAAGGTTTGCTGATTCTCACCACCTCGGGTGATATTGCCAACAAAATGATGCACCCACGTTACGGGCATGAGCGCGAATATGCGGTGCGTGTGCTGGGCGAAGTGAGCGATGCGCAACTCAAGCAACTCACCACAGGTATTCAACTGGAAGATGGTTTGGCAACCTTCTCTAAAGTAGAGCATTTGGGTGGAGAGGGGGCGAACCGCTGGTTGCGCGTCATCATCAGTGAAGGTCGTAATCGTGAAGTGCGTCGGATGTTTGAAGCCATTGGTTTGACAGTCAGTCGACTGATTCGTGTGCGTTTTGGCTCGGTTGTTCTTCCAAGTCAACTCAAACGCGGTAAATCCATGGAGTGGGAGCGCCCTCAGGTGTTGCAACTCATGCGCGAATTGGGATTGAATGCGGCTGTTGCTTCTTCTCGTGGTCAGCGCACAGATCGCCACAATGATGGTGAAGTGGTGCCGCAGGATGCACATTTAATGAGCGCGTTTGGCGTGGCGCACAATCGCGATGCGGGACTCACAGGGCGAGAAAATCGTGGCCATAAAAAAGATGCACGTACCCATAATCGCACACAGACGCTGACTTCGCGTGTACCAAGTGACAAACATACGCGGGGTCAAACACATGCGGCACGCAATACGAACGCGGCGGGTCGTCGTGCGGGCGGCCGTGCTGTGGATAACTCGGCAGCGCAGCCAGTCATTGGACGCCCCACCAAACCTCGAACGAATGCTTCACATCCGCGAGGACAGCAAAAACAATCACCGTCATTTCAAGTAGAAGGTGTTGCGCACGCGGGGCGCGGACACAATCTTCAGCGCAAAAATCGCTCGCAAGCCGCTCGTGGTGAGGTCTCGCCCGCACGACCCACCCCGCGTGGAACACGCCGGCATCAAAGTTAAAAAAACAGCCTCAAACAAGTTTGAGGCTGTTTTTTATTGCCAATTCACAATTCATTGTCATGGCGTGCTTTGTTTGAATTTCATCGGATTTGGATTTGATAGTTTGCAACTTGTGCGGGTGGCTCTTGTGCTTCCCATGAGCGCAGGTAACGCAGTTGGATGTGTGCGTCCCCAGATTTTAGGGCCTTGAATGTCCAAATTTCCGTACCGCCGACCCCAACCAGACGATTGGGATTGGCATCCGCTTGGTAGGTGTTGCTTATTTTTTCTAAACGGGCTTTATCAAAAGGTTCTGCCAATTGCCAGCGATACCCTGTGGTTGGGTTGCTACGCACTTGAATGCTGAATGTATCGCCCACCTTAACTGACTGTTTGTGGGTGGCGTTGTTATCGAGAATATTGGTGTTTGGCATGGTTGGTTGACTCATGACGGGTTGTGTTTGACATGCGCCTAAACTTGCGCTTAGAGCGATGGCAGCGCAGAAACTCAATACGTGACCCATTGACTTTGTGTTCATTTTGACTCCTTTTGGTTTTTAATCATGATTAACTGACCATTAATCAGTGGGGATTCTAACACGTGGTTTTATGACCGATAATTGTTAGGGCAGATTTTATGAGTGCGTATGGTGTCGTTGTTCTCTCTCAGCCAAGCCAATGCCCAATAAAAAAGGCTAAAACCTGAAGTTTTAACCCTTTGTGTGCGGCTGCTTGTTCGATGTCACTCTTTAATCAGATACTGTAATTTATCGGTACGTTTGGCCCATTCGTCGGCCTCGGGTAAAGCATCTTCCATGCGCGAAATTGTCGGCCATTTTTTCGCCAATTCGGCGTTTAATGCAATCATGTGTTGTTGATTGGCGGGAACGTCCTCTTCGGGCACAATTGCTTCTACAGGACATTCAGGGATGCACACAGCGCAGTCAATGCATTCATCTGGGTCGATGGTCAGAAAGTTTGGGCCTTTTTTAAAACAATCAACGGGGCATACGTCCACACAGTCGGTATAGCGACATTGGATGCAAGCTTCAAGTACAACGTGGGTCATAATCAGTCCTTATTTGGATGCGGTAATAGTCGACAATTATAGTGGGTTTTGCTTGATTTGTCTCAGCTGACACGGGCTTTGAGCGGTTCTTTGAGCAAATCATGGGTTTCACGCAACATGGTTTCGGTTGTTGCCCAATCCACGCAAGCATCGGTGACCGAGCAGCCGTAACGCAGTTGACTTAAATCTTCAGGAATGGGTTGATTGCCCGCTTCAATAAAACTCTCAATCATCACACCGATGATGGAAGTGTTGCCTTCGCGAATCTGGTGGGTCACATCCTTCATGACCAAAGGTTGAAAATCAGGGTTTTTCCATGAGTTGGCGTGTGAGCAGTCAATCATGATGTTTGCGGGCAATTTGGCCTGATTCAAGGCTTTTTCAGCCAGCGACACCGATACCGTGTCGTAGTTGGGACGACCACCGCCACCGCGCAATACGGTGTGCGCATACGCATTGCCGCGCGTGCGGTAAATCGCGCTTAATCCTTCATCATTCATGCCAAGGAAACTGTGTGGTGCGGAGGCAGAGATGATGCCGTTAATTGCTGCGTCCAGTGAGCCATCGGTGGCATTTTTAAAACCGACGGGTGAAGATAAACCCGAAGCCATTTCGCGGTGGGTTTGTGATTCGGAGGTGCGCGCACCAATGGCTGTCCATGCAATCAAATCACCGTAGTATTGCGGCGCAATCGGATCGAGTGCTTCGGTCGCTGCAGGTAAACCCAATTCGTTGACATCCAGTAAAAATTGACGGGCTTTTTGCATGCCTTGTTCAATGTGAAATGAATCGTCCATAAACGGGTCATTGATAAAACCTTTCCAGCCTGTGGAGGTGCGGGGTTTTTCAAAATACACGCGCATCACGATGAGTAGGGTGTCAGACAATTCATCGGCTAATTTTTTCAACCGACGCGCATAGTCCATCCCTGCAACGGGATCGTGGATGGAGCAAGGGCCAACCACGACGATGAGTCGGTGGTCTTTGCGATTCAAAATATTTTGTAGTGCCGTGCGACCAGACTCGACCGTATTGGCAGCAATATCGGATAGAGGAACAAGATTTTTGATTTCTGCGGGCGAGGGCATGTGGTCAACGGATTGCACGTTGAGATTTTCGGTGCGGGAAATGGACATAAAAATATTTGAGTATGAGGTGAATATTAAATTGATTGAGCCCGCATTGTACTTGGAGTGGTGTGGTCTGACAATCAAACGGATTGGATTCGAAACAGCAGGACTTTCGCCACAAAAAAGCGCACAATGAACCAAAATGCACCTAAATGGTGCAATAATGTTGTGTGTTGACTCAAAAAATCAGTGGGATTTGTGGCACAATTCATTCACGTACAAAGGCACACACATGAAATTTGGACGATGCGCTTTGCAAAAATGGGGCGTTGTTTGGATGCATGAACCTTTGGAATGATTAATCATTTTTGCCAACTAAGAGGTCAAACCATGAAAGAAATTACAGCGATTATCAAACCATTCAAACTCGACGAAGTCCGTGAAGCATTGGCAGAGGTCGGCGTAACTGGTTTAACCGTGACCGAGGTGAAAGGCTTTGGTCGTCAAAAAGGACACACTGAATTATACCGTGGTGCAGAGTATGTGGTGGATTTTTTACCCAAAGTTAAAGTTGAGTTGGTGATTGATGATGGTTTGGTGGATACCGCAGTGGATGCCATCATCAAAGCGGCACACACAGGTAAAATTGGCGACGGTAAAATTTTCGTGCGCACCATTGACGAAGTGATTCGTATCCGTACAGGTGAAACTGGCTCAGACGCGGTTTAAGCGTTTGTCGGTGTGTGTAAAAGTCTGAATCGGTCAGTCTTTTCATCGAAGTGTTTTAAAAAATCAGGATGTTTTTAGCCAACGTCCTGATTTTTTTGTGCCTGAGTCGTCGCAAAAACCAGTAAAATGACGCCTTGAATTTAAATTTTTGAGGTATTGATATGTGCGGTGTCATTGGTGTGGTGGCAAATAGCCCCGTGAATCAACTGGTGTACGATGCGTTGCTACTGTTGCAACATCGTGGACAAGACGCAGCGGGCATGGTGACCAACCAAGGTCAACGTTTTTTCATGCACAAAAACAAAGGCATGGTGCGCGATGTGTTTCGCACACGCAATATGCGTGATTTGCTGGGTAATATGGGCATCGGCCATGTGCGCTATCCGACTGCGGGCAATGTCGATTGCTTGGAAGAAGCCCAGCCATTTTATGTGAATGCGCCGTATGGTTTGACTTTGGCGCACAACGGTAATCTCACCAATACCGATGAAATTCGTGACGAATTGTTTCGTTTGGACAGACGCCATATCAACACAGGCTCGGATTCGGAGGTTTTACTTAATGTTTTGGCGCACGAATTGAGTATGGCGATTGCTGACCGAGACAGCCTGCGTGCCGAACATTTTTTCATTGCCATGCGTCGTGTGAATGCGCGCATTCGTGGCGCGTATGCGTGTGTTGGCATGGTGGCTGGTTTGGGCGTGTTTGGCTTTCGTGACCCCAATGGGATTCGCCCATTGTTATTGGGACAACGCACCGATGAGTCGGGCAAACACAGTTATATATTGGCTTCTGAAAGCGTGGCAATTGAAGGTGTGGGCTATCGCACTGTGCGTGATATTGAGCCAGGTGAGGCGATTTGGATTGATGCGGATGGCAATGTGGTCAGCGAAATTTGCGCACATGAGACGCAGTTGAGCCCTTGTTTGTTTGAATATGTCTATTTCGCTCGACCTGATTCGACGATCGAAGGCACTTCGGTGTATGCGGCGCGCTTGGCCATGGGTGTGACCTTGGCCGAAAAAATTAAACGTGAAATGGACGCCTCAGAAATTGACGTGGTCATGCCGATTCCCGACACCTCGCGCCCATCCGCCATGCAGTTGGCACATCAACTGGGTTTACCGTATCGCGAGGGTTTTATCAAAAATCGTTATGTGGGACGCACGTTTATCATGCCTGGGCAAGAAACGCGTAAAAAATCCGTGCGTCAGAAACTCACCGCCATGCCGAGTGAGTTTGAAGGTAAAAATGTATTGTTGGTCGATGATTCGATTGTTCGTGGAACCACCAGTCAAGAAATTGTTGCGCTTGCGCGTGAGTCGGGTGCTAAAAAAGTGTTCTTTGCATCGGCTGCACCTGCGGTGAAATTTCCCAATGTGTATGGTATTGATATGCCAACGCGGACAGAGTTGATTGCCAACAACAAATCGGTTGATGAAATCTCTCATGCCATTACCGCTGACAAGGTCATTTACCAAGACTTATCGGATTTAATTCAGGCGGTACAATCGGTCAGTCATGGGCGATTGAACCAATTTGATGCCTCTTGTTTTAATGGTGAATACGTCACGGGTGACATTGATACGGCGTATTTGGATGCCTTGGAAGAAAATCGCAAGCGTGCCAAGCAAGAAGCCAAACCAGCCAACGATACAGACGAATAAACGCAAGACTGGTCAATGACCAGTTTCATTAGGACATTATGAGTACTCCCAAAAGCATTCAAACACAACTGTTGCACAGCGATCGCCTTGCTGGTATTCAGCACGCGCCGAGTCATCAACCCATTTATAAAAGTGTGCAATTTGCTTACGATTCTGCGCAGGGCATTGCCGATGCGTTTCAAGGTAAGTCCGCAGGTTACACCTATGCACGCTCAAATAATCCGACTTTGACTGCGCTTGAAACGCAATTGACTTTGTTGGAACAAGGCATTGGCACGGTTTCTTTTGCAACGGGTATGGGTGCGATTGCGACCGCAATGTTGGCACTGCTCAAAGAGGGTGATCACGTGATTGTGAGCCAATATCTGTTTGGCAATACCACGAGTTTGTTTGACACCTTTGCTTTGCATGGTGTGGCTATTTCCTATGTAGATGTCACCGAAGCTGTAAATGTGGCGGCATCCATGCGTGAAAATACCCGCATGGTATTTGTCGAAACACTGGCCAATCCACGCACGCAAATTGCCGATTTGCAAGGCATTGGGCAGTTGTGTCAAGCGCGCAACATCGTGTTTGTCGTGGACAACACCATGGCAACGCCTGCTTTGGTGCGCGCGCGTGATTATGGTGCGAGTTTGGTGATGAACTCTTTGAGCAAAGGATTGTCGGGTCACGGCGCGGTATTGGGCGGCTCAATCACCGATACAGGTTTATTTGATTGGTCAAACTACCCGAATATATTTGCCAAATACCGCACAGGCGATTCGTCTAAATGGGGTTTGGCACAATTGCGTAAAAAAGGTCTGCGCGATGTGGGCGCGACTTTGTCTGCGGACGCGGCGCACATGATTGCCTTGGGCTTGGAAACATTCTTCCTGCGCAACGAGCGCGCGTGCGCAAATGCGCTTCAGTTGGCGCAATGGTTGCAAACGCATCCAGCGGTTGAGCATGTGGACTATCCTGGTTTGACGAACCATCCTCAGCATCTCAGAGCGAATACTTTGTTTGGTTCTCGTGGTTTTGGCGCATTGTTGTCATTCACGGTCAAACCAGTACATAAAGATGTATTTGCCGTGTTGGACGCGTTGCAAGTCGTAATGATTTCCACTCACTTGGGTGACAACCGCACCATGGCATTGCCCGTGGCACAGACCATTTATGCAGAAATGGCGACTGAGCAACGCCTTGCTTGGGGCATTACGGATGGTTTGATTCGCGTGTCGGTTGGTATCGAGGATATTAAAGACTTAATTGCAGATTGGGAGCGGGCGCTTGATTGATTGAAAACATGTGTTGCAACGACATACTGATGTGATGGAGAGTGTGGTGATGACGGGCTTATTAGATGTTAGATAGAGTTGAGCAAGGTTGATTTAAAAATAGAAACCCTCCGTCACAAAAAATAACTCTAACAAAGTGTAAAAAAGCCCCCAAAGTCTATTGACAGTTTGAATTGAGGCTGTCATAATTTCACTTCTTCGCTAATTGGTTCTACGGAAGTTGATTGGCGGGGTGAGAAGGTTAAGTGTTTGGTTTGTTGTTGAATTTGTGGTTAAAAAATAAATTCAAAAATAAATAAAAAAATGCTTGACGAGAGATAAAAAGTTCTTCATAATCTCGCTTCTCTGCTGAACGAAGTTCGGCAAGAACAAAAGCCTGCTACGGTGGGTTTGGTTAAAGTGTTCATTAACAACTAACAGCCGATAAGTGTGGGCATATGTAGCGAGTCTGATTGAAGAATTGGACTTAAAAAATACATAAGCTCATGCTTGACGAAACAAAGCAGATTAAGAAATTAATCGAAATGTCAGTCAAAAT
>JAJTAZ010000027.1 GCA_021287185.1 Burkholderiales bacterium | reverse complement strand
TGTAAATCGCACAGTAAAATTGAGCCAGATGACGGAGTAAAGTAGAGCCACTGAGCATTAAAAAAAATAGACCGAAGTCCTCGTAGAGGATTGTATCGTAAATCCCGATATCATAAACTCAGTTTAGAAGAGAGTAGCCGCTTCACTTTAGCCATCACGACCCATGAATCAACTGCTCAATCTTATATAACTGCATGTGACAGCGGTCTGCGTAATTTTTGATTTTTGCAAACTCAACTTGCCATTCTTTCAATATTTGCAATTGGGTGTCTTGTTTTATTGGGGAATATAATATTTCTTTGACCTTACCATACAAGTATTTATTGTTGACAACAAAATTACTCATGGCCTCATATGCCTCTTCAAAGTCATTTTCATTCAGTATCTTAATCAAATCAGGCGTTTCAAACTGGCCTGAGTCACTAAGATTAAGTTTTTTGAAATCAACAAGGCTGTCTTCGCTTAGGTGCTTTCCCAGCGCGGCCGCCATCGAATCTATGATGCCCACTTCTGATTTGACAGCTTGTCCGACCGAAACGGATATCACTTCACTTTCCAACGGTTTGCCAATCAATGACTTGATATCAAATTCTGCGGTGATATGAATATAGACAGTGCCGTCGGATGTTGCCAGCTTTAGTAGCATGCCGCTGATGTGTCCCTCAAACACATACAGCGTTGTGCTTGGCGTAGCGTCCAAATTTGCTCGTAAACAGTCTAAGACAGCGGTTAAATCATCACTAAAAGGCGATTTTGAGTATTTTTCTGGGATATTCCATTGGTGTAATTGCTTGCTGTTAAGCATGAGGTTTTCGTGATAATTAAAAAATCCAAACCCTAAAATCCTGAACAACCGCCCAACCCGCTCGTAGGACAGGACATTTTTTCGCTCCCCTTTGAACCACACCGATAGGTTTGGTGGCGCTAACTCCGCTTTGGCTGCGAGTTGTTTAATCTGCAAGCCTTTAAAATTCATGATTGCATGGGCAACTTTGGTGAATTTCAACAACTCTATGTCTGACGGTTCCATTTTTCTCCCTTGGCACATTCAGTATTGATGTGCATTCCTCTTGATTTTAACTATACGATTATACTTAAATTTTTAGGTGAACTGTCTACTGGATACAACAGTTAAACTTTTTTTGGACCTTCATGTTCACAGTCGTAATTATACGCGTATAATTTGCTGTGTTGAGGTGAACACCTTGACTAATACAACAAGGAGAATAAAAGTGATAAAAAACAATGAATTAAAAAATAAGCAAGACAGCCAAGGCTTGATTGCTCATCCAGTCGTGTATCCAGCGCAAGCTAATATCTTTGCACGTGATGCGTCACTTACTGAGGAAGTGACAATTTGTGACGTACCCCGTGATGATGACCTGGCTCTTTGGGACTTTTTATGTGAAAACCAGCCTATTTTGCCCCATGAGTGCGAGATGGATTCACTATATATTATTGATGATGACATTAAGCCTGAACCGATTCTCGAAACCGAAGAGGAACAGGACCGACGCATTCTAACCGCACTCCTCAACCAAGCTGCGCCCGAAAAACAAGTGGCGGTTTTCTCAAAGCAGACATTATTGGATATTAATAACGATAAAGATTTCACCGCCGAAAATGGTGAGCGAAATGTTAATCTCACCTATAAAGATGTTTTAGGTGCGGATACGCATATCATGCGGCAGCAGAAAGCGGACACTATTGCTAGAGTTCTGGGGCTGACAGATTTACATCCAAACTTCGGTGAGGTTATCAAGTATATTGCCGAAGAATTAAGCGTTCGATGTTTGAACAGCCAAGAAATCCGTTGGGAAAAGCCAATTTTGATTCATGGTGAACCAGGCATTGGTAAAAACTACTTTATGAATAAACTCAAAGAGATTTTGGATTTACCATACCTAAAAATTGATTTTTCAGTGAGTGGGGCCAGTTTTGACCTAACGGGTCAGGAGCGTGGATGGCATTTGGCGAGTTCAGGTCAAATCTTCAATCTTTTCGCGAAACAGCATGTCGCCAATCCCATGATCATGATTGATGAGATTGACAAATGTGCGTCGGAAGAAAGATACAACCCCATGAAAACCCTGATTTCATTCTTAGAGCAAGAAAACTCACGAGAGTATAGTGATAAGTTCATTCGTTACCCCATTGATATCAGCCACACCAATTGGATAGCAGCAGCGAATGACATCCGTCAGCTGCCTGCTCACATCCTATCGCGCTTCCATGTTTTTAAAATCAATAATCTTTCCAAAGAAGAGCTCAAGGGCATGGCGCGCAATATCTATGCCAACATTTGCAAGCGTTTAGATAGGATTCCGTTAAAACTGACACACTTGAGCGATGAGGTCGTAGAAGAACTGATTTCATTTCAACCTCGAGAAATGCAGGGTGTGTTGAATGCTGCCCTTGCCAAGGCCATTAAAGAGATGCGATTAACCATTATCGCGCAAGATGTGATGGACAGCAAAAAGCATGTGGCGGCTAAAGTTGGGTTTGGGTTTATGAAGTCGAATTGATCATAGCAGGAGTCAATATTGCAAATTATCTTAAACATAACTGTGGTTATTTAATTTACACTCCTCCGCCTCCTTGGCTAACTTACCTTCTCATTGGCAATCATGCCTACCTGCCTATCTTTTTTCTTTGTGTTAGTAAACTCCCCCCCTGTGTGGGGGGGATGGGGGGGTCGGTTAGGCGCATGTGCCCAAAACAGGGTTCGGAGGTTCGCAGCGAGAGCCTGGTGCCGAGACTGCGACCGAGAACAAGCCAACCTGATTCGCCGCACATGCCCCCCCCGAAAATTGTGTGTACTATGGTTTGGTACCTTTATATATAATATTTGTAATACAATGGTACCATTTAGACCTATTTAGTACCAAAGAGTACCATTTGGTACCAAAGAGTACCATTTAGTACCAAAGAGTACCATTTAGTACCCAAAAAACAGGTACAAAAAACCTTGACGGGGGTATTTTAGGGGGTATTTAAAAATAAAATAAATACCAACCCGCCAAAACCCTTGGTAGCAAAGGGGCTGATTATAATTCGCGGGTGCCTGATTCCCAATACAAAAAAATCCACTTCAAATGAAGTGGATTTTTTACGTCCAAAATTCTATTAAACTCTGTTCAAATCAACGCCACATAAGCCAACAGCAATTTTTCTATCCATGAGCGAATATTCAGCGGATGGTCGGCAATGCGCCGCTCACGCGCCAATTCAAGTTGCCACGCGTGTACTTGAATCGCCAATGATGCGGGTGCATTGTCTATAGTTTTCGCCATCGCCTGCGCATATTTTGGATAATAACGTGCTGCCCCGCCCTTTTGCGCCATCAGTGTCAGGTCATGCGCCCAACGTTGCAACCACGTGATGAGTGTCGCCATATCAATGGTTTTGGGTGCACCCGCAAGCCGTGCTTTGTCTGCATCTTTGATGTGTTTTTCCAAAGCAGTCGCAACAGCAATGACATCGATATCTTGACCACGCGATAATTGCTCAATAAAGTTTTGCTCAATGCTAAAGTAGTCAGTGCGAATGAGTTCTGCCACGCGCATGACCGCGCCGTTTTCTTGCTGTAGGTATTCTGCCCAGCGTGGATTGGGTGTGATGCTATTCAGGTATGTCACCGCAGATTCTGGACTCGGCGCACCCGCCACAACCAGTTGACAACGGCTGACAATGGTCGGAATCAACTGTTGCACATCATGCGCAAGCAGGATAAATAGGGTGTTTTCGGGCGGTTCTTCTAAGGTTTTGAGTAAGGCATTGGCGGCATTGCGATTGAGTTTGTGCGCAGGATAGACCACCACCACGCGTTTGCCACCCCGATGGCTGGTCTGGTTGACCATGTTGTCCAAAGCGCGCACATCATCAATGGTGATTTCTTTCGATGGTTTTTCGGGGCGCATTTCTTCGATGGGATGCGCCATGTCCATAATCGATGGGCGCAGCAGTCGATAGTCAGGATGGCTAAACGCGGCGATGAGCTGGCAACTGCCACAAATCCCACACGCGTGCTGCTCAGATGTCGGCGATTCACACAGCACTGCCGCTGCCATTGCTTCAACCAATTGCTCGCCGCCCGTGTCCTCTGGCGCAATAATCAGACTGGCGTGCGCTGGACGCTCAGAATGTTGTCGGGATAGCCATTGGGCAAATACCGTTTGATGCCAAGGAAGCGGTGTAGAGACTGTTGGGTTCATGGGGCAATGTGTAAATTTAAATGTGCTCGCTGCGCAATCGCTTGACTGATTTGTCGTTTCACATCATCCAAACTTTGCGTGCTATCGATGATGGCGATGCGCTGTGGCGCAGCCTCGGCGCGTTTGAGATAGGCTTCACGTGTACGACGGAAAAATTCAAACGATTCATTTTCAAATTTGTCTAAAGCCTCATTCGTTTGCTTGGCGCGAGCAGCAATGCGCGCACGTGCAATGTTCAGCGGCACATCAAACAGTAAGGTAAAGTCAGGTTGTAATTCACCTTGCACCCAATTTTCTAAAATCAATACTTTATCAAAGCCCACACCGCGCCCACCGCCTTGATAGGCAAAGGTGGCATCGGTAAAACGGTCGGATATGACCACATCGCCCCGTGCTAAGGCTGGCAAAATCACTTGTGCAATGTGTTCGCGCCGCGCAGCGAACATCAGCAGGGTTTCGGTTTCTAAATCCATTTTCTCATGCAACAGCAATTCGCGCAGCCGCTCGCCCAAAGCCGTGCCCCCAGGTTCGCGGGTGCGTACAACGGTTCTTTGCGCAGCGATTTGCTCAGCAAGCCATTCCATTGCCGTGGATTTGCCCGCGCCGTCCACACCCTCAACGGTGATGAATAGTCCTTGATGTGTCATGTTATTTTTTTAAAATGTATTTATTCACCGCCGCATTATGCGCCGCTAAATTATTGGTAAATTCGCTGCTGCCGTCACCACGTCCAACAAAGAACAACACATCGGAATTCGCAGGGTTAAACGCCGCCGAAATCGATGCCAAACTCGCGGTGGCAATCGGTGTCGGCGGTAATCCGTTGCGCGTGTAGGTGTTGTAAGGCGTATCTGTGCGCATCATCTGCGTGGTCAAGTCACCCTTAAACGCTTCGCCCACCCCATAAATCACAGTCGGATCGGTTTGTAACATCATGCCTTTTTTCAAGCGATTGACAAATACCGCTGCAATCATCGGGCGATCGGCATCCAAACCCGTTTCTTTCTCAACAATCGATGCCATGATGAGGGCTTGGTACTCGTTCGCGTAGGGTAAATCAGTGGCTCGTTTTTCCCACAACGGCGCGATTTTTTTGTTCAACAATTCATGGGCACGTTTGAGAATATCGGTTTCTTTCTCACCTTTACGGTACAAATAGGTGTCGGGAAAGACCAGCCCTTCAATGCTTTGAGGGTTGTTCGGTTCAGTAATCCCAACCGCTTTGACCAAATCGACCATCGACAAATCCTGTGCATCGTGCGTCAAATCGGCTTTGGCAAATGCTTGCTTAATCTCACGCCAAGTCACGCCCTCAGCAATGCGAATTTTACGTTGGGTGATTTTACCTGTGGACAAACGCGTCAATAATTCACTCAAAGTGGCTTTATTGTCAAACTCGTACTCGCCGACTTTGTAACCATTTGCGCGCAGGCTGACCCACGCCAACAACTTGATTTGAAACGCTGTTAAACGACCACCATTTTTTTGCGATATTTGTGCCAATTGCTCATACGCTGAACTGGCACCCGCACCTTTTTCAAGATAAATACTATTGGGTTCGCTCATACTCGGTGCAATCGGCGTGGACAAACGCATATTTGCCCACACAGCAAATATAACCAACAACACCAACACACCTGCCAAACGTCTCAACCAACTCATACTTTATTTCCAAAAGTTCGGCTGCACCACGCAAGCATCAGCCATCAAACACAGGTACAATCACCCCAATTCATCCATGACCGCTATTCTAAATGACTTGGGACACAAACGGACAATGAACTCACAAAATACTGAATTATTCGCACAATTAAATGCAGGTTTACACTTCAACCTATCCAACGATTTTGGCCTTATTCGCGCTACGGGCGACGATGCACGCACATTCTTACACAGCCAATTCACGCAAGACATCATTCATCTGAGCGATACCGATGTGCGTTTGGGTGCTTATTGCTCCGCCAAGGGGCGGATGTACGCGATTTTTTATGTTTGGAGCCATGAGGATGCGGTCTATCTGCTCATGCACCGCTCGGTGGTTGAAACCGTTATCAAACGCCTACGCATGTTTGTATTGCGCGCCAAAGTGATATTAGAAGACATCAGCGCGCAGTTCGCTATCACAGCTTACGTAGGCGCAGATGCGCTGACCAATGCAATCAAACAATCCAATGCGCAATGCACACGTTTGGGCATATTACCCGCATCACTCAATGAATGGGAACAGCCCAATTTAGCACGCGAAATCCGTATCACACCGATGGAGCATCTTCAACCCACAACATACGCCGAATTCACACTGTGGCAATGGCTGGAAATCATGGCAGGCATCGCTCATGTCACCGCCGATATATCCGAAGCGTTCGTGCCGCAAATGATGAATTTGGATCGCATCGGTGGTGTCAATTTCAAAAAAGGCTGCTATCCAGGGCAAGAAGTCGTTGCCCGCAGTCACTATTTGGGCAAACTCAAACGCCGCATGCAATATGCTTCTTTGACGAGCGAACAAATACCGCCACTAACGATTGGCATGGATATGTACTCAAGCGCGGATGACAGCCAACCCGCTGGTCAACTGCTTACCTTTGCGCTCAACCCATTGGTCGCAAAACGCTGGGATGTGTTGTATGAAGTGAGTTTGCCCATGCTGGAGCATGATGCACAACTGAGTATTTCTGAATTTAAAGCCACATGGGTACAACGCAAACTGCCCTATTCTTTAGCAGACGAACCCTCCAAATAATCGCGTAATGTGTCACTATGGTGTCGCCATGACCACTGAACCAATTGACTTAAAAGGACTGATTCGCCCCTACCGTTCAGCCATTTCGCTGACATACGGTCTGACTTTTTTCGAAAAAATTTGCCTATTGGCGTACCCTGCCCTCACAGGGATGACGGTAGATGGCATCATTAAGCACCACTACACGGGTTTAATCTTGCTCATTGGCACATGGTTGATTCACATGGCAGCCTTGTATTTCCGTCAATGGTATGACACGCGTACTTTCACTCGAATCTATGCCTTTGTAGCCAATAAAGTGGTCGTGGCACAAAAATCACGCGGTGAGGATTTAAGCGAAATCTCTGCACGTGCTGAATTGGCACGTGAGATTGTGGATTTTTTTGAACATGAATTGCCGTTTGCAGCACATACCATTTTAGCCATTATTGGTTCACTGGTGATGCTGTACTTTTATGATATCCACTCTGGGGTTATTGCCTCGGTGGTATTACTGCCCCTGCTCATTGGTAATTTCATTTTTGCTAAAAAATCTAAACGCTTAAACCGTGGTTTAAATAATCAAATTGAACGAGAGGTGCGCACCTTAAATTCGGGCTCAGCTTTTGCCGTTGCGCGTCACTTTAAATTATTGGGACGTTGGAAAGTTGCTTTGACCGATGCAGAAAACACGGCTTGGGTATTTACAGAATTGGCCACTTTATTGGCTGTTCTGGCAATTTTACTGACATTTTTAGGCGCAACGGACGCATCCGCAGGTACCATTTTCGCAATTTTATCCTATGCCTATGATTACTTGGATGGTTTGGATGGTGTCCCCAGTTTAATTAATCAAGTGGTGCGCCTACAAGACATACAAGAGCGTTTGAGTTAACTACACCAACGCATTACACCACCACAGCGCATCCCACGATACCAGCGGGTAAATTCGTAATGTTCCACGCATGCACCGTTTGAGTTAGATGTATATCCTCTTGCACGATGCCATTTTTTTCATTTGCCTTTGCGACTGCTTCAAAGTGTGTCCATGCTGTCGCAAACAATTCAACCTTAGCTGAACCGTATTCATTTTGAAGTGCCTGTTGGGTTTCGGAGGATAAATAGGTTTGCGCCAAAACATCCAACTCTTCTTCAGGCCAATTTAAAATCGCCATCGTATCCACGACATCAATGCCAAAACCGCTGTGTACGTCAGAAAGCGCATGGAGGCCAATCACACAAAAATCACGAGCATAACTCACACTGATTTTTAATTTTTTCCCCTGCCAGTAAAAATCTGTTTTGGGGCCTTGCTCGGTATCAAACCAACTCTTTTTATTCTGCCCGTCATCATCGTGCTGAGAAGGTAATAAGGAAAAAATATCCGACAACAACAAGCGACGGTGCAAGCGCATCACATCCCGTTTATTGTACATATTTGGAAACATTTGATATATCAACCATGGCTGTCCCGCGTCTAAAGCCTTACTTAAAGAATCACGCCATTTCATTTTTTGCGCATGCCACGACACTTTGTCGTAGCGCAATGCTTTAACCATGCTCATGTGTTTGCTCCGTTTTTATAATACTGTGGGCAGGCGTACCTACCCAACTTGTTCTTGCTGGTAATTGTTCGCCTTTGAGAATCAATGATAAAGTGCCAATGTAAACGCCGTCACCAATCCAAGTATCGTACAAAATGGTGCTTCGAGGTAAAACAGTCACTTGATTGCCGATGCGTACTCGACCTATTTTCATAATTCGGTCTTCAAACAAATGCGTCTGTGGGCCGCAACGCGCGTTCAACACTGCGTAGTCACCAATACTCACGCAATCAAATTCGGTAATATCGGTGGTGTCCAAAAAAACGCCTTTGCCAATTTTCACCCCCATCAAGCGAAACGCCCACGGCAGCAATGGCGTACCACGCAGAAAGTTCATAAAATTGAACACCGTGATGGATTCATACATACTGGTCACTGCTTCGCTAAACCACACAAAGACGGTCCACATTGGTTGTGCGCGTGGTTTGTAGCGACCAATCAACAACCATTTAAGCAACCAAATCACACCAAAAGAAATCAAGCCATACACAATACCACACAATGCGAGCATTCCCAACACGCTAAACCATTGCTCATCTTCAGCAAATGGCATGACCTCCAATACCGTAAAGTAGCCCGTAATAATGGCGAAAGACATGGGTAGGATAATGCGCAACCCTTCAATCAAACCGCGCCCCATTCTACGAAAAATAGTGGGTCTGAAAGTCAAAGTTTTATCAAATTCCAGTGCTTTTTCACGCATGGGTAAAATCATCGGTGGTAAACCAATCCAAGTTTGTCCATGGTCTAACTTTGCATTCGGCGGACAACTGGTCTGGACACCAATCAACACATCGTTGGGAATAATACGTCCATCGGGCACGTACGCACCATTGCCCACGAAACTGCGACTACCCACCACCGTGGGACGCAAAGTCATCCAACCGCCCTCAATGTGTTCATCACCGAGCATCACACCATCTGCAATAAATGAGTCATCGCCCAAAGTCAACATATCGGGTACTACGCCCATGGCGGTCGAAATTTCCGCATCTCGACCAATGGTTGCACCAAGCAGTCGAAACCATGATGGGGCGTACACCGTTGCATATAAACCGTGTAAGACATTTAAACTGGATTCCTGAATCTGATTGGTCAACCATTTTCGGTAGTACAAACCACTGTGCGTCGGATATGTGCCAGCAACAATCGGCTTAAACAACAACACTCGCCGCAATAAACTCGAAATAATCGTGGTTGCAAATAACAGTACCACACTGGCAGGTAAACCCAAAGCGAAATAAATCAATGTGGATTTTGTAAAAACGCCGAAGTCTCCGTCAGTGACATTAAACCAATTACTGTCTAAATAATCGATTAACATAAAACTGGGGAAAATCGGCAAGAAAAACAAACATGCAATAAAGCACGCACCAAGCAAATAATAAAAATGTTCCAAGCGCAAATGTACATCCGATAAAGATGGGCGCGGTGCGTGGCGATGCTTGGGTCGCTCACCCATATACTCCGCAGGACTACCGCCCCAAATCTGATGAGATGGTAGTTTGTCCCCAATACTGAGAGCTGATAGGCCTTCTAATAAACCATCGTCCTCAATTTGGGAATTGCCTTGTACTACCGCGTAGGAGCCAACAAAGGCTCGTGCACCAATTTGGACTTCCCCCAAGAACAATTCGTCATGCTCTACATAGGCATTTTCAATGTTCACACCATTGCCAATATCTGCTTCATCACCGACGGAAAATAGATGAGGCACACGGACAAACGCTGACCCAATCATCACGTCGTGCCCGATTTTGGCACCCAATGCACGCAGATATAGATTGTTCAACGATGAACCAGCCAATAAATACAGCGCAGGTATTTCACTCAAACGCTCGTACAGCCACCAACGAAAATACGTCAGTCCCCACAGCGGATAATGCCCTGCTTTAACGCGATGAAAAATCAGACGTTTGCCAACAATCACAACCACAAACGTTAAGACATGAGCCAATAAAAACATGCCCAATGAAACAGTGGTGGCAAATAAAACACTGTCACCATCATCACCCGTTAAATAATGATACGTAAAAAATGGCATCAACCATTGAGCCATGCGCAAACACAACAAGACAGGCATTGTCATCGCCTGAGCCAGCCCACACCACACACGACGACGCAGAGTTTCTTTACTCGGCGGTGTCATGGGTTCTACAACAGCTTGAACTTGTAAGGCTTGTTGTTCCAACGCTTGAGCAATTGCGGCAACGGTACGTTTTTGATAAATTACCTGAACGCTGAGGTTTTCCAAACCGTCGTGTTGTCGAAGTAAAGAAATCACGCGCGCAGCCAATAAACTGTGTCCGCCCAAATCGCAGAAAAAATCCGATTTAAATAAAATTGCTTGATTGGGAAAACTCTTGGCAAGTGCTTCAAATAAAACTTTTTCGATCGGTGTGCGCGGCGCGTCAGAATCCTCATCACCGACAGACTCAACCTCCAAGGCACGCAATACTTTACGGTCAATTTTTCCAGACAACAAACGCGGCATTTCGTCCAAAGGAATAATTTGTGAGGGAACCATATACGCAGGCATACGCGCCGCCAATTGCGCCCGCGCCTGTGCTATATCAAAAGAATGCCCTACTTCAAGCACCACAAACGCCAACAATTGATCCACACCATATTCATTTTTAACAATCACCGCTGCTGTGCCGATATTGTCTTGCTCACACAAGGCGGCTTCAATTTCACCCAACTCAACCCGAAAACCGCGAATTTTGACTTGATCATCTGCTCGCCCCAAACACTGTACTTGCCCATCGGCATCCATTCGTGCCAAATCACCCGTGCGATACAGACGCGCTTCCAATTCATTTTCCGCATACGGATTGGGTATGAATTTTTCTGTGGTTAAATCTGGGCGGCCTAGATAGCCCATCGCCACCCCTGGACCAATAATGCACAACTCACCTGTCTGCCCAACATCAAGCATATTTGTGCCTTCATCCAATATCATCATGCCGTAATTTGGTAAAGGTGTACCAATGGTTACGGGTTTACCTCGTTCTAATCTCGCCAAACTCGCAGATACCGTTGCTTCAGTCGGACCATAGGTGTTGAACAACTGCCGATGCGGTGTTGCCCAACGCTCCACCACCGAATCAGGGCACATCTCGCCACCCAGATTAATCAAGCGTAAATCTGCCACATCGCGTGGTAACAATGCCAGCAACGTTGGCACAGCGTGCAACACGCTGATTTCATTTTCTTCAATTGCATTGATAATCGCATCAGGATCGCTCACCACTTTCTTGGGCGCAAGCCACAACGTCGCGCCCACCAAGTAACTAATCCAAATTTCTTCAAAGGACATATCAAACGCCACTGAAAAACCTTGATACACGCGATCGCTCATACGGATGCCAAGCACACTGTTTTCACTGCGCAAAAAGTGGCAAATACTCCCTTGGTTGATCATAATCCCCTTGGGTTTACCTGTAGAGCCCGAGGTGTAAATCACATAAGCAGGATCGCTGGCCTGTGCTCGTTGATGTTTTAATTCACTCGAAACGGGTATGGACAACGTCTCTGCCGTCCAAACAGGTTGCGTTAAATGCGTCAATTGAGGTAAAAATGCCTCACAACTGAGCAAACCGACCGCATGAGCATCCTCTAAACACACGGCAATGCGGTCAACGGGCACATCGGCATCAAAGGGCAACCACGCCGCACCTGCCTTGGCAATCCCAGCCTGCATCATGAGTAAATCCATACCGCGCGGCAACCACAACCCAACCATGTCACCCACCTGAACACCGCGCTCAATCAAATGGTGTGCCACTTGGTCAGCACGTTGATTCAATTGAGCATAACTGATGCTGTCATCCGTATGACCATCAATCAAGGCGATTTGGTCGGGATATTGATGAGCCGTCTCTTGCAATAAATCTGCCAATACCTCATTGCGCAATAAGTCTGGACGATGCGTGCCTCGTAAAATCATGTAAAACCTTTATTAGAAAAATAGTATTTTGATTCTACAGACAAGCCTTCAATGGATTTGTATCAGTGTGTATCAACTCATGGTGTTGCCCATAACCAAAGCCATGTATAATGGCCGACTTATCGTTGACAATTGACTTTGTCTTGTCAACCTCGTCCCCAGATTAAACCACTGTCTCGACGGAACTGCATATGAAAAAAGTCTATATCAAAACCTTCGGCTGTCAAATGAACGAATATGACACCGACAAAATCCACGACGTACTGCGCGAACAAAGCGGCTTTACTAAAACCGACGACATCAATCAAGCCGACGTGGTACTGCTCAATACCTGCTCGATTCGCGAGAAAGCGCAAGAAAAAGTGTTTTCCGATTTGGGGCGCATCCGTGAAATCAAAAAACACAAACCCGATTTAATCATCGGTGTCGGCGGCTGTGTGGCCTCACAAGAGGGCAAAAACATTGTTTCACGCGCACCGTATGTCGATGTCGTGTTTGGCCCGCAAACCTTGCACCGTTTGCCTGAATTACTCGCCAAACGCGCCAAGACAGGCCGCTCGCAAGTGGACATCGAATTCGTTGAAATCGAAAAATTTGACCATCTGCCACCACCAAGGGTTGAAAAAGCCACCGCATTTGTTTCCATCATGGAAGGCTGTTCGAAATATTGTAGTTACTGCATCGTGCCCTACACACGTGGCGAGGAGGTCTCGCGTCCGTTTGACGATGTACTGACTGAGATTGCCGATTTGGCCGATCAAGGGGTGAAGGAAATCAATTTATTGGGGCAAAATGTCAACGGTTATTTGGGCAAAATGGGTGAGACTTCAGAGGTGGCAGACTTCGCCACGCTGTTGGAAACCATGGCGCACATTGAAGGCATCGAGCGCATTCGATTCACCACCAGCCATCCGAATCATTTTGATGACCGATTGATTGGCGCATTTGCCAAAGTGCCCCAATTGGTTAATCATTTGCATTTGCCTGTGCAATCGGGCTCTGACCGAATTTTGTCTGCTATGAAACGCGGTTATACCGCGCAACAATACATCAATATCATCGACAAACTGCGCGTGGTGCGTCCCGATATTGCCATGTCTTCGGACTTTATTGTCGGCTTTCCAGGTGAAACCCATGAGGACTTTCTCGATACCATGCGGTTAATTGAGCGCATCAAATTTGATGTCAGTTTCTCATTCATTTACAGTGCGCGCCCCGGAACGCCTGCGGCAGATTTAGAGGATTTGGTGCCCTACAACGAAAAACTCCATCGCCTGCAAACCCTGCAAGCCGAGATTTTCGAGTACGCCAAAACCGTCAGTGCAGGCATGGTGGGTACGGTGGAAAAAGTCTTGGTCGAAGGTCTTTCAACCCGTGACCCATCTGAATTGTACGGTCGCACTGAGAACAACCGCATTGTGAACTTTAAACCACCTGTGGGCGTGAAAAACGTGCGCCAAAAATTGATTGGGCAAATGGTGGATATGCGCATTACCCAAGCCATGACCAACACTTTGCGTGGTGATTTGGCAATGAGTGAGGCACAAATTGAAGCGTTCACGCCAATGAATTACGGTGGCGCGGGCGGGTTTATCAGCATTCCTGTGACACAGATTTGATAACCGTCATGGCAACTTTTGCCAATAAAATGAACGAGCATCGTTGTGAGCAATGTTTGACCAACGGAGCAATTCATCACTGTCCATGCAATGAGTCTGATTTGTATTATATGGATTGCTTCGCGACAAAGCCGCTCGCAATGACGTATCGACTTTAATGGCTGCACGTATAAAATGACAAACGGGAGCATCTGCTCCCGTTTTATTTCAATCCATACCATCACAAAATCACATATCCATACCGCCATTCACACCAAGTACCTGTCCTGTGACGTAACTGGCAGAATCCCCCGCAAGAAACAACACCGCATTGGCAATGTCTTGCGCTTGGCCCAAACGTCCCAATGGAATGCGACTTTGCAAGGCTTCAGCCGCACCCTCGCCCATCGCGTGGGTCATGTCGGTGGCAATAAACCCAGGGGCAACACAGTTGACCGTGATATTGCGCGAACCCAATTCTTGCGCCAACGCACGGGTCATGGCTTCTACCCCCCCTTTGGCTGCGGCATAGTTGGCTTGCCCTGCATTGCCCATTTTTGCCACCACCGAACTGATGTTGATGATGCGGCCTGAGCGCGCTTTCATCATGCCGCGCATGACCGAACGCGACAGCCGAAATACACCGCGCAAGTTGGTTGCAATCACGTCGTCGAATTCTTCGTCTTTCATACGCATGGTGATGTTGTCGCGGGTGATGCCTGCGTTGTTGACCAATATCGCCACCGAACCGACTTCGTCCTCGATTTGTTTCATCACTTCATCGGTTTGCGCGCTGTCCGCAACATTGAGCACCAGCCCACGACATTTTGGATGGATGGTTTGCAAATCGTGCTCAATTGCTTGCGCGCCAGAAGCCGAAGTTGCCGTACCCACCACAATCGCACCCTGCTGTGCCAAGGTTTGTGCAATCGCACGACCAATGCCACGCGATGCGCCCGTTACCAAAGCGACTTTTCCGTCCAAAGTTCCCATAACCATTCCTTTACTAATTATATTATTAAGCCAATGTTTCTTTGATGGTTTGCAAACTCGCTTGATCCACCAACGCGTACCCAGTCAGTCGCGCATCAATGCGTTTTGCCAAACCTGCCAACACTTTACCAGGTCCGCATTCAACCATATCGGTCACACCTTGGTCTGCAATTTTTTGCACGCATTCAACCCAGCGCACCGGATGCCATGCTTGGCGCACGAGCGCGTCTTTGATTTGATTGACATCGGTTTCGATGAGTACATCGACATTATTGACCACAGGAATTTGTGGCGTATTCAGGGTCAATTCTGCCAACGCCGCTTGCAGTTTTTCTGCCGCAGGTTGCAGCAGCGTTGAGTGAAACGGTGCTGATACGGGCAAAACCAATGCGCGTTTTGCACCTGCGGCTTTTGCCAATTCACAGGCTTTTTCCACCGCGCCTTTGTGTCCCGCAATCACCACTTGCCCAGGTGAATTAAAGTTCACCGCTTGCACCACTTCACCCGTTTCGGATTGTGCCGTCTCACACACAAATTTCACCGTGTCGTCGTCAATACCCAAAATCGCCGCCATACCACCCACACCAACAGGTACAGCGTTTTGCATGGCTTCGGCACGCAAACGCACGAGTTTGACCGCATCGGTCAAGCCAAACACACCCGCAGCCGTTAAAGCAGAGTATTCACCCAAACTGTGTCCTGCCATGATGGCAGGCGTTTTACCACCCGCCTCAACCCAAGCGCGATAAAACGCCACCGATGCAGTGAGCATCACGGGTTGGGTATTGATGGTCAGATTCAATGCTTCAGCGGGGCCGTTTTGCATCATCGCAAGCAAATCCACGCCCAGTGCATTGGATGCTTCAATAATCGTGTTTTTAACCACTGGCAAGTCTGCCATATCATTGAGCATGCCAATGGCTTGCGAACCTTGTCCAGGGAATACGAATGCTAAACTCATGTGTTTTCCTTTTCTTTGCTTTTGCAATAAAATTTGTCAGGGTTTCCCTGACAAATTTTCTAACTTTAATCCAAAAAAAGTAGGGTTTTACTTTTTTTGAACGCTTAAAACCGCATCAACACCGTGCCCCAAGTAAAACCACCACCCACGCCTTGCATGAGTACCGTTTGACCTTTTTGGATACGGCCATCGCGCACGGCGGTGTCCAGTGCCAAAGGCACCGATGCCGCCGAGGTATTGCCATGTTGATCCACCGTCACAACCGTTTTTTCCATTGGGATGCCAAGACGTTTGCCTGCGGATTGGATGATGCGAATATTCGCTTGATGCGGAATGTACCAATCCAATTGCTCAACCGTCATACCCGCTTTGTCCAAAGTGGCTTGTGCGTCTTCGGACAAGAATGACACCGCATTTTTAAACACCGCTTGTCCATCCATTTTGATGCGTGGGTCGCCCTTTAATTGCCCGCCACGAATACGCGCATCGCCATATAAAATGCTGGATAAATCACCGTCTGAGTGAATGTTGCACGCCAAAATACCAGGTTCATCGGAAGCTTTGAGTACCGCAGCACCCGCACCATCACCAAACAATACAGCGGTTGTGCGGTCTTCTTCATCCAAAATATCGCTGATGGTTTCCGCACCCACCACCAAAGCGGTTTTAATTTGACCCGACTGTATCATTGCGTTGGCCACAGTCATGGCATAGACAAAACCCGTACACGCCGCCTGCACATCCAAAGCGGCGGCATTTTTCGCACCCAATTTCGATTGCAACAAACAGGCCGCTGAAGGAAAAATCATATCGGGGGTTGACGAGCCAATGATGATAAAGTCCAACTCATCTGCTCCCATACCTGCCGCTTCTAAAGCCTGACGCGCTGCAAACTCCGCCAAAACACTCACAGGTTGGTCGTCATTGGCCCAATAACGTTGGGTAATACCCGAACGCTCACGGATCCATTCGTCCGAAGTTTCGACGCCTTTGGCAGCCATACGCGCCACCAATTCGGCGTTGCCAATCGGTGCATTGGGTAAATAACGTCCCGTACCAACGACTTTGGCAAAAGTTTTTTGAGTTTGATTCATGTTGGATTCCATTCAAGGGTTGTGTGAATAAATACCGCCGTATTGTACCTCAGCACAGCCTCTTTTAGAACCGAAATAGGTTGGCACCCCAAGTAAATCCGCCGCCCACACCCTGTACCAAAACGGTTTGTCCTTTGGTGATGCGACCATCGCGAACAGCCGTATCAAACGCCAAAGGCACAGAAGCCGCTGAGGTATTGCCATGTTGGTTGACGGTAACGACCACCTTATCCATAGGAAAATCCAAACGTTTGGCAGTGGCAGCGATGATGCGCAAATTCGCTTGATGCGGAATCAACCAATCGAGTTGCTCAGCATTCATATTCGCCGCGTCCAACACTTCTTGCGCCACATCACCGAGTGCACTCACGGCATTTTTAAATACCGCTTGCCCATCCATATACATGAACGGGTTACCAACCACTTTGCCGCCCTGAATCGAACTGGATACATTCAGAATAGAACTCAAACGTCCGTTTGAATGGATGCGTGAAGCGAGGATGCCCGCTTCCTCCGAAGCCTCTAAAACCACCGCGCCCGCACCATCGCCAAACAACACGCACGAAGTGCGATCTTTCCAATCCAACATGCGCGAGAATACTTCCGAGCCAACCACCAAAGCTTTCTTGGCTTGACCCGCACGCACCATCGCATCCGCTGTGGTCAGAGCGTACACAAATCCACTACACACGGCTTGGACATCAAACGCTGCCGCGTTGTCCGCGCCGATTTTCGCTTGTAGCAAACACGCGGTACTGGGAAAAGTCATGTCTGGCGAAGTGGTGGCCACGATGATTAAGTCGATTTCGCTGGGCAAAACCTCCGCCATTTCCAAAGCATTTTGTGCAGCAAACAGTGCCAAATCGCTGCTGGTTTGATTGGGACTGGCGAGGTAACGTTGCTCTATTCCTGTACGCGAACGTATCCATTCATCTGAAGTTTCTACGCCATCTTTTGCCAAACGCGCTGCCAACTCATCATTCGTAACCGCTTCATTGGGTAAATAACTTCCCGTACCAATAATTCTTGAATACATATTTTGCCTCACAGTGGGTTAATGCTCTTATAGTCGTTGTGGAGTCGAGCAGGATGCGCCATTGTACGCGCAAGGCAGCAATAATCAAAATACGGTCGTTCGCTTTTTATCCAGAGAGATGGCTATTTGGGGTTATTTTTATTTAATTGTCGCCATTTTCTTGCATCACGTATGCTATTGACTTTAACTCTTCTTCTATCTTTTGGGTCTATTTTCAAAGGACGGTAGATTTCCACACGGTCATTTTCATGCAAAATCGCTTCTAATGGACGACGATGCCCGTAAATACCCACATGCAAATGCTCTAATTGCCAATCAGGATACGCGGACAAAATACCACTCGTGCGTACCGCATCGGCCAAGGTCGCACCGTGAGGTAGAACGCAGTCTGCGGTGAACCAAGTACCATCCGTATGCGCATACACCACAGAGACATTGATGGGGGGGGCATCAACCATACAACACCTTGGCTTGTTTGACAAACTCATCCATAAAGGTTTGTGCCACCATCCCGAATACAGGGCCGATTGCCAGCGCAAACAGTTTATTGGAAAACTCATAATCCAAATCAAACACCACGCGTACCCCTTGACCATCAGCCAAAGCATTTGACAGAGCGATAGGTTCAAATGTCCACTGACCGATTAAATGTTTAAATGGCCCATCTTTAAAGCGCATGGTCATGGCAGAGGGTGGCGTATTTTGATTGCTGGTACGAAAAGACTGGTTGAATCCTTTGAATGCCATTTTAATCGTGGTGTCCAAAGTGGTTTCGGTGCGCTGATGGACAACCACACCACCACACCACGGCAAAAACTGCGGATAGTTTTCGACCCGATCGACCAAATCATACATTTGCTGCTGCGAATAAGGAAGGACAACGGTTTTATGAACACGAGGCATGGCTAAACTTTGATACAATGTGAATAGTAAGCATTGTAACGGATACCCCCGTAAAAGACCACTCAAAGACCATCAACGCCATGAGCATCACACAAAACAAAAAAGCCTATCACGACTACTTCATCGAAGAAAAATACGAAGCAGGGATTGTCCTGAGCGGCTGGGAAGTCAAAGCCATACGCGCAGGCCGCGTGCAACTCAAAGACACCTACGTCATCGTGCGTGATGGCGAGTTGTGGTTACTCGGTGGACACATCAGCCCACTGCTTTCAGCCTCGACCCATGTCAACCCTGATCCAACTCGAACGCGAAAACTGCTGCTCAAAGCCGATGAAATTTCACGCCTCATCGGCAAGGTGGAGCAACGCGGCTTCACACTCGTCCCATTGGATTTACACTACACCCGTGGCAAAATCAAATGTGAAATTGCACTGGCGCGCGGTAAAGCCGAATATGACAAACGTCACGCCGAAAAAGACCGTGAATGGCAACGCGAGAAACAGCGCGTAATAAGCCAAATCAACCACAAATAAATGCACATCATATTCAAGCAAAACCCAAACAAAATTCACGCAACATCGCTATAATGCCAACCGCTGTGCACAACGTAGCGGGTGTAGTTCAATGGTAGAACGAAAGCTTCCCAAGCTTTAGACGAGGGTTCGATCCCCTTCACCCGCTCCAAAATAGCGCAGCGGATGTCAAAACGGAGAGGTGGATGAGTGGTTGAAGTCGCACGCCTGGAAAGCGTGTATACGTTTATAGCGTATCGAGGGTTCGAATCCCTTCCTCTCCGCCATGAGTTTCATCACAAACGATACTTTAATGAGACCCCATCAGACATGAAAGTGGCTGGATGGCTGTTCACCCCAAAGTCAAACCAAGATATCTCGCCCCACATTTTCAATGTCTCGGTGTCCGCACAATGCCATCGTCACATCCAATTCTTTGTGGATAATCTCTAAAGCAGTGCGTACCCCAGCCTGCCCCATCGCACCCAGACCATACAAAAATGCACGCCCAATATAAACACCGCGCGCACCCAAAGCCCGTGCTTTGAGGACATCTTGCCCACTGCGTATGCCGCTGTCCATGTGAATTTCTATTGTGTCACCCACCGCATCAACAATTTTTGGCAAAACCCGTATGCTGGATTCCGCGCCATCGAGTTGTCGTCCGCCGTGGTTGCTCACCACCAAAGCATCCGCGCCCGAAGCAGCTGCCAAACGCGCATCCTCCACATCCAAAATACCTTTGATAATGAGTTTGCCGTCCCATTGCGATTTTACCCACGCGACATCGTCCCAATTAAGCGATGGGTCGAACTGCTGAGCAGTCCAAGTCGAGAGCGAACTCATATCATCCACACCCGTGACATGCCCGACAATATTGCCAAACTGACGGCGTTTTGTACCCAGCATACCCAAAGCCCAACGCGGTTTTGTGGCAATATTGAGCATATTTTTCAAGGTTAATTTCGGTGGTGCAGATAAGCCGTTCACAATGTCTTTATGACGTTGCCCCAAAATCTGTAAATCCAAGGTCAAAACCAATGCGCCGCATTGTGCGGCTTTGGCGCGCGCAATCAAGCGCGACATAAAAGTGCGGTCTTTCATCATATACAACTGAAACCAAAACCCTTGACCCGCGTGCTCCGCCACATCCTCAATCGAGCAAATGCTCATGGTGGACAAAGTAAACGGCACACCGAATTCGCGCGCCGCACGTGCTGCCAAAATTTCGCCGTTCGCATGTTGCATGCCCGTCAAACCTGTGGGCGCAAGTGCCACGGGCATAGATACCGTTTGTCCCACCATCGTCGTTGCTGTGGTTCGATTGGTCATGTCCACCGCCACGCGCTGGCGCAATTTGATGTCATTAAAATCTGATTGATTGGCTCGATAAGTCGATTCAGTCCAACTGCCCGAATCGGCATAGTCATAGAACATCCGTGGTACGCGTTTTTGCGCCAAGCGGCGTAGGTCTTCGATTTGAGTGATGATGGGCATGGTGCTCTCCTATAATTTTTGTCCGAACATCATAGGATGATTTCGCCCTAAATACAAGCCAACAGCCCATTGTTGCCAGCCAAGATACAAAAACAAGGGCAAAATTTGTCCTTGTTTTTGATGTTGTGATGGTGTGCGTGAAACTGCGTTTAGTTTTCTGTGCTCGGTGGTGTCGCCTCAATCACTTTTGGATCAGCCGATGCTTTATCATCTGCGTCACCCTCTTTTTTCATCAACGCACCGAGCAACAAACCCAAACTCGCGGCAATGCCCACGGCTTGCCACGGGTTTTCTTTGACGTAATTCTGTGTTGCCTCACCCACTTGCTTGGCTTTACCCACCGCTTCATCTTGCAACACCTGACTGCTGGCTTTGACTTTTTCTAGCAAGTCTTGCGCATTTTGGCGCAAATCATTCGCTTGCCCTTGGCTGCCATTGGTCGCTTGGCGCAATAAGGCTTCGGCTTGTTGCAATAAATCTTTAAACGCACTCATTATTTGCTCCTTAGCAAAACACCGATTATTCGGCGTGCCCATAACACCCCAGCACACCATCGGGATGACATCACACCTCAAATAATTGTGATGCCTGTCAAACAACAAACCCATTTATTTGACTTTAAACTCAGACCTTTGCATAATGTCGCCGCTTTATGTCTTGGGGGTGGTTCATCGCATGGTGCGGTGCAATCTGAGAAATACCCTTTGAACCTGTCGGGATAATGCCCGCGAAGGAAAGGACTCATTATGACCACTGCGTCAGCGTCATCTGCTATTTTAAATTCTGAACGTATTTTCACATTGCGCGACCATGCTTCGCTGTGGTTTTCGCTCGGCGTGGGCTTACTGGTCATGCAAATGGGCGCGTACCTCGTGCCTGCACTGGGCACACGCTCTGCCCTGCTGGCGATTGTTGTGGGTTCTGTGTTGGGTTCTGCCCTATTGGCTTGGGTGGCACAACTCGGGTGCAATCATGGCTTATCCAGCGCGGGTTTGATGCAGGCGACTTATGGCCGCGGCTTTGCCAAACTGCCCGTGGTGCTTAATATCATTCAACTGCTCGGTTGGACAGCGTTTGAATTGGTCATCATGCGCGATGGGTTTGCCGCCATCATCAGCCAAACCACTGGATTAAATGCCGCTTGGTTGCCGTTTGCGGTGACCGCTTTTTTTGGTGGCTTGTTGTTTTTACTCGCTTCCAGTTCAATGATTCAACTGGTACGTCGCGTGATTGGACATTACGCCTTGCCTTTAGTGGTATTGTCTCTGATATGGTTATCGGTGCAGTTCATTTTGCGCGTGGTTCAAGCCGATGGCGGTTTGAGCGCGTTTTGGCACAGGACAGGTACAGGCGAGATGAGCACGCTCGCGGCGATTGACTTGGTAATTGCCATGCCCGTGTCGTGGTTGCCTTTGGTTGCGGATTATGCGCGCTACGGCAAGTTGGGCACACACCGAACTTCTGCGTTTAAGGGCACGTGGTTGGGCTACGCGATTGCCAATATTTGGTGCTACGGCTTGGGCGTACTGGTGGTCAGCACCACCGCACCCGATGTCGGATTGGTCAGTGCCATTTTACTCGCACAATTTGGCTTGATTGCCTTGGGCTTAATCCTCGTGGATGAAATGGACAACGCCTACGGCGATGTGCACTCAGGTGCGGTATCGCTCAACCATTTGTTCACAAACATCCACATCGCCACTTGGGGCAAATACTTGGCAATAGTCGCCGTGTTGTGCGCCATGCTCTTGGACATGCACGGTTTAGAACCTTTTTTATTGATGCTCAGTTCGGTTTTTGTGCCGTTGTATGGCGTGATTATCGCGCGTTTGTCATTCAAAACCAAATTGAACGAATACACAAATGCACACGCCATTCACATGCCATCTGCCGTGATTTGGCTCATCGGCATTGCCGTGTTTCATTTGTGCAGCCACTACGCACCGCAGTTTGGCTCGGCGATACCGAGTTTATTGGTGAGTTTGGGTTTGGGGTGGTTGGTGAGAAAATGATATAAATGTAGGTTGGTGGTGAGCGGTTTCATCGCGAACCCCAACAATGTTTGCATACCGTGGTTGTTGGGGTTCACAAAAACCGTTCACCCCAACTTACGGGCTAAAGAACAGACGCAACAAACAGCGCGTAAAATGTGAAGCATGCGCCGATTGGGGCGAACGTCCTTGAGCGATAGTCCTATTCTAGGCTCTGAACTTTTGCCCATATTTTTATTCCAATTGCTTCTAGAGAATTAAACGCTTGTGTTTTTAAAGCGGAATACAATGCCATATCTATTACAAGTGCGGCATGCGTTTTTTGTGCGAAATATGATTGCATTAACGCTAGAGATTCATTAAGAGCTTCATGTAACTCTTTCTCATCTTCTTCGCCACGATTGAGCATTGGAAAAATTGCATGGCACTTACTCATAATTTCCATTGAAAAATCATCTAACACCTGCTGATACTGAGTTTGTTGTGTTGGATTTACTGGTCTTTGGAGATGCGATAACTGCATGTCCATTTGCGTATACAACTCAGCTACTAGTGTCCTCAGATCTTGAAGATATCGAAGTCTCTCTGCTGTAATAATCGTGGCTTTAAGCCTTTTATGCTCAATTTTATTTTGAAATTTTATTGTTCTTTCTGTAGTGCAGTAACTGAAAAGCGCAGAAACCAAAGCACCTAAAATTGCTGCACTACCTGATACTGCCGCAATCCAAAGCGAGTCGTCACTCGCCGTATTGTCTACAATTTGTTGTAATAAAAGTTGCATTGGGTCGGTCATGTATCCTCCTAGGACTAACTATATTTATGCGTCAAAACGACACATAAAATTCTGAATAATTAACATATAACATCCCTCATCAATTTAAAAAATTTTTAAAAATCAAATTACTAAAATTTATTTGGAAGTTTAGCCACCCATTATTGATTGACAATTTCTCAATCAACCCCAAGCATTGTACGCCCATCCCCCCCCATCAACCACCCAAAACCCGAATCACCACAGGCGCAAACCCATGATTGAGTGGCCCGTGCCCCTGCCCTGTGTGCACATTTTTTCCTTGCTCGATGGCTTGCACAATATACGCACGCGCCTTTGCCACCGCATCGGGCAAAGATTCGCCCAAAGCCAAGTGGCAAGCAATCGCCGATGACAGTGTACAGCCTGTGCCGTGGGTGTTTCGGCTAATGATGCGTGGGCTGGTATAGGTTTGTGTGTGCATTGCGCCGTCCTGCGCGTACAGCAACACATCGGTCACTTGCGCACCTTCGTGTTGTTCTGCCAAATGCCCACCTTTGAGCAGCACCGCGGGCGCACCCAAAGCCTGTAAATCCTGCGCTGCGGTATTCAATTCATCCACATATTGAATTGGGCGCGCCAGCAACAAACTCGCCTCATCCAAATTCGGCGTGATGACGCTGACCAGAGGGAACAATTCATCCACCAAAACCGCAACGGTTTCACGCGCAATCAGCGCATCGCCACTGGTGGCGACCATCACAGGATCGAGCACGATGTGTTTGAACCGATACTGGCGAATCGCTTGGGCAACGATGTGGACGACTTCGGGGTCATGCAACATACCGATTTTCACTGCATCCACGCCAATATCACCGACCACCGCGTCGATTTGTTGGCGCAGCATTTCAGGCGGAATCGCGTGTATGCCCTGCACACCACAAGTATTTTGAGCAGTAATCGCGGTGATGGCGGTCATGCCGTAGCAGCCCAAAGCCGAACAGGTTTTGAGGTCTGCCTGTATGCCCGCACCGCCGCCACTGTCTGAACCTGCGATGGAGAGGATGCGTGGATAGTGTGTTGTCATACTGGTTCCTATCATTTTTTAAATGTGAGCATGGTCATTGCGACCCTCGAATGGTTTTATCGAGGGGTGGCAATCCAATAGTGTCAATGGTTTAAATTCGGCATGGATTGCTTCGTAGCGTTTCTAACAAAGCCCGTACCGCCTCATCGGGGTATGCCGCTGAGCAAATCGCGCTGACCACGGCGATGCCATCCGCACCTGCTTGTATGACTTGATGCGCATTGCCAACGTGAATACCACCGATGCCCACCAAAGGTAAATCGGTCAAAGCACGTATTTTGGCAACCCCTTCTAAACCCAAAGGCGGTGCGATGTCCGACTTGGTCATTGTGCCAAACACAGGACTGATACCAAGATAATCAATCTGAATCCCTTGAGAGCGCATTTTTTCGACCTCAGTCACATCATCCATCGATTCTACCGACAATCCAACCACACCAACCGCCATCAAACGGCGCACATCCGCCACCACCATATCCGACTGCCCAACGTGCACACCGTCGGCACCCACTGCCAGTGCAACATCCACACGGTCGTTGATAATGAGTGGTACGTGCGGCGCATGGCGGCGAATGATGGCTTGCAACGCACGGGCTTTCTCAACAAATGCGCCTGTTGCCAAATGTTTCTCGCGCAATTGCACGCAGGTCACACCCGATTGCACCGCCAATTGCACCACGTCCAACAATGAATGGTGCAGACACAAGGCATCATCGGTGACCAAATACAGCCGCAGGGCTTGTTTGATTTGAGCAGGGGTTAAATCAATCATTGAGTTTCAACCGTTGTACAAACGTTGCCTCATCCAGTAACTGCAAACCATTTAATAGTTGCATTTGGTACGTGCCCACGCCGTCGTTCTGCGCCTGCTCATAAGCCACTTCACCCACCACGCCGAGGTATGCCATTGCCGCCAGTGTCGCACGCCATAAATCCGACTGCACCGCCGCAAATGCACCAATCATCGCACTTGCCGAGCAGCCCACACCTGTGACTTTGGTCATCCAAACATGTCCGTTGTTTAGATGCGCGGCGCGTCCTTGCGCATCCAATACATAATCGGTTGCGCCTGAGACACAAACCACGCCGTTGATTTTTTGCGCCAAAATCTGTGCGCTGTCCAGTGCCTGATTCGAGCCCACCGAACTGTCCACGCCACGGGTAGCAGTTGCCAAGCCCGCCACGCTCATGATTTCTGAGGCGTTGCCACGGATGATGGACGGCGGTGCGTTGGCGATGAGTTCAGACAACGCCTGATTGCGATACGGCGTTGCGCCCGCACCCACAGGATCGAGCACCACGGGAATGCCACGCGCGTGTGCCCGCGTGTGGGCGATTTTCATCGCCTCTATCCAGTCGGGCTCAAGCGTGCCGATGTTGAGCACCAATGCGCCTGCAATGTTCGCCATATCAGCGACTTCCTCACGCGCGTGCGCCATCACGGGTGATGCGCCGAGTGCGAGCAGAACATTGGCATTGAAGTTCATGACCACAAAATTGGTGATGCTGTGCACCAATGGCGCGTTTGCACGCACGGCAAGCACGTCTTGCCACAGGTCATGGGCAGAAATCTGTGAAGTGTGTGTTGTTGATTGAAGTGACATCTCGATTTGCTTTCGTAAAAATCGAGTTGAACAGGTGGGGAAAAAATTGAACACGTGGTTGAATTTTTTCGCTTTCCTACGCTGGTACAACCCAGATCAGGTTCAAAGGGTATTTCTCAGTCAAAGATATTTTTCACTCTGTGACACCCCTAGCGGATGTGTATGCTCAGTGGCAGACACGGTCGAGATTATGCCACTTTTTTAGACTATGACCAACTGATTCATGGCGACTGAGCATTTGTGTCGATGGATGTGTTAATTGACTTTTGAGCGTTTCATTTGCATAATGGCGCGGCTTTAATGTCTTAGGGGTGGTTAGTCGCATGGGGCGGCTCAATCTGAGAAATACCCTTTGAACCTGTCAGGATAATCCCTGCGTAGGAAAGGACTCGTATGAATACGTCTATGGTTTCACCCAATCATCCACAACACAACGCACCGTGCTCACCTGCTGCACTGTTTCGCTCCATTACTTTGCAAGAATGGGTTTCAGTCGCCGTGATGGCCGCCGCCATGGGGGTGGCGTATTGGGCATGGACTTTGGTCTATGATGTTTTAAAAGAACCGCTGCTCAAACCTTTGGGCATCAAACGTGGTTTGGATGGCTTTTGGTTGCTCGCGCCTGTGTTTTTCGGTTATATGGTGCGCAAACCGAGCATCGCATTGTTTGGCTCGCTGGTCGCAGCAGGCGTGGAAGGCATCATTACCCAATGGGGCATGATTGCGCTGGTGTACGGTTTGCTCCAAGGATTGGGGGCAGAGTTTATATTTCTGCTGTTTTTCTACCGCAAATGGAATTTCTCTGTGCTGATGTTGGCAGCGAGTATGGCGGCCATCTTCAGTTTTGGCTATGATTTTTTCAGTCAAGAACAAGACAACCTGAGCATCGGCTTTAACACGCTGCAACTCTTGATATTTGTGATCTCCAGTTGGATTTTTGCCGCAGGTTTGAGTCGTTTCCTTGGAAAACGTTTGCTCAAAACGGGTTTACTGGACGGTTTTTTAATTGCTCAAGATCGCTGAACCTTTGCTTCTGAAATGAATAAACATGAACGCCTAGGATAAAACTTGATTGATTTACCCGCATTTGAGTTTAGCTACGCCCGAACGCGCACAGGCATACGCCTGCCCGCGCCACTGTCTTTACCTGCTACGGGATTGATTTGGTTGACGGGTGCGAGTGGTGCGGGTAAATCGACTTTGCTCAATCTCATCAAAGGTTTGCACCCCGAATTCATCCACGGCACACTCACAGGCGGCAATCCTGCGATTGCGCCCGATGCCTTGTATCTATCGCAAAACCCGCACACGCAAATTGTGCACGAGCGCGTCGGAGAGGAGTTTTTCTTCAGTTTAGAACATCGCCAAGACAGCCCCAGCGAGATGCACACACATTTGCATCGCTTGGCACAGTTTGGTTTGGCAAATTTTGAAATGACGCCCACGGCCAAACTCTCGCACGGTCAAGCACAGCGATTATTGCTCGCATCCATGTTGGTCACCGACCCCAAGGTTTTATTATTGGACGAGCCAACCGCTTTTTTAGACCCACAAATGCGGGCGGATTTTTACCATACGCTCAACACGCTCAAGCAAAACGCCTGCGTGATTTTGATTGACCACCACCGTGAAATCGCCCCACTCGCGGACATTTGCTGGTACATCCATGCCGACGGCGTCATCCGTGAATTGCCCGTTGCGCAGTATCTCGACTTAACAATAGCGGAACTTGAACATGAACGCGCACATCCTCAATCATTCACATTGCCCGATGCTCCGTCTAAAATCACTTTAAATTTAAACAATTTAGTCATCGGTTACGACAAAAAAAATCCACTGTTTTCCGTTGCCCATGCAAGTTTAAAATCGGGAGAGTGCGCCGTGCTGTGCGGTGACAACGGTTCGGGCAAATCCACCCTGCTCAATACCTTGGCAGGATTGCTCAAACCTTTGTCTGGCGAAATCACACTCACCGCATCGGGACTGTCGGTCAAACCGCGCACACAGATGATGTATGTGTTTCAGCACCCCGACAGCCATTTTTTCTTTGATACCGTGGCAGAGGAGTTGGCGCAATTGGGCGTGACAGATGTGGTCACCACGTTGACACAATTTGGCTTGGACGACTGCGCCGAACGCTCGCCGCATCAACTCTCCGAAGGACAAAAGCGGCGTTTAACCTTGCTGTTTCCCATTCTGCTGAAAAAATCGCTGATTGTGCTGGATGAGCCGACCTTTGGGCAAGATGCCCTGAATGCCGAGCGCATCACCCGATTGATACAGTCGTTCAAATCCGCAGGCTACGCGCTGATTGTGATTACCCACGATGCCACGCTACACCAAGCGATTGCCGACCAAACTTGGCGCATTCGCCATCAGCATTTAGAAGTTATTGAGGCAGCGGCAACATGATGGACGATATTCGTTTCAACACCCACACCGACGCGCCGATTCGCGCCCGTCCGCTGCACGACGCGCACGTACTCGGGCTACTGATGCTATTTTTTATTGCCGTGGCTTTGCCAATGGCATGGCATACGGTGGTTGCGCTCGCGCTCGCATTGGCAGTTTTGGCGCGAATTCAAGGCATGACTTGGCGCAGTATTGTCATCCGTTTCGGGTTGGCGTTGTTGCTCTCATGGTCGATTTGGTTGTGGAACATGATTTTCGTTGCCGAACGTACACCCGAGACCATGGATAAAGCCAATCAAATTCTACTGCGCGTCACCACCATGACTTGGGTCGCGTTGATGTCGGGCAAAATGCTCAACCTGCGCGATGTGGTGAGCTTTGCCTTGCAACGCGGCTGGTTGTCCATGAACATTGCCTACGCACTGCAACTCAGCTTTGGCTCAATTGAACTGATGCGCGCGGAAATTCGTCGCATCATGCTCTCGGCGACTTTGCGTGGATTGAATTGGCGAGATAAATTCTTGCAATGGTTGCCGATATTGATTTTTGCCCTGCGCCATGCCACACGCGGCGCGATGAGTTTGCGCGCACGCGGATTGCGCGCGGACAGTGTGCGCAAAACGTTTTATTACAATTATCAAAGCACACGCACACAAAAACGCCATGCTTGGCTGTGTTTGACCCTACTCATCGTGCTTACTTTTTTAAGTGAGTGGTTTGACCGCACTTAATTTAAACGACAAGAATGCGTTACAATCGCGTCTTTGCATTGTCATCCTGCCCCATGAAATCCCCATCGTTATTCAGCATCACCCTACCCGTTTTTCTTGGCTATATTCCGCTGGGCATTACCTTTGGTTTTCTGATGGTCTCACAAGGGATTGCGTGGTACGTCCCGATTATTTTTAGCGTGTTTGTGTTTGCGGGTGCAGCGCAATTTCTCACAGTGGGCTTGGTGGTCAATCACGCCTCCCTGATGGATACGGCGATAGCGACCTTTCTCATCAATCTGCGTCATATTTTCTTTGGTCTGTCTCTGTATGATTTTGTACCGCACACTTGGGCAAAAAAAGCCTATTTTATGTTTGGCATCACCGATGAAACGTATTCACTGCTGACCAGCTCCAAAGATGCAACACCGAAAAATGCCTTATCCATCGTCGCCCTTAATCATTCGTACTGGGTCATAGGAACCGCAATCGGCGCGTTGTTGGCAACTTCCATCCCACCGATTAAAGGAATTGAGTTTTCGCTCACGGCGTTGTTTGTGATTTTACTGATTGAACAAATCAAATCCAATCCCGCTCTGAAAAACATCGGCATTGGGGTGATGGCTTGTGTGCTGGCCACGTGGCTTCTACCCAATTATTTTTTGGTCACAGCCAGTGCGATTGCCCTGTTGTTGCTGATGCTGGACTATTATTTCACAGCCCGCCAAAATCACCTGACCACACAGGAGGCTCCATGAACTCATCCGTCAGTCTGTCGTATATTGCGCTGATGATCGTTGTGATGATGCTGGTCACTTGGGGCTTACGCGCCCTGCCGTTTTTCTTCAAAGACAGCCTCAACGAGCATCCATTCATCGCATTTATTCAAAATCGTTTTCCACTGATTATGATGTTGATTTTGGTGGTGTATGCGTCCGAAGCCTATAAAACCCAGCATGTGAGCGACGTTCAATTTTCGCTAATAGGCATCGGTTTTACTGCGGTATTACAACTGGTTTTTAAAAATTATTTGCTCAGTCTATTCGGTGGAATCGCGGTGTATGTGGTGTTGGTCAACGGACTCGTTTAATCACATACATCAATCGTTCTCATCCCAGTGGAAGGTGTGCAAAATCCGATGCGCAATCGGTGAGAATATCAACGCTGCGGTGACAATAAACACCAAGCCTGCATACAAAGCATACAAACCCGCAAACAACTTACCCGCCGAAGTCACAGGCGTGTTCACGGGTCCCATGCCGCCGAGCAACATGGCTGAATTTAAAAATGCATCCATCCACGATAATTGCTCAAATCGATGGTAGCCCAACATACCAACTGCCAAAGACAATAACAACAGCAACAATACCGCAAATAAATGTTTTTGAATGCGTTGGCGAAATTGTTGGCGCGAGATAACCGCTTGTTTTTTGTGTTCGTACATGGCTTATCCAGCAATGGTCATATTTTCAATTAAAATCGAACCCGTCTGTTTGGTGCCGCGTATGATTTCATCCGCACCAATGGCGACAATTTGCTGAAACATCTCTTTTAAGTTGCCCGCAATCGTGATTTCGTGCACGGGATAGGCAATCGCGCCATTTTCCACCCAAAAACCACTCGCACCGCGTGAATAATCGCCTGTCACATAGTTCACGCCTGAGCCGAGCAATTCAGTCACCAACAAACCTGTGCCGAGTTTTTTCAACATGGCTGAAAAATCATCGGATTTTTTGGTTTTACCACTGCTCATGCGCAAGTTGTGCGAGCCGCTGGCATTGCCCGTGGGTTGCATTTTAAGTTTACGTGCGGTGTACATCGAGAGCAGATAGCCCGTCAAAACGCCCGATTGCACCAATTCACGCCGTTGTGCAGCGATGCCTTCATCATCAAAATAGCCACTGCCCATGCCTTGCGGCACAAATGGGTCATCGACAATCTGAATGTGCTTAGGGAAAATCCGCGTGTCCAGCGCATCCAACAAAAACGAGGTTTTGCGGTACAGCGCACCGCCGCTGATGGCTTGGGTAAAATTACCAAGCAGACCGCACGCCAAGGGTGCTTCAAACAACACAGGACACGTGCGTGAAGCAATTTTACGCGCGCCCAATCGTGCCGCCGCGCGGGCGGCTGCATATGCACCGATTTCGCGAATATCCGAAAATTGCTGTGCATCTCGATGTGCAGCGTACCAAACATCACGCTCCATATATTTGCCTTTTTGCGCGATGGGTACGACGCTAACCGAGTGGCGCGAATACGCGTAACCATTCATAAAGCCATTGCTCGCAGCGGCAATGAAGTGTCCTTGGTGCGTGGAGACGCTCGCACCATCTGAGTTTTTAATGTGTTTGCACGCATCAAAAGCCGCTTGCTCACCTGCCAAAGTTAAGGCAATCGCATCAGCGGTGCTCAAATCCCACGGGTGAAATAAATCCAAATCGGCGTGTTTGCTACTGGCTTGATACAAATATTTTTTCTCTGCCAAACCCGCACAAGGGTCTGCCGCAGTGAATTTAGCAATGTCATACGCCGCCTGAACCGTGCTGCGCAACGCCGCGTCCGAAAAATCCGAGGTACTGGCAAAGCCGCGTTGTTTGCCGACATATACCGAAATCGACAGTGATTTATCGCGGTTGTGCTCAACCGTTTCGACCGCACCGTTGCGCGATGTGACCGATAAGCCATTGGATTCAGAAATTTCAACTGCAGATGCAGTCGCACCGACTTTTTTTGCAATCGACAATGCGTCTTGAGCAATGGTTTCGAATGCGTTGCGTGTATAATCAAACTGAACAGACATATGAGGCGTATTCCTTGTATTTTTCATGAACCAATTGGCGCACATGATACCGCTTTTGCGCGGTCATTGCACACAGAAACACAGAGAGCAACATGCCTGAAACCATCTACGAAATCGACGGCTCGCGCGCAGTCGATAAACTCAGTAAAACCAAACGCAAACAGCAGATGCTGGAGCTACAAGACTTGGGCGAAGAATTGGTTGAACTGTCCAAAGACGCTTTGAAAAAAATCCCCATGTCCGATGAATTGCGTGAAGCGATTAAAGAATACCAACGCATTCCGACCCACGGTGCGCATCGCCGACAATTGCAATTTATTGGTAAAATCATGCGCAGTGAAGACACCACCCCCATCGTTGAGAAACTCAAACAACTCAAGGGCTCGTCAACGGCAGCCACGGCGTTGCTGCATCGGATTGAACGCTATCGCAACGAAATGATTGCCAAGGACGAAGCCATCACTCAATTTTTGAGCGACTTTCCAAGCGTTGATGCGCAGCCTTTGCGCGCCTTGGTGCGCAATGCACGCAAAGAAGCCGAACAAAGCAAACCACCCAAAGCCTATCGAGAACTGTTTCAATTGATTAAATCCGCTTTAGAGCCGAGTATGAATCAAGACGAAGCCGATGATGAAACGGCTCAAACCGATTTTGGCGATGAATAAACCGACACCATGATGAACGACCCATCCAAACACCCAGTCACTGCGACTGACGTGGACATTCAAACTGAAATTGAGCGACTGCATGCCCAATGCATCAGTGCGATTTTAGCCACCACCGATGCCAATGGCGATGCGCAGGCAAGTCATGCGCCGTATGCGTTTTTGGATGGTTGTTACTACGTGTTTGTGTCTGGTTTGGCGGCGCACACGAGCCATATGCAACACAAACCCAATGTGGGTATGCTCATCATTGAGGATGAATCATCCGCTCGCAATGTTTACGCGCGCGCACGATTGAGTTACCAAACCCACGCCACAGTGATTGAGCGCGACAGCGCAGAATGTCAAAACGCGCTGTCCGCATTGCGCCAACGTGCAGGCAACACACTGGATGTGCTCTCACAACTCGGCGATTTTGTCATGGTGCGTCTCACGCCACACAAAGGCAGTTTGGTTCTGGGGTTTGGCAAAGCGTATGTATTGGATGGACAAAACCCCAACCGTACGGTGCACATTGATTCGGCCTATTTAAAAAACAATCGGTAAGGCTGCCGTCAAACTTTTTCCCCTACAATGCTTGAGTTTGAAATTGACCACACGCTGAACACAGCAACACATTTGGCAATCATTTTATCAATGGAGGCGACACATCATGTTTAATTGGAACGACTACGGCAACGGTATTTACTGCATTGACACAGGTTACACTCGCCCGCAATTGGCGGCCATGTATTTGATTGTAGAAAATGGACGCGCCGCCTTTGTGGACACGGGCAGCAATGACTCTGTGCCCAATGCCCTTGAAGCGTTGACCAAACTCGGTTTGGGCGCTGATGCGGTGGATTACGTGATTTTGACCCACATTCACCTTGACCACGCGGGTGGTGCGGGCTTGATGATGCAAAAATTCCCGAATGCCAAACTGGTGGTGCATCCGCGTGGTGCGCGACACATGGCCGAACCATCCAAACTCATCGCAGGTGTGACGGCAGTTTATGGTGCAGAATACGTCACAAAAATGTATGGTGAGATTTTGCCGATTGCCGCCGAGCGCATCATCGAGGCGGCAGACGAGACCACCATCTCACTCAATGGTCGTGAATTGTTGTGCATCGACACGCCAGGTCATGCGCGTCACCACAACTGCATCATCGACCAGCAAACCCAAGGCATTTTTACAGGCGATATGTTCGGGCTATCCTACCGAGAGTTGGACACTGATGGTCGTGCGTTCATTTTTCCAACCACCACACCGACACAATTTGACCCCGATGAAATGCGCGCATCCATCGCGCGATTGTTGTCCTATCAACCAACAGCCATGTATTTGACCCACTTTGGACAAATCACCGATTTGGTCAAACTCTCTGAGGACTTGTTGCGTCATATTTCGGCACTCACACAAGCAGCCTTATTTGTGCACTCTTTGAATTTAGAACACAATGCGCGCCACACGCGCATCAAAGAGGCCATGCAAGCCTACCTCTTGATGCAGGTGCGCATGTTTGGCTGTACTTTGCCCGATTCGCAGCTAATTGAAATATTTGCCACCGATATTGAACTCAATACTCAGGGAATGGGCGTTTGGTTGGATGGTTTGGCAAAATAAATGCCACAGCCCCAAAGGTTTAGGGGTTCAAGCGAGGTAACCCGCTCATCTAAGCCCGACCAATTCTTGCACGACAGCCGCTAAATTGACGCGCACATGACAATCGGCGGGCATGTCGGCTTCTTCGTACGTTTGCCCGCCTTTGCCCGTCAATACCAAATACGGTTTGCAACCTGCGGCATGGGCAGCAAGCATGTCATTGAGCGTATCACCGACATAAACCACTTCACTTAACTGCACATCAAAGCGATCAGCAATGTCGTTGAGCATCGTTGGAGACGGTTTACGGCAGTTGCAATGGGCTTCAATGGTGTGCGGACAGAAAAAAATCGCTTGTAGCTGCCCACCCGCAGCAATGATTTCATCGTCCATTTTTTGATGGACTGCATTCAGTTGTGATACGGTAATCAAACCTTGCATGACATTGGGCTGATTGGTCGCGACAATCACGCGAAATCCCGCACGATGTAGTTTTGCCAGTGCTTCTAAACTGCCCTCAATCGGAACCCAATCATCGGGCTCGGCAATCACAGGACGGTACTCGTTAATCACCCCATCGCGCGAGAGGATGATGAGTTTGTCTTGTTTGTCTTTGAGTTCAGATTTCATCTCAGGCTCGTGAATTTAAACTGCCAATTGCGAAATATCCGCCACGCCATTCATCAGTGTGGCCAATTCTTGCAACAATTTCAGACGGTTCGCACGCACCGCAGCATCGTCCGCCATGACCATCACATCGGCAAAAAATGCATCCACAGATGCACGCAGTTTTGCCAACGCATTGAGCGCACTTGTGTAGTCGCGTTGCGCCAAAGCAGCCGCCACCACAGGGCGCACATCGGCAACCGCTGCGGCTAAATTTTGCTCAGCTGGTTCGTTTAACAATGCAGGGTTGAGTGCCTGTGCAATTGCTTCATTTTTCTCAGTCGCTTTGCGCAAAATATTCACACAACGTTTATTGGCTGCAGCCAAATCCTGCGCTTCGGGCAAGACTGCAAAGGCTTGAACCGCTTGCAGTTTCGCAATCACCTCAGACAAATTATCAGGGTTGTTTGCCAGTACCGCTTCAATGTGTGCAGGTGCATAGCCTTGTTCTTTGAGCAAACCACGCAGACGGTCAAGCATAAATGCTTTGACCTCAGCCACGCTGTTTTTCACCTGAGCATTGCCTGCAAATTGGTTTTGAGCCTGAACCAAAGTATCTTGTAAAGACAATGGTAATTGTTTTTCAAGCAACATACGCACCACGCCCAACGCATGGCGACGCAATGCAAAGGGGTCTTTCTCACCTGTCGGTTGTAGCCCTACGCCCCAAATACCGACCAAGGTTTCAAGTTTATCGGCCAATGCACCAATCAAACCAATTTGTGTTGCGGGCAGAGCATCGCCTGCAAAGCGTGGTTGATAATGCTCAGCACACGCCGCAGCCACGTCGATTTTTTCACCATGGTGCGTTGCATAATAACGCCCCATCACACCTTGCAACTCTGGAAACTCACCGACCATATCGCTAACCAAGTCGGCTTTGGCAATGTAGGCTGCGCGCTTGGCATCTGCCACATCCGCGCCCAGCTGCTCGGCCATATATGCGGAAATCGCCTGTACACGCGCCACACGCTCACCTTGCGAGCCGAGTTTGTTGTGATAAACCACCGTTTGCAGTTTCGCCACCATGTCGTCCAAACTGCGTTTTTTGTCTTGCTCAAAAAAGAACTGCGCATCGGCCAAACGTGGGCGCACCACGCGCGCATTGCCCTCGATGATTTGTTCGGGCGCATCGGTCAAGATATTCGACACCACCAAAAATTCATTGACCAATGCCCCTTTATCATCCGTCATCGCAAAGTATTTTTGATTGGTTTGCATGGTGAGAATCAAGCACTCTTGCGGTACGCTCAAAAAAGCTTGTTCAAACTGTGCTTTATACACCACTGGCCACTCGGTCAAGGCAGTCACCTCGTCCAGTAAAGCCTCGGGCATAATCACTGTGTATTGAGCCGCTTTGTTTTTGAGTTGCTCATAAATGCTTTCACGACGGACTTTATAATCCGGTTCCACCATGCCTTGCGTGCGTAAAATCTGTGCATACTCATGAGCATTCGGAATATTGATGGCGGTTTGACCCAAAAAGCGATGGCCATCGGTCACTCGGTCGGCCTTGACCCCAAACGCAGTTACGGGCAAAACATCCGCGCCGTACAACGCCACCAGACGTTTCACAGGACGCACAAATTGTACGTCTTGCTCGGCGGTGGTTCCCGCGTGGATTTGATACGTCATGACTTTGGGAATTGGCAATTTACTTGCTACTTCGTTCAAAACGCTTTCCAAAACCTCTGCCAGAATCGCACCTTTTTGTGTGTACGCAATGAAATACACGTCTTGCTTGCCATCGTTTTCAATCTCCAAATCTGCAGGTGTCTTATCAGCAAAGCCCATCGCAGTGAGTTTTTTCACCAAAGACGGACTGGCTGAGCCATCGGCTTGCAAACCGACTGAGACTGGCAATACTTTGTCACGACGGCCAATGTCATCTGCAGTCGCACGCACGCCCTCTATCAACACTGCCAAGCGGCGTGGCGTGCCAAAGGGATGCACCACAGCCGTCGCATCGACCAAACCCAACTTGACCAAACCTGTGTGTACCCCTTCGGCAAAGGCTGTGGACAGTTTGCTCAGGGCTTTGGGTGGGAGTTCTTCGGTCAGTAATTCAATCAACAAAGGTGCAGACATGGTTCACTTTCAAAATTTATGCGTGTTTTTCCGAAACAATTTCGGGACATTCAATCAATTGCGCATTTTAGCAGATGCACGTGTGTGTTTGGTCTAAAATACGAGTCTGATTACACCAAATGATGCCAGATGGATTTTTATGCGCTCACGATTCTATGCCCCTGCCCCTTGGTCAAATACCGAAAATACCGATGAATTTACCTTATCGCCTGAAATATTTCACCACGCCATCACAGTGCTGCGCATGCGTGTAGGTGATGTGTGCGATTTTTTTGATGGACAAGGTTACTGCGCCAGCGCACAACTCACACAAATTGAAAAAAAATCGGCACAGGCACGCTGGCTATCCGCACCCACTTTACAAATCGATAACGAATCACCCTTGAACATCACACTGGCGCAATGCTTATCGTCTGCCGACAAAATGGATTGGACGATAGAAAAAGCCGTTGAATTGGGCGTGACGGCTATCGTTCCCTTGTTTTCTGTGCGCAGCCAAATCAAACTCTCACCTGAGCGCATCCATAAAAAAATCGAGCACTGGCAACGCATTGTCATCGCGGCTTGCGCACAGAGTGAACGCAATGTCTTGCCCATCTTGGCTCAGCCCATGGCACTCACCCAATGGCTTGGGATGTTCAAGAACTCAAATGACTATAACATCGTGCTCCACCCTGACTCCAAAGTACCGACAACGTTATCAAACTTAACCAAACCCGAGCCAACGCAAGCCATACATATTTTAATTGGTCCAGAAAGCGGTTTGGATATACGTGAAGTTGAATTGGCAGTACAGACAGGCTTTCGACCCACTCTATTGGGCACACGAATTTTACGCACCGAGACTGCTGGATTGGCAACCATCGCTGCGTTGCAAGCTCTTTGGGGCGATTTTTAAGTGCAAACCATACAGTAAACTGCAATTTAATTAAAAAAATCCCGTTTGACCTCATTCGTGGAAATTTTCGTGCTAACATCATCCTCGTAAGAGCCACATAGGCGTGGTTCTTCGTTTTCATACAGCAAAGGAAACATCATGGGATTAGTAGATGGTTTATTGGGTGCGGCATTGGGTGGCAACTCAAATAACAATAGCATTCAAGGCGCATTGCTCAATGCATTGCTCAAACAAGTGTTAGGCGGCAACAACCAAGGTGGCTCGGGCGGCTTAGCAGGTATGCTCGGCTCTATGCTCGGCGGCAGCCAACAACAAGGCGGTGGTTTGGGCGGTTTGCTCGGTGGACTGCTCGGTGGTCAGCAACAACAAGGTGGTTCAGCGGGTGGTTTGGGTGACTTGCTCGGCGGTTTACTTGGCGGCGGTCAAGCCCAACAAGCAGGCACTCAAGTTGCTGGCGGTTTGGGTGGTTTGGTTGATTTATTGAACAATGCAGGCTTGGGTCAACAAGTCCAATCATGGATTGGCACTGGCGAAAACCAACCTGTCTCAGCCGAACAAATTCAAGCAGGTTTGGGTCAATCAGGTACTTTGGGTCAAATCGCACAAGACGCAGGCGTTTCTGAACAAGAAGCCGCTGGTGGCTTGGCTGAGTTATTGCCTGGTTTGATTAACAAACTCACACCCAATGGGCAAATTGACGCAGGCGATATTGCTTCAGTATTGGGCAGTTTATTGGGCGGTAACAAGCAATAAGTCGTTACCCCCTATAAATCGTCATTCACAACACATATGACGAACCACACAGGCGACTTTTAAGTCGCCTGTGTGGTTTTAAAGAACACCAATCCATATTCGCAGTACAATGCCACCGTTATCACATCTGCATTCAATCGCAATCACCATGTTTTTTAATCCCACCCTCAAAGAAGTGCGCGAATTTTTTTATCATGCTTGGCACAAATCTTTGCTCAACGAAACACTGGCTCCAATTGAGCACATGGCCGTGCAGTGGATGCGCGTTCACCCCGAATACCATGATATTTTGAATGCCCCAGTTGAAACCTTACAATTGGCTCAGTTCCCTCCCGAAGCAGGACAAACCAATCCCTTTTTACATCTGTCCATGCACCTGTCCATCAGTGAACAAATAGCCATTGACCAACCTCCTGGCATTCGCCGTGCTTACGAAAAGTTATGTGCGAAGCATGATGATGCACACAAGGCAGCACACAGCATTATGGAGAGTTTGGGACAGATACTTTGGCAAGCACAACGCGAACAGCGCGAGCCAGACAGCCAGTTGTATTTGGAATTAATTTTAAAATCCGCGCAGTAAGCTGCGCACACATGAAGGAGTATTTTTGATGAGCCTTTTCAAAACCAGCAACATTTTTGCTGAAAATTTAAAACAGTTTCCGAACATTGATACCATTGAGCGAATTGAAATTAGTCAGGATAATCAACTCTCCACCATCGAAAATGCCGATGGTCAACGCGGTTCACTTGCCTTGTATTACTATTTATTTAAAACCATGGGTGAATTGGATATCTACGCTGCCAAACGTGGTTTGGAACTGTACGCCGAACACACAGCAGATGCGCGCGCCAATCCAGGTAAACATCCCAATATCGATCGCCTGATACTCATTGAAGCCACACACAAGCCGATGACCATGAAAGTTATCTATAAAGAAGGGGCTGAACCAACCAGTAACTGGGATGAGAAAGACGATGAAACCGATGACAATCCACAATGAGCACCGACCGTTCTGAGCATACGACTTTACGCGTCATTGCTGTTTTTGAAGCCACCAAAGGGGTTTTGGCAATTCTATTAACGATAGGATTGATTGAGTTAATGCACCATGATGTTCGCTTAATTGTTCATAACATCATCGGGCACTATGGTTTAAACGCAAACAGCCGTTTCCCGACTTTATTGGAACACGGCGCAGATGTTTTTTACGATGCCAACAAATTGATTTGGTTTGCCTTAGCCGTTGCTTATATTGGCGTACGCTTTTCAGAAGCCTATGGATTGTGGCACAACAAAATATGGGGCGAATCGCTCACTGCATTCTCAGGTGGGCTATATCTGCCGTTTGAAGTCCTACACATGTGGCACTCACCCTCGTGGAGCAGTCTGCTGGTATTGATTGGGAACACATCCATGGTGGTTTATTTGGTTGGGCAATTATGGCAAAGAACCACATTTGAACCACTCGCAAACAATAAAAAGCAACAAAAATGACGCAGATTAACTGCGTCATTTTTTATAACACCCTCCCGACATTCATCACATATTGCCGTAATTGGGACCACCCGAACCTTCTGGCGTGACCCAAACAATATTTTGAGTGGGGTCTTTGATGTCGCAGGTTTTGCAATGCAAACAGTTTTGCGCATTGATTTGCAAACGTTCCCCATGTGCTGCGTTGGCATCTTCGATGAACTCATACACCCCTGCTGGACAATAGCGTGCCTCAGGACCTGCGTATTTAACCCAATTGATATTCACTGGTACGCTGGCGTCTTTGAGCGTTAAATGCACAGGCTGGTTTTCTTCATGATTGGTATTGGATAAAAACACCGAAGACAATCGATCAAAGGTCAATACGTTGTCTGGTTTTGGATAATCAATCGGCGTGCACTGTGCAGCAGGCAATAAACACTCATGGTCAGCCTTGGTGCGATGAATCGTCCAAGGCATTTTACCACCCAATAATTTTTGCTCAATGCCCGTCATAATGGTCGCGATATTGCGCCCTTTTTTGAACCATTGTTTAAAGTTGCGGGCTTTCCACAATTCGGTTTTGAGCCAAGAGTTATTGAACGCTTCTTCGTACTCGGGCAACTCGTCACGCTCGCGCCCTGCACTCAAAGCCACTGCAATCGATTCTGCCGCCAGCATCCCCGTTTTAATCGCTGCATGCGAGCCTTTGATGCGCGACGCATTGAGCGTACCCGCTTCACAACCGACCAACACACCGCCTTTAAAATACAACTGAGGCAAAGACAAAATGCCGCCTGCAGTAATCGCGCGCGCGCCATAACTCACGCGTTTGCCACCCTTAAGGTATTTGGCAATTTCAGGATGGGTTTTATAGCGTTGAAATTCCTCAAATGGTGAGAGATACGGATTGGCATAGTCCAAACCAACCACCATACCCAAAGCAATTTGGTTGTTTTCCATGTGGTACAGAAATGAACCACCATAGGTATCCGCATCCAGCGGCCAGCCTGCAGTGTGTACCACAAGCCCTTCCTTGTGCTGCTCAGCGGGTACTTCCCATACTTCTTTGATGCCAAGACCATAGGACTGTGGATCACGCCCTGCATCCAATTGATATTTGGCAATCAAACGTTTGCCCAAATGACCGCGCGCACCCTCGGCAAATACGGTGTATTTTGCATGTAACTCCATACCAGGCTGATATTGTGCCGTCGGCTCACCATCTTTACCAATCCCCATATCGCCCGTGACCACACCTTTAACCGCACCGTTTTCGTCGTACAACACATCCGCAGCAGCAAAACCAGGGTAAATCTCCACACCCAAAGCTTCTGCCTGCTCGCCCATCCAACGCGCCACATTGGCCAGACTGACAATGTAGTTACCGTGATTTTGGAAAATATTTGGAAGCAGCCATTGGGGTGTTTGTTTCGCGCCCGTTTCGCTCAAAAATAAAAAATCATCCCCCGTCACAGGTACATTCAAAGGCGCGCCCAACTCTTTCCAGTTGGGAAACAATTCGTTCATCGCAATCGGATCCATCACTGCGCCCGACAAAATATGCGCCCCCAATTCAGAGCCTTTGTCAATCAAACACACATTGATGTCTGCATTCAGTTGTTTCAAACGACACGCTGTAGCCAAACCCGCAGGGCCTCCGCCCACCACCAACACATCGTATTCCATGACATCACGTTCAATGAGCGCATCCATGGGGTTCTCCTAAAAAATGTAATACCAACAAAAAACCAAAACAGCCTTTGGTTCACGTATGAAATAGGCTCGTATATTACCACAATCCAAAAAAAAGAGAACCAAAAATGAACGACCGTTCTTTTATTTTTTTGCCAAAATTCTTGACCAAAATTCAATCAAGATGAGCCAGTGCTCAGTTTGCCAAATTTTTTGAAACCAGACCACCGCCCAAGACTTTATACACATCTGCGCGATTTTCTAACAAAGTTTGTTGGGTACGCAACAAAGCCTGCTGCGAGGTATAACTCGAACGCTCGGCATCCAGTAATTCGAGCGAACTGGACACACCGTGGTCAAAACGCATTTTAACCAAACGATAACGCTCTGCCATGGCTTGATCGCTGTGTTGTTGCGCGAGGTATTGCTGTTGCAAGGTTCGACGCGCCACCATGGCATCTGCGACATCACGAAATGCGGATTGAACCGCTTGCTCATACTGCACAATCGCAGTATTTTTACGCAACTCGGCCACGTCTAAGTTGGCTTTGTTTTTTCCCCAAGCAAAAATCGGCAGGCTCACCTGTGGTGCGAAATTCCACGTTGAATTGCCGCCTGCAAACAAACCACTCAGTTCTGTGCTGCCGCTGCCGACACTACCGATTAAAGTGATGCGTGGGAAAAACGCCGCGCGCGCCGCACCGATATTGGCATTGGCGGCTTTTAGTGCAAACTCTGCCTGTTGGATGTCAGGACGTTGCAACAGCACATCCGATAGCAAACCGACAGGCAATTCACGATTGGCAAATTGTGCTGATAATGGTGCTTGTTCGGGTAAATCAGCAGGCAAAGGCTGGGCAATCAACAATGCCAAGGCATTGCGTGCCTGCTCGCGAGCACGCTCGGCGGCCGCGTAATCCGCACGCGCGGTTTCGATTTGCGTCACCGCTTCGTTGACTTCAACCGCTGAAATCACCCCTGCTTTGAATTTCAAATCGGTCAAACGTTTGCTTTCTTCACGCGACTGCAAGACGCGCGTCGATAAATCCATATTCGCTTGCGCGGTACGCTCGGCAAAATACGCCTTGGCAACGGTGGCGACCAAACTGATTTGGGTCGCATCGCGTGCTTGCTCCTGCGCGAAATATTGGTTCAAAGCATTGTCCGACAGGCTTTTCACCCGACCGAACAAATCCAATTCAAATGAAGCAACCCCCAAACCAACGTTGTACGACTCGGTGATATAACTGCGCCCAGCATTGCTCAAATCCTCTGCCACGCGCGCTTTGGTCGCGCTGCCTGTCGCGCCAATTGCGGGTAGGCGGTCTGCTCGTGCGATGGCGTACTGCGCCCGTACCGTTTCCACATTCAATGCCGCGACACGTAAATCTTTATTATTGGCTAAAGCCAATTCAATCAGTCGCTGCAAACGCTCATCTGCAAAGTACTCTCGCCAACCCAAATCTTTGGCCGCTGAAACGTTCCACTGCTCGCTGGTCGGTGCCGTGCTGACGACGCTGCTGGACGGAAATTCAGGAGCCAAAGGCACGGTGGGCTGTTGATACCTTGGTGCCATCGAACAGGCAGACAGCAGAGCCAGTGTCGCCCACGTCAATGGAATGAGTTTGTGTTGTTTATATCGGTTAGACATATCCCTATCCTTCATGCGTTTTATTATGATTGGGCGATGCGGTTGGCGATTGTTCGCCCGCATGATGTAGGGCTTCGCGCTCTTGTTCGCTCAAGCCATCCTCAGCATCATGGACGTATTTTTCGACCACATCCGCAGTCATGCCCGCAGCCACAGCGTGTTCGTGGAAGCGTTCTTTTTGCCGTTCAGTGTCTTTAAACCACGAGCGCACCGCGGTATAGAACATCGGTACAAAAAATACCGACAAGAAGGTTCCCACCAACATACCCCAAAATACGCTGGTACCGATTGCCCGTTGGCTGGCAGAACTTGCGCCCGAAGAGAAATACAAAGGCACAACCCCCATGATGAACGCCAACGAAGTCATGATAATCGGACGAAAACGCAAGTGTGCTGCCGCGAGTGCTGCCTCAAACGCGTTTTTACCTTGTGCTTGCAAGTCTTTGGCAAATTCGACAATCAAAATTGCGTTTTTCGCGGACAAACCAATCACCGTAATCAAACCAACTTGGAAATACACGTCATTGGACAAACCGCGCCCCCAGGTACCCAACACCACACCGAGCAAGCCCAAGGGCACGACCAAAATCACCGCCAATGGAATGCTCCAACTTTCGTACAATGCCGCCAAACACAAAAACACCGCTAAAATCGAGAAGGCATACAAAATCACCGATTGTGAGCCTGATGCTTTTTCTTCTTTGGACTGCCCCGTCCATTCAAAGCCAAACCCTTCTGGCAACTGTGCGGCCAATTTTTCCATCTCTGCCATCGCCTCACCCGTACTGTGCCCAGGTGCTGCGCTGCCCGTAATCGACATCGCAGAATAACCGTTGTAGCGTATGGTTTGCATCGGACCGGTAACCCATGAGGTGCTCGCGATGCTCGAGAGCGGTACGGCAACGCCACGGTTGTTATTCACGGTTAAATTCAAAATGTCTTCAGGCTGCATGCGGTCTTTGACATCCGCTTGCACGATGACCCGCTGCAAGCGACCTTTGTTCGGAAAGTCATTGACGTAACTCGAACCCAGCGCGGTGGACAAAACGCCAGCAATACTCGAGAAACTCACACCTTGCGCATTGGCGGCATCACGATTGACCTCCAAGCGCAATTGCGGCGCGTCTTCCATGCCGTCTGGACGTACTTGGGTCAAAACCTTGCTTTGTCGGGTCATACCCAACAATTGATTGCGTGCCGCCAGCAAAGCCTCATGCCCTTTACCGCTCCTGTCCTGCAAACGGAAGGTAAAACCCGAACTGCTGCCCAATTCAGGAATCGGCGGCGGGGTTAGCGCAAAAATAAAACCGTCGCGCACCTGTTGCATCATCGCGCCCGTGATTTTGCCTGCGACTGCGGTGGCATCTGAGCCTGCGGCGGTGCGTTCAGACCAGTCTTTGAGCGGAATAAAACTCAGCCCCATATTTTGCCCTTGCCCTGTGAAACTAAAGCCTGCAATCGCGATGACATTTTCAACTTCAGGTTGTTTCATCGCGAACTGCTCCATCATGCCGATGGTTTTAAACGTTCGTTCTTGTGTCGCGCCAGGTGGCAATTGGATTGTGGCAATTGCATAGCCTTGATCTTCGGTCGGTAAAAACGAGGTGGGCAAACGCATCATCACCAATACCGCCACCACAATCAAAGCCACATATACCATCAGTACGCGCGAACCACGGCGCAACAAGCGTCCGACATGGGTCTCATAACGTTTGGCACCCTTGGTGAATTTTTGATTGAACCAGCCAAAAAAACCTTTCTTTTCGTGGTGGTCTTCGGTAATCGGTTTGAGCAAAGTGGCGCATAAAGCGGGCGTTAAAGACAGGGCTAAAAACGCCGAAAATGCGATGGATACAGCCATCACCACCGAGAATTGGCGATAAATATTGCCCGTCGCGCCTGAGAAAAACGCCATCGGAATAAATACCGCAATCAACACCACGGTAATCCCAATCACCGCACCCGAAATCTGCGACATGGCTTTGCGCGTGGCTTCTAATGGCGAGAGTTTTTCCTCCGCCATAATTCGCTCGACGTTTTCGACCACGACAATCGCATCATCGACCACAATCCCGATGACCAGGACCATCGCGAACATCGACAATACGTTGATGGACATGCCCACGCTGTACATCACAGCAAACGTTCCCAACAATGCAATCGGCACCACAATGGTTGGAATCAAAGTATAGCGAATGTTTTGCAAGAACAAGAACATCACCAAAAATACCAGAAGCATCGCTTCTAATAAAGTTTTTACAACTTTTTCAATCGAAATTTTAACGAAGTTTGAACTGTCATAAGGTACTTTCCAAGACACTCCTGCAGGAAAAAATGGTTGCAATGCCGCCAATTTTTCTTTAACCAATTGGGAAGCAGCCAAAGCGTTGCCGTCACTGGTTAATTGCAAACCCAAGCCCACTGCAGGTTTGCCATTTAAACGCGCTGAAGTGTCATAGGTTTGCGCACCCAATTCGACTTGCGCCACGTCTTGTAATCGCACCACCGAGCCATCGGTGTTGGCACGCAAGACGATTTTTTTAAAATCATCGGTGGATTTGAGTTGCCCTGGCACAGTAATCGTGGCGGAGATGGTTTGACCATTGCTGTTGGGTAAATCACCCAAACTCCCCGCAGATACTTGTGCATTTTGCGCCGCAATCGCGGCACTGACATCGGTGGCGGTTAAATTCAAACTGCGCAGTTTATTCGCGTCAATCCAAATGCGCATCGCGCGCTCAGCACCGAACAATTGGACACCACCGATGCCCGCCAATCGTTGCAATTCAGGTTGAACATTGCGTGCCACATAATCACTGACTGTGCTCAAATCCACATTCGGATCGTCCGCAGAAAACATCGCCACCATCAAGAAGTTGGAGTTGGCTTTGGCAACTTGAATCCCCGTTTGTTTGACCGCACTCGGCAATCGAGACTCAGCGCGTGACAAGCGATTTTGTACATCCACTTGTGCCAAATCATCGTTCGTGCCCGTTTTAAAAGTCAAAGTCAATGTACCCGTGCCATTGGACAAGGCTTTGGCTTCCATATAGTCCAAGCCTTCCAAGCCATTCATTTCGCGTTCAATGATGGACAGCACGCTGTCCTCTAAGGTTTGCGCATCTGCACCCGCATAGACGGCGGTTAATGTGATGGTCGGGGGGGCAACCTGTGGGTATTGCGATATTGGCAAAAACTTAATCGAGACCATCCCCGCAAGCACGATGAAAATCGCCACCACCCAAGCAAAAATTGGGCGATCAATAAAAAACTTAGCCATGAAATCCCCTTATTTTTGTTCAGTGGATGGCGCAGAACCATCTGATTGGGCTTTACCTTGCTCGGTTGCAGGTGCTTGCTGAGCTGGTGCTGGTTGATTTGGATTTTGCACAGGCTCAGACTGCCAAGGCTTGGCTTGAACTTTTTTAGCTCCCATCATCTGCACTGCCGCCATACCATCGACAATCACTTGATCGCCTGCATTCAAGCCGCCCGTGACCACCCAGTTGTTTCCTTGGCTCTGGGCAATTGTAATGGTTTTAGGCGCGTAACTGCCATCGGCATTGACCACCATCACCGTATCACCCGTCGTGCCACGGGTGACCGCCTGTTGTGGAATCAAGACAGCGTTGCCCACCTGCGCTTGCGGAATTTTGACTTGCACATACATTCCCGCCATCAATAAATTTGAGGTGTTGGGAATTTCAGCGCGTAAACTCACTTGCCCTGTGTTTTCATCAACAGTCAAGTCGGTGAACAACAAACGACCTTTTTCAGAGTACTCGGTGCCATCCTCTAAAACAATCGTGACCGGCACTTGTCCCTCGATGGTTTGCAGTTGACCACTGGCCATGGCTTGACGCAGTTTTAAGACCGTTGCTGCGGACTGGCTTAAATCAACATATAAATTATCCGTTTGCTGAATCAAAGCCAAAGGAGTTCCCGTGGTTTGACTGACCAAAGCACCTTCAGTCACCAATGCTTTGCCAATGCGTCCTGCAATCGGTGCGGTGACGTAGGCGTAGCCGACATTGATTTTCGCGGTTTTAATCGCAGCATTGGCACTTTTGACTTGAGCACTGGCCAAACGCTGTTGTGCAATCGCGGCATCGAACTCTTGTTTGCTAATCGCATTGGCTTGAACCAAAGGACGATAGCGCGTCACGTCTGCATTCGCCTTAGCCAGGTTGGCTTGCGCGGTTGCCAAACTCGCTTGAGCGGTTTCTAAATTAGCGACATACGGTGCATTGTCTATTTGAAATAAGGGTTGTCCTTGTTTGACATAAGAGCCTTCAGTAAACAGACGTTTTTGCACCACACCTGTGGCGCGCGCCACCACCTGTGCCTCACGAATGGGTTGCAGGCGTCCCGACAATTCGGTGTCTAAGGTCACGGTGGTTGGTTCAACCGTCACCACCCCGACAACAGGGGCTGGTGCTTGAGCACCTTCTTGGTTGTTTTTACTGCAACCATTGAGTGTCACAAGCATCAGTGTTGCCACCGCTGCCATGGTGATTGCTTTTGAACACCCAGTATGGCGGGCGGTTTTGGAAGAGCATTTTGCTTTGATGATTTTTTGTATCATTGTTTAGTCCTGTTCTACACTGTGACGATATACCCTGTTCATTAGATGACGTGATGATGCCTCATCTCCTCATCCAATCGAGATTGATCCAACCCACTGAGGCAAATTATAGAACGATTGTTCATATTTTTCAGACTTGCTTATAAACCATTGTCAGTGAATTGATTGTGTCTGAACTCAGTGGGCGATATCAGTCAATGACAATTAAACTGATAATCCGTAAGAATCAGCCGTTTAATCTTTAACAGCCCAAATAGATGGCTTGTGCACTGACTCAGGATGTGGCATTATACACTATACATTCAAACATGAATGTATATTTATCAAAAAACGATGCCATCTCAGTTAAGATGGCAAAATGACGAAAACGCGCCGTGATGTATTTTGCCATGCGTGCGCTTGTGTCATATTTTTTGCCTGTGTCATACAACAGCGGTTGCCAATCGCATTGCGTCATTAAAAACACCGCTTTTTTAGAGTTGAACCTTCTATGAGTACCATTTGCTTGAACATGATTGTCAAAAATGAAGCCGCGATTATTGCGCAGACATTAGACAATATTCTTGAACACATACCGATTGATTATTGGGTGATTGCCGATACGGGTTCAACCGATGATACCGTCGCCATCATCACGGATTTTTTTTACAAACGCGGCATCGCAGGTCAAATCGTTCAGCATGCTTGGCAAGATTTCGGCCACAACCGTCAACTGGCTTTGGATGCTGCGCAAGGTCTGAGTGATTATGTGTTCTTCTTCGATGCAGACGACCGATTTCATGGTCAACCCGAACTGCCGCAAACTCTGACCAGTGATGCTTACTCGTTCAAATTGTGTACCGAGTCACCCAGCGCACGCCAATATTGTCGCTCATTGATGGTGAAAAATGACGGCTCTTGGTATTGGGAAGGCGTGATTCATGAATTGATTGTATCGCGCCAAGCCGCTCCACAAAAAACCCTCATCCATGGCGATTATGTGGTGGTTTCAGGTCGCTTTGGCTCAAGAAACCGTGATTATCTGTCCGATGCCCAAATATTGGCACGGGCGTATGAGCAGACCGATAAGCGGTTATTGAAAATGAAATACGCCTATTTTTGCGCACAATCTTATCGTGACGCAGGTCAACCGCAGACGGCAATTGAATGGTTCAAACGCAACATCAGCCATTGCACCGAACACACAGAACCGATTCGATTCAGTCTCATCGCTTTGGGCAATTTATACCAGCAACTCGGTAGGTCGGCAGATGCCGTGCAAGCATGGCTGCATGCCTATGACCACCAACCACAGCATGCTGAATCCTTGGTGATTTTAGCCGAGCACTTTTTGGCTGAAAAACGCCATCAACTGGCTTTTGACTGTGCGTTAAAAAGTACGCAACTGCCTTGGCCCGAGGTCAACAACACCATCGTGTTTGATGAAAATGTGTTTCGCTACGGCAGTTGGAACGCACTGTTGCGCAGTGCTTTAGTGCTCAATAAATGGGATGTGGCGTACCAAGCAAGCAAGCATTTATTGAATGAACCCGAATACGATGTTCGCTTGAACCATTTTTTGCTCAGTGCATTGGTATTGCTGTCATTCAAACTTCAACAAGAATCTGCTGAAGAAAAACAAAAACTGTATCAAAAGATTAAGACACTTAAACAAATAGACCCACCCACAAAAACCCAACAACAAAAATTGATACGCCTACTCAAGCCAACATCGTAGGTATTGTAAAAACCTCACCAACACAACTGTCTTTTTAAAATATCTGTTCACCACCATGCGAAAAACCAAAGAAGAAGCCCAGCAAACCCGTTGCAACTTATTGGTAGCGGCACTAACGGTTTTATATCATCGAGGGGTAGCACATACCTCATTGGATGAAATTGCCAAAGCGGCGGGTGTAACCCGTGGGGCTTTGTATTGGCATTTCAAAAATAAAGAAGATTTGTTTGACGCACTCTTTCAAGTGCATTTTGCCAATATCGAGCATCAACTGGATCAAGCCTTGCAATCAAAGTGTACCGACAATCCATTGTCACTCGTGCATGAAGGAATACTCAACCATTTCAAAAGACTGTCTCACGACCCCAATTTAAAAAAATTCAGCACCATTTTGCACCTGCGCTGTGAACAAACCGATGAGAACCGCAACATCATTCACTTGATACAAAAGTACCACCAAGTTTGGGATCAACACTTGCTGGCTATTTTTGAAGAAAGCAAACAGCGTGGTGTACTGCCAAAAAATCTCAACAGTCAGCTGGCGCTGCTGTCCCTGACGGCAACACTGCACGGATTGACTGTAAAGTGGTTAAGCGCAACCGAACCTTTTGATTTACAAAAATACGCGCCAACCTTGATTGATATTTGCTTTGAAAATCTAAAAAGCAGCCCTTTTTTACGTGATGCACATGACTGATTAAAGCTACCATAGGCGCGCCCTGACTGCTCAAACTGACTGGCTTTACAATTCTTTACACGCGCGACACAAATGAGCAAAAAGCCCCATTTATCATGCTTTCATTCATTTTAATCACACTGAAAGGAAGTCAAAATGGCACTCAAACGACAATGGGTTACCCCGCTCATGGCAGGTTCATTTGTATTGATGGCAGTCACAGGGATACTCATGTTTTTTCACTGGGATTCGGGGCTTAACAAAACCGCGCATGAATGGCTCGGTTGGGCGATGGTCATCGCTGCTGCCCTACACATCACCACCAATTGGTTTGGCTTTAAGAATATGTTTAATAACGTCACAGGCAAAGCGGTCATCGGTTTGTTCACGGCTGTTTTGGCTTTGAGTTTTATCAATGTGGGCGATAGTAAAGACGGCGGTGGTCGCCCTGTTGCGCCGATTAATGTCTTGGCACAAGCACCGATTAGTCAATTGGCACAAATCAGCAAAATCGATGAGCAGACCTTAATCACACGCTTGCAGTCATCAGGCATACAAAACGCCACAGCCAATTCAACGGTCAAAGAGTTGGTGGGCAACGATTTTGGCAAACAAATCGCAACACTCAATACCATCCTCAAAGCCACTCCATAAAATCGCTGTTTTCTAAGGCTACAATCGTTCTAAACGATTAAAATTCATAGGATGCGCGCCAACAATCGGTCGCATCCCTTTCAAACAACTGGAAACACGTATGAATGCTTTGAAAAAACTATGGCAGCAAGTCTGGGTGCGCCGCGCGATTTATCTGTTACTCATCTTGGGTCTCGTGTGGTTGGTGAAGTTATATTTTTTCCCAAGCAAATCCAACGACACCTACATCACTGCGCCCGTCACCCGCACGAATTTAGAGCAAACCATTTTGGCGACAGGTACTGTCAAAGCCTTTAAACAAGTCGATGTTGGTGCGCAGGTATCAGGGCAAATTCAATCCATTAAAGTTCAACTGGGACAAGCCGTGCGCAAAGGCGATTTGCTCGCCATCATTGATGCACGCACGCAAAAAAACACCTTGCAAACCGCGCAAGCGCAATTGACCAGCAATCAAGCGAATTTAGAAAAAGCCCAATTGGACTTCACGCGTCAGCAAACCATGTTTGCCGCAGGCGCGAGTTCCAAAGAAAATTTGGATGCCGCCAAAGCCACCCTCGCCGCTGCGCGCGCCGCAGTCAATCAATCCAAAATCAGTGTGGACAATGCCAAACTGACTTTGGGCTACACACAGGTACTTGCACCAATTGACGGTGTGGTGGTATCACTCGCCGTTGAAGAAGGCCAGACAGTCAATGCCAATCAATCCACACCAACCTTGATGACCATTGCACAATTGGACAAAGTCACCATCCGCGCGGAAATTTCGGAGGGTGATGTGACCAAAGTCAAAGTCGGTATGCCTGCGTATTTCACCATTTTAGGCGATACTGAGCACCGCTATGACACCACACTGCGCGCCATAGACCCAGGGCCAACCACCTTAACGGACAACGCCAACACCTCATCTTCGAGCAGTTCTTCAGCAATTTATTACTATGGCATGTTGGATGTACCCAATGAGGATGGCAAACTGCGCATCGCCATGACCACGCAAGTATCCATCGTCGCCAATTCCGCAGACAATGTTTTGACCATTCCTTCCACTGCTTTGGGCAAGAAAAACAAAGAAGGCAAATACCTTGTGAAAGTATTGGGCAAAAACAATCAAACCGAAGAACGTTGGGTCGAAGTTGGATTGAACAACAACGTCAATGCCGAAATCAAATCAGGTTTGAATGAGGGTGAGCAAGTGGTGGTCAGCCAATCCAGCAGTTCATCGAACACCAACAGCAACAAATCGTCAACGCCTCGTATGCCGCGCATGGGACTGTAATATGAACACCCCATCTCACAACAACCCAGTACTGATGGAAGTGCGCGGCTTGTATCGCGACTTTCCATCAGGTGATGATGTGGTCACGGTGCTGAATAACATCCATCTAAAAATTCATGCTGGCGAAATGGTTGCCATCATGGGGCAATCGGGTTCGGGCAAATCCACCTTGATGAATATCCTCGGTTGTTTGGACAAACCTTCACGTGGTCAATACCTCATCAATGGACAAGACATCAGCACCTTAGAGCCCGACGAATTGGCACGTTTGCGTCGCGAATACTTTGGCTTTATTTTCCAGCGTTATCACCTATTGGGTGACTTGGATGCAACGGGCAATGTTGAAGTGCCGACGATTTATGCAGGCTATGCCCCCGATGTCCGTCGGACACGCAGCGAGCAACTGTTGGCGCGTTTGGGCTTGGCTGAACGCATGCATCACCGCCCCAATCAACTCTCTGGTGGTCAACAACAGCGCGTGAGTATTGCCCGCGCCCTTGTCAATGGCGGCGAAGTCATACTCGCGGATGAGCCAACGGGGGCTTTGGACTCGCAGAGTGGACAAGAGGTGATGCGCATCTTGCGCGAGCTGCATGCCGAAGGTCATACTGTCATCATCGTGACCCACGATGCCAATGTCGCCACCAACGCCAACCGCATCATCGAAATCAAAGACGGACAAATCATTGCCGATAAAGCAGTGACGCAAAATACCTCGGTCACAGATTCAGTGATCACTGCGGAAAAACAACCACAAACGCGCCTTGAAATGGCGCATGTCTCTGCATGGCGCAGTATGCTTGACCGTTTTAAATCAGCAGCAACCATGGCGTGGCGCGCCATGCTCGCCCACCGCATGCGCACGTTTCTCACCATGCTTGGCATCATCATTGGCATTGCTTCGGTGGTCTCAGTGGTGGCTTTGGGCGAAGGCTCGCAACAAAAAATCCTCAAAGACATCAGTTCGATGGGTACCAATACCGTCACAGTCTATCCAGGCACGGGCTGGGGTGATCGAACCGCCAGTAAAATTCGCACACTGACCGCACAAGACGCCGATGTGTTGGCACAGCAAAGCTATGTAGACAGCGTCACACCTGGAGTCAACACCTCTGTGACGGTGCGTTTGGGCAACAACGCCGTGAGCGCGCAAGTGCAAGGCGTGGGCGAACAATATTTCCAAGTCAAAGGCTTGGAAATGGATTTGGGACAAAAGTTTGATAAAAAATCGGTGCAACAATACGCCCAAGAAGCGGTGATTGATCAAAACACGCGCAACACCCTATTTGCCAGTGCCAATCCGATTGGGCAAGTCATCATGCTCGGCAATGTGCCCGTGCGCATCATTGGCGTGACCAAACCGCAATCCTCAGCATTTGGTAACAGCGATACCCTGAATATTTGGGTTCCTTATACCACGGTGCTGAGCCGCATGTTGGGACAAAATTATCTGCGCAGCATTACTGTGCGCGTGTCGGACAATGTGACCAGTCAAGCCGCCGAAGATGGAATCACAAAAATCCTCACACAACGCCATGGCACACAAGACTTTTACCTCTCAAACAGCGATACCATTCGCCAAACCATTGAATCAACCACACAGACCATGACGCTATTGGTGTCAATGATTGCGGTGATTTCGCTCATCGTTGGCGGCATCGGCGTGATGAACATCATGCTCGTTTCGGTCACAGAACGCACCCAAGAAATCGGCGTGCGCATGGCAGTCGGCGCACGGCAGTCCGACATCATGCAACAATTTCTCATCGAGGCTGTGATGGTATGCTTTATTGGCGGATTGCTTGGCATCGCGTTGGCGTTATCCATCGGCGCTTTATTTGACCACTTCAGCAGCAATTTCTCGATGATATTCTCTGCCACATCCATCATTGCGGCATTTAGCTGTTCCACTTTGATTGGCATTTTGTTTGGCTTTTTACCTGCAAAAAACGCTGCAAAATTAGATCCTGTGGTGGCCTTGAGCCGAGAATAATTTGAAAGCATTTAACCGTTCTGCGAGATAGAATCCATGAAATCATTACAAAAAAACACCTTGACCATTGTTCTGTCAACCTTGATTTTAACGGGTTGCGCCAGCATGGTGTCCACGCAATCTGAGATGAGCAAAGTACAGATTCCTGAACAATGGCAAACCATCAATGACATGCCCAATTCACCCTTTGATGCCAAGGGACAGTGGTGGACGCAATTTGGCGACGCACGTTTGTCCAGCCTCATTGAAAAAGCCTTGGAGAAGAACAACAATCTGACCGCCGCTGGTTACAAACTGCGCCAAGCACAACTGGCAGCAGGATTGGCGCAAAATAATTTGTTCCCAACCCTCTCGGCATCGGCCAGCGGTAGTAGTTCGCGCCCTTTGGATGTTGGTAATGCCAGCAGTACACGCAGTTATTCAACAGGCGTTTCCGTGGCGTATGAGGTCGATTTATGGGGCAAACTCGCACAAACCAACCACATCAAGCAATGGGAAGCGCAAGCCAGCGAACAAGACTTATTGAGCACTCAATTGTCCATCGAAGGCTCGGTTGCAAAACTGTATTGGCAACTGGCTTACTTGAATCAAAAAATCCAATTGGGTGAGCAAAGCGTCGCTTATGCACGCAAAACTTTGGACTTGATTCGTGTGCAATATAAAGCAGGCGCGGTCTCGCAACTTGAAGTGCTCTCAGCCGAGCGCAACCTTGCCAGCCAAGAAGCCACACAAGAAGATTTGCTACAACAGCGCATGGTTGCACGCAATGCCATGGCGATTATGTTTGATGCGCCGCCTTCGGCACACATCAGCGATGAGCCGCAAACCTTGCCAAATAGCACACCGCCCGCGATGGCAACCGCTCTGCCTGCCGAGGTTTTGGCGCGCCGTCCAGACTTGCAAGCCGCCGAACTGCGCCTGCGCCAATCCTTGGGCAACATCAATGTCGCACGGGCGAATTTTTACCCCACTTTCAACCTCACGGCGCGCGTGGGCACAGGTGCGAATACTTTGAGTCAAATCCTCAGCGACCCAATTGGCGCGCTCGCGCTCAACCTTGCCCTGCCGTTTTTGAACTGGAATGAAAACCAACTCAATCTAAAAATTTCCAAAGCCGCCTACGAGCAAAACGCAGTGAACTTCCGTCAAACACTCTACACGGCGTTACAAGAGGTGGACAATGCCCTATCGGCGCAAAATCAATTGCGCTTACAAGGCGAAAAACAACGGCTCGCATGGCAAAATGCGCAAAAAGCCGAACGCTTATATGAAGTGCGCTACCGCGCAGGTGGTGACAGTTTAAAATCGTGGTTGGATGCGCAAGAAGCCCGTCGTCAAGCCGAATCAGCATATCTGTTGAATCGCTACAATCAATACATCAATCAAGTGGATTTGATTATGGCTTTGGGTGGGTAACGTATGGTTTCGATTTAATGTCCCAACATTTTGAAACGTATGTATTGCTGCAATTGCACGCGGTCAATTTTACCCGCGGCAGTGCGCGGCAGTCGTGAACGCAGAAAAATCCGTTCCATTTTGACAAACGCGGGCAAACGCGGAGCCGACCATGCGAGCAACTCTGCATCGGTGTTCGCATGAATACGATGACCCGATTGCAGCACGACAAAGGCAACCAATGCGCCCGTTTGACTGACCGCTCCATCGACCGCATCAACCGCAGGCATGACCAAAACTTCAGCCACCGCAGGGTGCTCGTGCAGGATTTCTTCGATGTCACGCGCATAAATCACATTATCCGATGCCGTGATGCGGTGGCTGGTTTGATCAACAAAATAGAAAAAACCATCCTCATCGCGCCACGCCATATCGCCCGTGACCAACCAACCGTCTTGTAGGGCACTGGCATCCACGCTTTGCGTGTCGGTATTCCAATAACCTTGCATCAACTGCGGCCCCTTCACCCACAACTCGCCGACCTCACCCACCGCTTGCTCATGTTGGGCATCTATATGCATGATTTTTGCATCGGTATCGGGCAAAGGCACACCCATACTGGCATAACGACGATTGGCGGACAGTGGTGTGGCATGGGTCGCGCCTGCTTCTGCCAATCCATACATTTCCACCACGCGTCCACGGGTGAGTTTTTCAAACGATTCCTGCACTTCCAAAGGCAGTGGTGCCCCCGTTGAAGTACACACGCGAATGCCCGCAATGCCGAATTTACGTATGCTCGGCAAATACGCCAAACTTTGGTACATTTCGGGGTCAATCGGAAAAATCGTCGGTTTGTGTTTGCGAATCGATTGCGCCACACGCAATGGCTCAAACCGTCGCGCCAACACCAAACTTGCGCCCAATAACGGTGCGAGGTTGAGCGTACTGATCATGCCGTGGGTGTAAGCGAATGGCAACACGGTCAAAATCCGCTCCTCGCCAGGACGCGCCTCAGGCATCCAGTGGCGCATTTGTAGCGCGTTGTACGCCAAATTTCGATGGGTCAGCGCGGCAATGCGCGCTGTACCCGTGCTTGAACCGCTGCTGTACTGCAACAGTGCCAAACTATCCACCGAGGTTTCAATCGCAGGTGCATTGGAAGAAGCGGTCATCAATTCATAAAACCAACGGACATTTTTGCGAATTTTGTAATTGGTAAACGTGCGCACCCACGGCATTTCGTGCCCCTCACGAAAATGACGGGTGAGTGTGAAATGGGTCCAGTCAAACCAACTCATAAACTCGCGGTAGGTGGTAAACACCACGCGCTGGACTGACGTGTTCTCTGGTAAATACAATAGACTTTTGTAATGTGTGGACAGGGTAATGAGGATTGTTGCACCGACTTCATTGGCTTTATGCAAAATTTGTGCCGAATCCATTTGTGCAATATCGGCAAATACCGCGACACCGCCTGCTTTGACCACACCATAATAAGCAATCACTGCCTGTGGCGTATTGGGCAAAGCAATCAGCACACGCTCGCCTGTACGCAATCGTTGACGCAACAAACCATTGGCAAAGCGATTGGACATTTTGTCCAGTTGACGGTAAGTGATGCGACGACGGTAAAACACCACTGCGGCTTTTTTGGGAAAGCGTTTCGCCGCAATTTCTAAATAACGCGAAATCGGCCCTTTCGGTGGGCGAATTTCGGGCGGTGTGCGCGAGTCATACCATTTAATCCATGGACGCGATTTTTCGAGTTCTTTTTGACGTGCACGGCGGCGCGTGTGGTCGGTTTTCCAATCAATCCCACCGAGGAATTTATCCATCGCGCGATTGACCGCATCGGGGCGCTCATTCATCACCTGATGGGCAGAGACAGGAATCACAATTTCCTGCGCATGGGGCATCAATTCAGCGACTTTGGCAAAATAATGGCTGTCAAATAAGTAATCGTACTCACCACGAACAATCAGGGTGGGCGTGTGAATCCGAGCCAACACCTCGTAACCTTCCCACACACTCAATACCTCGCGGTTTTGTGTGTGCACCACATGCGAGGGCGGGTATTGATTGCCTTTGGGAAATAATCGACGCACCGCAGAGAGTACAGGCACAGGCAAGCGCAATACAGCTTTGCCCGTCCAGCGCAAACGAAATTTCACAGGCAATCCAATCACCACCCATTTGACCACGCGCTCAGGGTGACGGCGAATAAATTCTGCACACACAGCGCCGCCAAAGGAGTGCGATACCAAAATCAGTTCAGACGGCGCGCCCACCGCCTCTAAAATCCGCTCCAAATCATCGGTTAAATCTACCACACTGAATCCCGATGTGGGTGCATCCGACAGCCCATGCCCGCGCAAATCAGGGGCAATCACGCGATAGGAGTCTTGGAAATGCTCGAGTTGATGCGACCAGTAGTGCGCCCGCCCGCCAAAACCATGCACAAACACCATGGTTTCAAGCGCGTGACGTGAACCCGCATCAATCACCGAAAATTGCGCGACTTCCGTGCGCGCAGGATTTTTATTCACGGGCAAGGTGACTGAAGTGCGATAAAGATTGGCATCAAACATATCTGAGCCCCGTGATTGATTATGATTTATGCGGAAATTTTATGATTGGACGAGCGATGCCAAAATTTACCATGCTGCAAAAAATGCACGATTTGTTGCGCTGCGGCTGGGGCGAACAGCATTTCGCTGTGGTTCACATGCAATACCAATCGATCAGTCGCGCCATCCAACTCGGTTTCCGTCACGCTGACAGTGCCGTCTGATGGTTGCGGCAATCCCCCAACAATGCGCCCCAAACCAATTTGACGCGAACCCACCAAGGTACCCACTTCCAAATTCGGTGGGTAATCTTCCTTGACAATGCCATGCCACTCTAAAATCGAATTGCCCACCACCTTGCCCACCACAGGCCAAGAAGCACCTTTAAATGCACAATACGAACCACGAATCGGACTGGCCGCCAAAACCACACGCCCGAGATTGGGAATTTTGTGTCCATGGCGGCGCAGCATGTGCATGATGACGATGCCACCCATGCTGTGCCCGACAAAATGCAAACGCGGCGCATCCAAACCATCGCGTTGCACCGCATGAAATAAGCGGTCGGCATTGTTATCCAAATGTTCCAGTACGGTGTGGTATGAATAAATCGTCGGTTGCATCCCCGCTTGGCGCACCGCATGTCGCCAGTACAAACAGGCATAACCCGACATCCACAAGCCATGTACCAAAAATACTTTATCCATAATTTTTTGTCAGTGTGATGGGGTGGGCTGTCTCGCATGGGAGTGTCTCGTTGCAACCCCATATTTTATAATACATTTGATGCGCTTGATTTTAGCCCAAGACCACACTGCTGTGTTGGGTTTATCGCCAAATGCAGGTTTATCCAGTGTTTTAAGGCCGCACACCATACGCCATCAAACCTGAACACAAATCCGTTTGTTTACTCGCTTGCATACAAAAATTCGACGACATGATATTCAGTGTATCGATGTGTTTGTTAAAGATTTGCCACAGGTCGGCAAAATGTTGGGTCGTGGGTGATTCGTGGTTGTTCCACACCATTTGCCACTGCGTCCAAAGATTGGCACTGAGCGCATCGGCTTGCCGCGTGTATGCAACACAAAACGCACGCAATTTATCCCAATGCGCGCCATCGTCTTGTTTGTAAATATCCCAAAAAAATGGCTTGCCTGCCCAAACCGCGCGCGCAAGACTGTCCTCACCGCGCACCGCGTTGATGTCCGCACTCCACAGCAATTGGTCGTACTCGGTTTGAGTGAGCATGGGCAGAAACACCGCGCTCAAATTGCCCTGCGCATAGTGTCCATGCTCAGGCGGTCGATAGTCCAATTGCTGCCATACATTTGCAAACGCAACTTGCGCTTTGCCCGCCGCTACGGCAAGTTGTACCGTTGATTCACCCTGCATCAAAGCAGGCAACCACTGCATCAACGGCAAATGCTCATAGCCAAACACACTGATTTTTAGGGCATTGTATGTGGGTAGAAAACCTGTGCATGTTTGCCAGTATTCAGAATGTTCGGCCACAAAGGCATCGCGCCGCGCCAACAAATCACGTTCGCGCAGCAAGCCGCCTGTTTTCTCGGTCAACCCAGGGAAATAAAACACCTTATTCAACCCACCCGACTGCGGTGAGCAGAGCAAATGGTGACTCTCCACCCAAGGCTCGGCACTGAGGTACTCAAGATTGAACCATTTGGGTTTAACCGCAAGCGATTTCATGCGTTCGATATAAGGTTCAGGAATCTGACAAGCAAACGCCTCAATCACCCATTCGGCAGGGATGGTATTTTGCCAATTGACCGTGTCATTCCATGCATAGACAGTTAAGTCCTCGTCGTGAGCACATTCATTTAACCACGGTTGCAACACTTCGGGCGCATCTATCCACAAGCGCACCTGTGCCTGCCATTCTCGGCACAACTGGCGCGAGAGTCGCCAACACACGCCCGCATCGCCCCAGTTGTCGATGACTGTGCAAAAAACATCAATTTTCATCCGCCATCCCAACCTTGATTGCGTCCATCTGCCGTGTTTTTCGCGTAAAATACGCACTCTTTAAAAGAATCATTCTATCAAACATGCACTTACAAGCCGACACCCTACATCGTTTTTTATTCGACAATGCACCTGTAAAAGGTGAATTGGTACAACTGCCCCACACGTGGCGCACCATTTTGCACGCCGCAAAAAAGCGTGCCTACCCGCAAGTGCTCACTGAACTACTGGGGCAAATGACTGCTGCCTGCGCCCTTTTGTCTGCCAATCTGAAATTTGATGGCTCTTTTATCATGCAAATTCACGGCGATGGTCCCGTACAGTTGTTGGTTGCCGAATGCCGTGCCGATTTAACCATCCGCGCCACCGCCAGTTTGGCTGAAAATGCCGTTATCAAAGACGATATGGGGTTGAATGAATTGCTCAATGTGCATGGCAACGCGCGCTTTGCCATCACCCTCGATCCAAATAACCGTCAAGAAGGACAACAACCTTATCAAGGCATCGTGCCGCTGACGGGTGAGACCATGGCAGACATCCTCATGCACTATATGCGCACTTCTGAACAGTTGGAGACTTATATTGACCTCGCGGCAAACTCAGAGACGTGTGCAGGTTTGCTGCTACAAAAACTGCCTTTACATGGTGGTGCGCAAAACGATAGTCAAAACCTGCATGTTTGGGATGAACTCGATGCGATTGCCCAAACCCTCAGCCCAGACGAATTGCTTAATGCACCTGCAGACATCTTGTTACACCGTTTGTTTTGGCAATATCCATTTGAGCAGGTGACCACTCAGGATGTGCTGTTTGGCTGTACCTGCTCGCCGCAAAAAGTCGCCAACATGGTGAAAATGCTCGGTATGGACGAAGCCTGTGACATGATTGATGAAAACAATCGCATGGAAGTGGGCTGTGATTTTTGCGGTCAAACTTATGTGCTCAGCGGTGAGCAAGTGCGCAATCTATTTGACCCAAACACGGACAGCAAACCGCAGTTACACTAAGTGACTCTCAATCAGTGGGTCGCTGGGGCAGTTGAATTGGGTTGTGTCGGCTTGGCAGGCGGCACATTGGTTGTGTTGCGCTCGTTGACAGTATTGGCTGGTTGGTTGGACGCTGTAGGATTGTTGCCGTTGGGCACGGGCTGCACCGCTGAAGGCTGATCCATCACCTGTACAAACACCTCGTCTTTTTTAATCATACCCAGTTGCAGGCGCGCGCGCTCTTGCACCGCATCGTTGCCATTTTTTAAATCTTGGATATCGGCTTGCAGTGCGGCATTGCGATAAATCAGTTCTTGATTTTGCTTGATTTGCGCATCAATGGCTTTTTTCGTTTGAAAAAGCTGCCACCACGCCACAGCCAAAGCCACCAGCAGTCCACACAAAGCCAAAAATAAATATAAAGGTAAACGTCTCATCCAAGTTCTCAAGTGTTGTGCATGCTTGTGCATTGATACAGGTAAATTGTCGCACATATTCGATTCGTCTTCAGTCTTTCCACCCAAAAATATCAACTCAGCCTTGCATGACTTGTCATGTGGTGAAAATTGAGTTTTTCATCACAAAAAAGCACAGTCGTATTATTTTTTATATCGCTTAAAAACCAGCCGTGATATGATGTTCACTTTATGACAAGGGTGTTTATGAATATCAACGAACAATTCGCCGCCGCACAAATTGCGGTCAAAAACCTCTCTGAAAAACCTGGTAATTTGGATTTATTGGCTTTATATGCCAACTACAAACAAGCCACCGATGGCGATGCCGATGGCAATCGCCCCAGTATGACCGATTTTATCGCGCGCGCCAAATACGACGCGTGGGCGGCATTGGCAGGAACCCAGCCTGAAGCGGCACAGCAAAAATACATTGAGTTGGTCAATCGTTTGGCAGAGCAAGATACAGGGTCTTAAGCCCAAAACTCAAACGCACAAAATCTCACAGAAAAGCGCGCCATTCACATGCGTGCTTTTTCGTGAATTCATACATTCGCACGGCATTAGCCCACCAACTCACCCCATAAATCATGTTCATCACTATGGTGAATTTTGACATCGACAAACTGACCGACTTGCAAAGGCGTTTCGGTGTAGTCAATATACACCAGTCCATCAATTTCAGGTGCATCGGCGGTGGAGCGAGCAATCGCACCGTCCTCATCGACTTCATCAATCAGCACCGTTTGCACCGTACCGACTTTTTTCGCCAAACGCGCGGTGCTGATGCCTGCTTGCTTTTCCATAAAGCGTGCGGTGCGCTCCTCGCGTACTTCATCGGGCAATGCGCCCGCAATCTCATTGGCTTTTGCGCCGTCCACGGGCGAGTAAGCAAAGCAGCCCACCCGATCCAACTGCGCTTCATCGAGGAAATCCAATAAATACTGAAATTCTTCTTCAGTTTCTGAGGGAAAACCGGCGATAAAGGTCGAACGGATGGTCAAATCAGGGCAGGCACTGCGCCATGCTTGGATTCGCGCCAAAGTTTTTTCATCGTTCGCTGGGCGTTTCATGGCTTTGAGCACACGCGGATGCGCGTGTTGGAACGGCACATCCAAATAAGGCAAAACGCGCCCATAGCCATTGACCGCGCTCGCGTTCATCAATTCCATCAAGTCATCCACATGCGGATACGGATACACATAGTGCATACGCACCCACACACCCAGTTGCGCGAGTTCCTGCGCGAGCGTCTGCATGTGGGTTTTGACAGGGCGACCATTGACGAAACCCGTGCGAAACTTCACATCCACACCATACGCGCTGGTGTCTTGCGAGACCACGAGCAACTCTTTCACACCCGATTTGACCAATTTTTCCGCCTCGCGCACCACATCGCCAATCGGACGGCTGACCAAATCACCACGCAAAGACGGAATGATGCAAAACGTACAACGGTGGTTACAGCCTTCAGAAATTTTCAGATACGCGTAATGTGACGGTGTGAGTTTAATGCCCTGCGCGGGTACCAAATCAATGAACGGCTCATGCGGTTTGGGCAAATGCTGATGCACCGCATCCATGACTTCATTGGACGCATGGGGCCCTGTGACTGCCAAAACTTTCGGGTGCATCGCTCGCACCATATTCTCGCCGCTCGCATCGGTACGTGCGCCGAGACAACCTGTGACCACGACTTTACCATTCTCGTGCAAAGCCTCGCCAATTGCGTCCAAAGATTCCGCCACCGCACTGTCGATAAAGCCACAGGTGTTGACCACGACCAAGTCCGCGTCTTGGTAGGAATTGGAAATCTCGTAGCCCTCGACTTTCAAGCGCGTCAAAATATCCTCGGAGTCCACCAAAGCTTTGGGACAACCGAGGGAAACGAAGCCGACTTTCGGTGCATTCATTGTATTAATTGTTTGATTCATATTCACAACCACTTCTCTAAATAAATTATCGATGCGCAGGCGCACTGAGTTTACGTGTTGCCACCCGCCCCACCAAAGTCATGCCTGACAACACCAAAACCGTTCCAGCCAATTGTGTCATGGTAATCGGTTCACCCAAAAACACATAGCCCAAACCGAGCATGGAAATCGGCCCCATCATGCCAATTTGTGAGACAATCGGCGAACCCAAGCGCGATACCGCCCACATTGTCAGCAACACGGGTGCAAAAGTACTCAATACAGCGATTAAACCCGAATACCACCACAGTACTGGATGCGCCGCCAACAAATCGCGTAAATGCCCCCAATCGCCTATCAACGCGTATTGCATGACACAACACGCAGTGGAAATCATCATCGCATACGCCACCAAACGCATCGTACCCAAATGTTTGACCAGTTCACCCGTAATTAATAAGTAAATCGCATACGCCAGCGCGCTGCCAAACACCAACGCCGAACCCAAAGGTACATTGCTGCCAGAAAATTTCACTTCATGGACAAATACAAACACAATGCCCAAATACGCCAAACCCATCGCCCACCATTGTTTGCTATCAATGTGTTTGTGAAAAAATACCCGTGAAATAATCAGCACCAATGACGGCGTGAGGAACAACAGCAGTCGTTCCAAGCCCGTGGAAATATACTGCAAGCCTGTAAAATCCAACATACTGGACAAATAATAACCCACAAAGCCGACCACCAAAATATTCACTATATCCGAGCGTGTCAAACGATAGTTGGCATGTTCATGGTCGGTAAAGTGCACCCACACTGCCAACGCGAAAAACAAAGGAAAGGCAAACACCATGCGCAAGGTAATCGTATCGAGCGCATCTGCGCCCTCGCGGTACATTAACTTCGCCAAAATCGCTTTGTTTGAGAACAGCACCGCCCCCACCACAGCAAGGGCAAATGCCATCATGCGTTGACGTTGGGAAAATTGTGCGTGGTGGGAATCTGTTTGCGGCATGACTGAACTAAAAAATAGCGACCATCGGTCAAAAAAGTCACCATTCTAACCCAAAGCCCAAACCAGCGACTGGCTAAGTTTCGCAGCGAACTTTAGCGTTCCACCGCCAACGCCACGCCCATACCGCCGCCAATACACAAAGCCGCCAAACCTTTTTTCGCATCGCGTTTTTGCATTTCGTGCAGCAGTGATACCAAGATTCGACAACCCGACGCGCCAATTGGATGACCCAACGCAATCGCGCCGCCATTCACATTGATTTTGCTGGTATCCCACTGCATTTCTTGATTGACTGCCGCGGCTTGGGCGGCGAAAGCCTCGTTGATTTCCATCAAATCCAGTTCATCGGCAGACCAACCTGCTTTGCGCAAGGCTTTGCGCGAAGCATTCACAGGCCCCATGCCCATGATGGCAGGGTCAATGGCCGCACTGGCATAGGATTGAATCGTTGCCAAAGGGGTTAAATTGAGTTCGCGTGCTTTGTCCGCGCTCATGAGCATGACCATCGCCGCACCATCGTTGATACCAGAAGCATTGCCCGCGGTCACACTGCCTGCCTTGTCAAACGCTGGGCGCAGCCCCGCCAAACTCTCGGCATTGGTTTTGCGGTTGATGTATTCATCCGTCTCAAACACCACAGGTTCGCCCTTGCGTTGGGGAATATGCACGGGCACAATTTCATCGACAAATTTCCCCGCGTCCTGCGCATGGATGGCTTTTTGCTGTGATGCCAGCGCGAATGCGTCCTGCATGTCGCGGCTGATGTTGAATTGTTTGGCGACATTCTCAGCAGTGATGCCCATGTGGTAGTCGTTGAACGCATCCCACAAGCCGTCTTTAATCATGGTATCGACCAAAGTAGTATTGCCCATGCGAAAACCCTCGCGCGAATTCGGCAATACATGCGCCGACGCGCTCATGTTCTCCTGCCCACCCGCAATGACGATGTCCGCATCGCCACAAGCGATTGCTTGCGCGCCAAGCATCACGGCTTTCAACCCAGAGCCACAAACTTTATTAATCGTCATCGCCGACACACTGTTGGGCAAACCTGCCTTAATCACCGTTTGACGTGCGGGATTTTGCCCCGCACCCGCGGTGAGCACCTGCCCCAGAATCACCTCATCAATGGCTTCACCTGCCACGCCTGTTTGCTCAAGCAATGCGCGCAACACCACCGCACCCAAATCAGGTGCGGCGATTTTTGCCAAACTGCCACCAAATTTGCCAATTGCCGTGCGCTTTGCCGCAACAATCACCACTGGTTTCATATTGTCCTCACTTCATCAGAAAATCTGTAATTCGGTTAAACAGCGTGCCATACGGCGGCGCGAGCAAACTCGCCACACTCCAGCGCGCTTGATAAAACACGGGGCGCAGCTTGCTAAAGGTATTAAACCCTTCAACCCCATGATAATGCCCCATGCCACTCGCACCCACGCCCCCAAACGGCATGTCGGTTTGCGCCACGTGCAGCAGCACATCATTCACGCTGACCCCACCACTCATCACATGAGTGAGCAGGTAATCGAGTTTATCCGCATCGTGGGTAAATGGATAAAAAGCCAACGGGCGCGGACGTGCATTGATCTCACGCACCACGTGTACGACATCCGTAAATGGCATGATGGGCAATATCGGCCCAAAAATTTCACGCGTCATCAATTCACAATCCGCAGGCGCGTTCAATACCAAATGTGGCGCGATTTTGCGTGTGCCCGCATCAAATGGCTCACCATCCAACAAAGGTATCAAGGTTGCGCCCTGCGCGCGCGCTTGCTCCAGTGCGTTGATTAAACGCGCATAGGATTTATCGTCAATAATCGAGGTGTAGTCGGGGCTGTCTTTGGACACATAACGTTTTTGCACCACCGATTGCGCGGTGTGTATGAAGGCATCGACTTTGTCCTGTGGCAGATAAACATGGTCAGCGGTCACGCAAATCTGCCCCGCATTCAAGCATTTAGCATACAAAATCCGCTCGGCTGCCACGTTGACATCGTAATCATCCAACACCAAGGCGGGCGATTTGCCGCCCAACTCCAAGGTCACGGGACACAAATTCGCCGCCGCTGCCGCCATCACCGCACTGCCCGTTTGCCCCGAGCCCGTAAATAATAGGTAGTCAAAGGGTTGTTTTGAAAACGCTTGCCCCGCGCCGTCTGCACCTTCGATGAATTGCAACTTATCGTTGTGAAAATACGCAGGCATGCGGTCTTGCATCAATTGTGTGAGGTGACGCGAGTTCTCGGACATTTTCACCATCGCGCGATTACCCGCCGCGAATATGCTGACCAGCGGTCCTAAAGACAAAAACAGGGGAAAGTTCCACGGCACAATCACACCGACCACACCCAAGGGTTGCGGAATCACGCGATTTTTCGCACCAATAAAAGTTTTTAAATCCACACCGCGACGTTGCGGTTTCATCCATGTTTTGAGGTGTTTCTTCACATGGTTGATTTCATTGAGCGTGGGTAAAATCTCGGACAATATGGTTTCATGCACCGAGCGATTACCAAAGTCCAAATTCACCGCTTCACAAATCGCATCCTTATTTTCACGTAAAAAATCACCCAATCGGGTCAAATCACGAATACGATCGGCGTAATTCGGCACGGGATTTTTATGGTATGCCGCACGCTGCAACGCCAACCCCTCGATAATACTTTGCTCTATGTGTGTGTTCATGTCATGCTCCTATGTGCGAACGGTATCGAGCAGAAAACAGCGCGCAAAATTCTCTGAACTCGCCCGCCCAATTTCTTCGATACTGATGCCGCGCAAACTTGCCACCGCTTGTGCCACATGGCGCACGTAGGCAGGCTCATTTTGTTTGCCACGATACGGCACGGGCGCGAGGTAGGGTGAATCGGTCTCAATCAAAATCCTGTCCAAGGGCACGTATTTCGCCGTATCGTGTATCACTGTGGCATTTTTAAAACTCACAATCCCCGAAAATGAAATATAAAAACCCAAATCCAAAGCCTGCTGCGCCACTGCGCGGCTTTCGGTAAAGCAGTGCATCACACCACCAATTTCGTCGGCGTTTTCTTCGCGCAAAATCCGCATCGTGTCCTCGGCCGAATCGCGCGTGTGGATGATGAGCGGTTTGCGCGCCTGTTTAGCGGCTTCGATGTGGGTGCGAAAGCGCGCGCGTTGCCAATCCAGCACATTGCCCTCGTTTTTTGTCCAATAATAATCCAAACCCGTCTCACCCGTAGCAATCACCTTGGGATGCGCCAGCATCGCCAGCAATTCGTCCAAACTCGGTTCATACGCATCGGCGTATTCAGGGTGCACACCCACCGAGCCATAAATATTTGGGTGCGCCTCAATCAACGCACGAATGCGTTCCCAATCTTTCACATCCACACTCACGGCCAAAGCATGGCTGACTTCATGCGCGCGCATATTGTCCAAAACCTCTGGTATCTTGGCATACAAATCGGGAAAATCAATGTGGCAATGGCTATCAATAAACACAGCTTATCCTAATCATACAGTTTAAAAGTTCAATAACGACTTGATTATACAAGCGATTGGATTGGCACACAGCAAAAAAAGAACGGTCATTCGCATGACCGTTCCTCACCAAACATCCTGAAGTATTGCGTGCAACTTAATCGAATGTTTGCTGCCCTCGCTTGCCACTGTCCAACACGTGTCCCATACCAGGGCGGCTGACCAGTAAGGTATCGGGCGGCACAACCACAGCGGTGTCTTTATTGGTATAAGGCAATAAAGTCAACACATGGCGCATACAGTTCAAACGCGCGCGTTTTTTACAATCCGATTTAATCACAGTCCACGGCGCATCCGCGGTATCGGTGTGGTAGAACATCGCTTCTTTGGCAGTCGTGTAGTCATCCCATTTATCCAGCGATGCCAAATCCACAGGTGAGAGTTTCCATTGTTTCAATGGGTGGTGTTTGCGCTGCATGAATCGTTGACGTTGTTCCGCACGACTGACTGAGAACCAGAATTTAATCAAGATAATACCGCTACGCACCAAATTGCGCTCAAACTCAGGGCATTGACGCATGAATTCCGTGTATTCGGTGTCATTGCAAAAGCCCATCACACGTTCCACACCCGCACGGTTGTACCACGAGCGGTCAAACATCACAATTTCGCCCGCACTCGGTAGGTTTTGAATATAACGTTGGAAATACCACTGACCGCGTTCGCGTTCGGTTGGTTTTTCCAAAGCCACCACGCGCGCACCACGGGGATTTAAGTGTTCCATGAAGCGTTTAATCGTACCACCTTTACCTGCCGCATCGCGCCCTTCAAATAAAATCACCACACGTTGCCCCGTGTCCTTGACCCAGTTTTGCAACTTGAGCAATTCCACCTGCAAGCGATATTTCTGTTCCTCATAGGTATCGCGGTTCATGCGATTTTTGTATGGGTATGCACCCTCGCGCCATTTATCTGAAAGGATGTCATCAGGATGACCTTGGGTTTTTAAAGTCTCTTTTTTCTGCGTGCGCACTTGGTCGCGCAAGATTTTATACATCACTTCGCGGTCGTCAGGTGACCAACTATCGACCATGGTTTTTGCTGCTTTAGCGGCAACTGCGCGTTTGTTACTGTCTTTGGTGTGCGCCGATGCGTTTTTCATCATATCGGTCACACCTTGCATTTGACTGTGCGCCCGATCCAGTTTTTTGTCATTGATTTCTGCTTTAACCGTCGCTGGAATGGCCGGTTTTTTCACTGCTGTCGCCGCAGCAGGTTTGCGCACGGCGCGGGGGGTCGGTTTTGCGGTTGAACGGGGTGCACTGCCTGCCGCCTTAGCCACGCGACGAACGGGCTTAGGCAAAACGGCTTTGGATTGCTGTACGGTTGGTGTAACGCCGTTGGCTTTACTGCTTTGTGTGACCATTTAAATCTCCTGATGAACAATTAAATCATTAATACACAAATTCTACTTAAATTATACCCCTATCGAACGAGCGTACTCAAAATATTCAATACGAATTCATTATAATTTAAGTCAAATCAAATAATTTTTTGAAATAAAAATAAAACCACCCCAGATGCAAAGTACCGCGTTGTACCAGACAGCACAGTACGGAATCACAACCGTTCCAATTTAGCAATGTTCAAAGCCAAGCACTTAATGCCAACTTTGGTGCCAAAGTTGATGTACGCACGTGTGTCCTCACCACTGCCCTCCAATTTGACAATCACACCCGTACCGAATTTTGCATGAGAAACCGACTGCCCCATGCGATAGCCGAGTGTGGTGTTTTCTTTCGCCTTGTGTGAACCGAACGACGGCGCGGATTGTTCACGCGCCATCGCGGTCTGCTCCCATGCGGTGTAGCCACCGTCATAACTTGCACCGTTGCTGCCTCCGTTGTAGTTGGACAATCTGGGTGTGAGCCATTTGAGGTGCTCTTCAGGCAATTCATCCAAAAAACGTGAACGCACGCCATAGCGCGTTTGTCCGTGCAACATGCGTGAACGCGCCAAGGTCATATAGAGTTTGTTGCGCGCGCGGGTGATGGCAACATACATCAGGCGACGCTCTTCCTCAACCCCACCCTCGTCCGACAAACTGTTTTCATGCGGACACAAGCCTTCTTCTAAACCCAAAATAAATACGGTGTGAAATTCCAGACCTTTGGCGGCGTGCACCGTCATCAATTGCACCGCATCCTGCCCCGCTTGGGCTTGATTGTCACCCGCTTCCAATGCCGCATGCGATAAAAATCCAGCCAATGGCGTGAGCACGCTCGCATCCGCGCCCGATGTACTCGCTGTGATGTCTGATTCGTAACCTTCAATTTGTGTGAATGCTGCCGCTGCGGTCACCAATTCATTCAAGTTATCCACGCGGTCTTGCCCTTCTCGCTCGGCTTTGTAATGCGCCAGCAATCCACTGTGAACGTTGATGTGATCGACCAATTCGGGCAAGGGCAAATGTTGCGTATCAAAGCGCATGCCATCAATCATTTTTGTGAAATGCGCCAACTTGCCACCTGCCGTGCCGCTCATGCCAACCACTGCAGAGAACAGCGAGCAATCATGCGCGCGTGCGTAGTCTTGTAGCAATTCAATGGTGCGCGAACCGATTCCGCGTGTGGGGAAATTCACCACGCGCATAAACGCGGTGTCGTCGTGCGGATTGTCAATCAAACGCAAATACGCCAGTGCATGCTTAATCTCAGCGCGCTCAAAAAAGCGCAAACCACCATACACACGATACGGGATACCCGCATTGAACAGCGCGTGTTCAATCACTCGTGATTGTGCATTCGCCCGATACAACACGGCAATGTCACTGCGCGCAATGCCATTGGCAATCTGCGCCATGATTTCTTCGACCACAAAGCGCGCTTCTGATAAATCGGTGTCCGCCTCGTACACACGCACCGCTTCGCCATGCCCTCGGTCCGTCCACAATTCTTTGCCAAGGCGATTGGCGTTTTCTCGAATCAACGCATTCGCCGCGCCCAAAATATGCCCGTAGGAGCGGTAATTTTGTTCGAGTTTGACCACATGCCCCTGCGCGAACTCCTGCTCAAACAAACGCATGTTCTCAACCCGCGCACCGCGAAAACCATAAATCGACTGGTCATCATCACCCACCGCCATCACCGCAGTTCTGGGGCTGGACAACAGTTTGAGCCAAGCGTACTGCAAGGCATTGGTGTCTTGAAACTCATCCACCAATATGTGTGTAAAACGCTCCTGATAGTGGGTACGCAATGCCTCATTCGATTTTAGAACTTCATACGCGCGCAACAACAACTCAGGAAAGTCCACCACGCCTTCGCGCTGACACTGCGCTTCATACGCGCTGAAAATCTCCACCAATTTGCGTCGAAAAAAATCATCGGCAATCACATCGTTGGCGCGCAAACCTTCTTCTTTATTACCATTGATAAAATATTGCACCTCTTTGGGTTTGAAACGCTCGGTATCGATATTCATGCCTTTGAGCAGACGTTTAATCGCCGAGAGTTGGTCTTGGGTATCCAAAATCTGAAACGTTGCGGGCAAATTGGCATCCTTGTGATGCGCGCGCAAAAAGCGATTACACAAACCATGAAACGTGCCTATCCACATATGACGCGTGTTCACAGGCAATAAACTGCTCAATCGCGTGGTCATTTCTTTGGCGGCTTTATTGGTAAAGGTCACCGCAAGGATGGATGCAGGTGAGGCTTGTCCCGTTTGCATTAACCACGCCATACGCGTGGTCAGCACGCGGGTTTTGCCAGAACCTGCACCCGCAAGAATCAGTGCGGACTGGTGCGGCAGCGTGACTGCTTCGAGTTGCGTGGGATTGAGATCGGCGAGATTTTGGTCAAATACGGTCATGAGCGGCTTTTTGAAAGGTGTTTCGTTGAAACCGTATTTTACAGGGGATGTTGTCCATCAATAATCTAAATACACATTTATTATGTAGCTTGTCATTATTGATACCTCCCAACGGGTGATTTAAATTATTTAACATACCATCTAATTTTCACACGTAGCGGATCGAAGTTTCATGATGAATGGCATTCACCATATTTTTTATCAAATTTAACGATAGAATGTCTCTTGATTTTACTTCATAATCAACGCGTTAAATTTAATCAGTATTCACCGATACTGAATTTATATCTATTGATGAATCCTTTTACACGCTGCCAATTGGCACATACAATCAAAAGGCAAACATGACCGAAATCACAAATTTCACTTGTCCACAGTGCTACCACGAACGATTTACACCTGCCGACGACAGCAAAGTATCAGACAATATCATCGGCGCATGTTGTATGAAGTGTCATTACATACTCAGCGCGAATGATGTTGAAAAATTTGATCGTCTATTGGCACGAAAAATATTGCGCAAAGTAATTGACCAATAAATCTACTTTTTTCGGCTCGGATGATTGACCCATGCTTGCACGCTTGGGCGCATCCACTGGCGTTCGGCATACACGCGCAATCTCGCTGGTAGATTATCCCCATTCGCAATCAATCGCATCAACATCATCGCCAAATCGGTATCTGCAATCGAATAGGTATCAAATAAATTGTCAGCATGTTCAGGCAACAATCGCGTCGCAGCCAAAATCAATTTATCGACTGAGCGCAATGCTTCTTGACTCAAGGGCGCGCGCTTGGCACCATAAAAGACCACTTCGGTATCGCGCTCTGAGCGAATCGGCATCAAATCACTGCGCAGCCACGCTTGCAACTGGCGCGCCAAAGCCCGCTGTTGAATATCTTTTGGGTAGATAGAAACCTCAGGAAAAACCTCATCTAAATATTCATCTATCGCGGAGGACTCACACAACGCGAAATCCCCGTGAATCAAGGTTGGCACACGCTGCGTGGTTGATAGTGCGGTGTATTCGGGTGCATGTTGCGCCTGCACCGCCAAATCAACCGTCTGCAAAGCAAATGGCAAACCTTTCTCAGTCAATGCGACAAATGCAGACATTGCATAAGGACTGGTCATGCGCGCATCAACGTAAAGTTGTAACGCCCCGCTCATCGCACACCACCATAATTTGCCAAAGCCGCATCATCATAATGCGCCAAAGCCACGGTTTCTGCCAAAGCCGATTGTTGCCATTCTTGCATAAATGGATGCGCGAGCATGGTTTCAAGATACGCTTTTGCCTCGCCTTCTAACGCTACGTTGTACGAGAAAAAGCGCCAAATTACTGGCGCAAACATGGCATCGGCCACTGAAAATTCACCAAATAAATACGGCTGACCCGTGGCTTTTCCAAACTCGCGACGCGCATCGGTCCAAACTTCGACCACACGTTGAATGTCTTTGGCTACTTCTACTGAAGGCTCCACACCTTTGAGACGCATCTTGATGTTCATCCCCATTGCACCACGCAAATTCGCAAAACCTGAGTGCATCTCGGCACTAATTGAACGTGCTCTTGCGCGTGCGAATTTATTTTCTGGGTACAAATGTTTTTCTGGATAAGTTTCCGCCAAATACTCAGCAATCGCCAAGGTATCCCAAATTTGAAAATCGTTTTCGATGTGCAAGCACGGAACCAAACCATTTTTTGAGTAGCCACGGTGCAAATCGTTTGCGCCACGTCCCGCAACACTGACCAAATGCTCGGTAAACGGAATGTCAAAATGCTTCATCAACAACCACGGGCGCAATGACCACGATGAATAGTTTTTATTACCAATGTACAGTTCCATGCTTTTCTCCGATTGTGATGTATTTGACTAAAGAACAGCGTTAGTTTCGCATAGATTGCTGATTATTGCCTAACCAGACGGTGTTAGTTCGACGCACTGTCGGAATTTTCGATACAATGTCGGCTTGAATTGAAATTGAAAGTTTTACAATATGAGCCGTAAACCCAATACTTTAGACCTTGCCAAACTTGAGGCGATTATTATTGATGCGCTGGACGACATGAAAGCGCAAGACATCACCGTGCTGAACACCGAGTCGCTGACCGATGAGTTTGACCGTGTGATTATTGCTTCTGCCACCAGCAATCGCCAGACCCGTGGGGCTGCCAACAATGTCCATGAAAAAGTCAAAGAAAATGGCGGTGACGTGCTCTCCATCGAAGGCGAAGACACGGGCGAATGGGTGTTGGTGGACTGCGGTGACATTGTGGTGCACATCATGCAAGCGCAAATTCGCGCCTACTATAATCTCGAAGAGTTGTGGGATCCATCGCGTTGATTGACGACTTGGTCTCTCAATAAAAAAGACGCGTTGGTTCGCGTCTTTTTTATGCCAGCGACTGCCAATTACTTAGCGTCAAAACACATCACCGACCCCCACCACATGCACCAATTGCTCACCACGATAAAGTAGCGGCAATTGCGCACGCAACATCGGCGCAACCCCAGCCATTTGATACGCATGTTTGAGTGAAATAGTCGGCCGATTGGGTGCAAGTCGAAAGCGTTCACCCCCTGTGCGTGCACGAATCGTTAATTGCTCGCGTTTTATCCGCTCACGCACACTGAAAGTGATGAACCACTGCCCTTTCGGTACTGTGTGTGCCGCAATCCAATCACCTTGCAATTTGCTTATCGCCCCGCCATCTGGATGGCGCCAACACATATTTGAATTGTGTTCGGAGCCCTGTAACTGCTTGATTAACTCAGCCAACGCAGTGCGAGACGGCATACGCCAGCCCATTTGCGCCATCCATTCGCGCAGCAATATATTCTGTTGCTCAATTGTATAATTACTCAAACGCACACCGCGCAAACGCCCACATTCACCAATATCCTCACGATGAGCCGTTTGGTGTGTACTCAAGACCTCGCTTGCCCAACGTTTTTGTGTGTCCAATTCACTTTGCGCTTGTTCGATGGTGCTTAAAATTGCTTGTCGGTGCGCCGTTGAAAGTGGGCATTGTTTGAGTTGCGCACGAATTGCATTGCGCGAAAAACGGATGTCATCGTTCGATGGGTCATGAATATGTGGAATGTGATGCCTTTGCGCATACGCCTCAATTTGTGCGCGACTCACACCCAAGCACGGACGCAACCACGTCACGCCATTGCGCAGCACGCGCTCAGGCATGGCAGACTGGCCACGCACGCCTGCACCACGCTGCGTTTGCAGCAGATAGGTTTCGATTTGGTCGTCTTGGTGGTGTGCGAGAACAATTTGCTCAATGCCATGCGCACGCGCCATGCCCGCCAAGGCATGGTAGCGTCCATGCCGCGCCCATTCTTCAATGCTTTGCGCGGGTTGGCGTGTACTGGCATCCAAATGTCGCACATCAAACCCCACCCCCAGTTTGGTGCAATATGCACGCACCACATCCACCCAATCATCGGCCTGCGCCTGAAGTCGGTGGTGAACATGAAAAGCGTACAAAGTCTGCCCCTGCGCTTGTGCCTGTTGACTCAATATACTTAATACACACATTGAATCCACGCCACCACTGACCGCAATTGCAGTGGGGATGCGCCAATCAAGTTGCGAAAGTTTTAATTCAATACCCATGTGCCCAGTCTACCAAAAAACAAACCCACGCATCGGCGTGGGTTGTGGTTTTGCATGGCGTGGATTTATTTCAAAGCGAAATTGCCATATGCCATGATTTTTTCCATGCGTCCTGCCAACAATTCGTCCGTGGGCTTGGTATTCAGCGGGATAAACGCGTCCGCCAAAGCTTTTTTCACGGTTTGGGTCATGGCTTTTGGATTGCGATGTGCGCCGCCCAAAGGCTCATTGATGATTTTGTCAATCAAACCCAATTTTTTCAATCGCTCTGAAGTCACGCCCATGGCTTCGGCCGCCTCGGACGCTTTGTCCGCACTGCGCCACAAAATTGATGCACAACCTTCAGGCGAAATCACCGAGTACACCGAGTATTGGAGCATCAAAACGGTATCGGCCACGCCGACCGCCAACGCACCACCCGAACCACCTTCGCCAATCACGGTTGCGATGATTGGGGTTTTGAGTTTCGCCATTTCAAATAAATTGCGTCCAATTGCTTCAGACTGACCGCGCTCTTCGGCATCAATTCCAGGATAGGCACCTGGGGTATCAATAAAGGTAAACACTGGAATACGAAATTTTTCAGCCAAGTGCATCAAGCGTAAGGCCTTGCGATAGCCCTCAGGACGGGGCATACCGAAATTACGCCGTCCGCGCTCTTTGGTATCGCGCCCTTTTTGATGACCAATTACCATACAGGGCTGCCCTTCAAAACGCGCCAAACCGCCCACAATCGCCGCATCGTCTGCAAAGGTGCGATCGCCATGCAACTCATGAAAATCGGTGAAAATTTCTGCCAGATAGTCCAAGGTGTACGGACGCTGTTGATGGCGCGCCACTTTCACCACTTGCCACGGTTCTAATTTTGAGTAGATGTCTTTAGTGAGTTCATCACTTTTCTTTTTCAACCGTGCAATTTCTTCAGAAATATCGACCGCAGAATCGCTTTGTACCAAGCGCAACTCTTCAATTTTGCTTTCTAAATCGGCAATGGGTTGCTCAAAATCTAAAAATATTTGTCGCACACTATCTCCTTGTGTTTGGAACTGGGGCATTTTAACAAAATTTTAAATGCAAATGTCATCTAAACACAGCACGCCCGTTCGCTAATTGACACCAGAAAACACGCGTTAATACTGCACTTCAACAGGGTCTAAACTGCGCCATAAGTACCACGTCGCCACACTGGCCCACGGCGAAAATCGGTCAAAGTACAGGGCTTTTGCAACTTTGGGGGTGACGCGCTCGCCATGATAATTCTTTTCTAAACCACGTAACAAACCAATGTCATCGACAGGAAACACGTTGGGACGCAAGAGCGTAAACATTAAAAACATTTCCGCTGTCCAACGGCCAATTCCGCGTATACCAGACAACTCCTCAATGATTTCTAAATCACTACGCCGCGCCCAATACGCCTGCCCAATGCGTTTTTGTGCAAAAAATTCGGCAACCGCATGAATGTATTCGGCTTTGCGCGCCGACAATCCAACGCCACGCAAACTTTCTACTGACTGTGCCAGCACATGCTGGGGTGTGACTTTAGGCACGAGCAACTCAAACCGCGCCCAAATGCTGTCTGCCGCCTTGACGGAAATTTGCTGCCCCACGACCGAACGAATCAAGGTGTAAAACGGCTGCCCACGGCTACTCATCGCGCTGTCAGGATACGATTGAATCAGTCGAGCCATCACCTCGTCACGCTGCGCCAATTCACAAATGGCGATGGGCCAATAGTCAGGATAAATCACTTTGCTCATGGTTCATCGTAACACAGCTTGATTCAACCATAAATTAAAAATCACCTCGTCATTGCGATAACGAGGTGACAAGGTGCTTTCATCTGTGACTTGGGTTTTGAACTATGCCACGCCCAATTTCTCACGCCAACCTGGATAGAGACTGTCTGCATCTTTGGGGAATGACTCAAATGCGCGTGCAAATTCTTTATGTTGCTCGGCCCATTCAATCGGGTCTGCACCCGCTTTCCAACATTCATAGGCCTGACGCAAAGACTTGGCTCCTGCCGCTGGACTATCAATATGTCCGTATGAACCACCACCGGCGGTGTTAATCACATTGCCATGTCCCAAGTTGGCAAAAAAGCCAGGTAAACGCAATGCATTCATACCCCCTGAAATGATTGGTGTGGTTGGCTTCATGCCATACCATTTTTGGAAATATACAGGACCTTGGCACTCATCGCGTTCAATCATATAGGCAATGATTTTGTCATCACCCTCACCTTCCATCTTGCCATAACCCATTGTGCCGACATGGATACCCGACGCACCTTGCAAACGACTCATTTTCGCCAGTACAAATGCGGTATAACCGCGTTTGGACGAAGGTGATGTTACTGCGCCATGTCCCGCACGATGGTAGTGTAGGTATTGATTCGGATATTGACGACGCGCCGTGGTTACCATGCCTGGACCACCGACATAACCGTCCACAAGGAAAGCCAATTTATCCGCATCGGGCCCGAATGTTTCTAAAGCAAAATCAGCACGGGCACACATTTCGTAATGATCATCGGCGGTGATGTTCATCGAAAACAATTTTGCTTCGCCCGTCTCGTCCTGTGCGCGTTTCATTGCATCATAGACCAGCGGCAACACTTTTTTAATCGGCGCGAATACCTGATTGCCTTGTGGTTCATCATTTTTAATAAAGTCGCCACCGAGCCAAAATTCATACGCTGCTTTGGCAAAAGGTTCTGGACGCAAGCCGAGTTTGGGTTTGATAATCGTACCTGAAATATAACCGCCATCTTTAACGGGACGGCCCAAGATGCGCCACAAATCTGAAATGTCTTTGGCAGGGCCGTCAAACATTTGAATCACTCGTTCAGGCACATAAAAATCTATCATTTTGGCATGCTCAATATCACCCATGCCTTGATTATTGCCAATACACAAGGTTAAAAACGACACAATCATGAATCGACCATCGGTGACATTGCGATCAAATAAATCCAGCGGATAGGCAATGCGCATGTCCTCAGTGGCTTCGTCAATGTGGTACACCAGAGCATCCACACCTTTGGTAAAGTCATCGGTGGTTGAGACCTCGACATTCGTACCTGTAGAGGATTCCGCAGCGAAATGCGCCGCCGCCTCTAAATAATTCAACCCTCCTTTGGGTTTCATTTTGTAGGCCACCAAAATATGTTGCCCTTTAGCAATTAAATCTTCTTCTTTTAAACTGAGGTCGGCGTAGCGGTTTGATTGATCCATGATGCGCTCCAAAGGAAAAGTGATTCATGATTAACATTGACAAAACCCACAATCACTACAAAGGGGAATTGCAAGCAGTGTAGTTTAAAATATCTATCAGGTATATTTAGAAATTTAATTGTTTTTTTATGGTAAAACTTATAGATAAATTAAGAGGTGTTGCGACTGGTCAATTCTTCAATTGGCCAAAAGTTGATTGAGCAGAACTCGGAAACGCGCTGGACGTATTGGTTTGGAGAGCAACAAAACGTTTTCTTGTTTGGTCAATTGCGCCAAATCATTGGAGGTATCACCTGAAATTAAAACACTTTTGAAGGCATATGTGTCTTGTTTTTGTTTGAGCAAGCGAATGCTGTCCATGCCTGTTTCATCACTCAACCCCAAATGATAATCGGCAACAATTAAGTCAAATAAACCTTCCTCGGCACAGGCCTCTTCAAGCATCTGTGCAGACAATACATGGGTCACATCCATGCCCCAAGAAGTCAGTAAACTTTCCAATTCTTGCGCCACATCAAAATTGTCTTCAAGTAAAACCACTTTTTTGCCCAATAAAAAATCAGCATTCAGTGGTAATGGTTGAGCTTCGGAAATTTTCTCAGTCGCGACACCCCTTGGCAAAACAATAGCAAACATACTGCCACGGTGCAAAGTGGAACGCACTTCAAGCGGTGCTTTGAGAAGCCGCGCCAAACGATTGGCAATTGCCAAACCCAGTCCAACTCCACCAACATCTCGTTGTTCTGCCTGTTGCAAATGTTGCGCATCACCAAAAAGAGTATCAATTTTTTCTTGTGTCATCCCTTCGCCAGTATCATACACCGCCACACACCAGCCTTCTTTTCGTGGGTGCACACCAACAAGAATACCACCCTTGTGTGTGAAGGTAATCGCATTGACGATGTAATGACTCAATACCTGATGCACCAAATTCTCATCCGAATATACCCAAGATTTATTGGGCACAATGCGCCAAGATAAGTTCTTACCACGCACAATGTCCTGAAAATCTTCATTCAATCGTTGAAGTACGCGTGATAGTGGAAAATGCGTCAGCACAGGCTTGACCACACCAGAATCCAATTGTGATAATTTGTGCATAGAGTCAAACGAAACAATCAACGCATCCAATGCATGACACATCTGCATAATATTTGGATTCAAGGCACCATCGTCATTTTTATTTTTAATATCGTTGACAATTAGCGAGAGGGCATGCAAGGGTTGACGCAAATCATGGCTCGCAGCGGATAAATACCGAGACTGGGATAAGGGGTAATACCCCCTAAAAGGGCGGCATCTAAAAGTAGAATCAACACAAGTCCTGCGTTTAGTGCAGGACGCGTGAGTTTGTTAAAGCCATCATACGCGTTTGCGCTGGAGTGAATCCACCGAGCGACATATGAGGACGGTT
>JAJTAZ010000019.1 GCA_021287185.1 Burkholderiales bacterium | reverse complement strand
TATCAAGCCCACCACCAAGACCACCTGCACCGGCGTGGAAATGTTCCGCAAGCTGCTGGACCAAGGTCAGGCTGGTGACAACGTGGGCGTGCTGCTGCGCGGCACCAAGCGTGAAGAAGTCGAGCGCGGCCAAGTGCTGGCCAAGCCCGGTTCCATCACCCCCCACACCCACTTCACTGGCGAAGTGTATGTTCTGTCCAAGGACGAAGGTGGTCGTCACACCCCGTTCTTCAACAACTACCGTCCCCAGTTCTACTTCCGGACCACGGACGTGACCGGTGCCATCAGCCTGCCGGAAGGCACCGAGATGGTGATGCCGGGCGACAACATCCAGATGACCGTGAAGCTGATCTGCCCGATCGCCATGGAAGAAGGTCTGCGCTTCGCCATCCGCGAAGGCGGCCGCACCGTCGGCGCCGGCGTCGTCTCCAAGATCATCGAGTAATCTCGGCTTGATCTGACTGAGCCGGCGTACTCCGCCGGCTCAGTTCTTTCCCTGCTCTTTGATTCGCTCTTTAGGAACAATCATGCAAAACCAGAAAATCCGTATCCGCCTCAAGGCTTTCGACTACCGCCTGATCGACCAGTCCGCTCAGGAAATCGTCGAGACCGCCAAGCGGACCGGCGCCGTGGTGCGTGGCCCTGTGCCCCTGCCTACCCGCAAGCAGCGTTTTGACATCCTGCGTTCCCCGCACGTCAACAAGACGTCCCGCGACCAGTTCGAAATCCGGACCCATCAACGCCTGATGGACATCATCGACCCGACCGACAAGACGGTCGATGCGCTGATGAAGCTGGATCTGCCGGCTGGCGTCGACGTGGAAATCAAGCTGCAGTAACAAGAGTTTGCGCTGGCGGATTAATTGCAGTTATAATCCGCAGCTTTTCGGCGGGCGTTTCCTTCGGGATTCGCCCGGTTTGACTTGAATGCTCGCCGGCCAACCGTAGCCGGCGTCAGGAGAAAAACCATGAGTCTAGGCCTTGTCGGGCGCAAGGTCGGCATGACTCGCATCTTTGCCGATGATGGTGCAACCATCCCGGTGACGGTGCTTGATGTGTCGAACAATCGCGTCTCCCAGATCAAGACCCCTGAAACCGACGGCTATGCCGCGGTCCAGGTGACTTTCGGCCAGCGCCGCGCTTCGCGCGTGGTCAAGCCCCTTGCCGGCCACCTGGCCAAGGCTGGGGTTGAGGCTGGTCACGTCCTCAAGGAGTTCGCTGTAACTCCCGCGGACCTCGCCAATCTGAAGCCCGGCGACCAAATCGCCGTGACCCTCTTTGCCGCTGGGCAGCTGGTCGATGTGACCGGTACCACCCAGGGTAAGGGTTTTCAAGGCGCGATCAAGCGTCACAACTTCAGCTCCAACCGCGCATCCCACGGTAACTCCGTGACCACCCGTGCCCCCGGCTCCATCGGTATGGCCCAGGACCCCGGTCGCGTATTCCCGGGCAAGCGGATGGCCGGCCATCTGGGCGCCGTTCAGCGCACCATGCAGAACCTCGAAGTGGTTCGCGTGGATGCCGAGCGCCAGCTGCTGCTGGTCAAGGGCGCTGTGCCGGGCTCCAAGGGTTCGGACGTGATCGTTCGGCCTGCGGTCAAGGCTGGCTCCTAAGCGAGGGCGACAATGGAACTGAAAGTCATCAACGATAAGGGTCAAGAGGCAAGCCGTCTGCAGGCCTCCGACATCCTGTTCGGTCGCGAATACAACGAAGCGCTGATTCACCAGCTGGTCGTGGCCTACCAGGCCAACGCCCGCTCCGGCAATCGCGCCCAGAAGGATCGCGCCAACGTCAAGCACACCACCCGCAAGCCCTGGAAGCAGAAGGGTACCGGTCGCGCTCGCGCCGGTATGTCCTCCAGCCCGCTGTGGCGCGGGGGCGGTAAGATTTTCCCGAACTCCCCGGAAGAAAACTTCAGCCAGAAGGTCAACAAGAAGATGTTCCGCGCCGGTATGGCCGCGATCTTCTCCCAGTTGGCCCGCGAAGATCGTCTGGCCGTGGTGGACGACATTGCTGTCGACGCCCCCAAGACCAAGCTCTTCGTCGAAAAGCTGAAGAACCTCGGTCTGGAGTCCGTGCTGGTGATCACCGATAACCTGGATGAGAATCTCTTCCTGGCTTCGCGCAACCTGTTCAACGTGCTCGTGCTCGAGCCGCAGGAAGCCGATCCGGTGTCCCTGGTGCGTTTCCCCAAGGTCCTGCTCACCAAGAGCGCCGTGGCCAAGTTTGAGGAGATGTGGGGATGAATCAGGAACGTCTGATGCAAGTGCTGCTGGCGCCCCAGATCTCTGAGAAGGCGACCTATGTGGCCGACAAGAACGAGCAGGTGATCTTCCGCGTGGCTTCTGACGCCACCAAGCCGGAGATCAAAGCTGCCGTCGAACTGCTCTTCAAGGTGCAGGTCGAGTCCGTGCAAGTTGCGAACGTCAAAGGCAAGCTCAAGCGCACCCGCCACGGGCTGGGTCGTCGCAAGGGCTGGAAGAAAGCCTTCGTTTGCCTGAAGCCGGGCCAGGAAATCAATTTCGTGGCCGGGGAGTAAGTCATGGCACTGATGAAAGTCAAACCCACGTCCGCCGGTCGCCGCGCGGTCGTCAAGGTGGTGAGCCCCGAGCTGTACAAGGGCCGCCCCGTTGCCTCTCTGCTCGAAAAGCAGGTTCGCGGTTCGGGTCGTAACAACAACGGTCACGTCACCGTTCGCCATAAAGGTGGCGGTCACAAGCAGCAGTACCGCGTGATCGACTTCAAGCGCAACAAGGACGGTATTCCCGCCAAGGTTGAGCGTCTGGAGTACGACCCCAACCGTTCCGCCCACATCGCGCTGCTGTGCTACGCCGACGGCGAGCGCCGCTACATCGTGGCCCCCAAGGGTCTGGTGGTCGGCCAGCAGCTGCTGAGCGGTTCCGAGGCTCCGATCAAGGTTGGTAACACCCTGCCCATCCGCAACATCCCCGTGGGTTCCACCATTCACTGCGTAGAAATGCTGCCCGGCAAGGGTGCCCAGCTGGCTCGCGCCGCCGGTACCTCCGTGCAACTGCTTGCCCGTGAAGGCTCCTACGCCCAGCTGCGCCTGCGCTCCGGTGAAATCCGCCGCGTGCACATCGAGTGCCGCGCCACCATCGGCGAAGTGGGCAACGAGGAAAACAACCTGCGCAAGCTGGGTAAAGCTGGTGCCACCCGCTGGCGTGGTGTCCGTCCGACGGTTCGCGGCGTTGCCATGAACCCGGTGGACCACCCGCACGGTGGCGGCGAAGGCCGCACCGGCGAGGGTCGTGTTCCCGTCAGCCCCTGGGGTACCCCGGCCAAGGGTTACCGCACCCGCAGCAACAAGCGCACGACTTCCATGATCGTGCAGCGTCGTCACAAACGCTAAGAGGTAAAGAATGGCACGTTCTCTCAAGAAAGGCCCGTTCGTCGACGCGCACCTCTGGAAGAAGGTAGAGTCGGCTCGCACGGGTAACGACAAGCGGCCGATCAAGACCTGGTCCCGCCGCTCGACCATCCTGCCCGACTTCATCGGCCTGACCATTGCCGTCCACAACGGCCGGCAACACATCCCGGTGTTCGTCACCGAGAACATGGTTGGTCACAAGCTGGGCGAGTTCGCGCTGACCCGTACCTTCAAGGGTCACACCGCGGGCAAGAAAGCCAAGCGTTAAGGAGTGGATATGGAAACTCGTGCTGTATTGCGCGGCGTCCGCCTCTCGGCCCAGAAGGGTCGCCTCGTGGCTGACCTGATCCGCGGCAAGCGGGTCGACCAGGCGCTCAACGTCCTGGCTTTCTGCCCGAAGAAGGGCGCGGAAATCATGAAGAAGGTCCTCGAATCGGCCATTGCCAATGCTGAGCACAATGATGGTGCCGACATTGACGAGCTGAAGGTGAAGACCGTGTACGTCGAGCAGGCTGCAACGCTCAAGCGCTGGACGGCTCGTGCGAAGGGTCGTGGCAACCGGATTCTCAAGCCGACTTGCCACATTTTCCTGACCGTCGGCAACTGAGGATAGGCTATGGGACAGAAGATTCATCCGACCGGCTTCCGCCTCGCGGTGACCCGCGACTGGTCCTCCCGCTGGTACGCGAATAACCAGAATTTCGCGTCCATGCTGAACGAGGATGCGGAAGTCCGTGAGTATCTGAAAAAGAAGCTTGCCCACGCGTCCGTTGGCCGCGTTGTGATCGAGCGCCCCGCCAAGAACGCCCGTGTGACCGTTTATTCCGCCCGTCCGGGCGTGGTCATCGGCAAGAAGGGCGAGGAGATCGATCAGCTCCGTTCGGGCCTGCAGGGCATTCTCGGTGTGCCGGTGCACGTTTCCATCGAAGAAATCCGCAAGCCGGAAATCGATGCGAAGCTGATCGCCGACTCCATCGCTCAGCAGTTGGAAAAGCGCATCATGTTCCGCCGCGCCATGAAGCGCGCGATGCAGAACGCCATGCGCCTGGGCGCCCAGGGCATCAAGATCATGAGCTCCGGCCGCCTCAACGGTGCTGAAATCGCTCGTACCGAGTGGTATCGCGAAGGTCGTGTGCCCCTGCACACCCTGCGCGCCGACATCGACTACGGTACTTCCGAAGCCCACACCACCTACGGCGTGATCGGTATCAAGGTTTGGGTGTACAAGGGTGAAAACATGGGCCGCAACGAGCAGCCCGCCGCTTCCCCCGAAGGCGAAGAGAAGCGCCCTGCCCGGCGCGGTCGCCCCGGTGACGGCGAAGGCAAGCCCCGTTCCCGTCCGGCCAAGGCCGAGGGTGAGGGTGACGCCAAGGCTCCGGCCAAGCGTGTCAGAAAGGCAGGTGCGTAAATGCTGCAACCCGCACGTCGCAAGTACCGCAAGGAACACAAGGGCCGCAATACCGGCCTGGCGACTCGTGGCGCCAAGGTGTCCTTCGGTGAATTCGGCCTGAAGGCCATCGGTCGCGGTCGTCTGACCGCCCGTCAGATCGAAGCTGCTCGTCGTGCCATGACCCGGCACATCAAGCGCGGCGGCCGCATCTGGATCCGCGTGTTCCCGGACAAGCCCATCTCCAAGAAGCCTGCCGAAGTCCGTATGGGTAACGGTAAGGGTAACCCGGAGTACTGGGTGGCCGAGATCCAGCCGGGCAAGGTCCTCTATGAAATGGATGGCGTCAGCGTCGAGCTGGCCCGCGAAGCCTTCAAGCTCGCCGCGGCCAAGCTCCCCATCGCGACGACCTTCGTGACCCGTCAGTTGGGATAATCATGAAAGCCAATGAACTCAAAGCGAAAAGCGTTGAGGAACTGAACAAGGAGCTCGTCGAGCTCCTCAAGGCTCAGTTCTCCCTTCGTATGCAGAAGGCGACGCAGCAGCTGGCGAACACCAGTCAGATCGGCAAGGTTCGTCGCGACATCGCCCGTGTCCGTACCATTCTTCGTGAAAAGGCGGTGCAGCAATGACCGAGACCACCAGCAGCATTAAGCGGACGCTGATCGGCCGCGTGGTGAGCGACAAGATGGACAAGACGGTCACCGTCCTGGTCGAGCGTCGTGTGAACCACCCGAAGTACGGCAAGGTGATCCAGCTGTCCAAGAAGTACCACGCGCACAACGAGAACAACGAGGCGCAAGCCGGCGATCTGGTCCAGATCGAGGAGTGCCGTCCGCTGTCCCGTACCAAAGCCTGGCGTGTGACCAAGCTGCTTGAAAAGGCAGTTGTGGCCTAACGCTTGCGCGTATCTAGAAGTCCTGCTATATTCGACTTCTTTTCTGCGGTGCCCGGTCTTCCGGGCACCGTTGCATTTGCCTCGACCCCGAGGGGATCGCAAGTCTGGGTGTCTATCTGGCGCCTGCCCCGAAGGGATCTTCCCCATATACGGGATCCAAGACTGACCGCGGTCTTCGCGGGATAAGTTGGAGTTAATCAATGATTCAGATGCAGACGATTCTGGATGTCGCCGACAACACCGGTGCGCGTTCGGTCATGTGTATCAAGGTGTTGGGTGGATCCAAGCGCCGGTATGCCGGCATTGGTGACATCATCAAGGTCAGCATCAAGGATGCTGCTCCCCGTGGTCGTGTGAAAAAGGGTGACGTCTATAACGCCGTCGTCGTTCGCACTGCCAAGGGCGTGCGTCGTCCGGACGGCTCCCTTGTCAAGTTCGACGGCAATGCCGCCGTGCTCCTCAATAACAAGCTGGAGCCCATCGGCACCCGCATCTTCGGACCGGTCACTCGCGAACTGCGTAGCGAGCGGTTCATGAAGATCGTGTCCCTGGCGCCCGAAGTGCTCTAAGGAGGCGCCATGGAAAAGATTCGCAAGGGTGACGAAGTCATCGTTCTGACCGGCAAGGACAAGGGCAAGCGTGGCGCCGTTCTGCGTCGCCTCGACGCCGACCACGTGGTGGTTGAGGGCGTGAATCGTGCCAAGAAGCACGTTCGTCCGAACCCGATCCGCGGCGAAGTCGGTGGCATTGTCGAAAAGGACATGCCCATCCACATTTCCAACGTCGCGCTCTTCAACCCGAAGACCAGCAAGGGTGGCCGTGTCGGCATCAAGAAGCTGGAAGACGGCCGCATGGTGCGCGTGTTCAAGGCGACCGGCGAGGTCGTGGACGCTTAAGGAACAGACATGGCGCGTTTGGCTGATTTTTACAAGACGACCGTCGTTTCCGAGCTGACCAAGCAGTTCGGTTACAAGTCCGTCATGGAAGTGCCCCGCATCACCAAGATCACCCTGAACATGGGTGTGGGTGAGGCTGTGGCCGATAAGAAGGTTCTGGACAACGCCGTTGGCGACATGGTCAAGATCGCCGGTCAGAAGCCGGTGGTGACCAAGGCCCGCACGTCCATCGCTGGCTTCAAGATTCGCGACGGCTACCCCCTGGGTTGCATGGTGACCCTGCGCGGTCCCCGCATGTTCGAGTTCCTGGATCGTCTGGTGACCGTGGCTCTGCCCCGCGTCCGCGACTTCCGTGGTATCTCCGGCAAGGGCTTCGACGGCCGTGGCAACTACAACATGGGTGTGAAAGAGCAGATCATTTTCCCCGAGATCGAGTACGACAAGATCGACGCGCTCCGCGGGATGAACATCAGCATCACCACCACGGCGAAGACCGATGAGGAAGCCCGCGCGCTCCTCGCGGCCTTCAAGTTCCCGTTCAAGAATTGAGGCGATTATGGCGAAGAAAGCCCTGATCAACCGCGAAGACAAGCGTCGCACCCTCGTTGCCAAGTTCGCCAAGAAGCGTGAAGCGCTCCAGGCGATCATCGACAACGCGACCCTGAGCGATGCCGAGCGTTTCGAAGCCCGACTGAAGCTTCAGGCGCTGCCCCGCAACACGAGCCCGGTGCGTCTGGTGAATCGTTGCCAGATGACTGGTCGTCCCCGTGGCGTGTTCCGCAAGTTCGGTCTGTGCCGCAACAAGATCCGTGAGATTGCCTTCAAGGGGGAAATCCCGGGCATGACCAAGGCCAGCTGGTAAGCAGGAGGATTTGTAAATGGCAATGAGCGATCCGATCGCGGACATGCTGACCCGCATCCGCAACGCCCAGATGGCAGAGAAGGCCGAAGTTGAAATGCCTTCCTCCAAGCTGAAAGTGGCGATTGCACAAGTGCTGAAGGACGAAGGCTATATCGACAATTTCGCCGTGCGCGGCGAAGCCGAGAAGCCCGTGCTGCAGATTGGCCTGAAGTACTACGCCGGCCGCCCGGTGATTGAGCGCATCGAGCGCGTCTCCCGCCCCGGTCTGCGCGTCTACAAGGGCTCCCAGGACATTCCCCGCGTCCTGAGCGGCCTGGGCGTGGCCATCGTGTCCACCCCCAAGGGTGTCATGACCGACCGCAAGGCGCGGGCTGCCAAGGTTGGCGGCGAAGTGCTATGCGTCGTGGCGTAAGGAGTCAACATGTCCCGCGTTGGTAAGAATCCGATTACGCTGCCCCAAGGTGTTGAAGTCACCCTGGCCGGCCAGGACGTGACCGTGAAGGGGCCCCTGGGCTCCCTGAAGATTGCGGTCAACCCCGCCGTGCGTGTTGAACAAGAAGGCGGCCAGCTGCTGGTGAAGCCGAACGAAGGCGCCATCAATGCCGGCGCCCTCTCCGGCACCACCCGCGCCCTGGTGAACAACATGGTGACCGGCGTCTCCAAGGGGTTTGAGCGCAAGCTGACCCTGGTGGGCGTGGGCTACCGTGCCCAGGCTCAGGGCGAGACCCTGAACCTCTCCCTGGGGTTCTCTCACCCGGTGGCGCACAAGATGCCGGCTGGCATCAAGGTCGAAACCCCGTCCCAGACGGAAATCGTGATCAAGGGCATCGACAAGCAGGTCGTCGGCCAGGTGGCGGCTGAAGTCCGCGCCTACCGCTCCCCCGAACCCTACAAGGGCAAGGGCGTGCGCTACGCCGACGAAGTGGTCGTGCTCAAGGAAACGAAGAAGAAGTAAGGGCTAATCATGATCGACAAGAAGCAGGCGCGACTGCGCAGGGCCCGCAAAACCCGGGCCAAGATTGCCGAGCTCAAAGCCGTGCGTCTGTCGGTGCATCGCACCAACAGTCACATCTACGCCCAGGTGATCTCCCCTTGCGGTTCCAAGGTTCTGGCCGCGGCTTCGAGCCTCGAGCCCGAAGTCCGCAAGGACCTCTCCCACGGCGGCAGCGTTCAGGCTGCCACCCTGATTGGCAAGCTGATCGCCGAGCGCGCGAAGAAGGCCGGTGTCGAAACCGTTTCCTTCGACCGTTCCGGCTTCAAGTACCACGGCCGCGTCAAGGCCCTGGCCGATGCTGCCCGTGAAAACGGCCTGCAGTTCTAAGGCCCGGTACGAGTAGAGGTTAAAAATGGCTAAACCGCAAAGCAAACGAGTTCAGCAGGCTGACGAGCGTGACGACGGTCTTCGCGAGAAGATGGTCTCCATCAATCGCGTCACCAAGGTCGTCAAGGGCGGTCGGATCATGGGCTTCGCTGCCCTGACCGTGGTCGGCGACGGCGATGGTGGTATCGGCATGGGCAAGGGCAAGTCCCGCGAAGTGCCCGTCGCCGTGCAGAAGGCGATGGAAGAAGCCCGCCGCAAGATGGCCAAGGTGTCTCTGAAGAGCGGCACCCTGCACCACCCGGTCGTCGGCGAGCACGGCGCCTCCAAGGTGCTGATGATGCCCGCTCCCGAAGGTACCGGCATCATCGCCGGCGGCGCCATGCGTGCCGTCTTCGAAGTGATGGGCGTGACCAACATCGTGGCCAAGGCCCACGGCTCCACCAACCCTTACAACATTGTCCGCGCGACGATCAACGGCCTGCTCTCCATGAGCACCCCGTCCGAGATCGCCGCCAAGCGTGGCAAATCCGTTGAAGAGATTCTGGGGTAAGTCATGGCTGACAACAAAATCAAGGTCACGCTCATCAAGAGCCTGATCGGCACCAAGCAGTCGCACCGCGCCACCGTGCGCGGCCTCGGCCTGCGTCGCATCAACCACACGGTTGAAGTGATCGATACCCCGGCCAACCGCGGCATGATCAACAAGGTCGCGTACCTGCTGAAGTACGAGGGTTGATATGGAACTGAATACCATCAAGCCCGCCGTCGGCGCCAAGCATGCTCCCAAGCGTGTCGGCCGCGGTATCGGCTCCGGCCTGGGCAAGACCGCGACTCGCGGTCACAAGGGTCAGAAGTCCCGTGCCGGTGGCTTCCACAAGGTTGGCTTCGAAGGCGGTCAGATGCCGCTGCAGCGTCGCCTGCCCAAGCGTGGCTTCAAGTCCCTGACCAACGCACGCAACGTGGAAATCCGCTTGTCCGACCTTCAGGCTCTGCCGGTTGACGAAATCGACCTGCTGACCTTGAAGCAGTCCGGCCTCGTGGACATCCACGCCCTGTCCGTCAAGGTGATTCTCTCCGGCGCGCTGTCCCGCAAGGTCGTGCTGAAGGGTATCGGCGCCACCAAGGGTGCCAAGGCGGCCATCGAAGCTGCCGGCGGCAGCATTGCCGAGTAACTCGTTACTCGTTTTTATAGGAAAGTCGGACGGTGGCTTCGAACAATCCGCTCATCAAGCAAGGTGGTAAGTTTGCCGATTTGAAGCGGCGGCTGTGGTTCTTGCTCGGCGCGCTGGTGGTCTACCGGATCGGGGCGCACATCCCCGTTCCGGGCATCGACCCCAACGCGCTGTCCGATCTTTTCCGCTCGCAGCAGGGCGGCATCCTGGGCATGTTCAACATGTTCTCCGGGGGCGCCCTGTCGCGCTTTACGATTTTTGCACTGGGGATCATGCCGTACATCTCGGCATCGATCATCATGCAACTGATGAGCGTCGCCAGCCCGCAGCTCGAAGCCCTAAAGAAGGAAGGCGAGGCCGGTCGGCGTAAGATCACCCAGTACACCCGCTACGGCACCGTGCTGCTTGCCCTGTTCCAGGGCCTGGGCATTGCCGTGGCCCTTGAGGCGCAGCCCGGTCTGGTCATCGACCCAGGCTTCATGTTCCGCCTCACTGCCGTGACCACCCTGGTCACCGGTACCATGTTCCTGATGTGGCTCGGCGAGCAGATTACCGAGCGCGGTCTGGGTAACGGCATCTCGATCATCATTTTTGCCGGTATCGCCGCCGGCCTGCCGAATTCGATCGGCGGCCTGCTCGAACTGGTGCGCACCGGTGCCATGCATCCGATCACCGCGATCTTCATCGTGCTGCTGGTCGGTGCCGTGACCGCCTTCGTGGTGTTCGTCGAACGCGGCCAGCGCAAGATCCTGGTGAATTACGCCAAGCGCCAAGTTGGCAACAAGATCTACGGTGGCCAGAGCTCCCACCTGCCGCTCAAGCTCAACATGGCTGGTGTGATTCCGCCGATCTTCGCCTCGTCGATCATCCTCTTCCCGGCCACCGTGGCTGGCTGGTTCGGTTCCGGTGACAAGGCGCGCTGGCTCAAGGATGTGGCCGCTACCCTGAGCCCTGGCCAGCCGCTGTACGTCATGTTGTATGCGGCCGCCATCGTGTTCTTCTGTTTCTTCTACACGGCCCTGGTCTTCAACTCCAAGGAGACCGCCGACAACCTGAAGAAGAGCGGCGCCTTCGTCCCCGGCATTCGCCCCGGTGACCATACCGCCCGCTACATCGACAAGATCCTGATGCGGTTGACCCTGATTGGGGCTGCTTACATCACCCTGGTGTGCCTGCTGCCCGAGTTCCTGATCCTGAAGTGGAACGTGCCGTTCTACTTCGGCGGCACCTCGCTGCTGATCATCGTGGTGGTGACCATGGACTTTATGTCCCAGGTTCAGGCCTTCATCATGTCTCATCAGTATGAGAGTCTGCTCAAGAAGGCTAACTTCAAAGGCGGTCTGGCTGCGAAATAACTGAACAAAAATGGCCAAGGAAGACGTTATCGAAATGCAGGGCGAGGTAGTTGAGAACCTCCCCAACGCAACATTTCGGGTGAAGCTGGAAAACGGGCACATGGTACTCGGTTTCATTTCGGGAAAGATGCGTATGCACTACATCCGCATCCTTCCCGGCGACAAGGTGACGGTTCAGCTCACACCGTACGACTTGTCCAAGGCTCGGATCGTCTTCCGGACCAAATGAGTTGGGAGCGCAAGCTCCCATTGGTAAAGAATCTCTACGCGGTAACTTAGGTGGCAAGCGACTGGCTGCGTCGCAAGTCATCGACGATTAGGAGTTGATCATGAAAGTGCTGGCTTCGGTTAAGCGTATCTGCCGTAACTGCAAAATCATCCGTCGCCACGGCGTGGTTCGGGTGATCTGCAGCGATCCTCGGCATAAGCAGCGCCAGGGCTGATCGCATTTGCGTTGATACGCAAGGCGATTGTGAAATATAATCAGTAGTTTCGCTTTCTAGGGTGAATCCATGGCCCGTATTGCAGGGGTTAACATTCCGGCCCATAAGCATGCTGAGATCGCGCTGACCGCGATTTTTGGCATTGGCCGTACCCGCGCGCAGCAAATCTGCGACGCGGCTGGCGTCAACCGTTCTTCCAAGGTTAAGGATCTGTCCGAGGCCGAGATGGAGCGGCTGCGTGACGAGGTGGGCAAGTTCTCGGTTGAGGGTGATCTCCGCCGTGAAGTGACCATGAGCATCAAGCGCCTGATGGACTTGGGCTGCTACCGTGGCGTGCGCCACCGCCGTGGCCTGCCGTGCCGCGGTCAGCGGACCCGTACCAACGCTCGGACCCGCAAGGGCCCGCGTAAGCCCATCGCTGGCAAGAAATAAGTAGGGACGAATCATGGCCAAAACTGCCGCCAAAGTTCGCAAAAAAGTCAAAAAGAACGTTGCTGAGGGCATCGCCCACATCCACGCCTCTTTCAACAACACCATCATCACCATCACCGACCGCCAGGGCAACGCTCTGTCCTGGGCGACCGCTGGTGGTGCCGGCTTCAAGGGCTCCCGTAAGAGCACCCCGTTCGCTGCCCAGGTCGCTGCCGATGCGGCTGGCCGCGTCGCGGTCGAGTGCGGCGTGAAGAACCTGGAAGTGCGCATCAAGGGCCCCGGCCCTGGCCGCGAATCTTCTGTCCGTGCGCTCAACGCGCTGGGCATGAAGATCACCGCGATCACCGATGTGACTCCGGTTCCGCATAACGGCTGCCGTCCGCCGAAAAAGCGCCGCATCTAACAGGAGTTTGCCGTGGCAAGAAATCTTGATCCGAAGTGCCGTCAGTGCCGCCGCGAAGGTGAAAAGCTTTTCCTCAAGGGCGAAAAGTGCTTCACCGACAAGTGCGCCATCGAGCGTCGTTCCTACGCGCCCGGTCAGCACGGCCAGAAGTCTGGTGCCCGTCTGTCCGACTACGGCGTGCACCTGCGTGAAAAGCAGAAGATCCGCCGCATCTACGGCGTCCTGGAAGGCCAGTTCCGCCGCACCTTCGCGAGCGCCGCTGCTAAAAAGGGCCAGACCGGCGAAAACCTGCTGCAACTGCTCGAATCCCGTCTCGACAACGTGGCCTACCGCATGGGCTTCGGTGCTTCCCGCTCCGAGTCTCGCCAGGTGGTGCGTCACAACGGCGTGCTGGTGAACGGCAAGCGCGTGAACATTCCCTCCTTCATCGTTCGTCCGGGCGACGTCGTGGAACTGGCTGAAAAGACCAAGGGCCACCTGCGCGTCAAGGCTGCGATGGCGGCTGCCGAATCCCGCGGCTTCCCCGAGTGGCTCGAAGTGGACGTCAAGGCTGGCAAGGGCACCTTCAAGGCTCGCCCGCAGCGCAGCGAACTGCCCTCCACCATCAACGAGAGCCTCGTCATCGAACTCTACTCGAAGTAATCCGAGTAGGTTCGACGAGCAGCCAAAGGACAGCCAATGCAAAGCAGTGGACTTCTGAAACCGCGCATCATCGATGTGCAGAACCTCTCGCCGGTCCAGGCGCGGGTGGTCATGGAGCCGTTTGAACGCGGCTACGGCCACACCCTTGGTAACGCGCTGCGCCGCATCCTGCTGTCGTCCATGCCCGGCTATGCTCCCACCGAGGTGAGCATCGACGGCGTGCTGCACGAGTACTCCACCATTGACGGTGTGCAGGAGGATGTCGTGGACATCCTCCTCAACCTCAAGGGTGTGGTGTTCAAGCTGCACCGTGGCGAAGAGGCGGTCCTCACCCTGAAGAAAGAGGGTGAGGGTGTGGTGCGCGCCCGTGATATCGAGATTTCCCACGATGTGGAAATCATCAACCCGGATCACGTGGTCGCCCATATCTCCGCCGGCGGCAAGCTCAACCTGCAGATGAAGGTGCAAAAGGGCCGCGGCTATGTCCCCGGTACCATGCGCCAGTCCCCGGACGGTTCGAAGAGCATCGGCAACCTGGTGCTCGACGCTTCCTTCAGCCCGGTGCGCCGCGTCGCCTACAGCGTCGAGAGCGCCCGTGTGGAACAGCGTACCGACCTGGACAAGCTGGTGATCGACATCGAGACCAACGGTGCCATCGATCCGGAAGAAGCGATCCGCAACGCGGCCCGCATTCTGGTCGAGCAACTGTCGGTGTTCGCTGATCTGGAAGGCACCCCCGCCCCGGTGGAAGCCGCCAAGCCGATGCAGGTGGACCCCATCCTGCTGCGCCCGGTGGACGACCTGGAGCTGACCGTCCGGTCCGCCAACTGCCTCAAGGCCGAGAACATCTACTACATCGGTGATCTCATCCAGCGTACCGAGAACGAGCTGCTCAAGACCCCGAATCTGGGTCGCAAGTCGCTCAACGAGATCAAAGAAGTGCTGGCCGCCCGCGGCCTCACCCTGGGCATGAAGCTCGAGAACTGGCCTCCGGCCGGCCTCGAGAAGGTCTGACCCAGCGCATCGATAAAGGAACTCAACCATGCGTCACCGTAACGGTCTTCGCAAACTGAACCGTACCAGCGCGCACCGCCAGGCGCTGCTGCGCAACCTGACCAACGCCCTGCTGCGTCACGAAGCCATCCGCACCACCCTGCCGAAGGCCAAGGAACTGCGCCGGGTGGTCGAGCCGATCATCACCCTGGGCAAGACCCCGAGCCTGTCCAATCGCCGCCTGGCCTTCAACCGCCTGCGCGACCGCGAGATGGTGGTGAAGGTCTTCGACGAACTGGGCCCCCGCTTCCAGACCCGCCCCGGCGGCTACCTGCGCATCCTGAAGTGCGGCTTCCGCCCCGGCGACAATGCGCCGATGGCCTACGTCGAACTGCTGGACCGCCCCGAAGGCGGCGAAGCCGTGGAAGGCGAAGTGGTCGAGCAGGCCTAAGCCTTCTCTGCCCACAAGCATCAAGAAAAAAGCCAGGCGTTCTGCCTGGCTTTTTTCTTTGCCATTCTGCCTGTTGCACGGCCGCTGCTTACCGCATCGGCGCTCGCAAGCCGCCACGGCGGGTTTCCCCGCCATGGCGGCCCGGCCGTGCCTCAATGCTGAAGGATCTTTGAGAGGAACTGCTGGGCCCGCTCCGAGCGCGGTGTGCCGAAGAACTCCTCCTTGCCGGCATCTTCGACGATCCGTCCCTGGTCCATGAAGATCACCCGGTTTGCCACTTTGCGAGCAAAGCCCATCTCGTGGGTCACGCACATCATGGTCATCCCTTCCTGGGCCAGCTCGACCATGACGTCGAGCACCTCGTTGATCATCTCCGGGTCGAGGGCCGAGGTCGGTTCGTCGAACAACATGCAGATCGGGTCCATGGCCAGGGCCCGGGCGATGGCCACGCGCTGCTGCTGACCGCCGGAGAGCTGGCCGGGATTCTTTTCGGCATGGGCCTTGAGGCCGACCCGTTCGAGAAACTTGAGGCCCTTGGCGCGGGCCTCGTCCTTGGAGCGGCCCAGGACCTTGACCTGGGCGATGGTCAGGTTCTCGGTGATGGTCATGTGCGGGAACAGTTCGAAGTGCTGGAAGACCATCCCCACGTGGGCGCGCAGCTTGGGCAGGTTGGTCTTGGGATCGGCGATGGAGGTGCCGTTGACCACGATGTCGCCCTGCTGGAACGGCTCCAGCCCATTGACGCACTTGATCAGGGTGGACTTGCCCGAGCCGGAGGGGCCGCACACCACCACCACCTCGCCCTTGCGGATCTCGGTCGAACAATCGGTCAGCACCTGGAACTGGCCGTACCACTTGGAAACGTTGCGGATGGAGATCATTGACCGATCCTCTTGTGGAAGCGTTTGACGAATTGGGAAAGGCTGAAGCAGAGCACGAAGTAGACGGCCCCGGCGAACAGCAGCAGCTCGACGATGCGCCCGTCCCGGTCGCCGATCTTCTGGGCGGTGCCGAAGAAGTCGGCCAGACCGATGACGTACACCAGGGAGGTGTCCTGGAACAGGATGATCGCCTGGGTGAGCAGCAGGGGCACCATGTTGCGGAAAGCCTGGGGCAGCACGATCAGCCGCATCGTCTGGCCCGGGGTTAAGCCCAGGGCCAGGCCGGCATTGACCTGCCCCTTGGACACGCTCTGGATGCCGGCGCGGATGATCTCCGAATAGTAGGCTGCCTCGAACAGGGTGAAGGCCACCAGGGCCGAGACGAAGCGGATGTCGGACAGCCCCTCGCCGAAAATGCTCTTCAGCAGCTGCGGCACGATCAGGTAGAACCACAGGATCACCATCACCAGGGGCACCGAGCGGAACAGGTTTACGTAGCCGGCGGCGAGAAAGGCCACCGTCCGGTTGGACGACAGCCGCGCCACGGCCAGTACCGTGCCCCAGAGGATGCCGATGACGATGGCGGTGAGGGTGATCTCCAGGGTCACCGCCATGCCTTTGGCGAGCAGGGGCAGGGCACCGGGGATCGAACTCCAGTCGAAGTCGTAGTTCATTTGCCACCTCCGATGAAGCCCGGCACTTGGACGTTCTTTTCCAGGCGGCGCATCAGGAACATCACCGTGACGTTGATCAGCATGTACAGCAGGGTGACGGCGATGAACGCCTCATAGGGCTGGGCCGTGTAGTCCACCAGCTGCTGGGCCTGGCGCGACAGTTCGATCAGGCCGATGGTGGTGGCCACCGCCGAGTTCTTGAAGATGTTGAGGAACTCGGAGGTGAGGGGCGGGATGACGATGCGGAAGGCCATCGGCAGGATCACGTAGCGGTAGGTCTGGGGCAGGGTGAAGCCCAGGGCCAGGCCGGCGTTCTGCTGCCCCCTGGGCAGGGAGAGGATGCCGGCGCGCACCTGCTCGGCCACCCGGGCCGAGGTGAACAGCCCCAGGCACAGCACCGCCGCCAGGAACTGCTGGGACAGCGGATTCATCTGCTTGAAGGCGTCGCCCCAGCCGAAGGGCAGCAATTCGGGCGCGACGAAGTACCAGACGAACAATTGCACCAGCAGGGGCACGTTGCGGAACAGTTCAACGTGGCAGGTGGCGAGGAAGGACAGGGGCTTGCTCGGCACGGTGCGCAGCACGCCGATCAGCCCGCCGACCAGGAGGGCGATGACCCAGGCCGAGAGGGAGAGGGTGACGGTCCATTGCAGGCCCACCCCCAGCCAGCCCAGGTAGGTGGTCTCGCCGGACGGCACCGTCTGCAGGAAGACCGGCCAGTTCCAGTTGTAACTCATGGGAATCGACTTTCAGGGGATTGAAAGAAAAACGGAAGGGCGCAGGCCCTTCCGTCTCCATGCGCCGTGGTGACGCGCCTCGCGCTTATTCGAAGGGCTTGTCGTTGGGCGCCTTGTAGAGCGCCTTCATGGCGTCGGACAGGGGGAAATTCAGGTTCAGCCCCTTGGGCGGGATCGGGTTGAGGAACCACTTGGCGTAGATCTTCTCCGCCTCGCCCGAGGTCATGGCCTTGGTCAGGGCTGCGTCCACCAGCTTCTTGAACTGAGGGTCGTCCTTGCGCAGCATGCAGCCGTAGGCTTCAAAAGACTGGGGCGTACCCACCACCACCCAGTCGGCCGGGCGCTTGGCCTTGGCCATTTCGCCGTAGAGCAGGGCGTCGTCCATCATGAAGCCGACGGCGCGGCCGGTTTCCAGGGTGAGGAAGGCCTCGCCGTGGTCCTTGGCGCTGATGATGTTCATCTTCATCTGCTTCTCTTCGTTCATCTTGCGCAGCAGACGCTCGGAGGTGGTGCCGGCGGTGGTCACCACGTTCTTGCCGGCCAGGTCGGGGAAGTCCTTGATGCCCGAAGTGTTCTTGGTCATCAGCCGGGTGCCGATGATGAAGATGGTGGTCGAGAAGGACACCTGCTTGGCCCGCTCGCTGTTGTTGGTGGTGGAGCCGCATTCGATGTCCACCGTGCCGTTCTGCACCAGGGTGATGCGGTTGGCCGAGGTCACCGGCATCATCTTGACCTGCAGGTTGGGGGCCTTCAGCTCGGCCTTGACCGCGTCCACCGCCTTCAGCATCAGTTCCTGGGAGTAGCCGATCACCTGCTGCTTGTCGTCGTAGTAGGAGAAGGGGATGGACGATTCCCGGTGCCCCAGGGTGATGGCGTTGGTTTCCTTGATCTTCTTCAGGGTCGGGCCCAGGTCCTGGGGGGCCGCCACGGCCGTGGCCGAAACCGCCAGGGCGGACAGGCCGAATGCGAGGGCGAGGGACGTTGCGATCTTGTTCATCTGGGTTTCCTCTCGTTATTGAATGTTCTTCGACAAATGAGCGGGCAAGGGGCAAAAAGTTGCAGAACCTTCTGCCCTCTCGCCCCGAAACGCGGGCCGGTGCTGCCTGCCATTCTTCCATGATGGCCCAAGGATGCGGCGATTCCAGGAATTCCGGCGATTCTAACCAGTTACGGCGCGCCCGTCGTACCGCGCCGCACCAAACGACGGGCGCTCAGGCGAGGGCCATGGCGCCGTCGGCCTGGCTGCCTTCCTCACGCTGCTGCAAGGCCCACAGCTGGGCGTAGGCCCCGTCGGCGGCGAGCAACTGGGCGTGACTGCCCCGCTCGACGATACGTCCCCCGTCGAGCACCAGGATTTCGTCGGCGTCCATCACGGTGGACAGGCGGTGGGCGATCACCAGGGTGGTGTGGCCCCGGGCCGCGGCGCGCAGGCTTTCGCCGATGGCCTGCTCGGTCTTGCTGTCCAGGGCCGAGGTGGCCTCGTCGAAAATCAGGATGCGCGGCTGCTTCAGCAGCGCTCGGGCAATGGCCACCCGCTGCTTTTCGCCGCCGGAAAGCTTGAGGCCCCGCTCCCCCACCCGGGTTTCGTACTTGTCCGGCAGGCTCTCGATGAACTCATGCAGCTGGGCGGTGCGCGCTGCGGCGACGATCTCCTCCCGGCTGGCCTCGGGCCGGCCGTAGCGCAGGTTGTAGAGCAGGGTGTCGTTGAACAGCACCGTGTCCTGGGGGACGATGCCGATGGCGCCGCGCAGGCTTTCCTGGCGGAAGTCGCGAATGTCCAGGCCGTTGACCCGTACGGCGCCGCCGGTCACATCGTAGAAGCGGAACAGCAGGCGCGACAGGGTGCTCTTGCCGGCGCCGGAATGGCCCACCACCGCTACCTTGTGGCCGGCCGGCACGGTGAACGACACCCCGTGCAGGATCGGCCGCTTGGCGTCGTAGTGGAAGTGCACGTTCTCGAAGCGCACCTCCAGGGGGCCGCTGGGCAGCTCCCGGGCGTCGGGGCGGTCGGCGATCTCCCGGTTCTCGCCGAGCAGCTTGAACATGCGCTCGATGTCGGTCAGGGCGGTGCGGATCTCCCGGTAAACGATGCCGAGGAAGTTGAGCGGCATGTACAGCTGGATCAGGAAGGCATTAACCAGCACTAGGTCGCCCACGGTCATGCGCCCCTCGGCCACGCCGTTGGCGGCGCGCCACATCATGGCGGTCACCCCCAGGGCGATGATCGCCTGCTGGCCCAGGTTGAGGGCCGACAGGGATAGCTGGCTCTTCACCGCAGCGCCCTCCCACTTTTGCAGGGCGCTGTCGTAACGGCTGGCCTCGTACTGCTCGTTGTTGAAGTACTTCACCGTCTCGAAGTTGAGCAGGCTGTCGATGGCCTTGCTGTTGGCGGCCGAGTCCGACTCGTTCACCGCCCGGCGGATGGCGATGCGCCGGTTGGACACCACCACGGTGAACACGATGTAGGCGGCCAGCGACACCAGGGTGATGAGCACGAACCCCACGTCGTATTTGACGAACAGGATGCTCATCACCAGGGCTAGCTCCACCAGGGTGGGCAGGATGCTGTAGAGCAGGTAGCTGATCAGGCTGCCGATGGAGCGGGTGCCCCGCTCGATGTCCCGGGACACGCCGCCGGTCTCCCGCTCCAGGTGGAAGCGCAGCGACAGGGAGTGCAGGTGGCTGAACACCTGCAAGGCGATGGAACGCACCATGCGCTGAGTCACCCGGGTGAACAGCATCTCGCGCAGTTCGGTGAACAGGGCGGTGGAAAAGCGCAGCAGGCCGTACAGCAGCAACAGCAGCACCGGCAGGGCCAGGGCCTGCTGGGGGCCGGACAGGTCGTCGATCATGTGCTTGAAGATGATCGGCGTGCCGACGTTGGCGAACTTGGCGGCGATCAGGCAGGCCATGGCCAGGGCCACCCGGCCCCGGTACTGCCAGACGTAGGGCAGCAGGGTGCGCAGGGTGGCGAGCACGTGCAATTCGGGGGCGGGGCCGGCGGGAGCCGGGTGGGCGGAATGGGAGCGGCGCATGGGGCGATAGGGCTGGAACGGCGGAAAGGGCGGCCGGCACGGGCAAGCTTAAGCAGGCGGCGGACGGCGCAGACGGGCGGTGCCCGGGGAGGGGCGTCAAGCGCAGTATGCCCCGCCCGCCCCGCTTTCGTCTCGCTGCGGCAAGGGCGGCCAACCGAGGGCGGGATGAGGGCAGGGCGGGGGGGCGCGGAGGCACCACACAAGTCCGCGCCAGTTCTCGCTCTTGGCGATGCCCTGCTGAAACTCCGCGCCTGGCGCGGGGTTTGGCGAGGCGGCCGGAAGCATCATCGGCACGGGGCATGACACGGAACGGGCCAGGCAAGGTGAGCCGACGGTGAAAGGACGAGATGGAAGGAATGGGTCCGAGGGGTGGAGTAAAATCGCCCCCATGACCGACCCGCGCTTCATCCACCTCCGTCTCCACAGCGAGTATTCCATCACCGACGGCATCGTCCGCCTCGACGACGCCGTAGCCAAGGCCGCCGGCGACGGTATGCCGGCCCTGGCGCTCACCGACCTGGCCAACGGCTTCGGGCTGGTCAAGTTCTATCTGGCGGCGCGGGGCAAGGGGGTCAAGCCGATCGCCGGCGCGGACGTGTGGATCGCCAACCCCCAGGAGCCGGACCGGCCCAGCCGGCTGCTGCTGCTGGTGCGCAGCCACGCCGGCTACCTGCAACTGTGCGAACTGCTTTCCCGGGCCTACCTGGAGCCGAGCCGGCGCGACCGGGCCGAAGTCCAGCGCGAGTGGTTCGCCGAAATCGGCTGCGACGGGCTGATCGCCCTGTCGTCGGCCCACCTGGGCGACGTGGGCGAATCCCTGTTGGCGGGCAACAGGGACGAAGCGAAGAGGCGTGCCGAGCGCTGGGCCGCGTTGTTCCCGGACGCCTTCTACCTGGAAGTGCAGCGCTACGGCCAGCCCCAGCAGGAGTTGCTGGTTTCGGCTACCGCCGATCTGGCGGCGGAAACCGGACTGCCCCTGGTGGCCACCCACCCGATCCAGTTCCTCTCTCCGGACGATTTCCTCGCCCACGAGGCCCGGGTGTGCATCGCCGAGGGCTACGTGTTGGCCGACACCCGGCGCCCCCGGCCCTATACGGAGCAGCAGTACTTCCTCACCCAGGAGGACATGGCCGAGCGCTTCAAGGACCTGCCCGAGGCCCTGGCCAATACGGTGGAGATCGCCAAGCGCTGCAACCTGTCGCTGACCCTGGGCAAGAACTACCTGCCCCTCTTCCCCACCCCCGAGGGCATGACCCTCGATGACTTCCTGATCGACGAGGCCAAAAAGGGGCTGGAAGAGCGCCTCGCCCACCTCTATCCGGACCCGGAGGAGCGGGAACGGCAGCGGCCGCGCTACGAGGAACGGCTCAAGTTCGAGTGCGACACCATCGTGCAGATGGGCTTCCCCGGCTACTTCCTGATCGTGGCCGACTTCATCCAGTGGGCCAAGAACAACGGTGTGCCGGTGGGCCCGGGCCGGGGTTCCGGCGCAGGCTCCCTGGTGGCCTACTCGCTCAAGATCACCGACCTGGACCCGCTCGCCTACGCCCTGCTGTTCGAGCGCTTCCTCAACCCGGAACGGGTGTCGATGCCCGACTTCGACATCGACTTCTGCCAGGACAACCGCTGGCGGGTGATCGAGTATGTGCGCGGCAAATACGGCGCCGACGCCGTGTCCCAGATCGCCACCTTCGGCACCATGTCGTCGAAGGCGGTGATCCGCGACGTGGGCCGCGTCCTCGACATGCCCTACAACTTCTGCGACCAGCTGTCCAAGCTGATCCCGGTGGAGCAGAACAAGCCCCTGGGGCTCCAGGAGGCCATCGAGGCCGAACCGCAACTGAAGGAGCGGATCGAGCAGGAAGAAGAGGTCAGCGAACTGTTCGCCCTGGCCGGCAAGCTGGAGAACCTGTCGCGCAACGTCGGCATGCACGCCGGCGGCGTGCTGATCGCCCCGGGCAAGCTCACCGACTTCTGCCCCCTCTACTGCCAGCCCGGCGGCGAGTCGGTGGTGTCCCAGTACGACAAGGACGACGTGGAAAAGGTCGGTCTGGTGAAGTTCGACTTCCTGGGCCTGCGCAACTTGACCATTATCGAGCTGGCCCTGGACTACGTGGCCCGGCTCACCGGCACCCGCCCCGACCTGGCGGCCCTGCCCTTCACCGACCCGGCCGCCTACCGCATCCTGAAGGAAGCCAACACCACGGCGATCTTCCAGGTGGAATCGGACGGGATGAAGAAGCTGTTGAAGAAGCTCGGCCCCGACCGCTTCGAAGACATCATCGCCGTGCTCGCCCTGTACCGCCCCGGCCCGCTCGGCTCGGGGATGGTGGACGACTTCATCCTGCGTAAGAAGGGCCAGCAGGCCATCGACTATTTCCACCCGGACCTGGAAGCCAGCCTGTCGCCCACCTACGGCGTCATCGTGTACCAGGAACAGGTGATGCAGATCTCCCAGATCATCGGCGGCTACACCCTGGGCGGCGCCGACATGCTGCGCCGGGCCATGGGCAAGAAGAAGCCCGAAGAAATGGCCAAGCACCGGGAGACCATCGCCGAGGGCGCCAAGAAGAAGGGCTACGACCCGGCCCTGGCCGAACAGTTGTTCGACCTGATGACCAAGTTCGCGGAGTACGGCTTCAACAAGTCGCACACCGCCGCCTACGCGGTGGTCACCTATCACACCGCCTGGCTCAAGGCCCACCACTGCGCCGCCTTCATGGCCGCCACCATGTCCTCGGACATGGACAACACCGACACCGTGAAAATCTTCTACGAAGACACGGTGGCCAACGGCATCACTGTACTGCCGCCGGACGTGAACCATTCCGACTACCGCTTCGTGCCGGTGGACGCCAAGACCATCCGCTACGGCCTGGGCGCGGTGAAGGGCACCGGCCAGCAGGCGGTGGATTGCATCCTCGCCGCCCGGGCGGCGGATGGGCCGTTCACCGACCTGTTCGACTTCTGCCGCCGGGTGGACAAGCGCCTGGTCAACCGCCGCACCATCGAGGCTCTGGTGCGGGCCGGCGCCTTCGATTCGATCGCTCCGGAAGGCGGCGACCGGGCGCTGCTGCTGGCCTCCGTCGGCGTGGCGATGGAGGCCGCCGAGCAGGCCGCCGCCTCGGCCCACCAGGGCGGCCTGTTCGACATGTTCGCCGCCAGCGGCGAGGCCACCGAGCACGCCCCCGACTACGTGCGCCCGGCCGCCCCCTGGGACGAGAAGCAGCGCCTCACCGAAGAGAAGATCGCCCTGGGCTTCTTCTACTCGGGCCACCTGTTCGACTCGGTCAAACACGAGGCCCGCCGCTTCGTCAAAAAATCCCTGTCCCAGCTGGAGCCGGCCCGGGACCTCCAGATGGCCGCCGGCATCGTCGCCGACGTGCGCACGCGCATGAGCCAGCGCGGCAAGATGGCCCTGATACTGCTCGACGACGGCACCAAGCAGGTGGAGGTCACGGTCTTCTCCGAACTGTTCGACGCCAGCCGGAACAAGCTCAAGGTGGATGAACTGCTGATCGTCGAGGGCAAGGTCAGCCGCGACGACTTCCGCGACGGCATCCGCTTCGTCGCCGAGCGGCTGATGACCCTGGCCGACGCCCGCAGCGAATTTGCCCGCTACCTGGCCCTGTCCATGAACGGCCAGGCCGACGCCAAGAAGCTGCGCGCCCTGCTCGCCCCCTACGTGCCCGGCCCCTGCCCGGTGCGGGTGCGCTACCGCAACGACGCCGCCAGCTGCGAGCTGATCCTGGGCGAAACGTCCCGGGTGCGCCTGGAAGAACCCCTGCTCGCCGAGTTCCGCCGCTGGCTGGGGGACGACGGTGTGACGGTGGCCTACGCCGGCGATTGAGTCTGCCGTTTTTGGCGTTTACCCAATTACCAAACCCCGCGCCAGTATTGGCTTTCCGAGGTGCCTGCCTGGAGAGCGAGGACTGGCGCGGAGCTTGAAGCAGCGGCCGTGTAGAACCAAGCTGGGCGCGGGCTTGCCCTATCCCGATGCTTGCGGCCCTGTCCCCGCTTCGACGACCCGGCCGCCCCCGGCTTTTTTTCTGATCCCCTGATCCGCCACCGCCATGACCCTGATCGACCAGACCCTGCTCGACGCCCTGTCCGCCGAAGCCCGCCAGGCTCCCCGGGGGCGCAAGAACCGCAACTTCCACCCGGCGGACGACTTCCCCGCCCACCGGCTGCTCAACGCCATCGAGCCCGGTTCCTACGTCATGCCCCACCGCCACCTGGACGGAGACAAGGCCGAGACCATCGTGGTGGTGCGCGGCGAACTGGGGCTGGTGTTGTTCGACGATGCGGGAGCGGTGGCCGCGACCCATCGCCTGACCCCCGGCGGGGCGGCGGTGGGCGTGGACCTGCCGGCGGGCACCTGGCATTCGGTGCTGGGGCTGGTGCCGGGCACCGTCTTCTTCGAGGCCAAGGCCGGCCCCTACGTGCCGATCCGGCCGGACGAAAAGGCCGCCTGGGCGCCGGCCGAGGGCGACCCCGGTGCGGCCGCCTATCAACAACGCTTGGCCGGGTATTTCGCCTGATCCGGCACGCTGCGCGACCGGGTCGCCGTGTTGCAGCGCGGCAACCGGGAGCGGGGCAATTTGCTACACTCAATCGCAATATCCCGCCGGCAATTCGCGGGGGGCGTGGAAAAAGCGCGAAGAACGCTCCGGCGGGCCGATGCGGCCATTCCGCAACATGAATGGGGCTGCACCGGCAACGACGGGCCGGGCGTGAAAAGGCCCACAGACAGCAGGGATAATAAGGGGGATGATGGCCGGGCCGACCGGCTGGGGGGGCGAGATGAAGACTCGCGAGCCGGGGAAAAAACGGCGGGGAGCGTGGTGATGGCGGAAAACCGCCTTTTCCAGATAGGGGAGTTCGCCAGGCGAACCGCTCCATCCGCTCCCCAGGCGACGACCCTAGCCAGGCCGCCGACCCCAAGACCATAAAAGGAGAACAGCGCCGGTCAGGCTACGCTCAAGCCCTTACGTCATGCTTACGCCATGCGGGCGGCCGGTGCTTACCGCCGCGCACGGACGCTTTCCCAGCCTTGCCGCCGCCCGCTCCACCCGTTCCATTGTTTCGCCCGCACCTCCTCTCCAGGTTTCCATGCGCATCCTCGTAGCAGAAGACGACAAGATCATCGCCGACGGACTGGTCCGTTCCCTCAAGGCCGCCGGCTACGCCGTGGACGTGGCGGCCAACGGGCTGGACGCGGACAACGCCCTGGTGGCCAACACCTACGACCTGGTGATCCTCGACCTGGGCCTGCCCCGGCTGCCCGGCCTGGAAGTGCTCAAGCGTCTGCGCGGCCGCCAGAGCGCCGTGCCGGTCCTGATCCTGACCGCCCTGGACGGCACCACCGACCGGGTCAAGGGCCTGGACCTGGGGGCCGACGACTACATGGGCAAGCCCTTCGACCTGCAAGAGCTGGAAGCCCGGGTGCGCGCCCTGACTCGACGTTCCTCGGGCACCGCGCCGCTCATCCAGTGCGGCGCCCTGAGCTACGACCAGGTGGGCCGGGTGGCCCAGCTGAATGGCACCAGCCTGGACCTGTCGGCCCGGGAGCTGGGCCTGCTGGAAATCCTCCTCTCCCGGGTCGGCCGGCTGGTGTCCAAGGACCAACTGGTGGATCACCTGTGCGGCTGGGGCGAAGAGGTGTCGCACAACGCCATCGAGGTCTACATCCACCGCCTGCGCAAGAAGCTCGAACCGGGCGTGCGCATCGCCACGGTCCGCGGCCTGGGCTACTGCCTTGAAAAACCCCAGGACGACTCCCGCGTCCGCTGAGGCGGACGCCGCGCCGGAGGCGGGGGGCGGCAAGCGGCGCGGCGGGGGCGGTCAGCGCTCCCTGTTCGGCGAGATCCTGGACTGGATGCTGGCGCCGCTCCTGTTCGTCTGGCCGGTGTCGATCGCCATCACCCACTACTTCGCCAACACGGTGGCGGCCTACCCCTACGACCAGTCGCTGCGCGAGCACGTGAACGTGGTCACTCGCCAGATCAAGTTCGTGGACGGCAAGCCGGTGGTGAACCTGCCCCTGTCGGCCCGGGCCATCCTGCGCGCCGACGAGGTGGACAGCGTCTACTTCCATGTCATCACCCGCCAGGGCCAGCGCATCGTCGGCGACCCGGAACTGCCCATGCCCGACGATCCGGCCACCCTGGTCGGGGAGCTGGGCGAAATCCAGTTCCGCGACACCGAAATCGGCGGCCAGGACCTGCGCGTGGCCTACTCGATCATGGGCGACCCGGCGGTGGCCAAGGACCGCTGGCTGATCGTCGAGGTGGGCGAGACCTTGGAAAAGCGTTCCCAGCTGGCCAACAAGATCATCGCCAGCGTCATCCTGCCCCAGTTCGTCATCATTCCCCTGGCGGTGGTGTTGGTCTGGTTCGGCCTGTCCCAGGGGCTGCGGCCCCTCACCTGGCTGCGCGAGCGCATCGAGGCCCGGCCCGAGGACGACCTGTCGCCGATCCCCAACCGCCGGGTGCCGGAAGAGTTGCGCCCCCTGATCGACGCCTTCAACGCCATGATGGAGCGGGTGCAGCGCAACCTGGAGGTGCAGACCCGCTTCATCGCCGATGCCGCCCACCAGCTGCGCACCCCCTTGGCCGGATTGAAGGCCCAGGTGCAGCTGGCCCTGCGCGAGAACGACGCCGAGCAGGTGCGCCACGCTCTGGGGCAGATCGACATCAGCGTGGATCGGGCCTCCCACCTGGTGAACCAGCTGCTGGCCCTGGCCCGGGCCGAAGGGGTGACCGGCGACGCAGACCTGGTGGTGGTGGACCTCAACCAACTGCTCAAGGAGTGCGCCAGCGAGTGGGTGTTCGCCGCCCTGGACAAGCAGATCGACCTGGGCTTCGAGGATGCCGGCGAGCCGGTGGCGGTGCGTGGCTACCCCTTCTGGCTGCGCGAGCTGATCAACAACCTGCTCGACAACGCCCTGCGCTACACCCCGGCCCACGGCCGGGTGACCTGCCGGATGCGGCGCGAGCTGGGGGAGGGCAGCGGCAGCGACCGGGCCGTGCTCGAGGTCGAGGATAACGGTATCGGCATCCGCCCCGAGGAGTGCGAACTGGTGTTCGAGCGCTTCTACCGCAGCGAGGAAGTCACCGGCGGGGTGGTGGACAGCAAGGGCAGCGGCCTGGGCCTGCCCATCGTGCGCGAGATCGCCGCCCTGCACGACGCCACCGCCAGCCTGGTGCCCAATCCCCTGGAAAAGGGTACCGTGGCGGCGGTATCCTTCCCCCTCTACCATCCCCCGGAAGAGCCGGCACCCCCCAGCCCGATCATGGCGGGCCTGGCGTGACGCCGCGACGATAGGTGCAACGCCGGTTTCCCACAGCGGGCCGGCAGTGGGTTGGTGCGGGGCGAGCGCTCCCGGCCGGCCGGTTTTTGCTGCAGTTGCACAGTAAACAATTCGTTGCGCGTAAGTGAAACGTAAGGTTTCCCTCCTAGATTACCGACATTCCTGTCCATCCCGGGCGGGTGTGGCATCGAGAAATCCAAAGGAGGAGTCATATGCGGGACGATCTGGTCGCCAAGATTCAGGCGAATCCCAAGTATCACCAGCTCAAGTCCAAGCGCAACGCGTTTGGCTGGGTGCTCACCGTCATCATGCTGATCGCCTACTACGGCTACGTCGGCGTGATCGCGTTCGATAAGGAACTGTTCGCCCAGCGCGTGGGCGAGGGCGTCACCACCCTCGGCATCCCCGTCGGCTTCGGTCTGATCGTGTTCACCATCGCCATCACCATCTACTACGTGCGGCGGGCGAACGCGGAGTTCGACAGCCTCACCGATGAAATCCTCAAGGAGGTGAAGTAATGAGCCGCCTCACCCAAATCCTCCTTTCCGCCGTCCTGCTCGGCGGCAGCTCCGTGGCCCTGGCCGCGGGCGCCCTGGAAGGCGCGATCGAGAAACAGGCCACCAACTGGCTGGCCATCGGCATGTTCGTCGCCTTCGTGATCGGTACCCTGGGCATCACCTACTGGGCGGCCAAGCGCACCAAGACCACGTCTGACTTCTACACCGCCGGCGGTGGTATCACCGGCTTCCAGAACGGTCTGGCGATCGCCGGCGACTACATGTCCGCGGCCTCGTTCCTGGGTATTTCCGCCGCCGTGTTCGCCAACGGCTACGATGGCCTGATCTACTCGATCGGCTTCCTGGTGGGCTGGCCCATCATCATGTTCCTGATGGCCGAGCGGCTGCGCAACCTGGGCAAGTTCACCTTCGCCGACGTTGCCGCCTACCGCTTCTCCCAGACCCCGATCCGGGCGCTGGCCGCCACCGGGACCCTGGTGACCGTGGCCTTCTACCTGATCGCCCAGATGGTGGGTGCCGGCCAGCTGATCAAGCTGCTGTTCGGCCTCGACTACTCGACCGCGGTGATCATGGTCGGCATCCTGATGATCCTCTACGTCACCTTCGGCGGCATGATCGCCACCACCTGGGTGCAGATCATCAAGGCCGTGCTGCTGCTCTCCGGCGTGACCTTCATGGCCTTCATGGTCCTGGCCCAGTTCGGTTTCTCTCCCGAAGCCCTGTTCGCCAAGGCCGTGCAGATCAAGACCGAGAAGGCGCTGGCCGCCGGCAAGTCCGCCGAAGAGGCCGCCAAGGTGGGCTTCTCCATCATGGCCCCGGGCAACTTCATCAAGGACCCCATCTCCGCCATCTCCTTCGGTATGGCGCTGATGTTCGGTACCGCCGGTCTGCCCCACATCCTGATGCGCTTCTTCACCGTGCCCGATGCCAAGGAAGCCCGTAAGTCCGTGGCCTGGGCCTGCACCTGGATCGGCTACTTCTACATCATCATCTTCTTCATCGGCTTCGGCGCCATCGTGCTCGTGGGTACCAACCCCGACTTCCTGGATGCCAAGGGCGTGCTGAAGGGTGGCGGCAACATGGCGGCGGTCCACCTGGCCAAGGCCGTGGGCGGTGACGTGTTCCTCGGCTTCATCTCCGCCGTGGCCTTCGCCACCATCCTCGCCGTGGTGTCCGGCCTGACCCTGTCCGGCGCCTCCGCCGTGTCCCACGACCTGTACGCCTCGGTGTTCTGCAAGGGCCACGCCCCCGAAGGTTCCGAAATCCGCGTGTCCAAGATCACCACCCTGGTGCTCGGCGTGGTGGCGGTGATTCTCGGTATCGCCTTCGAGAAGCAGAACGTGGCCTTCATGGTTGCCCTGGCCTTCGCCATCGCCGCCTCGGCCAACTTCCCGGTGCTGTTCCTGTCCGTGCTGTGGAAGGGTTGCACCACCCGCGGCGCCTTCATCGGCGGCTTCCTCGGCCTGATCACCGCGGTCGCCCTGACCATCGTCTCCAAGGCTGTGTGGGTGGACGTGTTCGGCAACGCCAAGGAGCTCTTCCCCTACGCTTCGCCGGCCCTGTTCTCCATGACCGTGGGCTTCGTCGGGATCTGGCTGTTCTCGATCCTCGACTCCAGCGCCCAGGCCCAGAAGGAACGGGAGTCCTACGACGCCCAGGAAGTCCGCTCCGAAACCGGCTACGGTGCCGCTGCGGCCTCCGCGCACTAACGACGCACAATTCCGACATCGACTTCGGTCGAACCACTTCAACCCCGGGCTGCGTCCCGGGGTTTTTTTCTTCAGGGACAAGAACATGACGACAACCGCTCCCGGCTCCACCCGAGCCAGCATCCGCACCCTGCTCATGCTGCCGGTGCGCGAAGCCCGGCTGCGCCCGCCCCTGACCGTTCCCGCCAGCCATACGCTGCGCCAGGGGGCGCGGCTGATGGACCAGCAGGGCGTGGCCTTCGTGCTGGTTGCGGCCGAGGACGGCGGCGCCCTGGGCATCGCCACCGGCACCGACCTGCGCCGGGCGGTACTGGCCGGCGACCGTGCACCGGAGACGCCCCTGGCCGAGGTGGCCACCTTCCCGGCCATGGCCGTGGATGGCGAACGCTCCCTGCTCGACGCCCTGCTGCTCTTCAACCGCCACGGGTTCGAACGGTTGCTGGTGGAAGAGGGCGGTCAGCCCCTGGGGGTGCTCGAAGCCGGCGAGATCCTGCGCCACCTGGCCAGCCATGCCGATGCCGTCGGCTTGCAGATCGAAGCGGCAGCCCACGTCCGCGATCTGGCCCCGGCCCACGCCAGCCTGCTGCGGCTGATCGCCGCCCTGGCCGCCGAGCAGGTGCGGGTGGACCACATCGCCCGGGAGGCGAGCCAGCTCACCGGCCAGGTCTTCGCCCGGGTCTTCGACTTACTCGCTCCGCCGGAACTGGCGCGGCAGGTGTGCTTCGTCGCCCTGGGTAGCGAAGGGCGCGGCGAGCAGATATTGCCCACCGACCAGGACAACGCCTTCATCCTGCGCGATGCGTCCTGCCGGGACGAAGCCCTGGCCCTGGGCCGGACCGTCAGCGCCGCATTGCTGGAGCTGGGCTATCCGGAGTGCCCGGGCGACATCATGGTGCGCAACCCGGAGTGGGTGATGACCGTCGAAGAGCTGCGCCACAAGGTTCACGACTGGGTGGCGGCGCCGTCCGAGGCCAACCTGCTTAACCTGGCGATCCTGCTCGACGGCCATGCCCTGGCCGGGGATGCCTCGCTCCTCGACGCAGCCCGGACCCTGATGTTCGACCTGTGCGCCGGCAACGCCACCTTCATGGCCCGCTTCGCCCAGGGAGCGGTGCGCTTTCCCAGTGCCCTGGGCTGGTTCAACCGCCTGGTGGGCGCCCGGGAGGGCGAGCACAAGGGCCGCATCGACCTGAAGAAGGGCGGGGTCTTTCCCCTGGTGCATGGCCTGCGCGCCCTGGCCCTGGAAGAGCGCATCCCGGTCACCGGCAGCCTGGAGCGCCTAGCCGTGCTGCGCGACCGCCGGGTACTGTCCGCCGCCTTCGCCGCCGAACTGGAGGAGGCTTTCCTGGTGCTGACCCGGTTACGCCTGGAGGCTGGCCTGGCCACCGCCGAGGCCGGGGGCGACGACCGCAATCATTTGGATCCCCAGGCCCTCAACCGGCTGGAGGCCGACCTGCTCACCGCCACCTTCCAGAGCGTTGAAAACTTCAAATCGTGGCTGCGCCAGCACTACCGCATGGACGTGCTGGGGCTGTGACGGAACCCGGCCGGGGCGGCGGCGTGGTACCGCTCCAGCCGGTCCCAGGCCTGGGCAACGGGTGCGCGGAAACTCTTTGACAGTCGCGTGACCCTTGCCTATAATGCGGCCTTCTTTGACGGCCAGGTAGCTCAGTTGGTAGAGCAGCGGATTGAAAATCCGCGTGTCGGCGGTTCGATTCCGCCCCAAGCCACCAAAACATCGAAACCCGCAGATTGAATCTGCGGGTTTTTTTATTGGTATGGTGCACGATATTGAGTGGTTATTGAATTTTGCGCACTTATCCCCACATATCCTGCAAGGGTGCGGAATTTATTGCATAATGGAACCGCAAAAGCAGAGGGCGGTGCTTTATCCGTCGGTATTAATTCACTTTTTGGAGATGACAGTGAAACGAATTTTCTTGTTTGTGTTGACCAATATTGCTGTAATGGCGATGATTAGCGTGGTCTTGCGCGTGACGGGTTTGGATCGTGCCTTGGGTGGTCAAGGTGGTATGGGTGCGTTATTGGCTGCATCTGCAGTGGTGGGTTTCGCAGGTTCGATTATTTCGTTATTGATGTCTAAAAAAATGGCAGCGATGTCGGTTGGCGCTCAAATTATCGACCAGCCGAGTAACGAAACTGAGCAATGGTTGGTGGAAACGGTGCGTCGTCTTGCCACACAAGCAAATATTGGTATGCCTGATGTGGCATTGTATGATTCACCCGATGTGAATGCATTTGCAACGGGCGCATTTAAAAACAACGCTTTGGTTGCGGTGTCCACAGGCTTACTGCGCAGTATGAATCGCGATGAAGCCGAGGCCGTGCTGGCGCATGAAATCACCCATGTATCCAATGGCGATATGGTAACGATGACTCTGATTCAGGGTGTGGTCAATACTTTTGTGTTTTTCCTTTCGCGCATCATCGGGAGTCTGGTTGATGGTGATAGAGAAGGACGAGGCGGTGGATTGGGTTATTTTGCGGCGGTGATGATTTCGCAAATTTTCTTGGGTTTTTTAGCATCCATTATTGTGATGTGGTTTTCGCGTCATCGTGAGTTTCGTGCCGACGCAGGCGGTGCCAGCTTGGCAGGTCGTCAAAAAATGATTAATGCGCTCAAACGTTTGCAATCCGCGCATGAGCCTGAATACACACCCGAGAAGGTTGCTGCTTTGAGCATTTCGGGCAAGCGTGGTGGGGTGATGCGTTTGTTTATGACTCATCCACCATTGGAAGAGCGCATTGCGCGTTTAGAAGCTTCGGTTGCTCAAGGCTAATTGAATTTGGATTGTGAAAACGCCATCGAATGTCGGTGGTGTTTTTTTATGATGATTTGGCAAACTTATGATTCGTCCGCATCGGCATAAATCCATGCTTGTCCGCCTGAGCGCAGTGGTGCGCGTTTACGCGCATACAGCGACACTTCGTAGGCATCTGCTTGGGCAAGTTCTTCAGCGGTAATTTCAAAGACCGTGCCTTCGACGGCATCGCTGGACTTGCCTGTGCGTTTGAGCATGGGATGAAAGCGTTTATCTGAGAGTTGGATGACGTATTCATCGGTGATTTCGACTTCTGTCAGTACATAACCGATCAAGGCATCTGCCATGCCTTGCAGTTCACGCCCAAAAGTTGTAATTTGAACGGCGGGTTGTTGTAATGTTCCGTAGGAGAACAGTTTTTCCATGCGATTTAACCCTTAGCGCACCAGTGGTTTATTGACCAGTTGCGCTGTTTCGTAAGCATTGCCGCCATTGATGACATTCGTAAAGCCCAATTGCATCAGCATTGAACGCGCCATGCCCGAGCGCATTCCCGAAGCACAGTAAAGCACGAGGGTTTGGCTTTTGTCGCTCAAGGCCTGTGTGGTTTGCGCTGAAATGTTTTCAACAGGGATGTTGAGTGCGCCTTCGACATGTCCCATGGAAAATTCTGCAGGTGAGCGCACATCAATTACCAGCGTATTTTCAGGCAATGGCTCAGTTGGCGTGCCGCGCATTTGTGCTTTCAGTTGGTCAAATACGTTCATGTGGTTCCTCTCAATTTCAGAATAGCAAAAGGGCACAATTGCTTGTGCCCTGAAGTGTTTACATGATTAGTCTTTTTTCACTTCGATATTCGCTTGTGCATTGCGCAAGCGAATGTGTAACTCGCGCAGTTGTTTCTCGTCCACTGGTGAAGGTGCTTGCGTGAGCAAACATTGTGCGCGTTGGGTTTTCGGGAAGGCAATCACGTCACGGATGGATTCCGCGCCCGTCATCATGGTGACGATGCGATCCAAGCCAAATGCAATCCCACCATGTGGCGGTGCGCCGTATTGCAGTGCGTCGAGTAAGAAGCCGAATTTTTCTTGCGCTTCTTCTGCATCAATATTCAGAGCACGGAATACTTTGGATTGCACTTCTTCGCGGTGAATCCGCACCGAGCCACCACCGATTTCCCAGCCATTGAGTACCATGTCGTAGGCTTTGGCAATACATTGGGCTGGGTCAGTTGAGAGCAAGTCCTCGTGACCATCTTTTGGTGCGGTGAATGGGTGGTGACACGCCACGTAACGCTTGGCTTCGTCATCGTACTCAAACATTGGGAAATCGACCACCCACAAAGGTTTCCAGTCTTTGGATGCGTGTCCTTTTTCATGACCAATTTTGATGCGCAATGCGCCGATGGCATCGTTAACTACTTTGGCGCGGTCGGCACCAAAGAAGATGATGTCACCATTTTGCGCGCCCGTGCGCTTCAAAATTTCGGTCAATGCAGTGTCGTCAATGTTTTTAACAATGGGTGACTGCAAACCATCGCGTCCTGCTGCGATGTCATTGACTTTGATATAGGCCAAACCGCGTGCACCGTAAATACCGACAAATTGTGTGTAGGCATCAATTTCTGAGCGCGAGATGTCTGAGCCGTTTGGTACGCGCAAAGCGACCACGCGACCATCGGGTAAGTTTGCTGCTGAGTTGAATACTTTGAATTCAACGTTTTTCATCACGTCGGTCAATTCGGTAAACTGCAGCGGCACACGCAAATCGGGCTTGTCAGAGCCATACAAGTGCATGGCGTCAGCGTAACTCATGACAGGAAATGGATTGGCCAAATCAACGTCCAAGACTTCCTTGAACACACCACGAATCATGTTTTCAAAGGTGGCACGAATGTCTTCCTCGGTCATAAAAGAAGTTTCAATATCCACTTGGGTAAATTCAGGTTGGCGATCCGCGCGCAAATCCTCATCGCGGAAGCATTTAACGATTTGGTAGTAGCGATCAAACCCAGCAACCATCAACATTTGTTTGAACAACTGCGGTGATTGTGGCAAAGCAAAAAATTGACCATCGTGTACGCGCGAGGGCACGAGGTAATCGCGTGCACCTTCAGGTGTTGATTTGGTTAGCATTGGCGTTTCAATGTCAATGAAGTCATTTGCATCCAAGAATCGGCGCATTGCCATGGATACGCGATAGCGCAGTTTCATATTGTGCTGCATTTGTGGACGGCGCAAATCAAGCACACGATGGGTCAAGCGAATGGTTTCAGAAAGATTGTCTTCGTCCAGTTGAAACGGTGGCGTGACCGATGGGTTGAGAATTTCCAATTCTTGGCAGACCACTTCGATTTCACCCGTGGGCAGTTTGGGATTGACCAAAGTGGGGTCTCGTAGTACCACACGTCCCGTGATTTTGACACAAAATTCATTGCGCAAAGAGGACGCCAATTCAAACATTGCTGCATCATCTGGATTACAAACCACTTGCACCAAGCCTTCTTTGTCGCGGACATCAAGGAAAATGACTCCGCCGTGGTCACGACGACGATTGATCCAGCCGCACAAAGTGACGGTTTGTTCGACGGACTCTTTGGTCACAAGACCACAAAAATGACTGCGCATACTCATGTGTTTACTTTCGCTGTTAATGTAAATGCAAATATCAAAATTAAAGTTTAGAAGATTCTAAGGGTTGGTTTGCGGGTGTTTCAAGCTCGACCACGCCCATAGAAATAATGTATTTGAGTGCTTCGTCCACACTCATATTCAGTTCAACCACATCACTTTTGGCCATAATGAGGAAAAACCCTGAAGTTGGATTGGGTGTTGTGGGCACGTACACGCTGATGCAATCATGCGGAATGTTGGCCGCAATTTGCCCAGAGGGTGTGCCTGTTTGGAATGCCACCGTCCAAACGCCTGCACGTGGGTACTGTACCAGTAACGCTTTGCGAAAAGCTTGTCCGCTGCTGGAAAATAAAGTGTCGGAAACTTGCTTGACACTGCCATATACCGATTTAATGATGGGAATATTGGAGAGCATGGAGTCCATCACACGCAAAAACCATTGTCCCAAAAAATTGGCGGCCATCATACCTGTGCTAAACAAAACCAAAAGCACCAGAATGACGCCCAAACCTGGAATGTCTTTAATCTTGGCAACATCCGAGGCCAAATTTGCGGGTAAAAACGTCACGACAACATCCACCACGCTGGTAAAAATGCTTTGTAAAATCCCCATGCCCCACGCAATCACCGAAATGGTGATAATCACGGGCACCCATACCAAGATTCCTGTGACCAAATAATTGCGAATTTTCGCACTGGTTAAACGATTGAACATAAGGTCATCAATTTAAGGTTATTGCGCCATGCAACTGCCTGAGCAGGGCGGCGGCGTTTCGTTGTGGGCAGATGTCTGCGCAGCAGGACATGAAGGGGTATTGTCTTTAAAGTCGGTGGTGTACCAGCCCGTCCCTTTTAACGCAAATCCTGCCGAGGTAACTTGCTTGCTAAAAGACTCTTGCGCACAAGCAGGGCAGGTCGTCAGCAGTGGATCGCTGATTTTTTGTAACACGTCTTGGCTATGGCCGCATTGGTTGCAGCGGTAGGCGTAAATAGGCATTGATACAAACTCCATAAAACAAACACCACATCGTTGATTCAGCCCGATGTGGTCAAACAACTGCCATTATACGTGAAAAATGTAGGATTGAGCAGCAATGACTGCCTTTAACGCGTCATTTAAACGCGATGAAAAGTCATGCTACTTCGTTGTCCAGTGGGGGTTTGGATGGATTGATGCTCGAGCCTGCATGGGCTTTCATGAGGATGGTCCCTTGGTAAACTGCACCTGGGTCGATTTGTAGTGTTTGTACCTCAATGTTGCCTTGCGTCTGTGCTGTTTGTTTGAGTTGCAATTGGTGCGCATTGATATTGCCTTCCAAGCGGCCAAATACAATCAAATCGGCACAGCGCACATCACCCTGTACCACACCTTTTTCGCCAATAATCACACTGCCATCAATGCTGAGGTTGCCCTGAATATGGCCCTCTACTTTAATGGAGTTTTTGGCCGACACATCGCCCTTGATTTGACAGCCTTCACCGATGAGGGTGTTGATGTTGGCGGTGTGGGCGCTGACGGACATAGTGTTGTTTTTTTTGTGATTAAACATGGCAAGATTGGTTTTCAACAGTTATCAAAGTCTATCTTTATCGAGCGGAAAGGGTCAAAAATGGTTCGGGATCAATGGGGGCACCATCCTTGCGGATTTCGTAGTGTATGTGTGGTCCTGTCGAGCGTCCAGTTGAACCCACTTTGCCCACAACATCGCCAGCCTGAACGGTTTGACCTTGTTGCACATCAATTTCAGACATGTGTCCAAATAAAATTTCATAACCGTTATCCAAGCTGATGCGCACCACATTGCCATAACCGTTCTGGTAACCCGCAAAATTCACCACGCCCGAGGCGGTCGATTTGATTGGGTCTCCGATTTCACCTCGAAAATCCAAGCCTGGGTGAAATTCACCACCCCCGCCTGTAAATGGGTTGAATCGATTGCCAAAACGAGAGGAAATTTCGGTGGGAGCGGGCACACCTAAAGGTAATTTTTTGGCCGCTTCCAATAAGTTTTGAGTGTTCTGTGCAAATGAACCCATGAATGGCATGGATGCTGAGATTTTGAGTGCAGGGCCACCCGCAGCATTGTTGGGTTTGCTGTCATCGGTGGGTGGTTGTGCTGGCGCGTTGTACACACCGCGTTCTTGTAGGTAATTTTGTAGTTCCAAAACAGCTTTTTCAGATTTGCGCAACTCATTGATTTTAGCGTTGACTTCGGCGGAGGTGAATCCTTCTAAATCCCCAACTTTTTGACGCAACGACTGGTTGTCTTTTGCGGTTGTATAACTGTGAATTGCCAAAGACACAACGCCAATGCCCAGCACAATGGTTGCGATGCTCAAACCAATCAAGGTGGGCTTTAGATAGCGCAACAGGCGCGTGTTGACCTCAATAGATTTTGTTTGTTCTGGGTCAACAATGAGCACCGTTGAACGGTTGGGTTTATTCATAAGTTTCCTATTAACACAAAAATATCAGCAAACGTGAAAATCAATTTGCTGTATTTCCTTAATCTCGTTTAGTAAAACTGCTGCAACCAAACTTTGCGTCGTCAATTATAAACAATAATTGCCCAATTCCGTCGTATTTTTCACCTCAGCGCAATGCGTATGTTGGGGTTTTTTTGTCCAAAAATAGACTTGCATCGGCTCAAAATGAGTTTTGATGCGATTTTTAGGTTTATTTGCCACCACGCATCATCATGTCAAAAAATTCGGCATTATTTTTGGTTTGTTTCATTTTGTCCAAAATAAATTCCATCGCGGCAATGTCATCCATGTCGTAAAGGAATTTGCGCAAAATCCAGATTTTTTGCAATACATCGGGTTTGAGGAGCAATTCTTCACGGCGCGTACCTGATTTATTGAGCGAAATACTTGGATAAACGCGTTTTTCCGACATTTTTCGATCGAGTGAGAGTTCCATATTGCCTGTGCCTTTGAATTCCTCAAAAATCACATCGTCCATGCGTGAGCCTGTGTCAATCAAAGCTGTTGCAATAATGGTCAGTGAGCCCCCTTCTTCGATATTGCGCGCTGCACCGAAAAAACGTTTCGGGCGTTGCAATGCGTTGGCATCGACACCACCCGTTAAAACTTTGCCCGATGAGGGAATGACGTTGTTGTATGCGCGTGCAAGGCGTGTGATGGAGTCCAGTAGAATGACCACGTCTTTACCTGTTTCCGCCAAGCGTTTGGCTTTTTCAATCACCATTTCAGCCGCTTGTACGTGACGTGTTGCTGGTTCATCAAAAGTTGAGGCAATGACTTCACCGCGTACTGAGCGTTGCATTTCAGTTACTTCCTCAGGGCGTTCGTCAATCAGCAATACAAACAACTCAATATCTGGACGATTGGCCGAAATCGCGTGGGCGATGTTTTGTAGCATCACGGTTTTACCCGATTTGGGTTGTGCCACGATTAAGCCACGTTGCCCCAAACCGATTGGCGCAATCAGGTCAATAATGCGACCCGTGATGTTTTCTTCTGCACGAATGTCACGTTCCAATGGCAGCAAGGTATTCGGATGAATTGCTGTCAAGTTTTCAAACATGATGCGGTGCTTGGTGTGCTCAGGGGGCAAACCATTGACCTTCTCAACCTTAACCAAAGCAAAGTAACGCTCGTTGTCTTTCGGTGTGCGTACTTCACCCTCAATGGTGTCGCCTGTGTGCAGATTAAAACGACGAATTTGCGCTGGCGAGATATAAATATCGTCGGTACTGGCAAGGTAAGAAGTGTCGGGCGAACGCAAAAAGCCAAATCCATCGGGAAGCACTTCGAGGGTGCCATCGCCAAATACGGCCTCGCCCGCCTTTGCATGACGTTTAAGAATGGCGAACATGAGTTCTTGTTTGCGCAGGCGACTGGCATTTTCAATGCCCATCTCGAGTGCGTTATCAACGAGTGCTTTGATGGGGAGGGATTTGAGTTCGTTTAGATGCATGGTGTGGTTTGTGTGGTGATAAAAAATTTGGGGCACTGAAATGCCGCAAATGAGCGATTGGAATCAATCGGAGGAAGTTGAGTGGATTTTTGAATAGAAACGCGATGGTGTGGTGGAAAATCATGCGTCAGCAGAATGTGGCGCATTATGCCGATTTAACAAAAATTTGTCAAATCGGCATGTGGGTGAGAAGTGCTTAAATATGGCTATCGATGAATGCAGCCAATTGTGATTTGCTTGCTGCACCAACTTTGGTACCCATAAGTGTACCGTTTTTAAATAACAACAAAGTTGGGATGCCGCGAATGCCAAATTTGGCAGGTGCTTCTTGGTTCTCATCAACGTTGACTTTGACAATCGACAGTTTGCCTGCGTAATCGGCTGACAATTCATCCAAGATGGGCGCAATCATTTTGCAAGGGCCGCACCATGCCGCCCAAAAATCGACCAATACAGGTACAGAAGAATTTAAAACGTCGGCTTCAAAAGTAGCGTCAGTGACGTGTTTGAGTGAGCTCATGGGTCTATCCTTTAAAAGTTAATTGAATGGTTCAATTTTAAATTAAATTATTAAGCAGATGCTTCGAATATGGGAGACAAAATGCCGATTTCAAGTGTTCGAAAAACTTAACTTGCACCAAGGTGGTCATTCTAACTCTTTTTCAGAAATCGTGTCGCAACCTGCCATTGACTTATTTGCTGAGTTTATATTCGATGCGGCGGTTTTTTAATCGACCCGTTTCGGTATCGTTGCTCGCAACAGGTACGGAAGAGCCATAACCCTTGGCAGTCATGTTGGCTGCGGGGACTTGCTGCTTGATTAAAAAATCACGCACGGCTTTGGCGCGTGCTTCAGACAACTTGACGTTGTTTGTTTCATTGCCGACATTGTCTGCGTGCCCTGCAATTTCAAACGTCTCAGCTTTGTCTTTGAGTAACACCGCGGCTTTTTTCAATACCGTTTGATTGGCGGCTGGAATTTGTGTCGAGCCGCTGGCGAAGTTGATGATTTGCATGTTCATCGCGTTTAATATGGACTGCGTGTCCGAATTAACAGATAGTCCTTCCAGTGCAGACAACGCGTTGGTATTGGCGGTGTTGACGTTGCTGGCAATGTCTAAGGCCTTGACGGTTGTACCTTCGCCAACGAATGTTGTTAATGGTTCTTTGAGTGAAATTGCTGTGCCTGACAAAGTCAAAACATCACCATTGGCAGTCAACTCTGCACCTGGAATTTTAAAAAAGTCGAAAAAGCCTTTGAGGTGATCCAACCACTTGGCAGGTTTGAGTTGCTCGTTGACGGTCAAATTGTTGGTAAAATGCCCCTCACCAAATGTGGCGCGCAACTCATTGTCAATGGATAGTTTAATGGCTTCTGAAGGTACACTGCCGTTTAAAGTGAAATGGTTTTGCGTGTTGACCGCTGTGAGTGTCAAGGGCGACAAGGCCATCTTGGTGTTGGTTTGCACTTTAACCACTGGTTTGGGTACAGGAATGGTGTGGTTGAAGGTTGCGCCACCTTGCAGCAACAAGTACACCAAAAATGCGGTCACGCCAGCCCCAACGACTTGCGCGGCTTTGGGAATGTCTGACAAAAAGTTTTTATTTTTTTGATTCATAATAAACTCAGTTAAGTTACAAAATAAGTCACAATAAGTTACTCAAGGGAAACAAGTGGTAGTTTACCGCATTTGCGCCTTGGGCGACAATGTTCTACTTTCTACTGAAATAAAATATATGACTCTCATGTCATATATAAGACACAAGAATTTAAAATTCAGATAAACTATCGGTCGTCATTAGTTTGAGTTTTTTGTTTTGATATTAACCCTTTTTAAAAAGGACACCACCATGTTACAAGCATATCGTGAACACGTAGCCGAACGCGCCGCGTTGGGTATTCCTCCATTGCCATTGTCAGCGCAACAAACCGCTGACCTCATTGAATTGCTCAAAAATCCGCCAGCGGGCGAAGAGGCCTTTTTGGTGGACTTATTGACCCATCGTGTCCCTGCGGGTGTGGACGATGCGGCTCGCGTGAAAGCCAGTTATTTGTCGGCTGTGGCGCATGGTGATGAAAAATGCCCGTTAATTACAGCAGAACGCGCGACCGAATTGCTCGGTACCATGCTCGGTGGTTACAACGTTGCGCCATTGGTGGATTTGTTGGATAACGCTTCGGTGGGCGCAATTGCAGCTGAAGGTTTGAAAAAAACCTTGCTCGTATTTGACCAGTTCCACGACGTTAAAGAAAAAGCCGACAAAGGCAATGCCAACGCAAAAGCGGTTTTGCAAAGTTGGGCCGATGCTGAATGGTTCACGTCACGTCCTGAAGTGCCTGAGTCCATCACAGTCAGTATTTTCAAAGTCACAGGTGAGACCAACACTGACGACTTGTCACCAGCACCAGACGCATGGAGCCGTCCAGACATCCCATTGCACGCATTGGCGATGTTGAAAAATAAACGCGATGGCATTGAACCCGAAGAAGATGGCAAACGCGGCCCAGTGAAATTTTTGGAAGATTTACGTGCCAAAGGTCACTTGGTGGCCTATGTGGGCGATGTGGTTGGTACAGGTTCTTCACGTAAGTCTGCAACCAATTCGGTGTTGTGGTTCACGGGTGAAGATGTGCCTTTCGTACCGAACAAACGTTTCGGTGGTGTGTGTTTGGGTAGCAAAATTGCGCCTATTTTCTACAACACCATGGAAGATGCGGGCGCGATGCCAATCGAGTTGGACGTGTCAAAAATGAATATGGGCGATGTGGTTGAATTGCGTCCATACGAAGGTAAAGCGATTAAAAACGGTGAAGTCATTGCTGAATTCAAAGTGAAATCAGACGTGTTGTTCGATGAAGTGCGTGCGGGTGGTCGTATTCCATTGATTATCGGTCGTGGTTTGACAGCTAAAGCGCGTGAAGCATTGGGCTTGCCTGTATCGACCTTATTCCGCTTGCCAACCAATCCTGCCGACAACGGTAAAGGTTTCTCTTTAGCGCAAAAAATGGTTGGTCGTGCGTGTGGTTTGCCAGAAGGTCAAGGCATTCGCCCAGGTACCTATTGCGAGCCGAAAATGACCACTGTGGGTTCGCAAGACACCACAGGGCCGATGACACGTGATGAATTGAAAGACTTGGCATGTTTGGGCTTCTCAGCAGACATGGTGATGCAGTCATTCTGTCACACAGCTGCCTATCCAAAACCAGTGGACGTGAAAATGCACCACGAGTTGCCAGATTTTATCAGTACCCGTGGCGGTGTGGCTTTGCGTCCAGGTGATGGTGTGATTCACTCATGGTTGAATCGTTTGTTGTTGCCCGACACAGTCGGTACTGGTGGTGACTCACATACCCGTTTCCCAATCGGTATTTCGTTCCCAGCGGGTTCTGGCTTGGTGGCGTTTGCTGCTGCAACAGGTGTGATGCCGTTGGATATGCCTGAATCTGTGTTGGTTCGCTTTAAAGGCGATAAAATGAACCCTGGCGTGACTTTGCGCGATTTGGTCAATGCAATTCCTTTGTATGCCATCAAGCAAGGCTTGTTGACAGTTGAAAAACAAGGCAAGAAAAATATCTTCTCTGGTCGCATCCTCGAAATCGAAGGTTTGCCAAACTTGAAAGTTGAACAGGCATTTGAATTGTCTGATTCAGCGGCAGAGCGTTCTGCAGCGGCTTGCTCAGTGCATTTGAACAAAGAGCCAATTATTGAATACATGACTTCAAATATCACCATGATGAAATGGATGATTGCCGAGGGTTATCAAGATGCGCGTACTTTGGCGCGTCGTATCAAAGCGATGGAAGATTGGTTGGCCAACCCACAATTGCTCAAAGGCGATGCGGATGCAGAATATGCGGCAGTGATTGAAATTGATTTGGCTGACATCCATGAGCCGATTGTGGCTTGCCCGAACGACCCAGATGATGTGAAAACTTTGTCAGATGTGGCTGGTGCAAAAATTGATGAGGTATTTGTCGGTTCTTGTATGACCAACATCGGTCACTTCCGTGCGGCGTCTAAGATTCTTGAAGGCAATCGCGATATTCCTGTGAAATTGTGGATGGCGCCACCAACCAAGATGGATGCCAAGCAACTGAACGAAGAAGGTCACTACGGTGTGCTTGGTTCAGCAGGTGCACGTATGGAAATGCCAGGTTGTTCATTGTGTATGGGTAACCAAGCACAAGTGCGTGAAGGTGCAACCGTAATGTCCACTTCAACACGTAACTTCCCGAACCGTTTGGGTAAAAACACCTTCGTGTATTTGGGCTCAGCAGAGTTGGCAGCGGTTTGCGCCAAAATTGGTCGCATCCCAACCAAAGAAGAGTACATGGCTGAGACGGGCATTTTGGCACCTGCCAGTGCGTCGATTTACAAGTACCTCAACTTTGATCAAATCGCTGATTACACCAAGGTTGCAGATGAAGTGAAAGCCTAAGTCATTTCATACAATCGTCTGTAAAAACGGCGAGCCCATTGGGTTCGCCGTTTTTTTATGTATGGCTAATATCAACCTGTAATGATGTGTTTGACTTTGCACACCATTAATTCAAAACAATTCAGCGTGACTAAACCAATCACCAACAACGAATCACCAACGTTTAATTTTAACGATCAAAGCCAATGGAGTGGTACCCATCCACTTGAGTATTCAATTCTTGGTTGGCACGATTGCCCACATTACCCAAACCCTTTAGCTCTAATTGTAAATAGAACGTATTGTCCACTCGATTGTTGCTGTCCACGGTGCGTTGTCCAACGAAACGGAATATCCAACAGTCTTTGACGTATTCAACCCCCATCCAAGCATCCGTGACTCGCTTGTTGTTCAAATCGTAGTTCAATCTTGAAACCGCATATAAATTGTTTGATACCAACGACACGGGCCATTGAGCAGAAACATAAGCTGTTTTAGAAGGTTCGGTGAGGATTTTATTTTCGTGGTAGCCAAGATTGACGACTTTTCGATACGCGGGTTGCCAGCGAATCGCCGCATCTGTGCGCAGCAACTTACCAGAATCTGAGTTGTATTGGGCAAATCCTTGAGCCCACAACTGATTAAACACTTTTGCTGAGACCGCAGCCAATAAATCCGATTTCCGATGGGCGTTGTTGTTTTCCAATTTGCCAGAGAGGTTGACCTCTTGTTTGGAAAAATAATAACGTTGTGCCAAAGAGGCTTGGAACAATTCTTCACCGGTGTCTTGCTTTAAAATGCGCGAACTGACACCTGCGGTGACTTGGTTGGCTTGGGCGATGCGATCGCTGCCTGTAAATAGGTTTTCTGAATAAATACGTGAAAAATCCAAATCTGCCAATGCGCTGTCAAAGTTCCAAATATTGCTTTGGTCTTTGTATGGGATGTGTGCGTAGTAAATTCGTGGTTCCAATGTCTGCACAATGTTTTGTTTAAACCACTTGCCTTGTCGCTCTAAAATTAAACCGCTGTCAAGGCTGAAAATGGGTAATGTACGCGAAGCGGATTTATCATAGGTAATATTGTTGGCATTGATGGGCAAAGGCATGCGGCTTAAATCATACTTGGTCACATGAATACCCAGCTTGGGTATGATAAATGCACCTGGCGTGCGCCACTCATAAGCGATGCTTGGATAGACAATATGTCGCCAACCTTGTGCTTTATTTTTGACATCATCGTGTGCAAAGCGGGTTGATTCCCATTGGGTATTAAACAACCAGTTGCCCCAACGCTTGTAGTAACGTAAATCAAACTGGGGTTTGAAATCATAGGGTGCATCCACTTGGTTGTTACTGGTCTGTAACGTTTGGTAGGATTTTTGACGCAAACGCACACTCAGTCCATCGCGTTTGTACCGCAGGCTGTATTCAGAAGGCATGGTTCGAGCACCGCCATCCCAGTCCTGTACACTAAAATCATCAATGAAGCTGTTGTCGGACATTCTGCGAGCATTGATGTTGGCCTGCCAAATACCATCTCCCAAAGCCCCTTGGGACGAATGCTGGGCGTGCCAATAATAACGTTTGCTCTTGGTTTTTTCATCACGAGGCAGAAAATCGCCATACAGACTGCCTTGTCCCCAACGTGTGAGGTAACGATATTCACCGCCGAAGCGCGCACCGCGCTCAGAGAGCCATTGAGGCGTCAAGGTGAAATCATAGTTGGGGGCGATGTTGAAATAATAAGGAGCACTCACCGAGGTGCCATTGAGCGTTGAGTAGCCGTAAGTCGGTGTTAAGAATCCCGATTGGCGACGATTTCCCAATGGTGCCTTAAAATAAGGCGTGGCCAACACAGGGACGTTTTTAAACACCAGTATGCCATTTCGTCCTGTCGCGGTATCATTGTCTTGGTCCAGTATGAGACTATCGGTTTTCACATACCAATCAGGGTCGTCCGCTTGGCATGTGGTGTAACGCGCTTGCGAGAGCAATGCTCGTCGCCCAGATAAAATGGTCAGTGATTCGGCTTTTCCACGACCTTCCGAAGCTTTGACTGTGAAGTTTGCTGGGGTCACACGACCTGTTTCACTGGATAGGTTGTATTGAATGCGTTCGCCCGATACGGTGTCTCCATTGGGGTTATTAACCCGTGCATTGCCTTTGACAATGACTTGCTCACTCGCATAATCGTATTGAACATCATCCCCTTGCAATTTTGTAAGGTCGCGTTGAATGCAAGCGCGCCCTTTTAAAATTAATTCTTGATTGATCACGCCAGTGAGGGTATTGCCCACGCCAATGGTGCTACCATTTGGAAACTGGGACGATGGTTGTAAATCTTCGCAGTAGGGCAGTGACTCGGAGGCTGATTGGGTGTTCTGCGCTTTGGCGGGCGGCGCGACCCACAATTCTTCAGAAGTGGTTTGTGCACACGCCACATTAAAGACGCTATAACCCGCCATCAAAAAAACCAAAGTGCTAAGCACGTGTGCCGTCATCGGTTTGAGACTAAAAGAATGTTTTGAAACGGCAAAATTCATTGAATATTGGATGATGGTTGACAGGTTTATGGTAACGCTGTGTTGATTTATCAAGGGCTTCTTTTGAGTTTTTGTATTTATCTTGTAAAATACGGGCATTCTAAACGAATTTTACTCAACTCGGAAATTGTACCTGATAATTCAATTCCTTTTCATATTTTGGATCACACTCAATGTCATCTCTGCCCCTTGATGAGCGCGTCACCTTACTGATTTCATGGTTAAAGTCTTTGCCCAATGATTGGGCGATTCAAGCTGAAACCCTCTCTGTCGCCTCTGCTGATGCGAGTTTTCGCCGTTATTTCAGGGTTCAGTCCAAACATGCGCAGCATCCGAGCATGATTGTGATGGATGCGCCGCCAGCCCATGAGGACTGCAAACCCTTTATTCATGTGGCACAATTGTTTGCCCAAAGTGGGGTGAATGTGCCGAAAATTTTAGCTCAGGATTTAACCCAAGGTTTTTTATTACTCAGCGATTTAGGCAATACCACTTACTTATCGGCTTTAAACGCGGATATGGCGCAAGCCGATCAATTGTACCGACAGGCTTTTGCTTCATTGGTTCAATTGCAAAAAGCCAGCACACCCAATGATTTGCCACCGTATGACCGTGAACGTTTGCTCAATGAAATGTTGCTGTTTCCACAGTGGTACCTCGGTGTACATTACCAATACAGCATGACCGATGCGCAAACGGTTGAATTGACCAAGGTGTTCAATATTTTGTTGGATAACAACACAGCACAGGCGCAGGTTTGGGTGCATCGCGATTTTCACAGTCGTAATTTAATGGTGCAAAAAGATTCTGCTCAAAATCCAGGGATATTGGATTTTCAAGATGCGGTGTATGGCCCGATTACCTACGATGCGGTCTCGCTGTTGCGCGATGCGTATATTGAGTGGGATGAGCAACAGCAGATTGACTGGTTGGTGCGTTATTGGGAAATGGCGCGTGCGGCAGGCTTGGCAGTGCCCGCCGCATTTGACGCGTTTTACCGTGATTTTGAGTACATGGGTTTACAGCGCCACCTAAAAATTCTGGGTATATTCGCGAGGCTGTACCACCGCGACGGTAAATCGGGTTATCTAAAAGATTTGCCTTTGGTACTCAAGTACACCCGTCAGGTCGCGGCGCGCTACCGTGAGTTTGGGCATTTGCTGTTGCTGTTAGACCAAGTGGCAGAGCAAGCAGGTGAGGTTGGACAAACCACCCAAGTCGGTTACACGTTCTAAATGCCGAAGGAAATCAGATGATACAAGTTGCGATGATTTTTGCCGCTGGACGCGGTGAGCGTATGCGACCGCTGACCGATGTGACCCCCAAACCTTTATTAAAAGTCGCGGGTAAACCTCTGATTGTTTGGCAAATCGAAGCACTTGCGCGCGCAGGTATTCGTCAAATTGTGATTAACCATGCGTGGTTGGGTGAGCAAATTCCACAATACCTTGGTGAGGGCGACGAGTATGGCGTACAGTTGTACTATTCGGCAGAACAAACGGCTTTGGAAACGGCAGGTGGTATTGCCAATGCTTTGAGAATGTTGCAATTGCTCAGCGATACGCCGATGTTTTTAGCGGTCAGCGGGGATGTGTATACCGATTATGATTACGAGCAACTCCACTCGGTTGCCGATGATTTGGCGCAAGAGTCTGAGCCGCACATGCACTTGATTATGGTGGACAATCCTGAATTTCATCCACAGGGTGACTTTGTTTTGCATGACGATGGTTTGCTTTATCCCCGTGATGCAACGCAAGGACGTGCTTTGACCTTTGGCAATATCGGCTTGTACGATATGCGTCAATTTGAGGATATTGTCGTGGGTGAAAAGGTGGCAATGAGTCCCTATTATCGTGCTTCCATCGAACAAGGGCTGGCCACTGGGGCTTATTTTGACGGTGTGTGGGAGAATGTTGGTACACCCTTACAATTGGCTCAGTTGAATGAAAAGTTAAGTTAAAATGAACCAATCGGTCGGCTTGATTGATACCTCTGACCATCACACGACCACCGCATACAAATAGACACACAAACGGAGAAAAACAATGCGCATATTATTGGCAGAAGATGACGAGGTACTGGCCGATGGACTGTCACGCGCATTGCGTGAAACAGGTTATGCGGTGGATGTGGTCAATGATGGGCAACAGGCCGATGCCGCGCTTTCGACTCAAGAGTGTGATTTGCTGATTTTGGACTTGGGTTTGCCGAAAATGTCGGGGCTTGAGGTGTTGCGCCGTGCACGGGCACGCCACATGTACACACCTGTATTGATTTTGACCGCGGCCGATTCGGTCGAGCAACGCGTACAAGGTTTGGATTTGGGGGCGGATGACTACATGGCCAAACCTTTTTCACTCAATGAATTGTTGGCGCGTGTGCGCGCACTCACTCGCCGCCAAGCAGGCTTTGGGCAAAGTCGTATTCAATTGGGCAATTTGAGTTTTGACTTGGTTTCGCGCAGCGCGCAAGTCAATGATCAATTGATTGATTTGTCTGCGCGAGAGTTGGGTGTTTTGGAAATTTTGCTCAACCGCACGGGACGCTTGGTGTCTAAGGAACAAATTTTAGATCACCTATGCGAGTGGGGCGAAGAAGTCAGCCACAATGCCATCGAGGTGTATGTGCATCGTCTGCGCAAAAAATTAGAACCATCGGGTTTGAGCATCACCACCATTCGAGGTTTGGGTTATTGCTTGGAAAAACCCAAGGATGGCGCGACAGATGACACGAACGTGTCGGATGACTGAATCAAACGACCCATTATATGTGGCGCACGCTTAAAACCTCCCGTCCGAAATCTTTGTTTGGGCAAATCATGCTGTGGATGTTGTTCCCGTTGATTGTCCTATGGCCGTTGTCCATGCTTATTTCTTACCCGATTGGTCGCAGCATTGCAGATTCACCTTTTGATCAGAGTTTGAGCAATCAGGTGCAATTGTTGCAACAGCGTTTAAATACCGAAACCCACCATCAGCCTTGGCAGATTAAAGCCAATGACGGGCGTGACAAGCAGGTGTTCCAACTCATCACTGCCGATGGCATGCCAATTGATGGTCAAGCAAAACTGCCACAGCCACCGATGCTCGAATCGATTGAACTCAATCGCATCCAGTTTTACAACACCCAAATCAACGGCGAAGCCTATCGCATGGCATATGTGTGGATGCAATTGGATTCAAAAACCGCGATTGCTGACCATTTGATGCCTGAAACCATTTTATTGTTGCAAGTGGGCGAGACTTTGAATAAACGTCGCGCTTTGGCGCGCGAGATTTTGCAAGGGGTGACTTTGCCGCAACTGATGTTTTTACCGATTGCGGTGATGTTGATTTGGTTTGGCTTGACCCGTGGCATTATGTCACTCAACCGTTTGCAAATGAGTGTTTTGCAACGCAATGAGCAGGATTTGAGCAATCTGTCCTTGGATGAGGCGCCTGAGGAGGTGCAGCCCTTGGTGCGCAGTTTTAACAATATCCTCAGTCGATTGCGCCGTAATGTCGGTTTGCAAAAGCGTTTTCTTGCTGACACCGCCCACCAAATTAAAACCCCATTGGCGGGTCTAAAAGCGCAGGCAGAATTGGCCTTGCACACCAAAGACCCGTTACAACGGCGTGAAAGTTTGGAACACATCAGCAGTTCGGCCGATCGTGCGGCACGCTTGGTCTCGCAGTTGATTGCGCTGGCGCGCACTGAGCACATCAGTACGCAAGGCACAGATTGGAAAACCATCGACTTGGTGCAAGCCGCGCGTAACCAATTGGTGAACGCTGCGGACCATGCGATGCAAGCGGGTTTGTTGATTGCGTTTGAAGCACCTGAATGCGAAGTGCCGATTTATGCGCAACCCGTGATGCTGGGCGAACTCATCAAAAATTTGATTGACAATGCTTGCCACTACACCCAATCAGATGTGACGGTACGCGTGACGCAAGATCATTTGGCGGCGCATTTATACGTGCTTGACAATGGGCCTGGAATTCCGATGCACGAACGCGAGCAGGTATTTGAACCGTTTTACAGCGTGCTGGGCGAACACAAAGGCGGCAGTGGCTTGGGTTTGGCGATTGTCAAAGAAATTGCGCGTCTGCACGATGCTGAACTGAAAATCACCGAAAACGTTGAACTTGAAAACGCCTACCTCAAACCAGGACTCATCGTCCATGTGATTTTCAAACGTGCCGAAATCGCCAATGCCAATGTGACTGAGTTGGGTACCTAACTTGGCGCTTAACCCAAGTGTTTACATCACACCGCCAAAAACCTGTATTGCCATCCATGCGTCTGCTGAGTTCATGACGCGAGCATTGCGTGTGGTGGGGTTGATACAGGTATTGAAGAGAATCTCACGATCAATACCTGCCAAACCACGATAGCGCACAGTGATGGGCTCGTGCCCCTGAGCGCGCAATTGCGTCAAGAGCGATAGACTTTGAGCCTCTGAGAAAGCATACATTGGTGATTGCCCTTGAATGGAGACCTGCATCCACGGGGCATGAATCATTTCAATTTTGCCTGCTTCGAGCATGGGGCGCATGAATTGATAAAAAAACAGCAACATCAACGCACCGCTATGGATGCCATCGGCATCGGGGTCAAACAGCAAAATAACGCGTTCAAATTGTAACTGGTTAAAATTAAAATCATACCCCAATTTCACACCCAAACTGTCTGCCAAAGCTTTGAATAAAGGGTAATTCATTGCCTTTTCGAGTGTGGCTTTGGCGGCATTTAAAGGTTTACCTTGCATCGGCAAAACCGCTTGGAATTGAGCATCGCGCAGATTGGCTACCACGCTGGCGGCTGAATCACCTTCGACGATGAATAACTCCGTGCCCGTGCCGTGCAGGCGCGAGTCAACCAATTTAATAGGGTGATTTTTGAAATACATTGTCTGGATTGTTTATTTAGGGCTTGCAATGTAGCACAGAACATATTTTCAAGGTTTAATCTCGTGTGATTTTGTTGGGCGTGTTATAATTCGCGTTGGCGGGTCCCTTCGCATTGAGGGATGGTGAATCGGGTCAGGTGCGGAAGCAAGCAGCCACAGCCATTTTACTCAAGTGCCGAAGTCAGGCTCGCCACTCAATTCCCAAATGGGCGATGGATGATGTCCATCGCCCATTTTCTATCGTATGTTTATAGTCTGTTTGTTTGAAAGCACACCATGAGTTCACAAGTACTGGCGCGTAAATGGCGACCCAAATCGTTTGCCGAACTGGTTGGTCAAGACCACGTGGTCAAGGCATTGAGCCACGCGCTCACGGAACAGCGTCTGCATCATGCCTATCTGTTTACGGGCACACGCGGCGTGGGTAAAACCACGATTGCGCGAATTTTGGCCAAGTCTCTAAATTGTGAGCAGGGGATTTCGGCAACGCCTTGTGGTGTGTGTGCCACGTGTCAAGAAATTGACGCTGGGCGGTTTGTCGATTTGCTCGAAATCGATGCGGCGAGCAACACGGGCGTGGACGATATGCGCCAACTCATCGAGAATGCCGAATACATGCCGACTGCAGGGCGTTATAAAGTGTACCTGATTGACGAGGTGCACATGCTTTCGAAAAATGCGTTTAATGCCTTGCTCAAAACGCTTGAAGAACCGCCCGCACATGTATTGTTTATTCTCGCAACGACCGACCCGCAAAAAGTCTTGCCCACAGTGCTCTCGCGCTGTTTGCAATTTAATTTAAAGCAAATGCCACCTGCGGACATCGTCGCGCATTTGTCAAAAATTCTGACGGCAGAACAGGTTGATTTTGAAGAAGAAGCCTTGCATTTAATCGCCAAAGGCGCGCGTGGCAGTATGCGCGATGCGCTGTCACTGACCGATCAAGCAATTGCCTTCTCTGCATCCAATGTCAGCACCAGCGCGGTTAAAGATATGCTCGGCGCGACCGACAGCGCGCAGATTGAGGCGATATTGCGTGCCTTGATTGTGCGCGATGGCAAAACGTTGGTGGATATTGCCGAGCAAATGGCAAGCCAATCGACCTCATTTTTGGATGCAACCATCGAATTGGCGCAAGTGCTGTACCGCATCAGTTTGGCGCAAATCGTGCCCGATGCCGTGCCCGATGATTTTACTTTGGCAAAGATTGTCCGTGAACTCGCACCCGAAATGGGTGCAGATGAGGTGCAGTTGTATTACAGCATCGTCACCCAAGCGCGTGAGCAACTGCATTTGGCACCCGATGCGCAGGCGGGGTTCACCATGATGTTGCTGCGTTTACTGGCTTTTGCCCCAGAAAATTTTAAGGCAGATGGCGTAAAAAAGTAATTAGCGCAACTTCACAATCCGTATCGACACAACCCACATCTGCGCCACCGATAACGCCCGTGCCGATAAAGTCCGCTGAAGTTGCGCCGCAAATCCCTTTAACTGTTGCGCCATCTGAACCGCCCGTATGCCCTGTTTCACCGATACAGGCGCATGCGGGTGTAAACGATGCTGCCACACTTGCGCAGACATGGGTGGATATGGTGGCACACATGAGTTTAAAAGCGTTTTCTGGACAACTGGCACGCCAAAGTGAATTGGTATCGTTGACTGAGTCGCTGATGATTTTGCGCTGCGAAAAACTTAGTTTGGCCACCGATGACAATGCCTTAAATACCTTGCGCGCTGCATTAAAAAATTATTTTGAGCAGCAAGGACGGCCTGTGCCGAGTTTAAAGGTTGAAGTGGCTGAAATCGGTCAAGTGTGTTATAGCCCACAAAAAATCAGTGCCAAACAGCGTGACGATTCGTTGGCCAGTGCCAAGCAGGCTGTGCAACAACACCCCACCATCGCCGCCATTGTGCGTGAGTTTGATGGTATGATTTTGCCCAATTCGATACAACCCGAATAATTTTTTAAAAGAATGGATGAAGAGGAACTGATTATGATGAAAAACCAATTGGCTGGCTTAATGAAGCAAGCGCAAAAAATGCAAGAAGACATGAAAAAAGCCCAAGATGAACTGGTCAATATTGAGGTTGAAGGGCAATCGGGCGCAGGTTTGGTCAAAGTGACCATGAACTGCAAATTTGGCGTGAAACGCGTACAAATTGATCCCTCATTGATGGAAGATGACAAAGATATGATTGAAGATTTGGTTGCCGCTGCCGTCAATGATGCAGTGCGTCGTGCTGAAGAAGCCAGCGCAGCGCACATGGGCAAACTGACTTCGGGCATGAACTTACCTGCTGGGATGAAGTTGCCGTTTTAATTCATTTACTTTACCCAATTCACAGTTTAGTAAATAAATTTGATGAATGAAATTAAAAAAGCCCCTAATTAAGGGGCTTTTGTTCGTATGCCAATTGACACTTTAGAGGTTTAAGATGCGGGTTGACCGACATACACCTCTACGCGACGATTTTCGGCACGACCTGCCACCGTTGCATTGCTGGCAATCGGTTGGGTTGAACCTTTGCCCTCAGTGGTAAAGCGACTGCTGGCAACCCCTTTGTTGACCAAATAGTTGCGTGTCGCTTCAGCGCGACGTTGTGACAGTGGGTAGTTAATGGTATCAGAACCTGTGTTGTCAGTGTGACCCACCACATACACCACAGTGGTGTTGTTGGCATTCAATGTGCTGGCAACGGTGTTCAACACCGATTGCAAACGAGGTTGAATCACCGCTTGATTGGTGGCAAAACCTGCGTCGGCTGGGATGTCCATTTTGATGCGGTTGTCCGCTGTGCGTTCCACATCAATACCCGTGCCTGCTGTGGCTTTTTCTAAAGCAGCCTGTTGTTTTTCCATTTGGTTGTTCCACACGTAACCACCCAAACCACCGACTGCAGCGCCGATGACAGCGTCGCGTGCCACGTGATTGCTGCCTGTGGTGCTACCGATAATCGCGCCAGCCGCCGCGCCAATCACTGCGCCAATGGCACTTGATTTACCTGTGCCTTGTGGTTGCATGGTGCCTGTCGCACAGCCTTGAAGTGTCAATGCACCGATGAGGGTTGAAACTAAGAGAATTTTTTTCATGGTTGAGTCCTTTTTCAAAAGTTGCACGATGAATATCTCGCATTCGTGTGTACCAACATCAAGGTATTGCGCTGATGTTTGGTTGACAGTGTAACACTGAGTTTAATGAGGCGTTATAAAATAGGGCCCATTGTTGCGACTGTGTTATACCACAGTAATTTTGGTGTTGCCCATGCTTGGACTTCACTTAATGTCACTGGAATGGAACCCTGTATGAACGTTTGTTGTCGTTCAACAATGGTCTCCGTGAGGTTTTGATCATATAAAATGATATTATTTTCATAATTTAAATCAAAACTGCGACGGTCAAGATTGGCTGAACCCAACATAGTCACCTGATTATCGATGGTGAACAATTTGGCATGTAAGAGCCCGCCCGTGTATTCAAAAATTTGTACGCCTGCTTTGAGTAAAATTTGGTAGTAACTGCGACTGGCAGCAGCGACCACCCATGAGTCGTTGCGATGAGGCACATTCAGAGTCACATGCACACCATTGTGAGCAGCGATACACAAGGCGTTCAAAATGGGTTCATTGGGCACAAAATAAGGCGTGGTGATGGTCAGTTTGTTGTGTGCACACCCAATCAGCATGATAAATACATCGGGCATGGCAGAATAGCGCTCCGTTGGACCAGTACCAACCACCACTGCGGGGCAGTCATGGGTGACTGGTTGGTATTCGTTTTGTTCAAACAAATCTAATTTTTCTTGGGTAGCGGCTTGCCAGTCACTGGCAAATAGGCGTTGGTTTTGCATCACAATTGGCCCAGTGAAACGTACAACGACATCCACCCAAGGGGCAAACTTGGGTTTTGGCGAAAAAGCGGCATCGGCGCAATTTTGACTGCCGCAGTAGGTAATCGCATTGTCAATCACCATGATTTTTCGGTGATTGCGCAAATCAATTCGGCCAAATAACATTCGTATCAATGGATTGCCTATCGGTAGGGCACATGCAGTGTGTACCCCAGCATTTTTTAACGTACTCCAATATTTGGACTTAATCAAACTGCGCGATCCCAGTGCATCGACCAACACCCGACACACCACGCCTCTTTGGGCGGCATCAATGAGTGCATTTAAAACTTTGAGACCACTGGCATCGGTCAGCCAAATGTAAAACAGTAAATGAACGTGTTTTTGCGCTTGATTGATGTCAGAGACCAAATGCTCAATGGTCGCTTCAGAGTCGCGCATGAGTTCACTTTGGTTGCCACTGACAGGCATAAAGCCATTGATGGATTGAGCGTTGCGAAATAGTGGGTGATAGCGATTGGGGATTTCAATCGAAAAAGACTCACGGATGCCTGATAGATGGGGGTTTTCAAACAATGCAGTTTGAATATGCCGCATGTGTTCGGCTCGTTTAAAACCGATATTGGTTTCACCGAACATAAAGTACAACAAGATTCCCAACAAAGGTAAACTTGCAACCACCAACATCCACGCCACTCGTGATGATGGCTCGCGGTAAGGACGCAACATCACGCGTCCCACAACACTCAATACAATGGTGTAGTGTACGATGATAAAAAAAGTTGTCCAAGTCATGGGCTTCTCAACAGTGGTTTAGGCAGCAGAAATGGTTTAAATGTAGCGTGTCCCCATATTATGTAGCAAAATAGACGCCAATCTCCTCAAAATGTCAGTGTGTCCACACACAGCGAGGTATCTAAGTCTCGATGATTTATGGCCAGCGATGCTTTGTTCATTGAATTGCCCCTACTCATCGTAAACACGTGATTGGAGTCTCGGACTGCTGAAACACAGCCCTGAACTTTACAATTGATTGGGTGGTTTAAAACACACCCTGAGATAGATAGCGGTCACCACGGTCACAGACAATAAATACGATGGTCGCATCGCGCACTTCGTGTGCCAGTTGTAGAGCCGCCCACAATGCGCCACCCGATGAAATTCCTGCAAAAATCCCTTCTTGACGCGCCAGTTGGCGTGCACATTCTTCGGCATCGGCTTGCGTGACCATGATTTCTCTATCGACTAATTCAGGTTTGAAAACTGTGGGCAGATATTCAGCAGGCCATTTGCGAATACCCGCAATCGACGAGCCTTCTGAGGGTTGCACACCGATGACTTGAATATTCGGGTTTTGTGATTTGAGGTAGGTGGACGTACCCGTGATGGTGCCCGTTGTACCCATTGCACTGACAAAATGCGTCACTTGTCCCTGAGTATCGCGCCAAATTTCAGGGCCCGTGGTGCGAATGTGTGCCAGCGGATTGTCGGTATTGCCGAATTGATTGAGCACCTTGCCCTTGCCTTCGGCTTGCATTTGAAAAGCCAAATCGCGCGCATACTCCATGCCATGCCCCTTTGCGGTTTCGGTAAGGATGAGTTCTGCACCGTACACCGTCATGGACACGCGTCGCTCGACCGACAGATTGTCGGGCATAATCAAAATCATTTTATAGCCCCGCATGGCGGCGACCATCGCCAGTGCAATGCCTGTATTGCCGCTGGTCGCTTCAATCAAGATGTCACCGGGTTGGATGTCACCCCGTGCCTCGGCTTGTAAAATCATCGACAAAGCAGGGCGGTCTTTGACCGAACCTGCAGGATTATTGCCCTCTAATTTGGCGAGTAAAACGTTGTTGCGCTCGGTCAGTACCTCAGTACCCATACGCTGGATGCGCACCAAAGGTGTGTTGCCGACAAATTGGTCTATCGTGGGATAACTGAGGTGGTGAGATGGGTTCATGATGGCATATTGGATTTTTTGAATGGCGTATTGTAGCACTGCGTGAGTAGCCGTGTCGGATGTGTGGATGGTGTACAATCAGCCCGTCCTTGATTGATATGAATATCGTCATTGCGAGCAAAGCCAAGCAATCCAAACAGGCTCGTAATGACCATTTTTGTGAATAGCCACTCCTATGTTGATAACACCGACTCGCGCCATCATCCTATTTGCCCACGGCTCATCTAATCCAACGTGGCGCGAACCATTTGATGCCATTGCTCAGCGGGTGCGCACGCTCGCGCCTGATGCGCGGGTCGAACTCGCATTCTTAGAAATCATGTCGCCGAATGTGCATGAAGTGGTGCGCGACTGCGCTCAAAAAGGCATTCGTCATATTCGCATCGTGCCTTTGTTTTTCGGCGTGGGTAAGCATGTCGCTGAGGATTTGCAGGGTTTGGTTGAGGCGATACGTGCTGAGTTTGTTGAGATAGCGATTGAAATTGCGTCTGCTGTGGGGCAGAGTGAAACAGTACGTGAAGCGATGGCGAAGTTTGCCATATCCGTGTAAATTTAGACTCGTAAACCCTTACCGACCAAAATAATACACGGTGCATCGGTTTCGGATTGCGTAAAATCGTTACTCGCCATGCGGGTTAAATCCAAACGCACCACCGCTTCATCCACCCAACTTGCCCCAAACACCATGACCACAGGTGTGTCACCATCAAACCCCTTGTCCAACAATGTTTGTGCGACCGCTTTGCGATGCAAACCGCCCATGTAAAACACCAAGGTTTCGGAGGGCGTGAGGTGGGTATGCCATAGGTTGTCAGGTTGGTCATTGCCAACCGAAGCGGTGAGTAGGCGCACACTGCGTGCCACACCGCGTCGAGTCAGAGCGGTTTTGGCACTGGCGGCGGCTGCCAGTGCAGAAGAAACCCCTGGGACGATTTCGTAATTCAAACCGACAGACAGCACCGCGTCAATTTCTTCATCCAATCGTCCAAAAATCGCTGGGTCACCGCCTTTGAGGCGTACCACGCGCTCGTATTGCAAACCATAACGGATGAGTTCAGCGTTGATGGCGCTTTGTTTTTTTGACTGAGCGCAACGCTTGCCCACGCCACGTTTACCGACATCGACCATGATGGCATCGGGATGTGCGTGTGCCAATACGCCGTGGTCAATCAGCGCATCATACAACACGACTTGAGCGGTTTGCAGGGCTTTGACCCCACGCAAGGTGATGAGGTCTGCCGCACCTGGACCCGCGCCGACAAAGGTGATGGTGTGTGATGGGTTCATGGTGTTTTTGTCATCAGGTATTAAGCAAACATCCCGCCTGCTACCGTTTGATTGCTCACTTCATCAATCATAATGAATGCACCACCTGTTTTAATGTCGCTGTACGCATCGATGGGTAAAGCCTGTTGCAATTGAATCTGCACGCGGGCGATGCCATTCATTTCCAAATGATGGGTATTGCTGTGCTCGTCCAAAGTGTGGATGTTCAGTTGGTAATCCACCGTGTTGATGCGCGCAGGAACCGTGCGTGTGCCGTGCTTGATGAGGTATTTGCGCCCCAATGCCATGGGCTCTTCTGCAAACCAGCACACATCCGCTGGGCGCAATTTATCGACTTGGGCGGGTTGTTCGCCCGAATTAATCCAATCGCCGCGCGAGATGTCGATATTGTCTGCAATCGTGAGGGTGACCGACTGCCCCGCAAATGCCGATTCGCGCGCACCATCGTAGGTGTGTATGCCAGCAATGGTGCTGGTGCGGTTTTGTGGTTGAATCGTGACGGTGTCGCCGACCTTGACTGTCCCCGACTCAATGCGCCCTGCATAGCCGCGAAAGTCATCAATCTTACTGCCGTCATGACGCACCACGGTTTGCACGGGGAAACGCAAAGGCTGCGCCGATTCATCGGGTACGGGGAGTGTGTCCAGCAATTCCAATAGGGGTTTACCATCATGCCACGGCATTTGCTCAGAGGCATGCACCACGTTGTCGCCCTTGAGCGCGGATAAAGGCATGGGGATGAAGTGTTTCACGCCCACGCGTTTGGCGAGATTTTCATAACTACTGATGACGCGGTTGTATTTGGCTTCGTCGTAGTCAATTAAATCCATTTTATTGACCGCCACAATGATGTGCTCTACGCCGAGTAGGGCGAGCAAGGCAGAATGGCGTTTGGTTTGCGTGAGCAATTCAATTTCACCGTCCACACTAAAATCGAGTTTGCCCACATCGACCAGCACAATCGCGGCGTGTGCGGTCGATGCGCCTGTCACCATATTGCGTGTGTATTGCTCGTGCCCTGGGGTGTCGGCGATGATGTATTTGCGGCGCGGTGTGGCGAAATAACGATATGCTACGTCGATGGTGATGCCTTGTTCGCGCTCGGCTTCCAGTCCATCGGTGAGCAATGCCAAATCCACGCTGTTGTCATAACTGCGGTTATGTTTGGATTGCGTGACCGCGTGCAATTGGTCAACGAATACATTTTTGCTGTCAAACAGCAGACGACCGATGAGGGTGGATTTACCGTCATCGACGGAGCCTGCGGTGATGAAGCGTAATAAACCTTGATTTTGGCCTTGATGAGTGGTCATGGTGCATTCCTTGTCTTATTCTGTACTGAGTATAATATTTTTTAGAAGTAGCCTTCGCGTTTGCGTTTTTCCATCGATGCTTCAGACGTTTGGTCATCCAATCGCGTTGCGCCGCGCTCGGTGATGGTGGTTTCTGCGGTTTCCTCTAAAATTTTCTCGATGGAATCAGCGTCTGACAATACAGGCGAGGTGCAGGATATGTCGCCGACGGTGCGGAACCGCACAAGACGTTTGGCAACGCTGGCGCGCTCTTCATCGGTTTCGGGCGGTGTCAATGGCATGACCGATACGATAAGCCCTTGACGCTCGAAGGTGTCGCGCTCGTGCGCAAAGTAAATTGGTGGCAATTCCAAACCCTCACGCGCGATGTATTGCCAAATATCCATTTCCGTCCAGTTGGAAATCGGGAACACGCGCATATTCTCGCCTTTGTGGATGCGGGCGTTGTAAATCGACCAAAGTTCAGGGCGTTGCGCTTTCGGATCCCATTGACCAAAATCATCTCGGAACGAGAAGATGCGCTCTTTCGCACGGGCTTTTTCTTCATCACGGCGCGCGCCGCCAATGCAGGCATCGAATTGGTGTTCGGCAATGGTTTCGAGCAAAGTCACCGCTTGCGCTGCGTTGCGTGAATCGGTCTCGGGATTGCGCAGACGCACGGTGCCTTTTTGGATGGATGCTTCGACGCTGCCGACCACCAATGGCTCGCCGATTTCTGCCAAACGTTTGTCGCGAAAAGCGATGACTTCTGGGAAATTGTGCCCTGTGTCCACATGCACAATTTTGAATGGCAATTTATTGGGGCGAAAGGCTTTTAACGCCAAGTGCAATACGACAATTGAGTCTTTACCACCTGAGAATAACAACGCAGGGTTGGTGCACTCAGCGGCGACTTCGCGCAGGATGTGGATGGACTCGGATTCGAGCCAGTCGAGGTGGGCTGAGTTAAATTGTTGATTAAAGTCGATGGTTTGAGCAATATCAGTCATTTTTATCCTCGTGTAATGGGGTGCTGGGGTTGCTGATGCGGGTGTTGGAATGAAGACCACATTCTTTGTTGTCTTGGTTTTCCCACCACCAGCGACCTGCGCGGATGTCTTCGTTCGGTTTGATGGCGCGGGTACACGGCTCACAGCCGATGGATGGATAGCCTTGGTCATGCAGTGGGTTGTACGGTACATTGAATTGCGCAATGTAGCCTTTGACATCGGCGAACGTCCAATCGCGCAGTGGGTTGAACTTTTCTAAACCGTTGGCGGTATCCAATTCACGTAAAGGCAAGGTTGCCCGCGTGATGGATTGCTCGGCGCGTTGCCCTGTCAGCCATGCTTTTTTGCCCACAAGGGCGCGTTGTAAAGGTTTGACCTTGCGTATGTGGCAGCAGGCTTTGCGCAGTTCAACCGATTCGTAGAATGCGTGTTTGCCGTGCTCAGCAATGTATTGCACCACATCGGTTTCGTCTGGCGTGTATTCCTGTACGTCCAAACCATAGTGTGTTTTGATGACAGCGACCATATTGGAGGTTTCGGCGTGCAGCATGCCCGTTTGCAGGGTGAACATTTGAATGGGCAACTGCAAACGCGCAATCACGTCGGTCAAAATCATGTCTTCATACGCCAAACTGTTGGCCAAGACTGCGGGTGCGTGTTGCTCAGCAATTTCGCGCATCAAGGTTTCAAGTGCAGCAATTTTTGCATTCAAACCGTGATCATGGTTGGCGGGCACGTCCTCGTGCGCGCGTGCGAATAACGGGCGTGGTTCATCGGTCGAGCCTTGATAGGTTTGACTAAAGGCGTTGAGCGTGCGCAGGGCGGTGTCGATTTTTTGATCCGCACGCAGTGAAAACGCATTGAAGCCGACGCGTTTCATATAAAACAATTGATCAACCAGTACATCGCCAATCGCGCGCAATTCGTTTTTAAAATTTAAACGGTTGCGCAATAGATACGCGATGGAATGCGAGCGACCATCGGTGAACTTTGGATAATCCAGCGCAATCACGGGAAAGCGATTCCACTCAATGTCGAGGTTTTCAGGCTCGGTGGTGTTCTCCAACCACACGCCGATGTCGCTGCGCGCCTGCAAAGCAGGCTGCGCTTGCCACACTGCCAATGGCACGATGGTTGGCGCGTCGGGGATGCTGATACTGGACGCATCGTCGGTTTCGCTCAGGCGCAGGAGTTGATACGGGTCAGTTGCGGGTTGTTGGTTGAGTATGTAATGTGTGGTCATGGTGTGTGCCTACGCTGTATCAATGATGGCTTAACGCAATTCTTTGCTTGGATAAACCGCTTTTTTAAATGGCTCTATCCCTACACGGCGCACGGTATCGATGAACAATTCTCCGTCTTCGCGCAACTGCGTAAACGTGGTGATGATGGTTTCGACCGCATCAACAATATTTTCTGCACTAAATGAGGGGCCTATCACTTTACCAATCGAGGGAATGAAACCACCCAAATGCGTGCCGTCCGAGCCGCCAAGTGAGATTTGATACCATTCTTTACCGTCTTTGTCCACGCCGAGAATCCCGATGTGCGCCACGTGGTGGTGACCGCAGGAATTCATACAGCCCGAAATATTCAACTGAATTTCGCCCAAATCGTGCAGGTAATCCCAGTCGTTAAAGCGCGTCTGAATCGCATTGGCAATAGGAATCGATTTGGCATTGGCCAGTGAGCAAAAATCACCGCCAGGGCAAGCAATGATGTCGGTCAGCAAACCGACATTCGGTGTCGCCATGCCATGGGTTTTCAAAGTTTGCCAAACGTTGAGTAAGTCTTTTTGTGCGACATCGGCGAGGATGAGGTTTTGCTCGTGCGACACGCGCAACTCGCCAAAGCTGTGCGCATCGGCTAAATCCGCGACCACACGCATTTGTTTGGAGGTGGCATCGCCTGGTGCGACATCATTGGCTTTGAACGACAACACCACCGAAGCGTAGCCCGCGCGTTTGTGCGCGCGCGTGTTGCGCTCGCGCCAGCGCGTGAATGGGATATTGTCACTAAATTCGGCTTGAGTGAAATCCACATCATCCAAGGTTTCATATTCAGGCTCAGTGAAAAACCTCGCCACACGTTCGAGTTCTGCCTGTGTGATGGTGGATGGACCGTTTTCATTGTGTTTGAATTCGGCTTCGACTTGGCGCGTAAACTCTTCAAGACCCAAGGCCTTGAGCAAAATTTTAATCCGTGCTTTGTATAAATTGTCACGACGGCCATAGCGGTTATACACGCGCAAAATCGCTTCGCAATAACTCATCACGTGTTGCCACGGCAGAAACTCGCGCACAATCGAACCAATCATCGGCGTGCGACCCAAACCACCGCCGACGGATATGCGAAAGCCGACTTCGCCCGCAGCATTGCGCAATACGTACAAACCAATGTCGTGTGCAAAGGTCACGGCGCGGTCTTCGCTTGAGCCGCAAATAGCAATTTTGAACTTGCGCGGCAAGCCTGCAAACTCAGGGTGAAACGTGCTCCACTGGCGCATGATTTCGCAATACGGGCGTGGGTCGATGATTTCATCCTGCGCCACACCTGCAAACTCATCGGTGGTGATGTTGCGCACGCACGCGCCTGAAGTCTGAATTGCGTGCATTTCCACATCGGCGAGTGCCTGCAAAATGTCAGCGGTTTTTTCCAATTGCGGCCAGTTGAACTGGACATTTTGGCGGGTGGAAAAATGCACATAGCCTTTATCATACGTGTCGGCTATGTCGGCCAAAGCACGAAACTGTTTGGATGAGAGCAAACCATAAGGCACAGCCACGCGCAACATTGGCGCGTGACGCTGGATGTACAAACCGTTTTGCAAACGTAGCGGGCGAAATTCGTCCTCTGCCAATTCGCCTGCGAGAAAACGTGTGAGTTGGTCACGGTATTGATTCACGCGTTCTTGCACGATGGTTTGGTCGATTTGATTGTAACGGTACATAGGAAATCCCGAAAAACGATAAAGGTTATAAATACAGGCTAAATTTTATTACGCGATGAGTTTATAACCTGAAATGGTTAAAATAATCGCCAGCAGCAATTTTAAGACCCTCTCAGGTGCTTTATTGGACAAATGGCTGCCAATCCAAATACCTGGCAAAGAGCCAATGAGTAACACACCGAGCAACTGAAAATTCACTGAGCCCAAACCTGCATGTCCCAAGCCCGCAATTAAAGTCAGAGGGACGGCGTGCGCAATATCACTGCCGACCAAACGCACGGCTGGCGAGCGATTATAAAGAGCATACAAAGCCACCATACCCACTGCACCCGCCCCAACCGAACTGAACGTGACCAAAAATCCCAACGCGGCACCGATTATCACGGTGGCCATTGTACGTGGTCGAGAATGGTGCTGTTGCATCTCTGCATTTGGGTCAGGTTTGACATAACGGGTGCGTAACACCTGTGTCAAAAATATGGCAATTGCAGTGAGAAACAGCATAAAGCCCAAGGCCTTCATCATATACACGTTCACTCGTGCCGAATCGATTTGTGAAACATGCAACCACCATAACGTAAGTAAAGAGGCAGGAATACTACCCAAACCCAATAATCCAGTGATGCGCCAGTCGATATTTCCGTGGCGTTGGTGTTTGACCATACCCGTTGCTTTGGTAATTGCCGCGAATAATAAATCCGTACCGACAGCCAAGGCTGGTTTGACATGGAACACAAAAATCAACAGCGGCGTCATCAGGGAACCGCCACCGACCCCTGTCAAGCCAACAATGATGCCGACCAAAAAGCCTAAAACAACATACAAAGGGTCAAAAAACATAATGTCATCCTAAAAAAACCAATAATAGTTGAGTGATTAACTCAAATATGAGGTGGCATTGTAAAGGTTTTCTATATTCAAATAAAATAATAAGATTGCGTTTATTTATATAAATAACAAATATAAAAATGAAGATTTGATGCTTCAAGATAAATCATGCGATTTAAAATAAACCAAACAGCAAAGCGCGAATAGAAAAAATGTGGCACAATTGAATAAAGTAACAATTATCAATTATAGAGGTCACACCATGAGTCAAGATACCCCCAATAAATCCACACGCGGTGGCGCGCGTAAAGGTGCAGGTCGTAAAGCAGGCAGTGGGCAATTTAAAGAACCCACCGTGGTCAAACGCATTCCTGAGTCCTTGGTCATTTCATTGGAGCAGTGGTTGACCGAGCATAAAAATCGAAAAGATTTAAACTCCGCTCAAGCGCAGGTCGCGTTACCGCCCGATGCTATGATGATGAACCCTGATCCCGTGCACCTGCGCATCCCCGTGGCGCAAGATGCTGTGCGCGCAGGCTTGCCCGCATCGGCTTCGCCAGATATTGCCGATTATTTGGACTTCAATACCTATTTGGTCAATAACCCAGCAGCCACCATCGCTGTTTATGTCAAAGGTGATTCAATGGCAAAAGTGGGGATTTTTGAAGGTGATATGCTGGTGGTGGATCGTTCGGTTGAAGCACACCACCGTGACATCGTTTTGGCGAATTTGGATGACGAATTTACGGTGAAACGCCTGATTAAAACCACCTCAGGTGTTGAGTTGCACCCTGAAAATGATGACTACCCGATTATTCGTCCGACCGCAGAATCCACCTTGAGTATTGTCGGGGTGGTGTTGTATTCGATTAAAAAGACGTGGTAATCGAGCATTTGAAGATTGCTGCGTGCACAAAAAACACTCCCGAAGGAGTGTTTTTTTATTTGGTAGGCCGTCGCGGACTTGAACCGCGGACCAAAGGATTATGAGTCCTCTGCTCTAACCAACTGAGCTAACGGCCCAAAAGTCTGAACTTCGCATTGTACGCAAATGTGGGGCTTCACGCCACGTTTTGCGTCAACTTTTTGTGGCTTAGTTGTTCTCTAAAAAGCTTTTGAGTTTTTCAGACCGCGAAGGGTGACGCAATTTACGCAAAGCTTTGGCTTCAATTTGACGGATGCGTTCGCGTGTCACATCAAATTGCTTGCCCACTTCTTCAAGTGTGTGGTCTGTGGTCATTTCAATCCCAAAACGCATGCGTAGAACTTTCGCCTCACGCGGTGTGAGAGAATCCAACACATCTTTGACGATGTCTTGCATGCCTGTGTGCAACGCCGCTTCCGCAGGGGTCATGGCATTGCCGTCTTCGATGAAGTCACCCAAATGTGAATCTTCATCATCACCAATGGGCGTTTCCATGGAAATCGGTTCTTTGGCGATTTTCATGATTTTACGAATCTTGTGCTCCGGCATTTCCATCTTTTCAGCAAGTACCGATGCGTCTGGCTCAACCCCAGTTTCTTGCAAAATTTGACGCGAGATGCGGTTCATTTTGTTGATGGTTTCAATCATGTGCACGGGAATACGGATGGTGCGCGCTTGATCGGCAATTGAACGGGTAATCGCTTGACGTATCCACCATGTGGCATAGGTTGAAAATTTATAACCACGACGGTACTCGAATTTGTCCACGGCCTTCATCAAGCCGATATTGCCTTCCTGAATCAAGTCCAAAAATTGCAAGCCACGGTTGGTGTAACGTTTGGCAATTGAAATCACAAGTCGCAAGTTCGCTTCGGTCATTTCTTTTTTGGCCAAGCGGGTTTTTTTCTCGCCATCGGTCATTTGTTTGTTGATGTCGCGCAAGTCAGGCAATGGTAAAAACACCTCATTTTGCAAAGCAATCAGACGATTTTGTAATTCGTGCAAGGCAGGGATATTGCGTTCAAACACGGCATTGAAACTGTGTGGGGTTTTCAGCAATTCGTGCGCCCAATTCAAATTGGTTTGATGCCCTGGGAAATTGACAATAAAGAAGTCCAATTTCATACCCACTTTGTCCACACACAAGGTACGAATTTGGTTTTCAATGTCACGAATCGCCGCCACTTGTTGACGCAGTTTGTCACACAATTTGTCAACTGTTTTTGCAGTGAAGCGAATGCCCATGAGTTCGGTCGTCATCGCGTCCTGCGATTTGTTGTATGTGTTTGAACGATAACCTTCTTTATCGAATGCAATGCGCATTTTATCGAATAATTTTTCGATGACATCGAACTTTTCAAGGGCTTTGGCTTTGAGGGCTTCTAACTGCTTGTTTGACAAGGTTTCCGCTGCTTCTTCTTCGGTTTCATCGTCGTCAATGTCAATTTCTTCTTCGTCTTCAAATGCTTCTTCGACGCCGACGAAGCCATCCACGATTTCGTCAACGGGAATCTCGCCTGCACGGATTCGGGCAAAACTATCGCGCAGTTCCTGAATAATCGCAGGGCAGGCAGAAATTGCCACCATCATTTCACGTTGACCTTCTTCAATGCGTTTGGCAATTTCAATTTCTTGTGCTTTGGTCAACAAATCAACAATACCCATCTCGCGCATGTACATACGCACGGGGTCTGTCGTACGCCCAAACTCTGAGTCCAAAGTGGATACAGCGACTTCAACCTCTTCTTCGGTCGTGTCATCGGCGTTGGCGACGGGGACATTGTCACTCATCAATAGGGCTTCAGCATCGGGGGCTTGCTCATATACCTGAATCCCCAAATCTGAAAATGCGGAAACGATGTTGTCCAAGGCATCGCCTTCGACCATGTCGTCGGGCAGACTGTCGTTGATTTCCGCATAGGTCAAGTAACCGCGCTCTTTACCTGATTTAATCAAAAGCGTCATTTGCGCTTTTTTAAATTCAAGTGCTTGCGCGGACTCTTCGGCCGATTCTTTGCCTTTTTTGCCTTTGGCTTTCTCAGGTTTGGCGTCAATCGCGATGTCTTCTACATCCAAGTCATCAGCGATTAAATCGTCATCCACTTCAGTGACATTGTCCAAATTGTCATTTAACAACTCATCATCAGATTTGACTTTTGTTGTGGTTTTTGTTTTTTTGCTGGACACTTTAGTAGTGATATTTTTTGCAGGCTTGGCTTCAGGTGCGGGTTTGCTGTCCTTGGCCACAGTTGTTTTAGTGACTGGTTTAACGTTGGCAGTGGGTTTGGCAACAATTTTTTCTTCAGGTTTGGCTTTGCGATTGGGCATGGTACTTTTCTGTTTTGAAACGGGTGCAGTTGGCATGGCTTTGCTGGTGGTTTTCACAGCAGGCTTGCCAACGGCAGATTGGGTTTTAGACACCGATGGTGCAGACGTCTTTGCGGTTGTTTTAGCAGGTACTTTTGCAGTGTTTTTAGCAAGAGCCTTGGGTGCACTTTTGACCGTGGTTTTAACGGGCGCTGAAACTTTGGGCGCGACTTTAGTCACTGGTTTTGCACTGGTTTTGGTTGCTGCGACTTTGACAGCAGGTTTTGATGCTGGCGTTGCCTTGGCTTTTGCGACTGTTTTGACTGCTGTTTTGGTGGTGGTTTTGACACTGGCTTTAGCAGGAACTTTGGCGGTTACTTTAGGTGCGGGCTTTGCGGCAGCAGCTTTTGTCATGCTGGTTTTTGCAACTGGTTTATTCGTTGTTTTTGTTGATGTTTTGCTTTGAGGACTGCGTGTTTTGCTGGAATTTTTGTTTGAGCTCATGGTGTTGGCCTTTATAAAAAATGACTGCGCATCTCGATACAAAAAAGATTGAAAACACATCATGCACACATCGATGTGGGTTTCATCAAAAACAAGCACCAGCAAAATAACCGCTTTTACAGTGCAATATGTAGTCGGGCATTATAGCATATTGTTGCGTCTTTTTTAAGCAATGCTCATGCAAGACTGGCATAAAACACCGTTTTTTCGCTGAAAAAACAATCTGTTAAGCGCGCTTTGCTGGGAAATTTATATTAACTGAGCGCGTTCGCGCAATAATTGACTGTATTCGTCTTTAACCGACAGGTCATGCGTCAGTTGTTTTGCCAATACATTCAATCTATTGTCTAAATGTTGACGATGTAGGTGTTTTTCAAGGGCTTGCAATGTCGTCAATGCGTCTTCCGCTGTTATCTCAGGGGTTTGCATTTGTTTTTGTAAAATATACTGGTACAAAGTCCAGTGGTTCAGTTGCTCTAAATGGTGGTGCAATGCAGCTTCGGGTAACTTGGGTTGCGTCTGTAAAAAAACAATCAGTTCCGTCAATGCTGGATGCTGAGGTTGCTGAGTCCACAGATTCAGATTGGCGTGCACCGCAATATTTGGATGTTCCAATATCAGGCGCAAGGCTTGCTCAACCGCAGTGAGTGGTTGGCTACGCTTGGATTTTTCAATTCCGCGTTTGGCAGGACGTTGGTTGGTTGATAGTTCGGCGTATTCAATCACATCGTTCGGCTGAATGCGCAGTTGTTCAGCAATCGCTTGAATGATTTGCGTACGCAAAGCCGTATTGGGCATGGCTTGTAGCAACGGTTTTGCCAAATGCAGTTGTCGCGCACGTGCTTCAGCATTGGCTTCTGGCGCGGCTTGCTTGAGACCATACAATAAAAATTGCGACAAGGTCATTGCGGTGCTGATTTCGGCGTTGAATTTATCCGTACCAAATTCACGCACAAAAGTGTCGGGGTCATGTTCGGGAGGTAAGAATAAAAATTTAATGGTGCGCGTGTCCGATGTGTAGGGCAGGGCATTGGTCATTGCGCGCCATGCGGCTTTGCGCCCCGCAGAGTCGCCATCAAAACTAAAGACGATGGTGTCGGTGAAGCGAAATAGTTTTTGGATGTGTAGGGCTGAGGTCGCGGTGCCGAGCGTTGCCACGGCGTTGTGAATGTCCGATTGCGCCAGTGCCACCACATCCATATACCCCTCAACCACCAAGGCAAATTTTTGATGCGAAATACTGGCACGTGCCTCAAACAAACCATAGAGTTCTTGGTTTTTTTGAAAAACAGGGGTTTCGGGTGAATTTAAGTATTTAGGCTCACCTTTGTCTAAAATCCGCCCGCCAAATCCGATGATTTGCCCTTTGATGTTGCGGATGGGAAACATCACGCGGTCACGAAAAAAATCATAGCGTCGAGTGCTGTCTTCGCGTTGTTTGACCAAACCCGCGTCAATTAAACTGCTGGACTCCGCATAATCAGTAAACACGCTGCTTAGATTTGGGTGTTCAGGTGCGTAGCCCAAGCCAAATTTTTGCGCGATTTCACCCGTTAAGCCGCGTCGTTTCAAATAACCAACGGCTTCGGGGTGTTTGGGTAATTGTGCTTTGTAAAATTTTGCCGCTTCGTCTAAGGCTTGGGAGATGTTTTGCGTGCGGATTTTGCGTTCGGTTTGCTCGGCAATCTGTTGGCGCGAAAGAGGTTTGTCTTCAGGCATTTTCATGCCTGCGCGTTGCGCCAAATCCTTGAGGGCTTCAATAAAGGTCAAGCCATTGTGCTCCATTAAAAAGCCCAATGCGGTGCCATGCGCGCCACAACCAAAACAGTGGTAAAACTGTTTGGTCGGGCTTACGGTAAATGATGGCGATTTTTCGTTGTGAAATGGGCACAGACCTTGTCGATTCATCCCAGCTTGTTTGAGTTGGACGTATTGCCCCACCACGTCAACGATATCAACGCGTGCAAGTACATCATTGATAAACTCAGCAGGTATCATGAATTCGGTTCAAGTGTCGGTTCAAGTGTCTTAACTCAATTGCGTTTTAATCAAGGTAGAGACTTTTGACATATCGGCTTTGCCCGCCAGTGCGCCTTTGAGTACACCCATAACTTTACCCATGTCTTGCATACTCGTGGCTCCCGTCTGTGCAATGGCATCGGCAACCGCTTGATTGATTTCGGTGTCCGACATTTGTGCAGGCAAATACGCGCTGATAATGTCCAACTCATACTGTTCAACTTCGACCAAATCAAGCCGATTGGCTTGTTGGTATTGGGCAATTGATTCGCGACGTTGTTTGCAGGCTTTTTCGATTACGGCGATCACTGCTGCATCGTCTAAAGTGGTTTGACTGTCGACTTCGCGTTGTTTGATGGCGGCGGATAACAAACGTAAAGTCGCTAATTTATTGGTCTCACGCGCTTTCATTGCCGCGATGATGTCGGCTTGTAGGTTTTCTTTCAAACTCATAAAAACTCCTAATTAATGACTGGGTCAAATTATAGCGCAAACAAACACAAAACCCGCTCAATCTGAGCGGGTCTGTACGTTTTGCTTTTTAATGCGTTCACAGAGGGCCAATAAAACTGGCGTGACGCATAGAAATCAATACATTTTCTTAGGCAACATTTGGCTGCGCAGACGTTTGTGTTGGCGTTTGCAAGCAGCAGCGTGTTTGCGTTTACGCTCTGTTGTTGGTTTTTCGTAGAATTCACGTGCGCGCAAATCGGTCAACAGACCTGTTTTTTCGATGGCGCGCTTAAAGCGACGCATGGCCACTTCAAATGGTTCGTTCTCTTTTACACGAATTAAAGGCATAATAACTCTTTTTAGTTAAACGCTTTGCAGTACGAATTGCAAAGTAGTAAAAATAATGGCGCGGCCGGCAGGAATCGAACCCACGACCCCTTGGTTCGTAGCCAAGTACTCTATCCAGCTGAGCTACGGCCGCTGAGAAATGAAACTATAGCAAACAATTGTCAGACTTGGCAAGTCTTTTTTGAAAAAATAATTGGGTATTGTAAATTGTTTTATAAAAATACTGCGAAAAAAGCGGTGTAATTCGATGGTATTGTCGTGATATTGCGGTTAGAATACCAACTTGTTATTTATAGGTTAAGGCAAGAAAATGATCACAGGAAGTTTGGTGGCTTTGGTCACTCCGATGTTAGATGACGGTGGTGTGGATTTTAATGCTTATCGCGCCTTGATTGATTGGCATATTGAGCAAGGAACCGATGCGATTGTTGCCGTGGGCACGAGTGGCGAGTCACCGACAGTGTCTGTCGATGAGCACTGCGAATTGATTAAAGTTGCGGTGGAGCATTCGGCAGGTCGCATTCCGATTATCGCGGGTGCGGGGAGCAATTCAACCCGTGAAGCCATTGAATTCACACGTTATGCACATTCTGTAGGTGCCGATGGTACTTTACAGGTCGTGCCCTACTATAATAAACCCACTCAAGAAGGTTTGTATCAGCATTTTAAAACCATAGCCGAAGCAGCCGATTTACCCGTTATTTTGTACAATGTCCCTGGTCGCACAGTTGCCGACTTGGAAAATGAAACCGTTGTGCGTTTGGCAGCGGTGGACAATATTGTGGGGGTCAAGGATGCAACAGGTGATGTGGGTCGTGGCATTGCTTTGATTCAAAAAGTACCGTCGGATTTTGCGGTGTACAGTGGTGATGATTCATCTGCCGCTGCACTGATTTTGATGGGAGCTAAAGGCAATGTGTCGGTCACCGCCAATATTGCCCCTAAAATGATGCATGATTTGTGTGTGGCAGCACTCAACGGTGATTTGGCCACCGTCCATCGCTTAAATGCGGTATTGTGTGACTTGAATAAATTACTCTTTATTGAAGCCAATCCAATTCCTGTCAAATGGGCGTTGGCAAAAATGGGCAGGATTGGTTTGGGCATACGCTCGCCGTTGACTGTATTAACCCAGTCCAATCAGGCTGTGATTCAGTCAGCCTTGCAATCTGCGCAATTGATTTAAGTTTTTGATTTAAAGTACCCTGAATTTTTAATCTGGTATCACCTGTTTTAGGACCCATATAACGATGAACACATTCGGAAAAACACTATTAAACGTATCTTTAATGACCGCGCTCAGTTTCTCACTGACTGCTTGTTTGACTGCAACAGACAGTAAAATTGATTATCGCAGCGACATTAAAGGCTCACCGTTGGAAGTGCCTCCAGGCATGTCGGATTACAACAAAAACACCCAATACGATTTGAGCGGTGTGGTTAGTGCGAAAACTGTTGGGCAACATGCCAACACATCTGCCAATGCAACCCCTGTTGCTTTGGATGCGCAGGACATGCACATTGAACGTGCGGGTGACACACGTTGGTTGGTGGTCAAGCGCCCAGCCGAAAAAGTTTGGCCCACAATACAAACGTTTTGGGAAGACAATGGTTTCACTCTACGTACCAACCAACCTAAATTAGGTATCATGGAAACCGATTGGGCGGAAAACCGTGCCAATCTGCCGCAAACAGGTTTGCGCAAACTAATTGGTAAGGCATTGGATGCTGTGTACGATACAGGTTTGCGCGATATGTACCGCACACGTGTCGAAAAGGTCAATGGCGGTGTGGAAATTTACATCAGTCATCGAGGTATGGAAGAGGTTTATACTTCCACCAGCAAAGATTCGACCACATGGCAACCACGTGCTGTGGATCCAGAACTCGAAGTGGAAATGTTGCGTCGCTTGATGATTGCATTGGGCACAAATGAGGCGGATGCCAAGGCAGCGTTGCAAACTTCGACCAATGTACTCAAAGGCGCAAGCATTCAAGGCAATGAATTGCTCGTCAACGATACCATGGAAAATACATGGCGCCGCGTTGGTCAGGTTTTAGACCGTGCGGGTTTATCAGTGACTGACCGTGATATTTCACAACGTGTTTACTATGTGACGCCCAACCCTGATGACAGAGGCATGTTTAAAAAATCCTTTGGCAAATTGAATGAAACCTATCAAGTGCGTTTCACGCAAGTGTCTGCAAATCAAGTCAAGGTCAGTTTTGCGGACAAATCGGGTAAAGCGTATGCAGATGACGGTTTAAACAAAGTATTGAAAAATCTGCAGGCCAACTTGAAATAATATGGGCGTTGTTCAATTGCGCCAACTACCACAGTTGAGTTTTGCTAGTTTAGGCAGTGGTAGTTCGGGTAATGCCACCGTCATACAAGCGCGTTGTTCGAATCGGACAACGCGTCTTTTATTGGACTGTGGATTTAGTGTGCGTGACACAGAAAAACGTTTGGCTCGGCTGGGTCTGACGGGGCAGGACATTGATGCGCTCATCATCACCCATGAGCACGAAGACCACATCGGTGGCGCGGCGCGGTTTGCGCGTAAATTTGGTACGCCTTTATATATGTCGCGCGGCACCTACAACAGCGTGCTCAATCACAGCACACGCTCATGCGCCAATTTAACTGTGCAGTTTTGCACACACAATCATCCCATTCAGATTGGGCTCATTCACATACATCCTTACACTGTGCCACACGATGCACGTGAGCCACTGCAATTTGTATTTGAATTGCGCGATACCAATGATGCTGATGTGATCCAAAAGCGTTTGGGGATATTGACCGATGCGGGGCATGTTTCGCCTTTGATGGTGGAGGTTTTGCAAGGTTGCCACGCGCTGGTACTTGAGTACAACTACGATGCGCAAAAAATGTCCGCTTCAAGCAAATATCCGCCGACGCTTAAGCAACGCATTGTGGGTGCGCACGGGCATTTGGATAATCAAGATGCGCACCGCTTACTTGAGCAACTCATACACGCCAAATTGGGTTCGGTGCATGCGGCACATTTAAGCAGAGAAACCAATGATGTGGCCTTGGTAACACGGATGCTGGATGCGTTGCTCACACCGCACCAAATACCATTTTGTGTGGCGTGTCAGGATGAGGGGTTCGACTGGTTTGAGGTTTGATTGATGGTTTATTGCCGAAATGGGCGCAAATGTTAAAAAGGCGGAATATTCCGCCTTTTTATATGAATGGATATTGGGATGACTTATTTGACAGGCTGAGTGGCTGGCAAGGTACAGTTGCTGTTCAAACTCAAACGTGGGTAGGTCGCATCAGTGGGACGTTGCCACACGGTGACGCAGTCATTGACCATAAAATTGTCACTGCTCTGAATCACGAAACTCTCGGTTTTACCCGATTGTACGGTATAGCGGTACATGGTTTCGGGTGAACTGATGCCGTTCATCAGAATTTGTGCCAAACCAAAACTAATGCCCCAACCAATATTGCCACCGCCACCGCCGACACCCACGCTGACATCCACAGGACTGGTACGGCGTTGCTCGTATTGCTGGATGGTTTGTTTTTCAGTGATTTTACCGAGGCTGGCGCGCGCGTCGGTGGCGACATTTTGTGAGTTAGTCGCGCAAGCGGTCAGCATCAAGCCGATGCCCAATGCGCTGATGATTTTGACGAGGTTCTGCGTGGTGAAGGGTTTCATAATGTCCTCAATGATTGTGGTTTTATTGTACACGGCGTGCACTGGAAAATCGCTGTGTCCAATAGGTTTTTGAATAATCTTCCACCCGCACCTCTCCGTTTGAACTCGGTGCGTGGATAAAATATGTCTGTCCCACATAAATGCCTACATGCGAATACGGTTGACCATCGGTATTGAAAAACAGCAAATCACCCGCTTTGGCTTGGCTGAGGTTGATTGATTGGCCATAGTTGGCTTGATCTGCCGAGCGGCGTGGTAGATTTAGACTGAGTGATTTCTTCGCCGAATATTGTACCAAGCCCGAACAATCAAATCCCTCGCTTGGGCTACTGCCGCCGTATTTATAAGGTGTGCCGAGGAATTTCATGGCGTATACGGCCAAAGCACGATTGGGGCCCGAGCCCACGCTGACGTTTTGTGGGGTTTTACTGGGGCGTTTGTTGCGATTGGGTGTGGTCGCGCAAGCACTCAGAAATAAAAATATACTCATAATGAGCCAAATGCGTGCTTTGTAAGGACGGTTCGTGGTGTTCATGTGTTCAACTCCAACGTCACCGAAACAGGTGCGTGGTCGGACGGTTGTTCGTGTTTGCGTGGTTCTTTGTCAATCACACACTCAATACATGCGCTCGCCAAGGGTTGACTTAACAATATGAGGTCTATGCGCAAACCCGCATTGCGTCGAAAAGCCATTTGGCGGTAGTCCCACCATGAAAACGATTTTTCGGGTTGCTCAAACAATCTAAACGCATCGCTCAGCCCTAAATCCATTAATTCTTGCAATGCTTGGCGTTCAGCAGGTGATACGAGGTTGCAACCGAGCCATTTGTCAGGGTTGTGTACGTCTGCATCGGTCGGGGCGATGTTGAAGTCTCCAAGTAAGACCACGTGTTGATGCAAGCGCATTTCATTGGACACGTATTCGCGCAGTGCTTTGAGCCAATTCATTTTATAGGTAAATTTATCGGTGTCGGGTGCTTGGCCATTGACCACATAGACGTTGATGACGCGCACACTGCCGATGGTCACAGCAATTAGGCGTTGTTGGTCATCTTGAAAATTGGGCAGGTTTTTTTGTACCTCAGTTTGCGCGGTACGACTGATGATGGCCACGCCGTTGTAGGTTTTTTGTCCGCTGAAATTGACGTGTAAGCCTGCCTCGGTGATGGTGTCTATTGGGAATGCATCGTCGGTCATTTTAATTTCTTGTAAACACAAAACGTCGGTGTCGGTATCGCGCATGTAGTCAAGCACTTGAGATAGACGTACTTTGAGTGAGTTGACATTCCAAGTGGCAATTTTGAGGGACATGGGATTTCCTTGGTTAAGACTGACGGTCAATATTATCGCTGATTTGTCACATTTATGTGAATTATGACCATGTCATGTCTGTGTCATTAAATTGTCACATAAGGCAATTATAGTGGCGCCAGTTACAGAGTTGTTGGCTGAGCGAGCTGATTGTAAAACACATCAGCACAAATTTTAGGCAATTCAAATGTTTGGGTTGCGATTGAATTAAGGAGAGATTAGATGAAAGCGAAATTTTTATTGTCAGGTTTGACTGCGGTGGTACTGAGTGCCAGTTTGATGGCGTGTGGTGGTGGAGATAAAGCCACGGGTGCGAAAGCGTCGGCAGGCATCAATGGTTCTGGTGCTACTTTCCCAGCGCCTGTGTACACCAAGTGGGCTTCGGATTACAAAGGCGCGACAGGTGTGGCAATTAATTACCAAGGCACAGGTTCATCAGCGGGTATTGACGCGATTAAGAAAAAAACTGTGGACTTTGGTGCAACCGATGCGCCTTTGAAAGGTGAGGATTTGGATGCGGCTGGTTTGGTGCAGTTTCCCGCAGTCATTGGTGGGGTTGTACCCGTCTATAACATCGAAGGTGTGGGTAAATTGACATTGGACGGTGCGGTTTTGGGCGACATTTATTTGATGAAAATCAAAAAATGGAATGACCCTGCGATTGCTAAATTGAATGCGGGCGTGAAATTACCCGACTCTGAAATTAAAGTGGTACGCCGCTCAGATGGTTCTGGCACGACGTTTATGTTCACGGAATATTTGGCTCAAGTGAATGAAGGTTGGAAAGCCCTCGGTGCCAGTAAAGAGCCTAAGTGGGTTGAAGGCACTGTCGGTGGCAAAGGCAATGACGGCGTTGCGGCCAGCGTGAAACAATTACCAGGTTCAATTGGTTATGTTGAATATGCGTATGCCAAGAAAAACGGCATGGTTGCGGCATCTTTGGTAAACAAGGATGGCAAAGTGGTTGCGCCAACGGCAGAAGCATTTGCTTCAGCAGCAGCCACAGCCGACTGGTCAAAGGCAGCAGGTATGGGCATTTCTTTGAACAATCAAGCAGGTGAGAAAACATGGCCAATCACGGGTGCGACCTTTATTTTGATGCCAAAGAAAACCGACAATGCGAAAAATACAGTTGAAGTATTGAAATTCTTTGACTGGGCCTTGAGTAAAGGTCAAGCGCAAGCATCCGCACTGGAATACATCCCGTTGCCAGATGCTTTGGTGGTAAAAATCAAAGAGTCTTGGAAAGCCATTACCGATACATCTGGAAAACCAGTTTTGTAATTCAAAGGACATTAGGTGGGCACTGCCCACCTTTTAAAATTCCAATATTTCAGTCTGATAAAAGTTGATTGCGAATACGATGCAAAATACAGTCGAACGAGTAACGCCCAAAATTCATCCCAAACCTTGGGTCGATCAGGCGTTTAAATTACTGACGCAGTTCAATGCGGTTTTGGTACTGATTTTACTAATCGGCATCATCGTGTCTTTGGTGATTGGCTCAATGCCCACTTGGCAAAAAGAGGGTTTTAGTTTTCTAACCAAAGAGCAGTGGGACACGGCGGCAGGCAGTTTTGGTGCATTGGGTCCTGTGGCGGGCACTTTGATTACCTCTGGAATTGCGTTGTTGCTTGCTTTGCCTGTGAGCATCGGGATTGCGATGTTCTTGACCGAGTTGGCTCCAACGTGGTTGCGCCGCCCCTTGGGCACGGCAATTGAATTGCTGGCGGCGATTCCTTCCATCATTTATGGCATGTGGGGCTTGTTTGTGATTGCCCCTTTGTTTATTAAGTATGTCCAACCCTTTTTGGCGGTTACTTTGGGCAATGTGCCTGTGATTGGTGGGTTATTTTCGGGCGCGCAATTGGGTGTGGGCGTGTTGACTGCGGGCGTGGTGTTGGCAATTATGATTGTGCCGTTCATCACAGCGGTGTTGCGCGATGTATTTTCTCTTGTGCCACCCATGCTCAAAGAATCTGCATACGGTTTGGGCGCGACCACTTGGGAAGTGGTACGCAATGTCGTCATTCCACATACAAAAATCGGTATGGTCGGCGGGGTGATGTTGGGCTTGGGGCGCGCGCTCGGTGAAACCATGGCGGTGACCTTTGTGATTGGTAATGCACATGGCTTGAACTTATCATTGTTTGCTCCTGGCAATAGCATTGCGTCAACACTGGCCAATGAATTCAATGAGGCCAGTTCGGATGAGCATCGTTCGGCACTGTTGGCGTTGGCTTTGGTGTTGTTTTTGATTACAACCATTGTACTGGCTTTTGCCAAGTGGTTGATTTCACGCAATCAAGTGAAATAAGGGGTAAAAGAGATGAATGTTGAACAATTGATGAGTAATCCTCTTTATCGCCGTCGCAAGTGGACCAATCGCGTGATGTTGATGCTGGCTGGTTTGGCGATTGTGGTCGGACTGTTTTGGTTGTCTTGGATTTTGTGGACTTTGTTTAGCAAAGGTTTGACTGCTCTGAGTCCATCGCTGTTTACCGAAATTACCCCACCTGCGGGTGAAACGGGTGGTGGTTTGGCAAATGCAATCGTGGGCAGCGTCTTGATGGTTTTGGTGGCCACCTTGGTGACCACGCCGATTGGGATTCTGGCAGGGACTTATTTGGCCGAGTATGCACGTAACAATACCTTGAGCAAGGTGGTGCGTTTTATCAATGATATTTTGCTCTCTGCGCCGTCAATTGTGGTGGGTATGTTTGTGTTTTTGGTGGCGTATTACGGTTTGGGTTTGCGTCAAAACGCCTATTCAGGCTGGGCTGGGGCGTTTGCCTTGGCGATTATCATGTTGCCTGTGGTGGTGCGTACCACGGACGATATGCTCAAACTTGTACCCAATACTTTGCGCGAAGCCGCAGTTGCTTTGGGCACACCTTACTGGAAAATGATTTTTACGATTGGCTATCGAGCCGCAAGCACAGGGATGTTGACAGGTTTATTGCTTGGCGTGGCGCGTATTTTTGGTGAAACGGCACCGTTATTGTTTACCGCATTTGGTAATAATTTTTGGAGCACGAATTTGTCCGAGCGCATGGCGAGTTTGCCTCAAGTGATTAACCAGTTTGGTTTGTCGCCTGATGAAAATTGGAACAATCTTGCATGGGGTGGGGCAATTTTAATTACCTTGCTGGTGCTTTTCATCAATATTGCGACGCGCTGGTACGCATCCAAACACGATTAATAGGAATACACGATGTTGACATCTAACGTAAATATGGCCAATGAAACGCCCAAACTGGCGATTCAAAATTTAAATTTTTATTACAATCAATTCAAAGCACTCAAAGACATTAATCTCATTATTCCTGAGAAAAAAGTCACGGCGTTTATCGGTCCTTCGGGTTGTGGTAAATCGACTTTATTGCGCACCTTGAACCGCATGTTTGAGTTGTACCCAGAGCAACGTGCTGAGGGCGCCATCATGTTTGGTGGTGAAAACATTTTGCAATCCAAACTCGACATTGCGATTTTGCGTGCAAAAATTGGCATGGTGTTTCAAAAACCAACCCCATTCCCGATGAGTATTTATGAAAACATCGCTTTTGGTGTGCGTTTGTTTGAAAAGTTGTCCAAAGGTGAAATGGACGAGCGCGTAGAATGGGCATTGCAAAAGTCTGCGTTGTGGACTGAAGTCAAGGACAAACTGCACCAAAGTGGCAATAGTTTATCGGGCGGTCAGCAGCAACGTCTGTGCATTGCGCGTGCGATTGCGGTTAAGCCTGAGGTATTGTTGCTGGATGAGCCGTGTTCTGCCCTTGACCCGATTTCAACGGCGAAAGTCGAGGAGTTGATTGTCGAACTCAAAGAAGACTACACCGTGGTGATTGTGACGCACAACATGCAACAAGCAGCCCGCGTGTCGGACTACACAGCCTATATGTATTTGGGGCAAATGGTTGAGTTTGGCGAAACACGTCAAATGTTTATGAAACCTGCGCGTCAGGAAACAGAAGATTATATTACTGGGCGATTTGGCTAACGGGTTGATTGGTTACAAACCATTCTCAAAGATACAAAAAAGCACAAAAGGACACAAAATGAACCACGTACACACTTCAAAAAACTACGAAGTTGAATTAGAAAATCTGCGTACCCGCGTATTGAGCATGGGTGGGCGCGTTGAACATCAAGTGCGCGCTGCAGTGCTCGCGTACAGTGAAGGCGATACGCAAATGGCCGAGCAAGTACTGACTATTGAACGCGAAATCAATTTGGAGCACTTGAGCGCGGATCAATTTTGTACGGAGGTGATTGCCCGTCGCCAACCCGCAGCGCGTGATTTACGTCTGTTGCTGGGGGTGATTCGCGTGATTTCAGATTTGGAGCGGGTCGCCGATCAAGCGGCTAAAATCGCCAAACTGGTTCTGCGCAGTGAGCAGCGCAGTGCTTTGCCCCGCGTGCATTCGATTTACCAATCGGCTGAAATGGCCAACACCATGATTCGTGGGGCATTGGATGCTTTTGCGCGTGAGGACAGCGCGCAGGCGCGCGCGGTAATGAGTAGCGATAAGGAACTTGATGCACAATACATCGCCAGTATGCGTCAACTCATCACCTACATGATGGAAGACCCGCGCACGATTAGTTCAGCTTTGGATGATTTGTGGGTCGCCAAAGCGATTGAGCGCATGGGCGACCATGCGGAAAATATCGCCGAAGTTGCCATCTATATTGCCGAGGGCGAAGATGTGCGCTACAGTTCGGGCGCTGACCAAAATGTCAGTGGCACTGAAGATGAAGAGGATGAATGACTCATTATAAATAGTTGTATTGAATAAATAATTGGATTAAGGGCGTTTTGTGAATATTCAACCCGTCGCACTGGTGGTCGAAGACGAAGATGACATCACCACATTACTGGAGTTTAGTCTGCGCAAGGCGGGCTTTGCGGTGGTGTGTGTCAAAAATTTATCTGAGGCACGCATGCAGGTGAAAAAAGTCTTGCCCGATGTGGTGGTGCTCGATTGGATGCTGCCCGATGGTGAAGGCGTGGCGTGGCTCAATGCTTTGCGTGCCGATGCGCGCACGGCGCGTTTGCCTGTATTGATGCTCACGGCGCGTGCGCAGGAGATGGATAAACTCAAAGGCTTGGAATTGGGTGCGGATGATTACATCACCAAACCATTCAGTCCGAAAGAATTGGTGGCGCGTATCAACACGGTATTGCGCCGTGCGGCCCCTCAGCACGTCGCGCAGGAAATCCAATTTGCCGATTGTGTTTTGCGCGATGACGATTTGAGTTTGGTGCAAGGTCAGCGAGTGGTGCCAATCGGTGGTACAGAATACAAATTGCTCAAGTTTTTTCTCACCCACAGCGATAGGTCGTACAGCCGAGCGCAGTTATTAGACTTGGTGTGGGGCGACCACGTGTACATTGAAGAACGCACGGTGGATGTGCATATTCTGCGTTTGCGTAAAATTTTACAAAAATTTGGTTTGGAAGCACACCTTGAAACGGTGCGCGGCGTGGGCTATCGTTGGCAAGATAAGGTACAAAAATAAGGTATCATGTGTCATGTGAAGGCAATCTATCGCTGTCGTCATTGCTCCACTGATGAAATGACGTTCGCAATGACCACGGATATATAAAATGAACTCAGAAACGCGCACGGATATCCCTGCTACATCCAACAATACCTATCAAGAAGTGTCATTTGTTCGTTCTGCCGCTGTGCCTGCGGTGGTATTGACCGTATTGGTTCTGTGTTTGTCATATTTCTTGCCCGTATGGGTCGGTTTGGCATGGGTGATTGTGTTTTTACTGTGGCAATTATCGGCACATTACCGTGAACTCAAATTGTTTGCCTTATGGCTTTCACACCCCACCAGTAAAAATGTCCCTTCGGGTCACGGGGTATGGACGGATATTTTTGCCAAATTGTATGCGCTGCGCCGTACCGATGAGAAACACGAAGCGCAACTGGCCGAATGGTTGGAACGTTTTCAAAACACCATGCGCCATCTGCCCGATGGCGTGGTCATTATGGACAAATCCACCCAAATCGAGTGGGCCAATCCTGTCGCAGAACGGCATTTTTCACTGAATTTAAAGCGTGATTTGGGTACGCGGTTGATGAATATTGTGCGCGAACCTTTATTGGCTGAGTGTGTGCAACAGCGTCGATACGATGCGCCATTCAAAATGCTTTTGGACAACAAACACCTTGAAGTATTGTTGATTGACTTTGAGGATGAGCGCATGATTTTGGTCAGTCGCGATATCACCGAAACCGAGCGGGTGGATGCGATGCGTAGGGATTTTATTGCCAATGCTTCGCATGAGTTGCGCACGCCCTTGACGGTCATCAGTGGGTTTTTAGAACACGCGCAGGATGAACCGAATATGCCCGTGGATGAGCGCGTCAAGCAAATTGATTTGATGCGGCATCAAGCCGAGCGCATGACTGTATTGATTCAAGACATGTTGATGCTTTCTCGATTGGAGTCCGATGTACATGTGGATGCGCAGAACATCGCCATGCCCGCATTGCTCAACCAACAGATTCAAAGTGCACAGGCCTTGTCCGCAGGGCGACATCAGATTCACTCAGACATTGCGCCGATTAACATCAAGGGCAGTGAGCAAGAAATTGCCAGTGTGGTCGGCAATCTGCTGTCCAATGCTGTGCGCTACACCCCAGAAGGCGGCGATATTTATCTGTCGTGGTATATGAATGCCGAGCAGCAACCCACACTCAGCGTGCGCGACACGGGGCTGGGTATCGCGCCCGAACACATCCCCCGTTTGACAGAGCGTTTCTATCGGGTCAATACCGCACAGTCACGTGCCACCAAAGGAACAGGTTTGGGATTGGCAATCGTCAAACATGTCTTGATTCGCCATCATGCCACTTTAAAAATAGAATCCAAACCAGCCCCATCGCCTGAACAAGGCACACGGTTTATGGTGACATTCCCCGCTCAGGTTGATTGATATCTGGTCTCAAGTATCGGTGACTGACCTTTTGGTATGCTTTTGCGCATGCCAGTATGTTAATATACGCCAACTTTGACCTGACTTGATAATCACCGTGCGTCATCCGCCCATACCTCTGTATCATAAAAAAATTATTTTTGCCTCTTCACTCGGGACGGCGTTTGAGTGGTATGACTTTTATTTGTACGGCACATTGGCATCCATTTTAGGGCGGCATTTTTTATCGGGCTATAACCCAACCGCAGACTTTATTGTGACGTTGATGCTGTTTGCTGTGGGCTTTGTGGTGCGTCCTTTCGGTGCTTTGTTTTTTGGTCGATTGGGCGATATGGTGGGGCGTAAGCACACGTTTTTGGTCACCATTTTGATTATGGGTTTGTCCACCTTTATTATTGGTTTATTGCCTACATACGAGTCGATTGGCGTCGCAGCACCGATTATCTTGATTGCTTTGCGGATGTTGCAAGGTTTGGCTTTGGGAGGTGAATATGGTGGCGCGGCCACTTATGTGGCTGAGCACGCACCTGCTGGACAACTTGGACGCTATACGGGCTGGGTTCAGCTGACCGCGAGTTTGGGTTTGTTTTTATCGCTTTTGGTGACTGCGGCGGTGCGCTGGTTGATTGGCGAAGATGCGTTCGCGGCGTGGGGCTGGCGCATTCCTTTTTTAGCGTCCATGCTGCTTTTGGGGTTTTCTATTTGGTTGCGTATGCAGTTGGACGAGTCGCCGCTGTTTGTGCAACTCAAAGCCGATGGTTTGGTGACCGCCACTCCCTTACAGGATTCGTTCGCACGCTGGCCCAATCTGCGCAAGGTCTTAACCATGATGTTGGGTTTGTGCGCAGGGCAGGGGGTCATTTGGTACACCAGCCATTTTTATGCTCTGTTCTTCTTGACGCAAAGTTTAAAGTTGCCCGCTCAGCAAGCACAGTTTTTGATGATGCTTGCATTGCTACTGGCCATGCCTGCGTTCATATTGTTTGCATCTTTGTCCGATAAAATCGGGCGCAGACCCATTATGATTGCGGGTTGTTTGCTGTCTGCGATTTTGTTTATCCCTTTATTCAAAGGCTTGGGCGACAGCGTTAATCCAGCACTGCAATCGGCACAAGAACGCGCACCTGTGGTTGTTTTGGCAGATCCTGCTCGTTGTTCATTTCAGTTCAATTTGCTCAACACCAGTACTCGTAATGTATTCTCTTGCGACATTGCCAAAGCCTTTTTATCACAGTCGGGTGTGGCTTATCGTAACGAGGCTGCGCCAGCAGGGATGGTCGCGCAAATTCAAATTGGCAATGAGGTGGTTGAGGCGTATGAGGGTGGTCAATTGGATGCGCGCCAAAACAGTGTGCTGTTTAAACGCAACGTCATGGCGGCTCTTGAGCGTGCAGGTTATCCTTTAAAAGCCGATGCCGAACAAATCAATCGTCCGATGGTGGTGTTTTTGCTGTGGGTGCTGTTGGTGTTGGCCGCGATGGTCTATGGGCCAATGGTGGCGTTGTTGGTGGATATTTTCCCCACTCGGATTCGTTATACCTCAATGTCTTTTCCTTACCATATTGGCAATGGCTGGTTTGGTGGGATTTTGCCCACATTGGCGTTTGCAATGGTGGCGGCAACGGGCGATGTGTATTTTGGTTTGTGGTATCCGATTGGTGTGGCGTTTTTTGCTGCTGTGGTGGCGTTGTTGGTGTATTTGCCCAAATTTGAAGAGGGCAAAGACTTTGACTAAGTTTGATAAATTATTTTAATTAAGGTGACTAATGGATTTTATTTTGATGCTCAAAGCGGTAATTTTAGGGATTGTGGAAGGCTTAACCGAATTTTTGCCCATTTCAAGTACGGGCCATTTGATTGTGGCTCAGTCTTTTTTAGGGCTGAAAGGCGAATTTTGGGATTCTTTCGAAGTCGCGATTCAATTTGGGGCAATTATTGCGGTGATGTGGGAGTTTCGTGAACGTATTGGTCATGTGGTGCGCGGTGCATTTCATCGTGATCCAAAAGCCATTCAGTTTGTGATGAATATTGTGATTGCAACTGTACCCGTGTTGGTTTTGGCCGCAGTGTTGGGTAAGCATATTAAAGCGGTGCTGTTTAATCCGATTGCTGTGGCGTTGGCGTTTATTGTTGGTGGGCTGATTATTTATTGGGCGGAACGTCGTCAAATAAATCACCAAGCACGGGTGGTACAGCTGGAAGACTTGAGTGGATTGGATGCGCTTAAAGTTGGTTTGGCACAGACTTTGGCGGTATTGTTTCCGGGTACCTCGCGCTCAGGAGCGACGATTATTGGCGGCATGTTTTTTGGTTTATCGCGTCAGGTGGCAACCCATTTCTCTTTTTTTCTGGCGATGCCTGTGTTATTTATTGCATGTCTCAAAGGTTTGTGGGATATGCGTCATATGTCCAACGCATTTACACATAATGGCATAGCAATGAACTTAACGGGAATGGATATGACTGTTCTATTTTTGTTGGGGTTTTTATTTGCTTTAATCAGTGCGTTTATCTGTGTTCGCTGGTTACTAAAATTTGTTAGCAATCACAATTTTATTGGTTTTGCATGGTATCGAATCATCTTTGGGGTGTTGATTCTTGCGACTTATGGAATGGGTTGGATGAATTGGTAAGATGTAAAACAGCAGTATCGAAATAAAAAATGGGTGCCGTATGTGCCCCTTTTTTTGTGTTCTGAGAAAGCAGGAACGGCGTCATCGATGCAGTTTGAGTGAGTGGCGATTATAACGTTTACTTTATGGTTGTATCTTGCATGGCAGGGCTTTGCCTGTCATTTCATCAGATAACAGCATAGTCAATAGATAATTTGTGTAAACTGGATACCAAATACAAAAAAAGCCCCAAAGTAAACTTTGGGGCTTTTTTAGTCATAGACTAAATCAACGATCCAACCGATTTAGTGACCAGATACACCAGCTGCGCCGATACCTGTTTCAGAACGAACTTTTTGAGCAGCGAAACCAGCGCGGTCAACTGCAGCACGTGCGCTCTTATCAGTAATTGAGAAGAACCAAATGGCTACGAATGCCAACACCATAGAGAACAAAGCAGGTGATGTGTATGGGAAGATTTCTTTGGCATTGTGGAATACATCCACCCAAACTGCTTTAGACAACACAGTCAAGACCACAGCAGTAATCAAGCCGATATAACCACCGATGGTTGCACCGCGAGTGGTACAGTCTTTCCACAACACAGACATAAACAATACTGGGAAGTTAGCAGAAGCAGCAATTGCGAATGCCAGAGAAACCATGAAAGCGATGTTTTGCTTTTCAAATGCAATACCCAGTACCACAGCCACAATACCCAAAACGATGGTGGTGATTTTCGATACTTTCAATTCAGTCGCACTGTCTGCTTTGCCTTTTTTGATGACTGATGCATACAAGTCATGTGATACGGCTGATGCGCCTGATAAAGTCAAACCAGCGACAACTGCCAAGATGGTTGCAAATGCCACAGCAGAGATAAAGCCTAAGAACACATTGCCACCCACTGCATTGGCCAAGTGAATCGCAGCCATGTTACCACCACCTTTGAGTGCGCCTTTGGCGTCCAAGAAAGTTGGGTCTGTCAATACGAAAGTAATCGCGCCAAAACCAATGATGAAGGTCAAAATGTAGAAGTAGCCAATCCAAGTGGTTGCCCAGAATACAGATTTACGTGCTTCTTTTGCATTTGGTACTGTGAAGAAACGCATCATGATGTGTGGCAAACCCGCTGTACCGAACATCAAAGCCATACCGAATGAAATCGCAGAGATTGGGTCTTTTACGAAACCACCAGGACCCATGATGGCGAAACCTTTGGTACCAGCGGCAGCAGCTACTTGCGTCGCCAAAGCGGCTTTGTCAGCGGTTGGGTTGGCTTTAAGAGCCTCTGCAATTAAACCATTGGCAGCCAATTGAGATTTGATTTCAACGGCTTTAACAAACATTGCGCCTGGAGAAAAGCCAAATTTAGCCAATACCATGAAGCCCATGAACGATGCGCCTGCGAGTAGCATACATGCTTTAATGATTTGCACCCAAGTGGTTGCCGACATACCGCCGAACAATACATAAATCAGCATCAATGCGCCAACGATAACCACCGCATGCCAGTATTCCATACCGAACAAGAGTTTAATCAATTGACCCGCACCCACCATTTGCGCAATCAGATAAAACGCCACAACGACCAAAGTCGAAATTGCAGCGAATGTGCGCACAGGTTTTTGCTCGTAGCGATAGGCTGCCACGTCAGCAAAGGTGAATTGACCCAGGTTACGCAAGCGTTCTGCCATCAAGAACGTGATGACTGGCCAGCCCACCAAGAAACCGATGGAGTAAATCAAACCATCATAGCCGTTGGCCATCACCGCTGCAGAAATACCGAGGAAGGATGCCGCAGACATATAGTCACCAGCAATTGCCAAACCATTTTGGAAACCCGTGATACCACCACCACCTGTGTAGAAGTCCGCAGCCGATTTGGTGCGACCTGCTGCCCATTTGGTAATGAACATGGTCAAAATCACGAAACCGACGAACATGCCAATGGCAACCCAGTTGGTTGCTTGTTTTTCCGCTTGACCCAAATCAGCACCTGCTGCCAAAGCAACTGTGCCAACCGATGTCAACATCAAACCCAAAAGTAATTGATTGGTTTTTTTCATTGTTGTACCTCTTTACGCAATTTTTCTGTCAAATCGTCAAACTCGCTATTTGCGCGACGCACATAGATGCCAGTGATGATGACGGTAAACACCAATACAAAAATACCGATAGGCATAGCCCAAGTGAGCACACCACCTTCGTGAATTCGGCTACCCATGAATGGTTTTGCGTACGCCACCAACAAAATGAAACCGTAATACACAATCATCATCAAGGCTGTCAACATCCAGCCGTATGAAGAGCGTGTTTTAACTAATTTTTGGTAAGTTGGCGAAGCACTAATTTGAGTTACTAAATCGTCTCTCATTTGTCTACTCCTTTTTTAATTTTAAAAATACCCATTCGACGCTAAAAAACTTCTGCAAAATTTTTAAGTATCAAATGCTTTTTGTGGACTGATGGTACAGGTTCCTACAAAAAATGTAGAAAATCTGTACGGCAATCTGCGCCCAGAATACTGGGAATGCCTTACTGTTCGCTTACTCTCATTAAAATTGATAATTGTGAGAGAATTGATTATAAATTAAGCAAAAAATACCAGAACGTACGTTAAAATCATAGCATGTGCGATTGCGCAAGATAAAGTGATTTTGATGGCTTGAGTCAGATTTTGAGGTTGTTCCGCGTGACGCATCAGCAGGTAAAATCCAAGCAAGTTGGGTAGAACAGGGACGGTGGCCAAAAGAGAATACATAGGTAATAACCGCAGGGCTACAGCCATCCATATCCAACCATAGCAAAGCAACAAAATAATCAAATAGCCCCAACGTGCGTGTCGCGTACCCAAGCGCACGACTAAGGTTCTTTTGTGTGCAGTGGTATCTGCGCGAACATCGGGAAATTGATTGATAAATAGGATGTTGGCCACCAATAAAGAATACCCCAGACCCACCGCTATTGGAGTCACACTGAAAGCATGGCGTTGTACATAGTCTGAGCCCATCACGACCAGTAACCAGCCAGCAGTGATTGCCCATTCACCCAAACCACGACTTTGTAGTTTGAGTGGCGGCGCGGAATAGGCCCAACCAATGAGTAGGCCGAAAGTTCCGATGACCAGCAAACCAAGCCCACTGTTGAGGGTTAACCAAATTCCTGCGGGAATCACACTCAACAACAGCAAATAACCGAAGATTGCCATGGTTTTTTGGCTCAAAAAACCATTTTGGATGGTTTGACTGCCGCCTGTAAACGGGGTAATGCGGTCGGATTCAGCGAAGTCGCAGCCGTTGAGTGCGTCGTAATAATCATTGATAACATTCGCACCCGCATGAGCAATCAGTGCAAACATCAGGGTCAGAATGGCTGCGAGATAATTGATGGTGTATCCATCATGTACAGTACTTGCATAGCCCAATAGCACAGCAAGAGCTGTAACACTTAAAAAAGCAGGGCGTGTGGCACGGAAAAAACGACCCATTAAGTGACCTTTAAGTTGAGAATGCAATGAGGCTGGCGTCACCTCTGTATGGTTAAGCGCAGGTACTAATGGCTTGCATGGCTTGCTCGTATTGTTGCTCAAAGTCTTCCCACTGAGAGACTTCTAAACCCAATGAGTGCAGTAAACCATCGTGTAAATTGTAAATCCAGCCGTGAATGGTCACTGATTGTCCGCGCGCCCAAGCATCTTGAATGACTGTGTTTTGAGCCGCATTCTTAACCTGTTCAATGACGTTGAGTTCGCACAAACGATCAATCGATTGATGGTCACTGGTTTGGCTATTGAGTACAGCGGTGTATTTTTGTTTGATATCGTGAATGTGGCGCAACCAATTGTCGACCAAACCAACACGGCGGTTTTGAAAAACGGCCGTTATACCGCCGCAACCGTAGTGTCCACAAATAATGATGTGTTTGACTTGTAAGACATCAATCGCGTACTGCATGGCAGACAGACTATTCAAATCGCTGTGTGGCAATATATTGGCGACGTTGCGATGAACAAATACTTCCCCTGGTAATAGTCCAATCAATTCATTTGCAGGTACGCGCGAGTCCGCGCAACCAATCCACATGTATTCGGGGTTTTGTTGTTGGGCTAAATTTGGAAAAAAAGTAGGGCGGCTTGTACTGACATTTTTCGACCAAGCTCGGTTGTTTTCTAATAAATGAGCGAGGCTGTTTTTGATTAAGCCAGTGGGATTCATACTAAAACGTTCCTTTCATCAGTGGTCTTTGAGTTCACAGTGTACCCCAGATTGAACTCAAAGACTTTGAGCCTTATAAAATGACCAGATGCTTTACGATTGTTTGCGTGAGGTATACAGGGATGCAAAAATCGAACCTGCAATCAAACCTGCCGTGATAAGTAAAGCAACGCTAATTGGAATTTTATAAAAATCAATCACCAACATTTTGGTTCCGATAAACACCAATACCAATGCCAAGCCATACGCCAATAAATGAAAGCGATTGGCCAAATCAGCCAGCAAAAAGTACAGCGCGCGTAAACCCAAAATGGCAAACACATTCGCAGTCAACACAATAAAAGGGTCTTCGGTAATGGCAAAAATGGCGGGGATGCTATCGACCGCAAAAATGATGTCGGTCACGCCAATCATCACCAGTACCACAAATAAAGGCGTATAAAACTTGGTGCCGTTGATTTGGGTGGTCAGTTTCTCTCCATCAAGTTGTTTGCTAATGGGAAGATGGCGTTTCAAGAATTTCAAAACGGGATTGTCTGCAATGTCGGGCTTTTTGTCGGCAGAAATCCACATTTTAATGCCAGTAACAATCAAAAACGCCCCAAATACATACAACAGCCAATGGAAGGATTCCAGCAACCAAGCCCCCATGAGAATCAAAATGGCGCGTAGGATAATCGCACCAATGATGCCAATAATCAATGCGCGCTTTTGATGTTCAGCAGGGATTGAAAAATAACTAAATATCATCAAAAACACGAAAATGTTATCGACCGATAGGCTTTTTTCAACCAAATACCCCGTCATGAATTGCATTGCAACGGTGTTAGCGACCGCTCGTCCTTGGTGGGTGTCCAGATACCACCACAGCAAAGCAACAAACACAAAGGACAGTGAAACCCACAAAATACTCCAGTTGAGTGCTTCTTTAAAAGTGACTTGATGTGCGCCTTGTTTTTGCATCGCCCACAAATCAACGATAATCGCAATGACCACAAATATGGCGAATGCGCTCCACATCCACCAAGTTCCAATCGTTTCCATAACCCCTCCTTTTAGTCATCAATCACAAAGATTTATTTTTACAACATGAAATCAGCGATATACCATGAGGTTAGGGCGAAAAAAAACCTCAGAACCCCATGCGCATCATCGCTTGAAAGTTCTAAGGTCTTGTTTGTGCACCAATTATATTGTGCACCTTGCGCGCCGAGTGCAAAATTTCACACCGTATTGACGACCACGCAACGAGGAACTACTCCCCAAAGAATGCACGGATTCTACACACAGATGACTGAATATGCAAGCGCGTACTTAAATTTTTATCAACGGCGTTTACTGCCGAATAAACTCCCCAAAATTCCGCGCGTGATTTCACGTCCAATATTGGAACTGGCCGCACGTATCATCGATTTGGCGGCAGACTCTAAAAGTGAATCGTTGCGTGATGAGGTTTTTTTCTTGCTGTCACTCCCACCGAAAATACCGCCTAAAAATCCACCTTCATCTGCTTTTTGGGCTTCTTCAGCCGCTTTAGCGGTCTCAGCAGCGCGCGCTTGCAGTTTTTCATACGCCGATTCTGAATCCACCGTCTGCTCGTACACGCCCGCAACGATGGATTGACGAATCAATTGCGTGCGCTCATTGTCAGTGGCTGGCCCCAAGCGTGATGCAGGTGGAATCATGAACACGCGCTGGGTGATGTTTGGTGTGCCTTTTGCGTCCAAGGTTGACACCAAGGCTTCGCCCACACCGAGTTCGGTAATCACGGTGGCGATGTCCAAATCGGGATTTTCGCGCATGGTGGTCGCGGCGACTTGAACGGCTTTTTGGTCGCGTGGGGTGAAAGCGCGTAAAGCGTGTTGCACTCGATTACCGAGTTGGCCTAAAACCGTGTCGGGAATATCGATTGGATTCTGCGTGACGAAATACACGCCCACCCCTTTAGAGCGAATCAGGCGCACAACTTGTTCGATTTTTTCGAGCAACACTTTCGGCGCATCGGCGAATAATAAATGCGCTTCATCAAAGAAAAACGCAAATTTGGGTTTTTCAATATCGCCAATTTCAGGCAGTTTTTCAAACAATTCCGAGAGCATCCACAGCAAAAATGCGCCGTACAAGCGGGGCGATTGCATGAGTTTGTCGGCCGCCATGATGTTGACCACGCCTTTGCCTGAGACCGTTTGCATCATGTCGTCAATATTGAGCATCGGCTCGCCGAAGAATTTGTCCGCACCTTGTGATTCTAAAGTGAGCAGACCGCGTTGAATCGCGCCGATGGACGCGGCAGAAACGTTGCCATAATCGGTGGTAAATTGTTTGGCGTTGTCGCCAACGAACTGCAACATACTGTGCAAATCTTTTAAATCCAGTAACAACATTTGATTGTCATCGGCGATTTTAAACACCATGGTGAGTACACCTGCTTGTGTGTCGTTCAAATCGAGCATGCGCGAGAGCAACAGCGGTCCCATATCCGAAATCGTCGCGCGTACAGGATGACCTTGTTCGCCGAATACATCCCACAGCGTGGTCGGTGCGCCTGCCCAAGTTGGCTCGGGCAGTCCCAAATCCTTCAAGCGCGTTTTGACTTTTTCATTGTCACCACCTGCTTGCGAAATCCCAGCCAAATCGCCTTTCACGTCCGCCATAAACACAGGCGTGCCCATGTCGGAGAACTGTTGCGCCAACGCTTGTAGGCTCACTGTTTTACCCGTACCCGTTGCGCCTGTAATCAAGCCATGGCGATTGCCCATTTGTGGCAGGAAAAACACTTCTGTGGTGGCGGATTTACCGATGAGGATGGGTTCAGACATGAGGGGCTCCAAAGGTTATTGGTCAGTGCAGAGTTAGCGTGTTTGGCTGGATTAGGGTATTTTCCCTGTGGGGAATATGATAAAATTCGCCACAGATTATAAACCAAGCCCACCTTCGGGTGTGAATATGAATGAATCAATTTGTAAGGACAGGTAAAAATGGCAGGTCACAGTAAATGGGCAAATATTAAGCATAAAAAAGCACGCGCCGATGCCACGCGTGGCAAGGTTTGGACGCGCGTGATTAAAGAATTGCAAGTGGCAGCAAAAACGGGTGGTGGCGACCCCAGTGCAAATCCACGCCTGCGTTTGGCCATTGACAAAGCCAAAGGCGCGAACATGCCCAATGACAACATCAAACGTGCGATTGACCGAGGGGTTGGTGGTGGCGATGGCGCGGACTACGAAGAAATCCGCTACGAAGGCTACGGCGTGGGTGGGGCGGCGATTATCATCGACACCCTGACAGACAACCGTACGCGTACTGTCGCCGATGTGCGCCATGCTTTGAGTAAAAATGGTGGTAACCTCGGTACAGATGGCTCGGTGGCGTTTATGTTTGACCATGTGGGACAAATCATGTTTGCCCCAGGGGTCAGCGAAGATGAGGTGATGAATGTTGCCTTAGAAAACGGTGCATCGGATGTCATCACCGACGATGAAGGCGGTGTTGAAGTGATTTGCGATCCTGCGGATTATGAAGTACTGAAAGCCGCATTTGACACGGCAGGAATGGAATACGCCGAAGCCGACATCACCATGCGTGCACAAAACAACATTGAGCTGACTGGGGACGATGCCGTGAAAATGCAAAAAATCATCGATATGCTTGAGGATTTGGACGATGTGCAAGAGGTTTATACCAATGCGGTGATGGATGTAGATTAAATTATAACTATTGACCAAACAACGAGATAAAACGTACAAAAGGCACGAAGTTACGAAAGGCACATCTGAAAAGATGTGCCTTTCGTTTTTTATACGGGTGGTTGGTTATGAGATGCCATGATTTTTAAACCATTTCAGGAGTTTGCCCCATGCATCTTTGGCGGCGGCTTCGCGGTAACTGGGGCGATAGTCGGCGTTGAACGCATGTGGGGTGTCGGGATAGAGTAGGATTTGTGATTTTTTGTGGGTACTGGCGAGGGCTTTTTGCATGCGTTCCACACTCTCGACGGGGATGCCTGTGTCAGCTGCGCCGTAGAGACCGAGGACGGGGGTATCGATTTTTGCAACCAAATCAATCGGATGCTTCGGTGTGAGTTCCGATGGATTGCCTTCGAGCCGACCATACCATGCGGCGGCGGCTTTGACTTTTGGATTGTGCGCGCAATACAACCATGTGATTCGACCGCCCCAACAAAACCCAGTGATGGCGAGTTTGGCAGGGTTGACGGATTTTTGATTGCTGGCATAGGCAACACATGCGTCCAAGTCACTCATCACTTGGGCATCGGGGACTTTGCTGGTGACATTTTTTTGGATGTCTTGAATATTGCTCAAGGTTGATACATCACCTTGGCGGACGAATAATTCAGGCGCAATGGCGTAGTAACCCGCTTTGGCCAAACGTCGGCAGATGTCTTTGATGTGTTCATGAACACCAAAAATTTCATGCACAACGAGGACAAGTCCAAGGTTTTTGCCTTGGGTGGGCATGGCGAAATAGGCAGGAATAGAGCCGTCAGAAGTGGGGATTTTAACTTCGCCTGTCGTCAGGTCAACAATGTCTGTATAAATGGTTTGCGCACTGATGGGCAGCACCGCCGTGGCAAATCCCGTGGCGAGCGCGCCTTTGATGAAGTCTCGGCGGTCAACTGGTTGAGCGGAGGCGGGTGGGCTGATGTGCTCAAACAATAGAGTGTTTTGGCTCATATCCTGCTCCTTAAAAATGGGGGTGGTTGGGATGGGCGATGTGCGGAGTATACAACATCATTCAAGAAGGGATGGATTGGCTGTCATTGAGTCATGGGTTTATTTAGAGGTATCTTTTTCTGTATGCGCGGGCTCGGGCATTGTTATGTTATAATATAACAATATTATTTAAGGTACATACCCATGGACACCAACGCATTTATCCATTCAGCCAATGCGCACTGTGAGAAAAACGGTGCGAAATTGACCGATCTGCGCCGCCAAGTTTTGGACTTGGTGTTGCAACACGAGGGCGTGGTCAAGGCATATCAAATTCTCAGTGACTTGCAACAAACCCGTGCCTCAGCCGCACCGCCAACGGTTTACCGTGCCTTGGATTTCTTGGTTGAGCAGGGGATTTTGCACCGAGTGGACGCGCTCAATGGCTATGTGGTGTGTCAACATTTAAATGATGCGCACCACCACGACCAAGCCAATGTGATTATGACTTGCCGCGATTGTGGTCGTGTGGATGAAATGGCTGCGGATGCGGGCGTGCAGGCGTTGCGCGAGTCGTGTTTGGCTCAGGGCTTTGAGATGGACAATCAGCAATTATTGCTCAATGGGCACTGTACCCAATGCTTGGCGAAAAAGGGGTAAGCATGAAACCCTCTAAATTGAATCTCTTAACCATGTCGGTCTTCACCCGCATGGCGCTCGCATTGACATTGATTGCCGTGCTGTGGTTGGCGATTGCTTGGGCTTTGGAGGCTGCGGCATGAGTGTGCTATTACAAAACGTGACTGTAAGTTATCAACGCCGCCCTGCGGTGCACCATGTCAGCGGGCGAATTTGCGCGGGCGTGGCGACAGCGATTGTTGGACCCAATGGCGCGGGTAAATCCACGCTGCTCAAGGCGATTGCGGGTGTATTGCCTGTGGATAGCGGGCGCGTGGTGTTGAGTGAGTGTTTGCAAAACGAATTGGCGTATTTGCCGCAAAAAGCCGAGATTGATTTGTCGATGCCGATGACAGTGTTTGAGTTGGTGGCAACGGGTTTGTGGCGCACGGTCGGTGCTTTTGCGCGCGTGTCTGCGGCTGGTTTGGCGCGCATCGAGCAGGCTCTGATGCAGGTGGGGATGCAGGATTTTAGCGCGCGACCATTGCAGGCTTTGTCGATTGGGCAACTGCAACGGGTACTGTTTGCGCGGATTTTGGTGCAGGACGCACCCGTGATTTTACTCGACGAGCCCTTCAATGCGGTCGATGCGAGCACCACCGAAGTCTTGCTCGGTTTGTTGCGTCGTTGGCAGATTGAAAAGCGCACGGTGATTGCGGTGCTGCATGATTTTGAACAGGTCAAACGTTATTTCCAAGAGGTGGTCTTGCTCGCGCATGAGGTCGTGGCGTGGGGCAAACCAGCGGAGGTGTTGACCGTTGAAAATTTAATGAGCGCGAACGAGCGTTGCGCACATTGGTATGACCGTGGCGAGGTCTGTCATACCGAGGTCGCTGCGCCGACGCCAATGTACATTGACCCGATGGCGCATGAGCACTGCGGGCACACACATTCACACCCCAAGGAGGACGCGTGATGCAAACCCTCTACGAGCTATTGATTTCGCCGTTCGCGGATTTTGCCTTCATGCGCCGCGCTTTGGTTGGCTGTGTGGCTTTGGCTTTGGGCAGTGGGCCTGTCGGCTTGTTCCTCGTATTGCGTCGCATGAGTTTGACGGGCGACGCGATGAGCCATGCGGTCTTGCCTGGTGCGGCATTGGGCTTTATGTGGTTTGGTTTGAGCCTGCCTGCGATGAGTGTGGGTGGATTTATTGCGGGCGTGGTGGTCGCGCTGCTCGCGGGTTTGGCAACGCGTTTGAGCAATCTTAAAGAAGATGCCAACTTTGCGGCGTTTTACCTCATGGCTTTGGCTTTGGGGGTTTTACTGATTTCAAAATCGGGCAATCAGGTGGACTTGATACACATCTTGTTTGGCTCGGTGTTGGCGGTGGACACCGCTTCGTTGATATTGATGGGCATCGTTGCCAGCATCTCGCTGATTGGTTTGGCGGTGATTTATCGACCCTTGGTGCTTGAGGGCGTTGACCCACTGTTCCTGCGCTCGGTCGGTGGGCGCGGTGGCATGTGGTACATTGTGTTCTTGATGTTGGTGGTGGCAAACTTGGTCGCGGGTTTTGCCTCGTTGGGCACGCTGATGTCGGTCGGTTTGATGATGTTGCCTGCGATTACTGCGCGGCTGTGGTCGCACAGCATGGGCAAAATGCTCATGATTTGCGTGCTGGTGGCATTGGGTTCAGGGGTGTTTGGTTTGTTGCTCTCGTATCATTTTGAGCTCGCATCGGGGCCATCGATTATCTTTTTTGCAGGCTTGGCGTATTTGGTGTCGCTGATATTTGGCGCGGTCGGTGGCATTGTGCCGCGCTATTTACGTTTAAAACATTTTGAAAAGTAAGGAAACCCATGTTGCATTTAGCCCGTTCATGCCTTTTAACCATTTGCACTGCATGTGCCATGCTGGTCAGCGCGTGCGGTGAACAGCAGTCCGCCACACCTGTACAAACGCCAGAGCACACGTCCGCAGCCACGGGTAAAATTCAAGTGCTGGCGACCTTTAGCATCTTGGCGGACATCACGCGTGAAATTGGTGGTGAGCGCGTTCAGGTGGACAGTTTGGTCGCTGCCAACCAAGACGCACATGTCTTTGCCCCCACACCGCAGGACGTGAAAAAACTCACGCAGGCTCAGGTTTTGGTGAGTAATGGCTTGGGTTTTGAAGGCTGGTTAGAACGCTTGGCGCAGTCAGGGCAATTTAAAGGTGAGCGCATCGTTGCCACCGATGGCATACAAGCATTGCCCAAACCCAATCATGGTGAAATGGAGCATGACCACACGCATGACCATGAGGCACAATTTGACCCACATGCTTGGCACGATCCGACCATTGTCCAAACCATCTACGTGCGCAACATCGTCGCAGGCTTGAGCCAGGCTGACCCCGCAGGTGCGGACTACTACCAGAAACGCGGGCAAGCTTACAGTGCACAAATTACTCAACTCACCGCAAATATCCAAAAAGAAGTCGCCAACATTCCGCCCGAACAACGTAAAGTTGTGACCTCGCACGATGCGTTCAACTACTTTGCGCACGCATTTGGCATCACCTTTCTCGCACCACAAGGCGTGAGCACCGAGTCCGAATCCTCTGCCAAAGCCATCGCGCAGTTGAGCACGCAAATCAAAAATGAGCACATCAAAGCCTTGTTTTTCGAGAACATCAGCAATCCTAAAATGATGCAACAACTCACGCAGGAAACAGGTGTAAAAATCGGTGGTAAATTGTATTCGGATGCACTGTCTAACGCTGATGAACCCGCATCGACGTATTTGAAAATGATGGAATACAATGCGAACACTTTGGTGGATGGCATGAAATAGGCTTTGCCATACCATCAGTGAAACATCGCCCGATGCTCTGCGTCGGGCGATTTGTGTGTGAAACATACTGGAAACATTTGGGTTAAAATTGAAGTATCAGTACGCATGTGTGACGTGGGTTTGGTTTTCACGGAACCCAATCCTGTCAAAGGATGATGTGTTGCCGTGCACCAAACTGCGGTTTAGACTGAAATTCACAGCGCGCTCAGGCGGAATATGTTATAAAGTCACTCACGACAACTATAAATTTTTAGCGACTGTTCGGATGATTTTAAAATTGAACAGCCGTTGCACCTGAATCATTATGAAGCGTTCTTTTTACACGGTTTTAGCAGCGCAGTTTTTTTCATCTTTGGCAGACAATGCTCTGATTTTGGCGTGTATCGCATTGTTGCGCGAAATACTGAACAATCCCAATCCAGGGTCACAAGAACCTCTTCTTAAATTTTTCTTCACTGTCGCCTACGTTGTGCTCGCGCCGTTTGTCGGGGCTTTCGCCGACTCTCGCCCTAAGGGCTCTGTGATGTTCATCACCAACTTGATTAAAGTATTTGGTTGCGCCATCATGCTCGTCGGGGTGTCGCCGATGATGGCGATGGTGATTGTCGGTTTGGGGGCGGCGGCGTATTCACCCGCCAAATATGGTATTGTCACCGAAATCGTCCCTGCGAATAAATTGGTCGCTGCCAATGGCTGGATTGAGGCTTTGACCGTGCTGTCGATTATTTTTGGTACAGTGTTGGGTGGTTTTTTGTCCTCAACGGGTTTGCATGAATGGGTCATTGCCCGTTATCCAACATGGACGCTGTCGCCTGCATTGACCGCGATTACCTTTATTTGTGGCGTGTATGGTGTTGCAGCGATTCTCAATAAAATGATTCCTGATACGGGTAAACGCTATCGCGACCAACACATTCATCCCGTTTTATTGGTCAAAGATTTTGTGCAAAGTTCAAAAATCCTTTGGACAGATAAGTTGGGTCAAATCACTTTGGCGATTACCACATTGTTGTGGGGGGTCGCAGCGGTGATGCAGTTTATCGTGCTCGATTGGGCGCAAATTGATTTGGGTAAAAATCTTAAAGAAGCCTCTTACATGCAAGCCTTCGTTGGTGTGGGTAGTACCATCGGCGCAGTCTTGGCGGCGCGCTTTATCTCGATGCGCAAAGCCACACGCGTGATTCCAATTGGGATGTTTGTCGGTATTTCACTCATTACCATGCTGTGGATACGCTCGGTTTGGTTGGCGTTCCCATTGATGATTGGTATTGGTGCTTTGGCGGGGTTTTTCCTTGTGCCCATGAATGCCATGCTGCAACATCGCGGTTATACCTTGCTGTCTGCGGGCCATTCGATTGCGGTACAAAATTTCAACGAAAATTTGTCCATACTCATCATGCTCGGCGTGTATTATTCGCTTAAAAACGCAGGCATGTCACTGCATCAATCCATCGTGATATTTATTGTATTGATTACTGTTTTGATGGCGTTGTTTTATATTTGGTACTTATACAATCGTAAGTATCACAACGCCGATGCACTGATTGCCGAAATTCCTGAACACCATTGATGAACTATGAATGACACTGAATTATTAGAACTGGTGCGTAAAATTCCTGATTATCCCAAAGAAGGCATTTTGTTTTACGACATCACCACCGCATTGCAGCACCCTGGGGGCTTGAGATGCATTGTCCAAAAAATGCTCGCACACTGCGAGGGGCTCAAAATTGACAAAGTGATTGGTACAGAAGCGCGTGGCTTTATCTTCGCCCCGACTGTGGCGTATGAATTGGGTGCGGGTTTTGTGCCTGTACGCAAACCGAATAAACTGCCGTTTAATCGCATTGGGTATGATTATGATTTGGAGTATGGTACCGATAGACTTGAAATTCACACCGATGCGATTAACGCGGGTGAGCATGTATGGATTGTCGATGATTTGCTGGCAACGGGTGGCACTGCGCACGCAGTGACTGAGTTGGTCAAACAAATGGGCGGCAAGGTGGTTGGGCTGAGTTTTTTAATCGAATTGGACGGCTTGGGTGGGCGTGAGAAACTGGCGGGTTATGAGTGTCAGTCGATTTTGAAAGTACCCGCGTAGTGCAGTCACATTATTGGAGATGAAATTGAAACAATTTTTCTTGGCATTATTATTGACTTTGGGTTTGTTGGGCTGTCAAACTGTACCCAATGCCGATGCGCGCAACACAGTGGCGATTGATAAAACCTTGGTGCATTCATTCCATCTCGGAGCCAATGCGAATGCACAACCGTATTTGCTGATTGTGCTCAATGACAAAGGGATTCAGACGTTTGAGGCAACTGCCAAAAAAGGTGAGCCTTATAACATTGTGCTCGACGGGCATGTCTATCAACAAAGTGCGCAAGTGAATACAGGGTTTTTGGTGCTCTATCCTGCTGCGGGAGAGTGGACACAGGCGCGCTTGGTGCAGTTATTGAAATAATCGCGGGAATTCAGGTGATTAAAAAAATGGGTGCATTGAACGCACCCATTTTTAGTTTGATGGCGCAGCTTATTTTCTGCGTGAACCACGGCGCGATTTGCTAGGGGCATCGTTGGACTTACTTGCGGTGGGCTTTTGAGCGCGTGTATTTTTATGGGCACTGTCTTTATCGCCTTTTTTCACACCACCTTCTAATACAAAATCAATCTTGCGGGTGTCCGAATCCACCCCCGCAATACGCACACTCACCGCATCGCCCAAGCGATAACTCATGCCCGATGCGCGACCTTTGAGGCTAAAACTCGCTTCATCAAACTCAAAATAATCTTGACCGAGTTCAGAAATGTGAATCAAGCCATCGACAAACACAGCATCCAAAGTCACAAACGCACCAAACTGCGTGACCGCTGAGATTTTGCCCGCCATCACTTCGCCGATGAACTGTTTCATATATTCGCACTTAAGCCATGCGGTCACATCGCGCGAAGCCTCGTCCGCACGGCGTTCGCACATCGAGGTGTGCTCACCCAAACGCTGCCAAGTGAGTTGGCTTGCATCGGGTTTGGCGCGCTGTTTGTCGACATGTTTGACGGCGTTGTCCACTGCGTTGGTTTTTTTGCGTGTATCTTCCAACAGCGTAAACCCCTCAAGCGATGGCGTGTAGCGTTGCCCCAATAAAATGGCTTTGATGGTGCGGTGTATGAGTAGGTCAGGGTAACGGCGAATCGGCGAGGTGAAATGCGTGTAGGCAGCATATGCCAAACCGAAGTGCCCGACGTTATCAGGGGCATACACCGCTTGTTGCATTGAGCGCAGCAATAACGTTTGCAAGGTTTGCGCATCGGGTCGGTCAACCACCTGACGCATGACTTCGGCGTAGTCTTGTGGGCTTGGCTTGTCGCCACCGCCCATGCGCAAGCCTGCCATCATGAGGTTTTTACGCAGAACTTCGAGTTTTTCGGGGGTTGGGCCTTCATGCACGCGATACAGGCTGGTGCGCCCGCTTTGCTCAATGAATTCTGCCGCGCAGACATTGGCACACAGCATACACTCTTCGATTAAACGGTGTGCATCGTTGCGCGTGCGGGGTAGGATTTCTTTGATTTTACCGTTCTCATCCGAGACTATATAAGTCTCCGTGGTTTCGAACTCCATCGCACCGCGCAGTTCGCGTGCTTGTAATTGAGCATGGAATAGGGTGTAGAGGTTTTTGATGTGGGGCGCAACTGCTTTGTGCGCGTTGGCAAGCACGCCCGTGCCTTCAGACAGATACTCCCACACCTGAGTGTAGGTCAGTCGTGCTTGTGAGTGCATCACCGCTGGGTAAAATTGATACGCCGTGACATGACCATCTAAATCAAGCACCATGTCAGCCACCATACACAGTCTATCGACGTGCGGATTGAGTGAGCACAAACCATTGGACAACTTCTCAGGCAACATTGGAATGACCCGACGAGGGAAATACACACTGGTTGAACACAAAATGGCATCTTCGTTCAGTGGTGTTTTGTCCTGCACATAGTGGCTCACATCGGCAATCGCCACAATCAAACGATAACCCGTGGTTTTGCGCCCCGATTTAATAGGTTCGCAGTACACAGCGTCGTCAAAGTCACGCGCATCCTCGCCGTCAATCGTGACCAGTGGCACATCGCGCAAGTCCACACGGCCTTTTAAGTCGGATTCCAAAACCGTATCAGGCAACTGTGCGGTTTGTCGTTCGGTGGCAGGTGAGAACACATGTGGAATGTCGAATTTACGCACCGCAATTTCGATTTCCATACCTGCGTCGTCTGCATTACCGAGCACTTCGACGATGCGTCCTGTTGGAAGGGTGTATTGATTGCCATATTCAATTAGGGCAACGACCACGATTTGATTGGCAGTCGCGTCTTTGAGTTCAGAAGCATCGACCAAAATATCGGTGCGCAAGCGCACATCATCGGGGCTGACCAGCCATACGCCATTTTCATGCAGCAAATGTCCGACCACTTGTGTGAATCGACGCTCAATTACTTCGACCACATCGCCTTCACGTTTGCCATTGCGTGCCGTGCCAACGATGCGCACTGCGACTTTATCACCGTGCCACGCGCCGTTCATATTGCGCTCATTGACAAACACATCTTCACCATCGGGGTTGCTAACAAAACCGTAGCCATCCTTGTGTGCTTGCAAAATACCGCGCACCAAGTTTTGCTCGCTGTTGGGCGTGAGTAAACCCTTGGGTGACATTTTAATATCGCCTGAGAACACCAATTGATCGACAATGACTTGCAAACCCGATACCTTGGTTGGCGGCACATCCAGTTCCTGTGCGAGCGCGAGCATATTGATGGGTTTTCTGTACACATTGGCATGCGTGAATACCACATCAAAAATTGCCAATTTAGAAGGCAGGCCTGCCATCTTATCAATCCGTGTACCTTGGGGTTTGCTTGCGGGTTTAGGTGAAGTGGTTGGTGATGTGGCAAGAGTATTGGATGCTCGAGCAGTCAGTAAGGCGGCTGGCTGAGGTGTTTTTTTTGCGCGAGACTTCGCCCTTGAGACAGAATGTTCAGTCGTTATACTGGTTTTTTGAGTATTATTTTTAGAAGAGTTTTTTTTAGAATTAGATTTCATTGTTTGCAAATAAAGTTAAAACAAAGCGTGCTTGCAACATACAAACGCGCTATAATGCGAACCGCATTGAAAGTGCGATGTTCACACAATACATCAAAAATGTGTCCAACGTGTGAAAATGTCTTGTTCGAGCAAGCCCAGATGGCGGAATTGGTAGACGCGCATGGTTCAGGTCCATGTGCCTTCGGGTGTGGAGGTTCGAGTCCTCTTCTGGGCACCAATTAGTTAAAAAGCAGACCTTAGGTCTGCTTTTTTGTTTTTAGAGCATGGACATCGAATGTCCGATTGTTAGACCTCTCCAATCAACTGAACCAATTTTTGCGTGTCTGCACAAAACAGGCGAATGCCTTCGGCCAATTTTTCATTCGCCATTGCATCATTGTTTAACGATAGGCGGAATGTTGATTCATTTAATTCAATTGGATGGATGTCTTGTGATTGCGCATCTGCCGTACTTAATGCAGGCGTGAGTGGTAGGTCTAAACCTTGCAACTGTTTAAGTAGGTCGGGTGAAATGGTCAATAAATCACAACCTGCCAAACCCAAAATTTGCCCAATGTTGCGGAAGCTCGCACCCATCACTTGAGTTGGGATATTGAATTTTTTGTAGTAATTAAAAATCGTACGCACCGATGCTATGCCTGGGTCGTTGGTTTGGTCGTATTCGATGCCCGTTTGTTTTTTAAACCAATCGTAAATCCGTCCAACAAACGGTGAAATCAAGGTTACCTTGGCATCGGCGCAAGCGATGGCTTGGGTCAGGCTAAACATCAAGGTTAAATTGGTATGGATGCCTTGTGCTTCGAGTATTTTTGCTGCTGCAATGCCTTCCCAAGTGGCGGCAATTTTAATAAGGATGCGCTCGCGTGAAATACCTTGCGCTTCAAACAACGCAATCAATTTTTGTGCGCGCTCGACTGTTGCTTGAGTGTCGAAAGACAATCGCGCGTCCACCTCGGTTGATACACGTCCTGGGATCAGTTTGAGAATCTCAAGTCCAAAAGCAACCAATACGTGGTTCATTAAGTCCTCGGTGGCTTGACCTTTGTGGGCTTGAATGGTTTGCGTGAACAGGGGCTGATACTCAGGTTTTTGCACTGCTTTGAGAATCAGAGATGGATTGGTGGTTGCGTCCTGCGGTAAAAATTGTGCAATGGATTGAAAATCACCTGTGTCGGCGACAACGGTGGTGTATTGCTTGAGTTGCTCTAATGTATTCATGGTATGGGTTCAAGTCATTAAAGTTGGTTATTTTACATCACTTCGCTTTTAAACGAATTGGGGGCTTGGATGTGGTTCAGTCTTTCCATTTAATGTTGCAGCCCAGTGAGGGTTTTTGTATCTCTGGTGCGGATTGATGGGCGAGTAAACTGTCTAAAGCTCGTTGTAAATCTACCCCAGTCACGGGCACATCATTGGCGGGACGCGCGTCGTCAAATTGCCCACGGTAGTACAGGCGATGATTGGCATCAAACACATATAAATCGGGTGTGCAAGCGGCTTGGTAGGCGCGGGCGATGTTTTGGGTTTCGTCGAATAAATAGGGGAAGGTGTAGCCAATTCTTTGACCGCACGCACCATATTTTCGGGGCTGTCATCGGGGTAATTGACCACATCGTTTGAATTAATTGCCACCACAGCCACACCACGCTGTTGGTACTCTGCGGCCATCTGTGTAAACACCTCACGAATTTGAATGACATACGGACAGTGGTTACAGATAAAGGCAATCACCAGTGGCTTACCAATGAAGTCCGACAGACGCACGGTTTTTCCTGTTGCTGGTTCAAGCAGGGCGAAATCAGGTGCGGGCGTGTTGAGTGCGAGCATATTCGATGGAGTGCGTGCCATGGGTGTCCCTGTATTTAGTGTGTCTAAGGTGTCTAAGTATTGGTGCTGCGAACCATTGTTTGCCAAATTTTCAAGACAGGTGTGATGGCGTGCAGTTGTGCTTCTAAAATCGCATTGGGAATTTGTTCGGGTTCGTGCTCGTGTGCCAATGCAATTTCGCCATTGTCCAATCCCAATAACGTATCAAGCAACATCAACCATGCGTCATACCACAGCGCAGGACGGTTTGGGAAATCACCACCACGTCCGCGTGAGTCAGCGAGTGAGGCGTGCAGCAAATCACGGAATCGCTCTGGACGGCGCAATCCATCGCAACGTTTGATGATGTTGAGCACCGTCGATGGGCGCAGCTCGGGGAGTTTATAAAAATTCGTGTGCTCGTGTGCGAGCAGGCGCGCATAGTCCGCACAGGCGCGTGGCACTTTGAGCCGCTCTGACAGGGTTTTGGCCAGTGGTACGCCACGTGATTCGTGCCCGACATGGCGTGGCAGAATCTCAGCAGGCGTGTTGCCTTTGCCAAGGTCGTGGCACAGTGCGGCGTAGCGCGATTCGAGATTTAGTTTGAGTTTGGCGGCATAGTCAATGACCATCATCACGTGCACACCTGTGTCAATTTCGGGATGGTAGTCGGCACGTTGTGGCACGCCAAACAGGGCATCGACTTCGGGTAACCACTGCGCCAGCAAACCACATTCGCGCAGGATAACAAACATTCGTGAGGGCGTGGCTTCCATCAATCCGCGGGCAATTTCTGTCCAAACACGCTCAGGTACGAGGGCAGCGGTTTCGCCATTGGCAACCATTTCGCGCATCAGATTCATGGTTTCAGGCGCGACTGTGAAGTCCGCCCAACGTGCATTGAAACGTGCGAGTCGCAAAATACGCACGGGGTCTTCGGCAAAAGCGGGTGAGACGTGGCGCAGAATTTTGTCTTCGAGGTCTTTTTGCCCGTGGTATGGGTCGATGAGCGCGCCCAGCGTGCCATTGGCTTGTACTTCACGTGCCATTGCATTGATGGTCAAATCGCGCCGCGCCAAGTCCTCTTCAAGTGTGACATCGGGTGCGAAATGCACCGCGAAGCCAGTGTAGCCCTGAGCCGTTTTGCGTTCAATGCGCGCCAGTGCGTATTCCTCGTGGGTCACAGGGTGGAGAAAGACAGGGAAATCTTTACCAACAGGTGTGTAACCCTGAGCGAGCATGGTTTCGGGGGTGCTGCCAACCACTACATAATCGGCATCGTTGGCAGGCAATCCCATCAACGCGTCGCGCACCGCCCCGCCCACGCAGTAGATGCGTGGGTTTTTTGGTGAAGTGGTGTGCGTGTGAGACATGGGCTGATTATAACGATTTTTGTGTGGCAGGCCATCGGTAACAATCATGGCGCATTAGTGCGTCTTTAGATTTTTGGGCTCTTGTACCAGAATATAAGGTTTGACCACCACCGTCCACAATTCGGTGTTGTGTTCAAACCAGCGATTGGCCAGCGCGTCGGTGACGTGCGCCAATTCACCTGCTTCAAACCAAGCGCGCACGGTGTGGACATCGTCCACGCTCATTTTGCCCGCGACTTCGAGCAAATCTAAATGCGGTGCAATGTGCATGACCACGCCTTGTGCAAAAAAGCGTTGCAACTCATGCCACGGCATTAAAGCAGTTTCGGTGTTGAGTTTGGCTTGTTCGATGGCTTCAAGATCGGTTTGTGAATGTTCTGTCATATGGGTCATACATGAGTTTAGGGTTAATTATTGATGGTCATTGATGATGGGTTTTTCTTTGCGCGCGCTACCCGCAACCATTTTAAATTCAAATAAACGACAATCCAGCGCACCATTGAATAAAGATGTTTTTTTACTCGCGGATAGACGCATGTATTTGGGGGTGTCTCGATCGCTGGTGAGGATGTAGGCGTTCCAACCTGCGTAATTTTGTTTCAGATGATCCGCCCATTGTTTGAAAAATACTGAGGTTTCATTGGACGTGGTGACATCAATGCGCTCGCCATACGGTGGATTGCAAATCATTACCCCTGACTTGGCGGGAGGCATCACGTCCAGTGCATTGTTTTGCTCGAACGCCACAGCGAATGGCAAACCTGCGCGTTGTAAATTTCGCTCAATGTCTTCGACCGCATACGCACTGATGTCTGAGGCATAAAGCGCGCGTTGGGTTTTATCAATTTTGATGTCGTTTTTGACTTTTTGCCACAATGATTTATCCAGACCACGGTAGTGCTCAAACGCGAAACCACGGTTCATGCCTGGCGGGATGTTGGCAGCAATCAAGCCTGCTTCGATGATAATCGTGCCGCTACCGCACATCGGGTCAAGCAGGGCTTGGTTCGGTTTCCAACCTGAAAGCATGACCAAACCAGCCGCGAGGTTTTCGCGCAGCGGTGCGCGACCTTTGTCCATGCGCCAGCCGCGTTTGAACAGGGCTTCACCAGAGGTATCGATGTATATTGTCGCATCAAATTCAGTCAAAAAAGCATAGATGCGCACATCGGGCGTGGCGGTATCGACACTGGGGCGTTTGTCCATTAAGTCACGGAAATAGTCGCATACCGCGTCTTTGACGCGCAGGGTGATGAATTCCAAACTTTTCAAAGGACATTTAATCGCGGTGACTTCAACTTTGATGGTTTGCTCAGGCGTGAAGTAACTGCTCCACGGCATACGCGCCGCGAGGTTGTAAATATCGTCCTCAGTGCGATAACCCGCGTTGCCCAAACGCAGCAAAATACGTGAAGCGATGCGAGAATGCAGGTTGGCACGGTACAGCACTGCCAAGTCTCCAGCAAAGGCAACGCCACCGTGGGTCGGTTTAATGTGGGTGGCGTTGATGCTTTTGAGTTCGTCAGCCAGTAGGGCTTCCAAACCGCGCGGGCAAGGTGCGAAAAAAGAGAGTGTGGACATGGCGTTTTCTTAGGTGGTTGGGTGAGGGCAAAGTATGCCCTCGCAAGATGTGTGACAGGCTTGATTGGATGTGATTAGAAAGGTTTAATCACCACCAAGGCCACAATCACCAGCATCAATAAAACAGGTGCTTCGTTAAACCAGCGATACCACACATGGCTTTTAGTGTTTTGACCTGCGGCGAATTGTTTGAGTAACACTTGGCAATACCAATGATAGGCACAGACCACTGCCACCAAGGTCAATTTGGCATGTATCCATGCGCCTGAACCCCAAAAAAATTGTATCCACAGCCAAAATCCTAAAATTAACGCTGGAATGGAGATGATGGTCATGAAACGGTATAAACGTTGCGCCATACCAAGTAGGCGTGCAGAGGCATTGGCATCGGTCTCAGCCGCGAGGTTGACGAAAATGCGTGGCAAATAGAATAAGCCAGCAAACCAAGAAGCGATAAACACGATGTGTAGGGTTTTCAGCCAGAGATAAAGCATGATGATTTTGTCCAAAAATGATTCAAGATGTCATTGTACGGCAGTTTGGGTGTGGTGTGCGCATGGATATAAAAACCCCACTGATTTATTCAGTGGGGTTTTAGATTGCAGAAAAAACAATTAATTAAGTGAGCATGTGTGCAACGCCAGCCTTTTGGTTTCGACTAACGCGCAAAAACCGCGCATAAGTCTGCACCGACGCTTGGCTTTTGTTTGCTTCGCAAATCTGTGTGTCACTGTGTGACACACAGCACATCTATGGCTCAATTGTTTTAACTGCGTTAAACAATCTTAGCCCAACAAGTGTGCTACACCAGCCTTCTCATCTTCCAATTCTTTCAACGTGGCATCCATTTTGCTGCGTGAGAATTCGTCGATTTCTAAACCTTGAACGATGGTGTATTTACCATTTTCGCAAGTCACTGGGAAACCATACATGGTGTCTTTAGGAATACCATAGTCGCCGTTTGATGGAACGCCCATAGTGACCCATTTGCCATTGGTGCCCAATACCCAGTCACGGATGTGGTCGATTGCTGCATTGGCCGCAGAAGCCGCAGAAGACAAGCCGCGTGCTTCGATAATTGCCGCGCCACGTTTGCCCACAGTTGGGATGAAGGTGTTGCGTGTCCATGCTTGGTCATTGATCAAGCCATCCACTGATTCGCCACCGATGGTCGCAAAGCGTGTGTCAGGATACATGGTTGGGCTGTGGTTGCCCCATACTGCCAATTTTTCGATTGAGTCGATTGATTTGCCCGTTTTGGCAGCGATTTGGCTGGCGGCACGGTTGTGATCCAAGCGCAACATGGCTGTGAAGTTTTCACGTGGCAAGTCTGGAGCCGATTTCATTGCGATATAGGCGTTGGTGTTGGCTGGATTACCCACCACCAAAACTTTAACGTCACGTTTGGCATGATCGTTCAATGCTTTACCTTGGACGGTGAAAATCGCGCCGTTGGCTGCGAGCAAGTCGGCACGTTCCATACCTGGGCCGCGTGGACGCGCACCGACCAAAACGGCAACGTCTGCATCCTTAAATGCAACGTTTGCATCATCAGAAATGGTGACACCAGCCAACAACGGGAATGCACAGTCTTCCAATTCCATCACAACGCCCTTAACCGCAGGAATAGAAGGCGTGATGTCCAACAATTGTAAAATTACAGGCTGGTCTTTGCCCAACATGTCGCCATTGGCGATGCGGAACAAGAGTGAATAACAGATTTGACCAGCTGCGCCAGTGACGGCAACACGCATAGGGGCTTTTGACATAATAAGTCCTTAGTTTGGGTTAAAAAAATGAAAAATCAAAAACACTCATGAGTGTAAAGTAGGATTGTCTTTGCGTCAAGAGGTCTTATCTCTTATATAAGATAACAAACCCATGGACATTGCCAAGGGTTTGGGGCATAATTGAGGTCAAAATGTGAAGTTCACCAGTTTCATATGTAATTGAAATTGCGTAACTCGTTGAAATGTATGGATTTAATCACACAAGACGAATAATTAGGAAACCACTATGGCAAATGTTGATGAGGCTATAACGGACGCATCACCCGTTTTCAGTCCATTGTATCAGCAGATTAAGGCATTGCTTTTACAAAGTTTGGAGCAAGGTGAGTGGAATGCGGGCGAAATGATTCCGTCTGAGGTGGATTTGGCTGTGCGCTACAAGGTCAGTCAAGGTACGGTGCGCAAGGCGATTGACGAGTTGACTTCTGAAAAGTTGCTGGTGCGTCGTCAGGGGCGCGGTACCTTTGTAGCGACGCATCAAGAGCCTGTCAATCGTTTTCGCTTCTTGCGTATGCAGCATAATGATGATGCGGAGTTTAAAACCTATTCCAACGTATTGGATGTGGTTGAGGCGGTTCCACCTGCGTTGGTGCGGGAGCGATTGCAACTGAAAGCAAACGAATCTGCGGTGGTGATTAGCCGTTTGTTGTCGTTTGAGCAAGAGCCAGCGGTATTCGAGTACATTTGGCTGCCGAAATTGATTTTCACCGATGTGACGCTGGAAAAATTGGTCAATTATAAAGGCGGGTTGTACGGCTGGTTTGAAGCGGAGTATAACGTGCGCATGATACGTGCGGTCGAGCATTTGTCCGCGCAACTGGCCAGTGATGAAGTGGCTCAGAAGTTAGAAATTGCTGCAGGTGCTGCGGTTTTGTATATTGAGCGCGTATCATATACTTACGCTGATCAACCTGTTGAGGTGCGTTTGGGTTGGTACAATACGCAGCATTATCATTATCGAAATGAATTGATTTAGTGGTTTGAATGGGTGTATTTTGAGTCGGGTTGGTTTTTCAATCGGATTTTTAATTTTTTCTTTTTATTAACTTAGCGAGGTCTATATGGGTCAATCACCACAAAAAGCCCAACGTGCGGAGTTTCGCAACATCGGTATTTCCGATTTGCGCAATTACCGTTTGCCATTGGCTGGCAAACTTTCGATTTTGCATCGAATCAGCGGCTTGGGTTTGTTTTTATTTTTGCCTTTGATTATGGCACTGATTGTGTCTGTGTTCACGTCTGAGCAAAAATTTGCCATGGCACACAGTGTTTTGGCGAATCCTTTGGTGAAAATTATTGTCTTGGGTTTGATCTGGGCGATTATGCACCACGCGGTTGCGGGCATTCGTTATATTTTGATGGACATGCACTACAAAGTTTCCAAAGAAGGCGGCCGTCAAACGGCGGTGGTGGTGTTTGTGGTTAGTTTGGTTTTGACTGCGTTGTTCGCAGTTAAACTGTTTGCGTAAAACACGGGGTGAATGATATGAATAATATTAAAGTAGGCACCGAACGTGTGGTTACGGGTGCGCATTATGGTTGGAAAGATTGGTTGGCTCAGCGTGTGACGGGCGTAATCGTCTTTATTTGGGTTGCGGTCATGGCATTGCATTGGTTGTTTGCCTCAGATTTGTCTTTTGCGGGTTGGCACGCCTTCATGAGTTGCGGTCCAGTGAAAACCCTGACTTTGTTTACCATCTTGGCTGTGGTATATCATGCTTGGATTGGTGTGCGTGATATTTGGATGGATTATGTGAAAAGCGCGCGTGTGCGTATGTTCTTGCACGTGTTTACAATTTTATGGTTGCTCGGCTGTGCGTTGTACGGCATTGGCGCGGTATTGGCGATTTAAGGAATAACAATGGCACTTTTAACTAAAAAATATGATGTCGTAGTCGTTGGTGCGGGCGGTTCTGGTCTGCGCGCGGCTTTGCAATTGTCTGAAGCTGGTTTGTCGGTTGCGGTTTTGACCAAAGTGTTCCCAACGCGCTCACACACTGTAGCAGCGCAAGGTGGTATTGGTGCGTCTTTGGGCAATATGGCTGAGGATAACTGGCACTATCACTTTTACGATACAGTCAAAGGTTCTGACTGGTTGGGCGACCAAGACGCAATTGAATTTATGTGTCGTCAGGCAGCGCAAAACGTGTACGAATTAGAGCATTTCGGTATGCCGTTTGACCGCAACGCCGATGGTACGATTTATCAACGTCCATTTGGTGGTCACTCTGCCAACTATGGCGAAAAACCTGTACCCCGCGCGTGTGCAGCGGCTGACCGTACGGGGCATGCTTTGTTACACACTTTGTATCAACGCAATGTGCGTGCCAATACTCAATTCTTCGTTGAGTGGATGGCGTTGGACTTGATTCGTGACTCAGAAGGCGATATTTTGGGTGTGACTGCACTCGAAATGGAAACAGGCGAAGTGATGAACTTGCAAGCCAAAGTGACCTTATTGGCCACGGGTGGTGCAGGTCGTATTTTCGCGGCATCAACCAATGCGTTCATCAATACGGGTGACGGCTTGGGCATGGCAGCGCGTGCAGGCATTCCTTTGCAAGACATGGAATTCTGGCAATTCCACCCAACAGGTGTTGCGGGTGCTGGTGTATTGATTACTGAGGGTGTGCGTGGTGAGGGTGGTATTTTGCGCAATGCCAATGGTGAGCGTTTTATGGAACGTTACGCACCGACTTTGAAAGACTTGGCACCACGTGACTTTGTTTCGCGCTCTATGGATCAAGAAATTAAAGAAGGTCGTGGCGTGGGTCCAAACAAAGACCACGTATTGTTGGACGTGACGCATATTGGTAAAGAAACCATTATGAAACGTTTGCCATCCATTTTCGAAATTGCGAAAAAATTCGCCAACGTGGATGCATCTAAAGAGCCAATTCCAGTGGTGCCAACGATTCACTACCAAATGGGCGGTATTCCAACCAATATCCATGGTCAAGTGGTTGTGCCAGATGCAACAGGCACGAATCAGGTGGTCAATGGCTTGTATGCTGTGGGCGAGTGCTCATGCGTATCGGTACATGGTGCGAACCGCTTGGGTACCAACTCATTGCTCGACTTGGTGGTGTTCGGTCGCTCGGCAGGGAACCACATTGTTCATACTGTGAAAACGGGTGCGCTTAACCACAAAGACTTGCCAGCGAATGCTTCTGAGATGACTGAAACTCGTTTGGCGCGTTTGGAAAATTCAACCTCGGGCGAATACGCGCAAGACGTTGCGAACAACATCCGCGCGTCGATGCAAAAACATGCGGCCGTGTTCCGCACCCAAGAAATGATGGACAAAGGTGTGGTTTCGATTATGGACATCGCTGAGCAGGTGAAACACATTCACTTGCGCGACAAATCTAAAGTGTTTAACACGGCACGTGTTGAAGCCTTGGAAGTGGATAACTTGATTGAAGTAGCGAAAGCGACCATGGTCTCTGCAGCCGCGCGTCATGAGTGTCGTGGTGCGCACAGCGTACTCGACTACGAACACCCAGAAAACCACCCAGAGCACCCGTTGGGACGCAATGACAAAGAATGGATGAAACACACCTTATGGCATCGTGATGGCAACAAACTGACGTACAAACCTGTACAAATGAAGCCATTGACTGTGGACAGCGTGCCACCGAAACCACGTACGTTCTAAACCCATTCTGATTGCACAGTTAAATAAAGGACAGGATTATGAGTAAAAATACTCGCACGTTTCAAGTCTATCGTTATGATCCAGACAAAGACGCGAAACCGTATATGCAAACGATTGATGTTGAATTGGAATCAACCGATCGTATGTTGTTGGACGCATTGCTGCGCCTGAAAGCCAAAGATGAAACCATCTCATTCCGCCGCTCATGCCGTGAAGGTGTGTGTGGTTCAGATGCGATGAACATCAATGGCAAAAATGGCTTGGCATGCTTGACCAATCTCAATGATTTGCCACAAACCATCGTATTGCGTCCACTACCAGGTTTGCCAGTGGTGCGTGATTTGATTGTTGATATGACCGACTTCTTCAATCAATACCACTCGATTAAACCATACTTGGTGAACAATTCACCTGCGCCTGAGAAAGAGCGTTTGCAATCTCCAGAGCAGCGCGATGAACTCAATGGTTTGTACGAATGTATTTTGTGTGCATGTTGTTCAACTTCATGTCCATCGTTCTGGTGGAACCCTGATAAATTCGTCGGGCCAGCAGGCTTACTCGCTGCGTATCGCTTTATCGCGGATACGCGTGACGAAGCCACTTCTGCACGTTTGGATAACTTGGACGATCCATACCGTTTGTTCCGTTGTCACACGATTATGAATTGTGTGGATGTGTGTCCAAAAGAACTGAATCCGACCAAAGCAATTGGTAAAATCAAGGAAATGTTGGCACGCAGAGCCATCTAAGGTTCGATTTAGTCGAGCAAAAACGCTCAAAAAAGGCGCGAATTTCGCGCCTTTTTTGTTTTGTATGTGTGTTCAGTCGATGAACTAACGGGCTGGCGAGGCGTTCAATATCCGCGCATCGCGTTTCAGATACCATTGAATCGCAAGAATAATCAGGACGTAAATTGCTTGTGCACTGAAGGTTTCAACCGTCGCAAAAATGCCTAAATCACTGTTTTCCAACCATTGATTTTGCAATGATGTTAAGGGCAAATAACCCGTCAATTGCAAAGCATGTAAACTAATGCCGAGAATCTTGAAGCCCAATGCATAAATCACCCAAGTCAATACTTTAAACAATCGTGCGATGGGTAGTTTGATGGATGTTTTGAGTAAGACCATGGCCAAAATAGCAAGCACAAGCAAGGCGGCAAAAATACCTGTCAAAAAATCATTCATGCTGATTTTGGGCAAAATACCTGCGTAAAAAATAATGGTTTCCGCGCCTTCTCGAAATACCGACAAAAAACTCAAACCAAATAACGAGACCAAACTGCCCGTTGTCAAAGCCCTGCCCATGTGTTTGGCAATGTAGGCATTCCATGATTGTAAACTGGATTTACTGTGCAACCATGTACCGACTATCAGCATCATCACAACCACAAATAAACCAATGAATCCTTCCAATATTTCTCGATTGGTGCCTGCTGTGACGGCTGGAAATAAACGTTGCAATACAATTGCGCCGAGTATGCTGGCGAACAATCCCGCGATAACCCCCGAATAAACCCATTTTTTTCCTTGCGGTTGTTTGGCGACATTGAGCGCACTGATGAGCGCAATGACAATCAACATCGCTTCAACCCCTTCACGCAGTAAAATCAGCATGGCATCCACCGCACTGTATTGTTGACTGGGGTTGATGCGGTCAAGTTCATCGATGAGTCCGCTCAATGCCATCTGCTGCGCTGGTTCATTCCCTTTGGCCAATATCACGGGCACTTGGCTTTCGATGCGGCTGTACAGCGCGGGGTTGCGCGTGCTGACATCGCCCTCTATGCTCGGCCAAATTTCGATAAAACGAGTGAGTTTATCTTGCCCCTCGTTGATGTTGTTGGCTTGAAACGCATTGAAACCCTCGCGGAGCAATTGCGTACCATCATTTAAACTGTGCGTATTCTGCGTCACCACCACAGTACCCCCAGAGTTGTAACTGTCCAAGGCGGTTTTTAAATGGAGCGATTGTTGTTTGATTTTATCGATATTCGGTGGGCTTGACTCTATGGCGACTCGCATCAATGCCATGGCGGTTTCGATAGCACCATAATGACCCATGCTGGTGTTGCGCACCACACGCTCATTGCTCAGCCATACATTATTGAACTGCTGATAGGCTTGTTGCAACTCGGCGATGTTGTCGCTTGAAGCGCGGTTGATGACCTGATTCAGGTGCTCATAGGCAGGAATTATTTTGACTTTAAACGTCTCTTTTTTACTGCTGTGGTCAATGGGGTTTTGTTCCCTTTCAAACCCGTACAAAGCATTGGATAGGGCAGATAAATGTTCATTGCTGGGGTCTCGTAGGGCCTGTTGTAATTCAGCGGAAACGCGTTGCCCCATCGGTGAATTACGCGATTCTAAATCAGAAAAAGCGCGATTTATCTGCGCCAGTTGAACTTTTGCTTGATCAAAATCACGATTCTTGCTCGCGCCCATGGCATCCGACAAATACACAAATAGAGGACTCAAATTAAGTTTCTTATTGGATTGAGTGTTTTCGGTAGGGGTAAGGGTATTTGGCGTTTGCGCCCAAGCGGTGACAGGTGCAAGGATACCAATGGTCAATGCAAGTGTGAGTTTGAACAAGGTACGGCTGCCATTTGAAAATGTATTCATATTCGATTATCCAGTTCTCTGGTTTTCCAAAAGTGCTTGACCGATGTAAGCGCCTTCTTGAACACCGCCGAAGCAGGCGAACAAACCGCTGCCTGTGTGTGTGATGTATTCATTCATTCTGTCCATGCGTCCAAACGCAGACTGTAGGGCGATAAACTGCGCGGGCGATTTTTGGAATGAAATAAACAGCAAACCCGCATCAAATTGCCCCGTTGTTAGGTCAATACCGCTGGAGAAAGAAAATGAGCGGCGCAGAATTTGCAGTCCCGTTTTTTTCGCCAAGCCCATGTGGGAATTATCTGGAATCACTGGATTGCCATTGGCATCTTTGCTTTGAATGTCTGCATGATCAAACTCCGCTTGAGCACCCATCGGTGCACCGCTGTGGCGGATGCGTCCGAAGGTTTCCTCTTGACCTTTTAAACTGGTTCTATCCCATGTTTCAAGATGGGTTTGGATTTTACGCACCACCAAATAGGAGCCTCCTGCAAGCCAATTGGGGGTGTTGACCCACACATGCTGGTCGGCATTTTTTAAGGTTTCTTGGTTGGCAGTCCCATCCTTAAAACCAAATAAATTGCGCGGAGTGTGTTGACTGTGGTCAAAGGCATTAAAACCCGATTGACTCCACTTCATGGTCACCGAAGAGCGCGCTTGACGCACCAATTGACGGACTGCATGAAAAGCGGTTTGCGGATCGTCGGCACAACTTTGGATGCAGATATCACCACCAGAAAATTCAGGTTTGATTTGATCGCGTGGAAAAAGTGGTAAATCGACAAATTCAGATGGTGCGTGTGCGGACAACCCCAGTTTTTGCAAAAACGCAGGCGAGACCCCAAAGGTCAAGGTCAAACCATATGCGCCCAAGCCATCGGCTTCGCCCGTGTCAACGGGTGGGACAAACGGATTGTCACCGTAAGGTTGGATATTTTCGCCACGGGTCAATTTGGCAGCCGATTCCGTCCATTGTTTAAAGACCGCTTTAATTTCCTCAATGTCCTGTGTGTGCAAATCCAAGACCAAAAAGTAAATTGCGCGTTGGGCAGGCGTGACAATTCCCGCTTGATGTGCGCCATAGAATGGATAATTTTGCTGCGCCATCGCACTGTAATCCCCCGAAAAATTTTGGGTTGATGACTTGGGTGTACACGCGGCCAAGCCCAAGCCGCCACCCAAAGCCAAACCGACTGAGCTGCCGCCGATGGATTTTAAAAAACTCCGGCGAGAGAGGGCTGATGCATTTTGAGTATCTGATTTCATCATGTTTTCGGTTTATTTTAAAACGATGCCCATTTGTGCCAAAGGTTCACCCAATTTGTTCACGGCCTCAGCAAGTTCTTTGGTGTCTTGTGGGGTGAGCTTGGTGTAGGAGATGTAGCCGTTGTCACCTTGTTTGTGTTTATCCAACAACGCGTTAATGACTGTGAATTTGTCTGTTAATTCAGTGACCAAAGCAGGGTTTTTGGTTTGAAGTTTTGGGGTGAAAATTTCAAATATCTTTTGCGCACCTTCGATATTGGCTTTGAAGTCATATAAATCAGTGTGCGAGAAAATTTCCTCTTCGCCTGTGATTTTGCTGGTGGACACTTCGTTGAGCAAGTCCACTGAACCTTGTACCATCAATTCGCCTGTAACATTGGCCGTTGGAATTTTCGCTCGCAATTCTTTGATATCGTTAATCAACTGCTTGCCCAATTGCTCCGTGCCTTTGGTGGTGTTTTGAGTCCATAGAATTTTCTCGATTCGATGAAAACCCGTCCAAACCTCGTCCTTTTCAAGATCTGCCTCGCGGTTGTCAATGCGCGGGTCTAAATCACCAAAACTTTCAGCAATCGGTTCAGAACGTTCAAAATACATGCGCGCCAACGGGTAAATACGCTTGGCTTCTGCCACATTGCCTGCATTTAAAGCAGCGACAAATTTTTCTGTGTCAGACAACAGCAAATCAATTTGCCCTTCCACCCATTGTTGATAGGCTTTGGTTTCCGTGCTTAAATCATTGGCGGTGATGGGCGTGCTGTTTTGCGGTGCGACTTGAGTTTTAGTTGCTTCAGGTGAGGGGGCTTTATCACAAGCACCTAAAATCAAGGTGGCGGTTAGCAGCATGGGAAATACAATTTTTTTCATATAAGTCCTTAATAAAATACAAAGAAGAATCATTCTCATTATCATTGCATTTAACTTTTGGGTCAAGCATTTTTGTCAAATATCTCAAATCATTGGATTTTTTGCGCATCAGTGCACGAGCAAAGCACGAATTCGAATACAATAACCCCATGAATACAGTACATAAAATCTCTGAATATCCGCTTTACGCGCTCATTTGTGCCGCTGGCGTGGGCGCGCGCGCAGGCGGCGTGGTGCCGAAACAATATCAAAACATTCATGACGCGCCGATGTTTTGGCACACGATACAAGCATTCGCGAATGTGCCCGAAATTGCGCGTGTATATGTGGTGATTTCGTCAGCAGATGATTGGTTCGCCCACAGTATCGCACCGTTGTTGACACAAAACAGTCTGAATGATCGAGTGGTGGTTTTGCCTGTGGGTGGCTCAACCCGCGCCGAGTCGGTGCGCAATGGTTTGGCAGAATTGGACGGTCAATTGGGCGCGCATGACGAGGCGTGGGTCATGGTGCACGATGCAGCGCGTCCGTGTGTGAGCAATGAAAGTATATTGCGTTTACGTGACGAGGTTTGGCGTGAAGCGCAAGCGCAGTTTGAACACCACGCTGAATGGCAGGCGGTCGGTGGCATCCTCGCCTTGCCCATGACCGATACTGTGAAACTCTCGACCGACCACACACATATTAAAAAAACCGTCGATAGAAACGCACTTTGGGGCGCACAAACCCCGCAGATGTTCGCGGTCAGTCGATTGTACAACGCTCTGAGCGACGCGCTCACCGACGAAGAGGTTGCGCAAACGATTACCGATGAAGCCAGTGTGATGGAATGGTCGGGTTATCAGCCGTTACTGGTGCAGGGTGATGCGCGAAACATCAAAGTGACCTATCCGCAGGATTTTGAGTTGGCAGGGTTTTATTTGCAGAAATCTGTTTGATTTATAGACAAAGTTAAAAATGGAAACAATGACCCCACTTGCACTAAAAGAAATCGTAATCAAGTCACTGTCAAAACTGTGTGAAGATGACTATCTATTAATTGAAAGTTCAGTTAAAGAAGAATGCATCAATCACAAATTTGCTCAGTATGTCGAATCTTTTATTAAACAATCATTTGACGGAATAGATGTTGATGTTGAATACGATAAGTATAAAAAAGTTGATCCTAAAATAATGGAAGGTAAGCCTATTCGTCCAGATATAATTGCCCATAAAAGACAAAGCGGTGACTTAAACTATTTAGCTATTGAGGCAAAAAAAAGGTATTCAAGTGGACGCGACAAAAGGAAGATTAAGCATCTAGTAACGAATTTGAATTACAAACTTGGTTGCCTCGTTTCTTATCAGCCTGATAGAAGTTATCTGATTATTCAATTCATTACCCAAGATTCGGAGTGTTTTGAAATCTTGTATTATGAAAAAACACCATTTATGAAAATCGAAAAATAACGTAAATCGTAGCTAAGATTAGCGATAGCGTAATCGTACGCATGACAGCACAAGTTAGATTAAATTGGGTAATACGCACAACACGTTGATCATCATACGCTGGGTGCTACACCAAATCCCCAATATGCAACCGCCGCAATTTTGGCACGCTGTAGCCGACCACCGCAACCACCACCAGTGTCATCAAACCACCAAATACCACCGATGGCACCAAGCCCATCAACTGTGCTGTGACACCTGATTCAAATGCACCCAATTCATTCGATGAGCCGATGAAAATTCCGTTGATGGCAGACACTCTTCCGCGCATTTCGTCGGGTGTGGTTAACTGCAAGATGGTGGAGCGCAGTACCACCGACACGCTGTCAAACAGTCCCGAAACAAACAATGCAGTCAAAGATAACCACAACGATTGAGACAATGCAAATACAATCATTGCCAAGCCAAAACCGACCACCACAGAGAGCAATATCCGCCCCGCATGACGGTTAATCGGGTGGCGCGTGAGGTAAATTCCCATGAGAATCGCACCGCAGGCGGGTGCGGCACGCAACAAGCCCAAGGTTTCAGGCCCGCTGTGCAACACGGTTTTTACGAAGGCGGGTAGCAATGCCATTGCACCACCGAACAAAACAGCGAACATATCCAAAGCCAAAGCCGCCAACAATATCGAATGTGAAAACACAAATTTTAAACCCTCTGAGATACCCGAAAACACACTGGCGAGGCTGTGTTGTGTTTGGCTTTTAACGGGATTGGTGGCGTGTTTGGGAATCCATTGCAGTGCGAACATGGCGATAAACGCACAGATGAATGTCACCCCATACGCCCAAGTCAAATCACCTAATGCGAGCAGTCCACCGCCAATGGCAGGGCCAGCGATTTGTGCGAATTGAAAGATGCTGGTGCCAACCCCTGTGGCACGCGCGTAGTCTTTGCGCTCAACCAAACGCACCAACAGTGTGTTGTACACGGGGCTTAAAAAAGCACGCGCAAACCCCGATAGACCAATCGCAAGATAAATCGGCAACGCGCCAAACGCACGTGTCCACAGCATGCCGACATCGGATGAAACCCACCATAGGGTTGTGGACATCACAATGAGTAAGCCACATGCCAAAGTGCCCAAAAATTTGCGCGAGAGATGATCCACCGCATAGCCTGCGAACAGTGCGGTCGAAAAATATGGGATGACTTCCGCCAAACCGATTAAACCCAAGGCCAACTCGCTACCTGTGATTTGATACACCTGCCAGCCAACCACCACACTGGTGATTTGGTAGCACAGTATCACGGTCAAGCGGTAGGTGAGTAGGGCGATGAAGGGACGTGAGCGCAAAGGATGTTCTGAATTGTTTGTAACGGACATATTTAAAACCAATGGGCAACCGATAGCGGAAGGATATTGTTCATACGATGGGCGCGCTCTAAAACCAACCAATAATGTCGAAAACTCGCGCGGTCGTGTAATTTACCTTCGAATGAAATCGGCCCCCACTGCGTTGCGGCTGCTTTGAGCAGTAAATCCGTCGCAAACTGAACCTCATCGGCATCGGGTGCGAATGCTTGTAGAATTTCGTTAATTTGATTCGGATGGATGCTCCACATGCGCAAATAGCCAAATTCGTCGCGCGCACGGCGTGCATCGGCGAGAGCCGCGCCAGCGGTTTGATAATCGGTGGTGACATTGTGATTGGCGACTTTACCGTGTGCGGCGCAAGCTCGCGCGATCGCCAATTTGGCATACGCGACCATTGGGTGGTCAAACTGCATTGGGCTGGTCATGGCACTGGCTGGGATGGTGCCGTGGTGTGCAGAGACAAAATCCATTAGACCGAACGACAGACTTTCAACCTCAGGCAGAGCTGCGATGTCGTACACATCGTGCAGTGCGCCGTGGGTTTCAATCAGCAAATGAATGGGTGCAAAGGGAACTTGCTGTCGAACATGGCTTTGGACGATGGTTTGAATTGCGGATTTCGCTTGCGTCAAACCCGTGATTTTTGGAATCATCCAATACGCAGGAGCTTGTTTAGCGGTTCGCAACACCTCATCGACATCCATGGAAAAATGTGTGTGCAAAGGGTCGTGAACGCGTACCCCAAGGCGTCGGTAGGTGTTTTTTTCACTGGCTAAAATGTCGCCAAATAGTTTGGCTTGAGCCGATTCTTGCCCCACGCTCGCACCGTCCTCAAGGTCAAGCGTGATGTCGAAAATGCCTTGCAGATCGTGTTGTTGGCGCAGGGCTTTTTCGATAAACCGCAGGTTGCCTGCGTAGTGTTCAACGGGTGAAAGTATGCGCGGTGCTTGGCTGTCGGAAAAGAGAATTTGAGCAGGGTGCATGGTGATTTTCAGTGTCATGAATGGCGGCTATTGTAACACAGCACTTTGTCGCTCAAATTTCGTCAAAGCACCGCAATGGAACACAGGTTGTTAATGAAAAAAGGTAGAATGGCAATATCCGTTTTTATGAACAATAAGGGCAATCATGATGACTAAAAAGAAAACGCCAAGTATCCAACGTGTCGGGGTCTTAACTTCAGGTGGTGACGCCCCTGGTATGAATGCTGCACTGCGCGCCGTGGTGCGTGCTTGTGCTTATCATGGCTTGGTTGCCGTTGGGATTGAGCAAGGTTACAAAGGTTTGGTTGATAATCAGATGAAAGAGTTGGGACCGCGCGATGTGAAAGGCATCATTCAAAAAGGTGGAACGATGTTGCGCACTGCGCGTTGCATGGAATTCATGACCACCGAAGGGCGCGCGATTGCTTACCAGCATTACAAAGAAAATAAATTGGACGCTTTGGTGGTCATCGGTGGTGATGGCTCGTTCACTGGGGCGGAAATTTTTGGTACCGAATACGATGTGCCGATTATTGGCTTGCCAGGGACGATTGATAACGATATTTATGGCACGGACACCACGATTGGTTATGACACCGCGCTCAATACCGTGGTTGAAGCGATTGATAAAATTCGTGACACGGCCACCTCGCACAATCGATTGTTTTTGATTGAAGTGATGGGGCGTGACGCAGGCTTTCTCGCGCTCAACAGCGGAATTGCGGGAGGGGTCCAAGACATTTTGATTCCAGAGGAGCATTTGGATTTGGATAAAATGTTTGCTGCCTTAGATCGCGCCTCACAGTTGGGCAAAGTCGCTTCTATGGTGGTGGTTGCCGAGGGCGAAGAGGGCGGGGTGTACGAATTGGCAAACCGCGTTCGTGAACGCGCCCCGCATTATGATTTGCGCGTCACGGTGCTTGGTCACTTGCAGCGCGGTGGCTCGCCGAGTTGTGCCGACCGCGTGCTTGCTTCACGTTTGGGTGTGGCTGCTGTGGAAGGCTTGATGGTCGGTCGTCGTGGCGTGATGGCGGGGATGATTTCAGGTCAAATCGCCTACACCTCATTGACCGATGCGATTAAAAAAGACCATGTGATTGATAAAGAACTCATTCGTATTTCGGATGTGTTGATGTTGTGAGGGTCAAATCATTCAAGCAAATGATAAAAGCGCGGTACTCCGCGCTTTTGGCTTTTTTAAGCAATCTCATTTGGGCGCGTTTGAGAACAAAGCATAACCGCGCGCGGCTTTTGATAAGTATTGTGGTTGGGCATTGAGCGCAGTGCGCGCGCGTTCAGCGAGTGCGCGCATTGAATCAACATTACCTTGCTTGAGTTCAATTTCTAAATCTTGAATACTGATGCGTGCGGGATGCTCCTCATGCGCTGAACGGATTTCTCCACGGTCAATTGCCCATTCATAATGATTGTCACCCTGTCGGTAATCAAAAATATCGCGCTTAAAATCTGTGTGAAACAGCGGGCGCATGGCGGGCGCAATCGGCGCAAGGTAGGCTTGCGCATCGGGAGAGAACAGTTCGAGTTGCCATGCAGGTACGTCTGTTTCTGACGCGGGCAGCACGACTTCCCACTCTTGGCGCGCACTCATGCCGTTGTGTTCGCGTCCTGCTGTTTTGAGGGTTTGCAGCCAGCAATTGGCTTGGGTATCGTATCGCAACCGCAAGGCTGCTTTGGCGCGTTTCAAATCATGATTAGGGGTATCGAAATAAATATTGAGCAACTGCGTGGTGCGTACATAGGCGCAATCGGGTAATTGCGACAGCCATGCAAAAGCCTCGTTGGGGCAAGTGTGACCCAAGTCCAAGGCGATTTCGTATTCGATGTGGGACATGGTTTAGAAAAATAGTTTTTTGAGCGCATCACCCGCATGGGCTTCACGCATAAACGCTTCACCAACCAAAAAGGCATAAACTTCGTGCGCGTGCATTTGTGCCACATCGTCCGTCGTAGCAATGCCCGATTCAGTCACCACGATTTTGTCCTTGGGGATGTCCGCCAGTAAATCAAAGGTGTTTTGTAGGCTAACCTCAAATGTGCGCAGATTGCGATTATTGATACCGAGCAATGGGGTGTGTAATTTGAGCGCGGTGTGCAGTTCTTCGCGGTTGTGCACTTCGACCAAAACCGCCATACCCAAATTGAATGCGTGCTGCTCCATGACTTTCATCTCATCCAAAGTCAATGAGGCGGCGATGAGTAAAATGGCATCCGCGCCCCAAGCACGTGCTTGATCGACTTGATAGACATCCACCATAAAATCTTTGCGCAACACGGGCAGGGCGCAAGCAGCGCGCGCGGATTTTAGGTAATCGGCGTGTCCTTGAAAATACTGTTCGTCGGTGAGCACCGACAGACATGCCGCACCCGCGAATTCATATTCACGTGCAATTTGTGCGGGCAGAAAGTGTTCGCGCAGCACCCCTTTGGAAGGCGAGGCTTTTTTGATTTCGGCAATCACCGCAGATTGCTTGGCGGCCACGCGCGAACGAATTGCGCCGACAAAATCACGTGCGGGGTTATTGTTCGCTGCGGCTTGTGCAAGGTTGGCCATTTCGGTATCGGACACCAATTCACGTGCGCGTGCGATTTCGATGTGCTTGGTGGCAATGATTTTATTTAAAATGTCGCTCATGGAAATGGATTCATTCTTTCATGGATTCTTTGATTTATTCTTTAAATTGCTGGGTAAAAGCAACGTATTCAGCGATTTTCTCTAAAGGTTTGCCAGAATCAATCACTTCGCGTGCCTTGTCCACGCCTTGCTCAATGGTTTTGCACATACCCAAGGTGTATAAAGCAACACCTGAATTCAGCAGTACGATGTCGCGTGCGGCACTCGGTGCGCCGCTCAAAGCCGTTTTCATCATCTCAATGGACTGCTCAGGGCTTTGCACACGAATATCATGGATGCTGGCGTAATCAAAATTAAAGTGGTTTGGATTAATCGTGTACTCTCGGATGTGACCATCTCTGAGTTCTGAGACATAGGTCGGGGCGAAAATCGACACTTCATCCATACCATCTTCTGAATACACCACCAACGCGCGTTTCGTGCCCAACTGGCGCAAGACTTCGGACATGACGGGCAATAGATGACGCGAAAATACCCCCATGAGCATATACGGCGCATTGGCGGGGTTTGCCAGCGGACCAATCATATTAAACAGGGTGCGCACGCCGAGTTCTTTACGAATTGGACTGATGTGGCGCATCGCAGGGTGGTGGTTGGGTGCAAACATAAAACCCATGCCTGTTTGGCTGATGCACTGTGCGACTTGCTTGGCGTTTAGATTGAGGTTTGCGCCGAGTGCTTCAATCGCATCGGCTGAGCCTGATTTACTCGAAACACTGCGATTGCCGTGTTTGGCAACCTGACCGCCTGCTGCCGCAATTACGAACAAGCAAGTCGTCGAAATATTAAACGTTGATGTGCCATCGCCCCCTGTGCCGACAATATCCAATAAGGGCGTGCCTGCTGGCATGACCACGTGGTTGGCAAAATCACGCATCACTTCGGCGGCGGTCACCAGTTCGCGCATGGATTCACCTTTGGCACGCAGGGCAATCAAAATCGCGCCCGCAGCCACAGGCGACGCACTGCCTGTCATCATTTGGGTCACAAAGTCGCGCATCACGATGGGTGGCAAGTCATTGCCTTGGAGCAGCTGTTCAATGATTTCTTTGGTGTGCATGATGTTCCTTAACCTTGGGTTTGATTGAGAAAATTTTGCAACATGGCGTGACCGTGTTCACTCATGATGGATTCAGGGTGAAATTGTACGCCTTCGATATTGAAGGTGTTGTGGCGCACCCCCATAATTTCGCTTGTTTGTTCGTTCCCACCTGCCCATGCGGTGATGTGCAAACAATCGGGCAGAGTGTCGCGCTCAATCACCAATGAGTGGTAGCGCGTCACGTTAAACGGATTGGGTAGGTTGGCAAACACGCCTTCGCCCGTGTGTTGTAAGACATCGACCTTGCCGTGCATCGGTGCACGTGCACGCACGATATTGCCGCCGAACGCTTGACCGATGGATTGGTGACCGAGGCACACGCCGAGGATGGGTAATCGTCCCTTAAAATAATCCAACGCATTTAAACAAATCCCTGCTTCAGTTGGTGTGCAGGGGCCAGGCGAGAGACACAAATGTGTGGGTTGGGCGGCTTCGATGTCGGCAAGGCTGATTTCATCGTTGCGCTTGACCGTGACCTTCGCGCCCAATTCGCCGAAATACTGCACGAGGTTGAAGGTGAATGAGTCGTAGTTGTCTATCATAAAGACATGAGGTTGAGTATTGGTTTGCTTCATAAATCATTTCCTTGAAATTCTTGTTCAATCTCTTGAATACTGGGTAACTGCGCCTTCATCGCTGCGGGTAGTGAAGCCAGTAGTTGATATTCCGCCACGCCCATCGGTTGATTTTTATCGCTCAGTGCGTATTCAGCAACAATTTTGTTTTTGTTCTTGCACAGCAGTAAGCCAATCGTTTGCGTATCGTGCTCGGATTTTACTTGCCTATCCACTGCGGTCAGATAAAAGCCCAATTGCCCCAAATGTTCGGGTTTAAAGTCGCCTGTTTTGAGTTCAATCACCACATAACAACGCAATTTCAAGTGGTAAAAAAGCAAGTCTATATAAAAATCCTCACCACCAACTTCGATATGAACTTGCTGTCCCACAAAGGCAAAACCCGCACCGAGTTCTAACAAAAAATCCGTCACATGTTTGACCAATTCGCGCTCAATATCGCGCTCCCGAACCTTGTCGCTCAGGCTCAGAAAATCAAAACGATACGGGTCTTTCAGGCTTTCAATTGCTAAATCAGATTGCGGTGCTGGCAAGTGCTGTTCAAAATTGGTGACGGCTTTGCCTTGGCGTTCAATCAGTTGTGTTTCAATTTGCATGACCAAGACATTGCGTGACCAGTTGTTTTCTATGGCTTTTTTGGCATACCAAAGGCGTTGCTCCGCGCCATTTAATTTATCCAACAGAGCCAATTGATGATACCACGGCAATTGTGCAAGCACCTCTTGCACAATTGCCTCATCCTGCCACGCTTCGGCAAAAGCACGCATGTATTTCAGATTGCGCGAAGATAAACCCTTCATCAGCGGAAAAGCCGTGTGTAAATCCTGCGCCAAACGTTCAATCACTTTCGCACCCCAACCCTGAGCTGACTGGCGGCTCAAAATATCGCGCCCGATTTGCCAATACAATAGCACCAACTCACGATTGACCGCGAGACTGGCGCGTTGCTGTGCGTTATGGATGCGGGTTTTAAGTTCCGCAAGCCAAAGCGCGTAGTCGGTGGGTGGGGTGAGGTTGGGCATGGTTTTTCTCGAAATAATTGGAAGCTTATCCGTGGTAATTTGTAAAAATCTCAAATTCTCTGCGTTCAATAATCTCACTTAGGTTGTCTATAACAGATTGATTAAAAATAAGAGTATCCAGTGCTGATTGAATAGCTATACAACTTATCCAAGTTTTGCTAAATAGCGGTTTAGTTTCGGTTATCGATAGAGATAATGGGTTCTTGTATATTGTGTATGAAGGTTTTAGTGGTTGAACTAAATTTGACGGGAAGAACGGCGCAATGAGCTTATCACTTCGTACGTTTTTGCGTTCAATAGGTAACGTTAAACGTTGCACCCAGACCTCAAGAAAATCAGTATGGACAACAGTAGAAATTTTTTTACTGATTTTTTCAATACACTCATCTCGCATATTTGTATTCGATAGTCGATTAAGTAGAACGCTGATGATAGATACTGTAACGGGTATGGACCTTGGATTTTTTAACAGTAAATTCACACACATACTAAGCATACTTAATGTTTCGCTGTCATTATTTTCCTTGTTTTCGTTGGATTCACTCAACTTGTCAAAAAAATCCGTCAAGACTTTTGATAAATATCCAGCATTTGGGAATTGTTCTGCGTAAATTGTAATCTGTAATAGTTGCTTTGGTAGATATGTTGGTTTTGACACGCGGTCAAGCCAATACCGTTTTTCTTCCTTTACAGAGTCAATCACAATATTGTTGGAAACTTTTGTTTTTGAAGTGTTTAGTTTCAAGTTTAAGTTTAATAAGACAATAGTTAATTCTTTGGCAATATCTTGTGCTAATTTTGGGTTGTTTGTAAATATACGGTAATCGTCACGGTAACGAAGAATTTTATACTCCGTTATTTTCTTCTTTTTTAAACAAATACTCAACAATCTGTCAGCATAACCCAAAACCATTTCAGCAATAAAATCCATAACTGTACTGCCTTGTGGGATACCATTGGTTTGACGATTTTGCATGCTTTGTAGATGATTGTCTATGCAATTTCCAATTAGATTTTTGGTTTTTGTGTTGCTTTTGGAAAATGTGCGACCATGTAATGCCCACGGGATGGTATGGGTGTAAATGGATGGATAAAAATCAGCAATGTCTGTTTGTAAAAAGCACTCAAATTCCAATCCTAATTGGATTGAACGCTGTTCAAAAGTTTCCCACCAATTTTGAATTTGCAATGCTGAATGCTTTTTGTGGTTTGATTTAATTTCGTTGGGTGATTCTTCTTTGACAGAATTTGATTGCTCCTTATTTGATTGAAGACGAGATTTGCTGCGTGCAGAGACACAGGGAATACTTACACACTCAATATGGGTATTACGTTTAGATTTCTCGAAACGCGTTTTAATAAATTTCCAATGAGTTGGTTCGGTGATGGTTTGAATTAAATCAATATATAAAACGGGATGAATTAGTGTGTGTGGTCTCCACGCATATTTACCATCCTTGTTTGCATAAATGGTGACATTGGGATTTTCGATGTCCTTAAATTCATTTTCGTTTTTGATTGAGTTTAATTTTTTTCCTTTTTGCTTAAAGTAAACACTTTTGAGAATTGGATTAAAATCAAAGTACGAAGGCAATGAGAGAGAGCAATAACTTTCTGCTCGCAAAAAGAATGCCTTTGCTCTTGCCGCGCTTAACTGAGTAATTAACTTTGCCATTGTTCAAACCAATCTGAGATTATTTGGATTATCAAATTATCGTATCCAAACCCGCGCACGCCAAACTGGCGGCTTGCAACACGGCGCGCATTTTGTTTTGCGTCTCTACCCATTCCGAATCAGGGTCAGAATCTGCCACGATGCCTGCGCCTGCTTGCACGTACAGTTGTTTGTTTTTAATCACCGCGGTGCGAATCGCAATCGCCAAGTCCATGTTGTCAAAAAAGCCGATGTGTCCCACCGCGCCGCCATACACACCGCGTTTGGTCGGCTCGAGTTCATCCAATATTTCCATCGCCCGAATTTTCGGTGCGCCCGACAATGTGCCTGCGGGGAAAGTCGCTTTGAGCACATCAATCGCGTCTAAATCTTCGCGCACGCGCCCTTGCACATTTGAGACCATGTGCAAAACATGCGAGTATTTTTCGATGACCATTTGCTCGGTGACTTCAACTGTGCCGATGTCGGCGATGCGCCCAATGTCGTTGCGTCCCAAGTCAATCAGCATCAAATGCTCGGCGCATTCCTTAGCGTCCGCGCGTAAATCCGCAGACAGTCGTGCGTCCTCGGCTGCGTTCGCACCGCGCTTGCGCGTGCCTGCAATCGGGCGCACGGTGGCCATGCGTTCGGCATCCATTTTGACCAAAATTTCAGGCGATGCGCCGACCACATGCGTGTCGTTCAAGTGCATGAAGTACATATACGGCGAAGGATTGAGCGCGCGCAGGGCGCGGTATAGATTGATGGGTTCGGCTTCAAAGCGGCGTTGTGTGCGTTGCGAGAGAACCACTTGCATACAGTCGCCCGCGCTGATGTATTCTTTGCAACGCAATACATCGCGTTTAAACGCAGTATCGCCGTAGTCCGAACGTGCTTCATGCTCGGTGACCGCAGGGCTGGCGGGCAGTGTGAGCGGTTGGCGCAAAGTATCCAGCATGTATTGTAAACGCGCCACTGCGCGCGCATACGCATTGGGTTGGTTGACATCGGCATAGACCGTCAAATAGACTTTGCCGAGTAGATTGTCGACCACGGCGAGTTCTTCTGAAAGCATCAGGTGCAAATCGGGTATGCCCACATCGTCGGGCGGTGTGCTGTTGGCGAGTTTGTGCTCAATCTCGCGCACGGTATCGTAAGCAAAATAACCGACCAAACCGCCGCTGTAGCGCGCATGGCTGTCTGCATCGAGTTTGGGGACTTTTTTGCGTTTGAGGTAGGCGCGGGTGAAGTCGAATAAATCCGTATTCGCGTGTTCGGCGACACACACCTCACCTGCAAATTCGCGCACCACGCCGTCTTGTTTGGTAAAGCGGGTGTGGCAGGGCAGACCGATGATGGAGTAACGCCCCGAACGCTCGCCACCGATGACCGATTCCAGTAAATAACTATACGGTGCGTTGGCCAGTTTGAGATAGATGGACAAAGGCGTGTCCAAATCCGCAAAAGTCTCAATGGACAGGGGAATGTAGTTGTAGCCTTGTTCAATCAGTTGGGTAAATTGGGTTTGAGTAAGCATAGGTTTCTCGACATTTTTGCAAGGGGTTTTACATAAAAAAACCGCCAGAGGGTTCTGTGCGGTTGCGTTTGGGGATTGCTTTAGTATAGGCGAGATTTATCGCCACGAACCCAAACGTCCATGCAAAACTTGCCAACGACCATGTGTGACCAAAGTCGTTACATCAAAAGAGGGGCGGATTGCTGTTTTCATGGGCGGTATTGTAACCCGATTTTTGGTCAGTTGGGCATAAAATCTTGCCAAATTGAACCATTCACCCAATTGGGGTCAATCGTGTGGTTGTACGCGCAATTGATCCAAAACTTGATTGACTCGCGCAACTTTATCCGCCAGTTCGGGCATGGCGTAGGTGATTTTAATTTTGTCTTGCCCGTTGAGTTGCACTTTGCGGTCAGATTGAATCAGTTTAATGAGTGACAAGCCATCAATTGGCGCGTCTTTGGCAAAATGAATTTGTCCGAGTTCGTGCGCAATGTCCATTTTCGTCACGCCCATTTGCTCAGCACGCAGACGCAGGCGATGGGTTTCGAGTAGGGCTTGAGCAGGGGTCGGCATTTCACCAAATCGGTCAATGATTTCCTCGGCAATCTCGTCAAGGGTCGCGGCATCGGGTGCGCTCGCCATGCGTTTGTACAGGCTCAACCGCTCATTGACACTGCCGCAATAGTTATCGGGCAGCAGGGCGGGGGTGTGTAGATTGATTTCGGTGGTCACGCCCAGTGGGGCGGTGAGGTCGGGTTCTTTGCCTTTTTTCAGAGATTTAATCGCTGCGTTGAGCATGTCGTTGTACAGGCTAAAACCGATTTCGGTGATGTTGCCCGATTGTTTTTCGCCGAGGATTTCGCCCGCGCCGCGAATCTCCATGTCCTGCATGGCGAGGAAAAAGCCTGAGCCGAGTTCCTCCATTTGGCAAATCGCTTCCAAACGGCGTTTGGCCTGCGCGCTCAGTGAGTCTTCGTGGTGAATCAGCAAGTAGGCATAGGCTTGGTGGTGGCTGCGTCCCACGCGCCCACGCAATTGGTGCAACTGCGCCAAGCCGAATTTATCCGCACGGTGCATGATGATGGTATTGGCGTTCGGCACGTCAATGCCCGTTTCGATAATCGTGGTGCAGAGCAAGACATTCGCACGACCGTGGTAAAAATCGCGCATCACGCGCTCCAAATCGCGCTCGTGCATTTGCCCGTGGGCAATCGCAATGCGCGCTTCGGGGATAAGTTCGGCGAGCATCTCGCGGCGGTTCTCGATGGTGGCGACTTCGTTGTGTAGGAAATATGCCTGCCCGCCGCGTTTGAGCTCGCGCAAGATTGCCTCACGAATCACGGATTTTTCTTCACGACGCACAAAGGTTTTAATCGCCAGACGTTTTTGTGGTGCGGTGGCAATCACCGATAAATCACGCACGCCCTCCATCGCCATGCCCATGGTGCGCGGAATCGGTGTGGCGGTCAGGGTGAGGATGTCCACTTCGGCGCGCAGGTTTTTCATTGCCTCTTTTTGGCGCACGCCAAAGCGGTGCTCCTCATCAATAATGACCAAACCCAAACGTTCAAATTGAATATTCGGCGAGAGCAATTTATGCGTGCCAATCACGATGTCGATGCTGCCTTTTTGTAAACCTTCTAACACCTCGTTGGTTTTTTTACCGCTCACAAAGCGCGAAACCTCGGCAATGCGAATCGGCCAATTGGCAAAGCGATCAGAAAACGTCTGAAAGTGTTGTTCGGCCAGTAGGGTGGTCGGCGCGAGAATGCACACTTGCTTGCCACCCATCGCCGCGATGAACGCTGCACGCAAGGCGACTTCGGTTTTACCAAAGCCGACATCGCCGCACACCAGTCTGTCCATCGGCTTGGCATCGAGCAAATCGTGGGTCACAGCGGCAATCGCGCTGGCTTGGTCGGGCGTGGTCTCGAAACCAAAATCATTGGCAAACACTTCGTAATCGGCGAAATTCAACGGGAAAGCATGACCTTCGCGCATCGCACGTCGTGCGTATAGGTTAAGCAACTCGGCAGCCGTGTCGCGGATTTGCTCGGCGGCTTTTTTGCGTGTGCGCGCCCAGCGGTCAGTGCCGAGGTTGTGCAAAGGCGCGTGCTCGGGGTCGGCACCTGCGTAGCGTGAAATCACCGAGAGTTGCGACACTGGCACATACAATGCCGTGTCATCGGCGTAAGACAGGTGTAAAAACTCAGTCAAGCCGTCGCCCAAATCCATATTTACCAAACCATGATAACGCCCGATGCCATGCTCGCTGTGCACCACTGGGTCGCCCTCGCGCAACTCCGAAAGCGAAGCAATCATCATATCGACATTGGAAGTTTTATCCCGACCACCAGAGCGGTTGGTGCGCCGCGTGCCTGTGCTGCTGGCGTACAACTCGTTTTCAGTAATCAAACACAACTGATTTTGAACGACAAACCCACGCTCCAGTGGCGCGTGGCTGATGTACAGCGTATCGACAGCATCCGCGGCGATAATCTGCGCCCAATCGCCAAGAGCCTGAACAGAAATCTGCTGACGCGAGAGCGTGTCGCTCAAAGTGGTTTGCCGTCCCAAACTCTCAGCCAGTAGCACTGTGCGCACACCATCACGGGCATTTGCACGCAACGCATCAGTCAGACGGGCGAATGGCTGCACCTCCTGCGCGGTAATCGACACACGTACATCGGGTACGGGCGAGACATGCTCGGCAAAATGCCCCGATACATTTGCATCCGCACGCAAAGCCAATTGCGCAAACGCATTCATGCGTGTGAACCACTCATCCTCGCGCATGAACAGACGCTCAGGCGGTAAAATCGGCGTGATGTCACCTTTTAAAAAACCATAGCGCGACTGCGTATCCGCCCAAAACTGCTGCGCCGCATCGCTGACCGCGCCGTGCAGCACCACAGTTGAATTCGTTTGCACATAGTCAAACAACGTTGCAGACGTGTCAAAAAACAGTGGCAAATAATACTCAATCCCCGCGTTAAAAATCCCGTTGGCAATGTCCTTATAAATCGCGTGCTTCGTAGGATCGCCCTCAAAATGCTCACGCCACGCATTGCGAAATGCCGCACGTGCCGCCTCATCGGTCGGATACTCACGCCCTGGCAGCAGGCGCACCGATGGCACAGGATACAGCGTGCGCTGGGTGTCCACATCAAAGGTTTTAATCGATTCAATCGTATCGCCAAATAAATCAATCCGAAATGGCAACACCGAGCCCATCGGAAACAAATCAATCAAACCCCCGCGAAACGCAAACTCGCCAGGGGCGACCACCTGACTGACGGCGGTATAACCCGCGTTGACCAACTGCTCGCGCAATACCGCCGCATCAAGCGTGTCGTTCTGCGCGAACGAAAACGTCCGCGCGAGTAAAAAAGAGGGTGGCGACAAACGGTACAAAGCGGTCGAGACAGGCACGAGCAACACATCACACTGCCGCTGCGTCAGCGCGTACAAAGTCTGCAAACGCTCGGAGACCAAATCATGGTGGGGCGAGAACGCGTCATACGGCAGTGTTTCCCAGTCGGGCAACTGCAACACTCGCAGCGTTGAATCAAAATAAGCAATTTCTGCGAGCAACCGCGCCGCGTCTTGTGCATTTGCACACAACACCACCAAAGTCGAAGTCATTGCGGATTTAGGAGATGTCGTTTCGGGCTCGGAATGTGTCATTGCGGGCGCGTTGGGAGTCGTTGCAGGCTCATAATGTGACATTGCGGACTCGTTAAGAGTCATTGCGGGCTCGACCCGCAATCTCCCTTTAGAATCCCCACCTCCCGCAGATCGCGCCAACTGCGCCAAAAACAACGCATCCGCCGAACCGTGTGGCATGGGCATGGTATAGCGTTGACCGATTTTGAGGTGGGGTAGTAGGGCGGAGAAGTTAAAAGAATACGTGTTGGCAGGCATTGGAGCAGTACGATTTTGGCGCGTGGGGAAAGTCGCATTATACCTGCGATTGTCGGATTGGGTTGCTTGTTAAGTACCAGGTTTCGGTTCCCACCGTTGAAGTGTTTGCTACAATATGGTTACAGGATCATCCATACCCTTTTCAGTTTCGGTTCCCCACCGTTGAAGTGTTTGCTACAATTGTGCAGTACGCCATCGAGCAAGCGTCCTGCGTTTCGGTTCCCCACCGTTGAAGTGTTTGCTACAATTTTGCGACAGAGCACCACCTACAGTCAATGGTTTCGGTTCCCCACCGTTGAAGTGTTTGCTACAATCGCATCATCCTCAACCACGCGCAATTGCTGGTTTCGGTTCCCCACCGTTGAAGTGTTTGCTACAATATTAAAACCCGAATCGCGGCAATACTCGCTGTTTCGGTTCCCCACCGTTGAAGTGTTTGCTACAATCGCATCATCCTCAACCACGCGCAATTGCTGGTTTCGGTTCCCCACCGTTGAAGTGTTTGCTACAATGCTTTGGTAAGCGTATCGTATCGTACTCATGTTTCGGTTCCCCACCGTTGAAGTGTTTGCTACAATACCAACCGATTTACCTGCACTGCCACGCCCGTTTCGGTTCCCCACCGTTGAAGTGTTTGCTACAATCCTGTGTTGTTGGTGACGTACACTTCAACGGTTTCGGTTCCCCACCGTTGAAGTGTTTGCTACAATATCAAAACCTTTGTAAGCGGTGATTTTGTTGTTTCGGTTCCCCACCGTTGAAGTGTTTGCTACAATAAAAATATAGAAAATACAAGGCTTCGCGCCGTTTCGGTTCCCCACCGTTGAAGTGTTTGCTACAATTGCGGCGGCGATTGGGTCACTCATCTCGCTGTTTCGGTTCCCCACCGTTGAAGTGTTTGCTACAATATTTTGGCATTGCTAACACCTACAACTAAAGTTTCGGTTCCCCACCGTTGAAGTGTTTGCTACAATCTGTACAGGTGTACTTTGCTGTTGCGGCCAGTTTCGGTTCCCCACCGTTGAAGTGTTTGCTACAATCGCGGATGCGCATGTTGTGATGGGCACTTTGTTTCGGTTCCCCACCGTTGAAGTGTTTGCTACAATGTAATGGTGGATAACATACCCATGATTCAAGTTTCGGTTCCCCACCGTTGAAGTGTTTGCTACAATGTCGCGCTGTCGATTACGTCGTACAATTCGGTTTCGGTTCCCCACCGTTGAAGTGTTTGCTACAATCAGTTTTTGTGAAAGCATTAACGATTGTGTGTTTCGGTTCCCCACCGTTGAAGTGTTTGCTACAATAAACCAAGGTAGCACCCAGCGACTATATCGGTTTCGGTTCCCCACCGTTGAAGTGTTTGCTACAATACACGCGTACAATTAAGCGCATAAACAATCGTTTCGGTTCCCCACCGTTGAAGTGTTTGCTACAATAAAGTCCTTGATTCATTTTGGCATTATACAGTTTCGGTTCCCCACCGTTGAAGTGTTTGCTACAATTATCAATTATTAAATTAGTGATTACTTGTTGTTTCGGTTCCCCACCGTTGAAGTGTTTGCTACAATAGTCTGCTTGACGCGCTTTTGTGCCGTTGGGTTTCGGTTCCCCACCGTTGAAGTGTTTGCTACAATAACAACCAAGCAAACATGAGCGCGGGCAACGTTTCGGTTCCCCACCGTTGAAGTGTTTGCTACAATGTACTCAAACATTGAAGGTGCGTCTACACTGTTTCGGTTCCCCACCGTTGAAGTGTTTGCTACAATTAGGCCAACAAAATGGGTAATCGTTTCATGGTTTCGGTTCCCCACCGTTGAAGTGTTTGCTACAATTGCTAAAAGTGGCATGAGCAGGGCAATATCGTTTCGGTTCCCCACCGTTGAAGTGTTTGCTACAATACACCTAGCGTCACCCACAAACGAAATTCGGTTTCGGTTCCCCACCGTTGAAGTGTTTGCTACAATTGAAAAAATCAAAATCAATAATGGTTGAAGGTTTCGGTTCCCCACCGTTGAAGTGTTTGCTACAATAATCCGATGAATTAGGTGCCAAGGTTTTAAGTTTCGGTTCCCCACCGTTGAAGTGTTTGCTACAATCAATTATATTCAAAGCATTGATTATTTTGTGTTTCGGTTCCCCACCGTTGAAGTGTTTGCTACAATTTAACAGTTTGTAACTAATGCTCGGGTGTTGTTTCGGTTCCCCACCGTTGAAGTGTTTGCTACAATACAATATATTGTCCATAGGTAATGATGAGGGTTTCGGTTCCCCACCGTTGAAGTGTTTGCTACAATTCGTTTCGTTCGCGGCTGAATTTAGCAACGGTTTCGGTTCCCCACCGTTGAAGTGTTTGCTACAATAAATTGATGCGGAGGAGCAAGATGAGTATTGTTTCGGTTCCCCACCGTTGAAGTGTTTGCTACAATAATTATCCAGCGCGAGCAATCGCGCGCAAAGTTTCGGTTCCCCACCGTTGAAGTGTTTGCTACAATGAATTGTTACGGACGGGTAGCAAAATCAGTGTTTCGGTTCCCCACCGTTGAAGTGTTTGCTACAATGAATTCCTTGCACTTTGTATCTGCGTTTATGTTTCGGTTCCCCACCGTTGAAGTGTTTGCTACAATTGTTGGTGATGATGAAGAATTGTATATTGAGTTTCGGTTCCCCACCGTTGAAGTGTTTGCTACAATAGACAATGCTGGCATGTTGCCTGATTACGCGTTTCGGTTCCCCACCGTTGAAGTGTTTGCTACAATAAAAGCAAAAGCCCACGCCTAAAAACGTGGGTTTCGGTTCCCCACCGTTGAAGTGTTTGCTACAATGGGGCTGATTATCTTGAAGCGGACGAATAAGTTTCGGTTCCCCACCGTTGAAGTGTTTGCTACAATGTCGCGCTGTCGATTACGTCGTACAATTCGGTTTCGGTTCCCCACCGTTGAAGTGTTTGCTACAATCCTTTTTTATTACAGCCGCTCGCATCGAGTGTTTCGGTTCCCCACCGTTGAAGTGTTTGCTACAATTAAGGTGGTTGGTGAGTTGGAGCGTGATTAGTTTCGGTTCCCCACCGTTGAAGTGTTTGCTACAATAGCATCTATCATTTGCAATATGGTTTGCGTGTTTCGGTTCCCCACCGTTGAAGTGTTTGCTACAATGGATGAGGTTTTCGAGCAACATCCGTGCCGGTTTCGGTTCCCCACCGTTGAAGTGTTTGCTACAATTGGTTTCTGTGGGTTAGTGTGGAATATACTGTTTCGGTTCCCCACCGTTGAAGTGTTTGCTACAATCCCGCGCTGTAAATAATCGTTCCAATCGAGGTTTCGGTTCCCCACCGTTGAAGTGTTTGCTACAATTCCAAGCCAAAACTGGGTCGCCGTTGTGCAGTTTCGGTTCCCCACCGTTGAAGTGTTTGCTACAATCTTTTTAATTTCATCCCTCAAATACCAGACGTTTCGGTTCCCCACCGTTGAAGTGTTTGCTACAATAGTCAGGTAGAGGCGGATTGTAATGGCACTGTTTCGGTTCCCCACCGTTGAAGTGTTTGCTACAATTAGAGGTTGCAGTAGTCGGACATGATTGTGGTTTCGGTTCCCCACCGTTGAAGTGTTTGCTACAATGGTTTTGTTGGGCGTGATGGTTTCTGTCCAGTTTCGGTTCCCCACCGTTGAAGTGTTTGCTACAATTTTTGCTACGCAAAAAACAATAGCGCAGTAGTTTCGGTTCCCCACCGTTGAAGTGTTTGCTACAATGAAACAAACAATGATGATTTGACACCGCCTGTTTCGGTTCCCCACCGTTGAAGTGTTTGCTACAATACCAAGCGCTGAAATAAAATAGAATTGAAAGTTTCGGTTCCCCACCGTTGAAGTGTTTGCTACAATTGAACACTCGACCGCCTTACTCAAAATAAGGTTTCGGTTCCCCACCGTTGAAGTGTTTGCTACAATGGAGCGACCAGAATGATTTATGACGCAGCGGTTTCGGTTCCCCACCGTTGAAGTGTTTGCTACAATCTGGGGCGAGTAACATCGTATCTCGCAGTTGTTTCGGTTCCCCACCGTTGAAGTGTTTGCTACAATTATTTTAGAGAAGCTGGGACGAAGCCCTTCGTTTCGGTTCCCCACCGTTGAAGTGTTTGCTACAATGCATCAGTATGGATTGTGATTTCATCACCGGTTTCGGTTCCCCACCGTTGAAGTGTTTGCTACAATCTCCCCACAACAACCCCTTGTTTTTCAAGGGGTTTGTTGTTTTTATTGTGTTCAAAATAGTGAAATTTGCTCATATTGTTCGGGTTTTTTCTTGGTCTTTTTGGGACCAAAGTATTCTTGGGTCATACTCCATTGTTTGTCCGTGACGAAAAAAAACGCCAAGGATGCGCCTTCGGGGACATTTGGTTTGATGCGTTCAATAACTGCGGTGGCTTGTGCGTAGGTGGCGTAGTGCTTGACGTACAGGGAGTATTGCAGTTGTAAAAAATTCTCTTGCAATAATTTTTTACGAAAAAGGGTGTAGTCCCGTCGCTCCTCGCGCTCGGTCATGGGGCAATCATATACGGCTAATAACCACACGATACGCCATCCATTCTTAACTCGACTGATTTTCATGGTGCAACTCCTTTGGGAGTTTGAGTTTAATCGGTTTGCTTGGCTCTGCCAGTGCGCGACAGTAACTTTGCAGCGTTTGGCTAATCGCCTGTGGCAGACGATATTGATTGTCAGCATCATGGGTGAGTTTGACTTCGCACATGAGGTCACGCAGTAGGTATTGCTTTTCGATGCCGATAAATTCGGCTTCAAAATCCTCGGTCTGTGCCACAGCCCATTCTGCCACGCAACGGTAGGGTTCAATCAAATCATCGGCTAAATTAAATGGGTTGCCCCGATTGATGTGCCCGACCCCCAAAGATGGGTTAAGTCCTGCGATGATGAGTTCACGCGAAATCATGGCGCGTAAAACAGCGTAGGCGTAATTCAAACGGGCGTTGACTAAATCTCCAGCATTTTGTTTGAGTCGTTTGTTGGCGACAGGTGTAATGTTTGGGTGCGCAAACCACTGTTGCCAGTAATATTTTGCGGCTTGCCCTTCGGCGTTGGTGGCGTCATCGGGTTGAACCTGTTGTGCGAGTCGTTCCAAGCGCAATGCGCCATTGAGTTTGAGCAATCTCAGTACCAAAGCACTGTTTTGAATTTTTTGTGCAATCAGGTTTTGCCACAATTGGGCTTTGCGTTCGGGGGTAAATTCCAAGCGAATTTGCTCGTGCAGTCGGGTATTGGCAATGGTTGTGCTTTGTTGGGAGAGTGGGTGCAGGATGCCACAGGGCATGTGCTGCGCGTCGGTGGTGATAACGGCGCAACTGGCTTGGGAAAGCGCGCGCAACGCATGGTGGCTGATGGTGATTTGCTCGTGGTGCAGGCACAGTACCGCGATGTCCTCAGCCAATTCGGTGCGGGTTTGTCCATCGGTTTTTTTGAACAAAACCCGCCCCGTGTCCATGCTTATGTGACACTGACTTTCAATCAGTAGAACTTGCTGGTCTGCCATAAAATGGATCTCTTATGATTTCGACGATGTCCCAGAGGCTCATGCTGCCTTTTCGTTTTGGTGGTTCTAAATAAAAATCTTGGTGTCCTTCGCTCTGTTTTGTTTTTACGGTTGTGCAGACTAAGCGCATCGTTTCAACACGGCCACCAGCCTCAGTTAAAATATTTACGCAATATTTAAGTCCATTCTTTGCCAAAACTGTATCACCCTTATAAACCCGCATCCAATGTTTCGGCACATCCGATGCGCCACGAGCTTGGTAATTACTCACCACACGATAGCCATCCACGTGGCTTTCTGGATTCCACGCAATAAACGCATTTTCATCCGAAATCAATACTTTCTCACGTACCACACCGCTCTGGTCGGTGTGGCGAATGATGACGTGTTTGCCCGCTTCAAAGGGTTTGTATTTTTGACGTACTTTAATAATTGGGCGTTGGGTGCGTTGGTGTAAAGGCGGCGTGAGCCACAAAGTTTCACAGGCTTTGCTGTATTCCTCTTTGTTTTTCGGGCTGTCATTGCCCCAGTGTGCTTGGTAAAACGCGCGATAACTGGCTTTCAGTGTTGCTTTGACTTCAGGACCAATCACGCTTTCGATATTTGCGGTGGTCGCGGCATCGTCTTTACCGATTAAGGCACGCACGGCACAGCGATTGACTAAAAATTGTAAACGCGCATCCGTCGGGTCTGTGTAGAGTCCATAGGCGGTGTCTTGGAACCATGCGCCACTAACTTTGCGGTCAGGGCGGTGGGTGACTTTTTGTTCTTTGACGGCGTTCAAAACTTTTTCACGCACGCGCTCGACAGGCGTGGCGATCCGCCCAAAGCGGATGCGCCGTTGGTGTTCGGGTTGTTTTTGTGCTTCTTGTTCACTGCGTTTTTTGTATTCATCCGCCATGCGTTTGACCATGCTGCGAGAGCACAGTGCTGTCACTAAGGCATCGATTAAGTGATGGCGGTGGTCGCAACGTTTGTCGAATTGATACAAACCTGTTTTACGCAACTCTTCAAATTCGTCTTTGGTTAAATGCTCTTTGTTCCAATAACGCCACAGCAGGGTTTTATTGCCATCCTTATCAAACATCGCTGCAGGCGGAATAATGGTTTCTTTTACTTCGCCTGTGGTGTCCACGGTGCTGTACGCGGGTAAACCTTCAGCAATTCGCGCTTCGGGCAAAATGCTTTCTAAATGCCATTGAGCGCGTAACTGCGCGGTCATTTGCCCACGGGTGCATTCGACATTAATGCCTAAACTGCGCAACCATGTGGCGGTTATTTTGGTAATCCATGCGGTTTCGTGGAATTGTCGGTCACAAAATTCATTGAGCATGTCATCGCTGACGCTATTCTCTGGCGTTTCAGGGATTTCTAATAACAATGCTTTGCGCTCTTGCTTGATAGAGCGCAAGCGTTGCGCCATTTGCTCTATCGGCGTGGTATTGAAGGCGAAGGCTTCCATCGGCACGCGTCGCCCCTTTTTCTGATTGCAGTGTGTGTGGGCTAAAACGATTTCGGAATACTTGCGCCCAACTTGGGTAATGGCTTGGGGGATAATATGCTCAATTTGGGTTGAGCCTCCATCATAAATATCGCGCACGCCGAGTTTTTTCCCACAATAGGGGCAATCATAGCCTTGATCTTGTGCCAGTCGATAGCGCAACACATTGGTTTTTGAATACGGAATATGATGTTGGTGCATATCATCGGTGGCTTTTTTATTCACGCCTTTATTTTTGTTTTGTTGGCTCTGCATTTCGTTGCGTCGCGTAATGCCCTCACTCATTTCACGAGCCATCTCGACCACAATACGCGTGGGTTTGCCGTGTTGCGCAATATAGTGATTGACGACTTTTTTCACCTGCATCAGCGCGACATCCACCACGCCATTGCCTGTTTTGACAGGGTTTTCTAATAATTCCAAAACTGTTTTTTCATTGATTTGGCTTTGTCGATATAGTTGTTCAATGGCTTCGTGCTCATCAATATGTGTCGCGTGTCCGAAGTCTACGGCTTCTCTCATCCATTCATTGATTTTGTTCAGAGCCTTGATACTGTACGAAGTACGCCCACTATCAAATTTCATTGCGCTCAAACGGTCAAATTTTTCGTGTTTGCGCAACTGATTGATAAAGTTCAAAAATAATGGGTCGGTAAACATGGGTAATTGCTTGCCGATGCGTGCGGGTTTGCCATTTTTGGCTGGAATATCGCGCAGGTAAAACTGTTCAGTCCAGTTGTCGGGATAGAGTAACTCCACCGAGCCTAAATCACTGAGAAAATTAATTACCCATGTTTGACGATTCATATGTGGCGGGTCGTTGGGTTGTGGCGTGGCTAATTTTTCCCACGCTTCATATAGTCCCAACCATTGCCAACGCTTGTTGGTGATATTGCCTTTTAAGCCATCGCGTCCGCCTTTTTCGAGATTGAGGTTTTTGGGTAACTCACTTGACTTTGGTTTGCCCGTTGGGTTACCAAATAAATCCAATTCAACATCTATTTGTGCGTGAGATTGCTGGCGCACGGGCTCAAGTAGTTTGTAAATTCTGTCAAAAGTAAGTTCTCCACTGCTGTCCAACTGCGCTGGGTCGTGTAAGGCTTGACGGATGATGTCACGCTCTTGATGTGTGAGCGGCTTGGCATTTCGTCCATAGCCCCAGCGCAAATCGGCTAAACTTTTTTCAATGCGAAAGGTTTGAAAAGCAGGGTGGGCGCGGGATGCACGCGGCAAATTGGGCTCGACCAAGCAGCCGCCTATCATGGCTTGTATGGATTTGAGGGGGCGTTGGTAGAACAACACGGCTTCAATTTTGTTGCGCAATTCATCGGTTAAGATTGTTGGATGAAATTCTGCTTGCTTGTGCCAAATGAGATCGAATTCGATTTTCAGTTCGTCACGTAAGGCGTAGAGATTGTGAAAATTTTGTGCTACCAGCACGCCATTTTTATCAACGATTTGCTCAATCTCATCTGCAATCGGTTCGCAACTATCGGGAATATAAGCGCGGTCATTCCCCGCCTTTAAAATGCAGGGCAGTCCACGAGTAGCGCGGTCAAGCATATATTGCCCTACTGTTGAAGTGTTACGTAGTTGCATAATGTGTGCTAAACGCTGATGCCCTGGCTGTACTTCGCCTGTAAATAATTTGATTTTGTCGTCAAAATTTGTAGCCGTTTGAAGTTTTTCCTCGGTTTTTTTGGACAGAGGTTTGAATCCGCTGGAATATCCACGTCCTTTGGATAAGTGAAACAATACCGTAGAAAATTCACTCAATGAAAGCGGTTGCGTGACTGCATAGGCGCGTAGAGCCAATGACTCAAAGCGTTTACAATCTGCCAGCATTTGTGTATCACGTTGGGAAAATTTGCTGATATCGTTCGAGTTTAAGTGTGCTTTACACAGTGCGTTTAAATGCTGCAATCGCCCGCTTCTGCGGTCACGTTGTTTGCGTGCTTGACGATGCTCACGCCTACCTGCTTTTTTTGAAACTAAGCCACTGGTGGTAGAGGCAACAGGCTCTTTAAATAAATACACATGATGAAACAAAATGTCATCTGGCTCGCCTAAGGTACTGAGCGACCAAGCTCCGATGCCTATCGAACTTGTACCTAAATCCAAACCCATGACATAATTTGCGGATTTCATCGTGCGCCTTTCTGAATATTGTGATTAGAATTTGCATTCTAATACAAAGGAGTATTCTCAGGCTTGCAAATTAAAAATAGATTGTATAGAATGAGCACGTAGCAAATACTTCAGCGGTGGGGACCACTGAAAACAAGACTTTGGTTTTTACCGAGTCACCAAACAAAAATCCAGACTTCGCGTCTGGATTTTTCTATTTTTGGATTACGGTTTGATTTATGAATGTATCACACTATAAATCACCCCAGTCAATATCGAAGCAAGGATGAAGTCGCCCTCCACCGATACCATCCAGCGGGTACCGCTTGGTGGGGCGTAGAGGTTGCGATGATTGTGCCAATCTTGCACCTCGTAGCGTGCGCCACGCCAGCCGCGATATGCCACAGGCAGGCGGTCACCTTGTCTGTATGTGATGCGATGTTGGTACGTGGTGCGCTGTTCGGTGTTTTGCCAACGTCCATCATAGCGTTCATCATGTCGATTGGATGGATTGCGATTGTTGTGCTCATAGCCAGTTTGAGGTTGTGGGTAGCGATTGTTGTTCCTTTGCCATTGATTTTGTCCATTATTTTGAGTGTGGTTGGCTTGTGGGTATCGGGTGGTACTTTGCCATGAACCGTGCCAATTGCCCGTGTTTTGGTTTGAGTGGGCATCAGATGTGTTTTGTGTGGTGTGCATGGTGCGTGAGTGTTTGAAACCTGATTGCCAAAGGTTTTGTTCGCCATTGTCCACGCGGTTCGGTTGTGCATACGCGCCGATGCTGGTCAACAGCAGAGCGGTTATGAGCGCGATGGTTGATGGGGTTTTCATGGTGCATCCTTTCAGAGTTCAGTTCGGTTTGAACGTGTGCGATTAATGTCTCTGGTTTGCCATCGTTGACGCTTTTTACTGGACTTTACATTTCTTTACATCGGTGAAATGTTGCACTGTATTGTGTTTTTGAACGATACAGAATCGTTGGGTGATACAAATAAATAACGTCGGTGCTCGGCTATAATGGCTTCACTGGTTTATCGGCTTCTGTATTTTTCAGCATTTGAGGTTTTCTCGGTGGTTGAAAAGAGGGGGTATACCGATTTTATGATGATTGATGTGATGAATGTTTTATTGAATTTTTTTGGTTTGCGTTTTGATGCGCCTGAGCAGCGTGCTGAGATCCTCTCGGCAATGCGCGAGGGTTTTGACGCGCTTTTGCCAACCACGCCCGCGACGTTTATTTGGGGTTTGGTCACGGCGGTGGCGATGGTGAGCGCGGGTTTGTCGCCTGCCTATACGATGCTCATCAATGTGGTGGTGTACGCAGGTTCCGCACAGTTGGCGGTGTTGTCATTGTTGGTCGCGCACGCACCGCTGTGGGTGATTTGGCTGACGGCGGCGATGGTGAATGTGCGTTTTGTGATTTTCAGCGGCGCGATTAAGCCGTATTTTCGGCATTTGCCTTTGCGCGAGCGCGTGTTGTTTGGTTTTTTGAATGGCGATATTAATTGTATGTTGTTCACACATCGTTACCGCGCATTGGATGGTGCAAATCCACCACCTGCAAATTTGGAGCAACGCAGTTTTTTCGTCGGTATGGCATTGACGAATTTTGTCTTTTGGCAAATTGGAATTGTGTTCGGTATTGCCTTGGCGAGTGTGGTGCCGACTGAATGGGGCTTACAGCTCGCGGCGGCATTGACGCTGTTGATTTTAATCATCAAGATGGTGGACAATTGGGCGGGCGTGGCTGGTTGTGTGGTCGCTGCGCTGACGGCGGTGTATTTCCACGATTTGCCGAATAAGTTGTGGGTACTGGTGGCGATTGTCATCGGTGTTGCTGTGGCTTTGATTGTGGAACGATTTTTGCCGAATATGCCTTTGCGCCATGCGTCTGATTCAGGCAAACTCGATGATGTGGAGTGTGAGACATGAGTTGGATGAATCATTTTTGGTTGCTCATTGCCGTAGCAGGCTTGATGGTGGTGACGGTGCTCACACGTGGATTTTTTTTGCTCACGCCTGAGCGGTTTGCATTTCCGAATTCGGTACAAAAAGCCTTGCGCTACGCGCCGACCATCGCGATTATGGCGGTGATTGCGCCCGATATTTTCATCCAGCATGGCAGGGCGGATTTTACTTGGCACAATCCCGCATTGCTCGCCGCGTTGGTTTCTGGTTTGGTGTTCGTATGGCGACACAGTTTGATCGCTGCGTTGTTTGCAGGAATGGCACTGTTTGCAGTGTTGCAATTTTATGCTTAAAAAACACGGAACAGCCATGCCAATTACGCTGGCTGTTGCAGCATAAGGCACGAGGCGCAAGATATAGCGAATCGTCATTCGCCTCGCACCATATAAATGGTGTGCTCTCTTTGGTATAAGTGTATCTATTTTCAAACCAATTTTCTTGTATGATGATGCGGTAGAGATGAGGGCGGCAAAAATGTTGCGCGCACTTCTATCCAAACGAGACAACCATCACACAAGGATTTAATATGACACTCAATACCGATCATCTCTGGATGCCATTTACAGCGAACAAACAATTCAAAGCCGCGCCGCGCGTGCTTGTATCTGCTAAAGACATGCACTACACCTCGGACGATGGACGGCAAATTTTAGACGGTACTGCGGGTTTGTGGTGTGTGAATGCAGGGCATGGGCGCGAGCCCATTGTGCGGGCGGTTTGTGATATGGCGCATGAGTTGGACTACGCGCCGATGTTTCAAATGGCGCATCCCAAAGTATTTGAAGCGGCGAGCAAACTGGCTGCCATTGCACCTGAAGGCATGGATAAGGTGTTTTTTACCAATTCAGGTTCGGAGTCAGTCGATACGGCATTGAAAATGGCATTGACCTACCACCGCGCCAATGGCGATGCGCAGCGCACGAAATTCATTGGTCGCGAGCGTGGTTACCATGGCGTGGGCTTTGGTGGTATTTCGGTCGGTGGCATTGGCGGCAATCGCAAGCATTTTTCGGCGAATTTACTCGCTGGCGTGGATCATCTGCCACACACTTTGAGCATCGAACATGCAGCGTTTAGCCGTGGGCAACCCGAATGGGGCGCGCATTTGGCAGACACTTTGGAAAACATCCTTGCGCTGCATGACCCATCGACCATTGCGGGGGTGATTATTGAGCCATTGGCAGGTTCAACAGGGGTGTTGATTCCACCCAAAGGCTACCTCGAAAAAATCCGTGCGATTTGTGACAAGCATGGTTTGCTGCTGATATTTGATGAAGTGATTACGGGTTTTGGTCGCTTGGGCGCACCGTTCGCCGCGCAATACTTCAATGTCACACCTGACATCATGACTTTGGCAAAAGGTCTGAACAATGCCGCTGTACCGATGGGCGCGGTGGTCTGCAAAAACGAAATTTACGATACGGTGGTCAACAACGCACCTGCGAATGCGATTGAGTTTTTCCATGGTTACACCTACACAGGCCATCCATTGGCGGCGGCGGCTTGTTGCGCGAGCATTGATGTGTATTTGCAAGAAAAATTATTTGACCGTGCGCGTGATTTATCGCCACATTTTGAAAACGAAATTCACAAACTCAAAAACGCGCTCCATGTGAAAGACGTGCGCAACCTCGGTTTGGTGGGTGGCATTGAGTTGAATAGCCGCGAAGGAGCGGTGGGTGCGCGCGCTTATGAAACCTTTGTGAAATGTTTTGAAATGGGCGTGCTGATTCGGGTGACGGGTGACATCATTGCGATTTCGCCACCGCTGATTATTAACGAAGCGCAGATTACTGAGATTTTCTCGACGATTGCGCGTGCTTTGGATACCGTGGCTTAAAACAAAATCCATTGTAAACCATCCAATAAACAAGCCCTTCAGATGAAGGGCTTTGTTGTAACAAATCAGTAATAGGTGTGTTTTAAAAAGGAATATCGTCTTCCATGTCGTCCATCGGTTTGGGTGCTGCGGGACGTTTGGCAGGGGCTGCAGCGGGGGTAGCTGCTGAAGGGCCGTCATCATAGGCAACGCCACCGCCCGCAGAATTGCGTGAACCGAGCATTTGCATTTGGTCTGCGACGATCTCTGTGGTGTAACGCTCAACGCCCGATTGGTCTGTCCATTTGCGGGTTTGCAAGCGACCTTCAATATAGACGGATGAGCCTTTTTTCAAATATTCGCCTGCAATTTCAGCCAAACGATTGAAAAATACAATGCGGTGCCATTCGGTGATTTCTTTTTTCTCGCCTGAATTTTTATCGGTGTAGCGTTCTGATGTGGCGACTGCGATGTTGGTGATTGCGCGGTTGTCTGCGGTATAGCGCACTTCTGGGTCACGCCCTAAATTACCGACGATGATGACTTTGTTGACCGATGCCATGGTGTATCCTTTATTGAGTTGATGTACATAATATTTGCGAGCCGACATGCGGATCACGGCATACTGTCGTCGGTGTCCCACTTGACGACGGGGGGAATTTTAATCGCTTTTATCGGTTCTGTGTCGGTTTGGCTAAAAATATTTGGGATTTGCGGCTGGTTTTGTTACGGTGGATTAACACGCCGTCATTGCGAGCGAAGCGTGGCAATCCATGTGCACTCGCTGTGCTGATGTGGTATGGATTACCGCAATGACCGAAGTGCAAAAATGCAAAAAAGGCGCATGATGCCGCGCCTTTTGAGGTGATTTAAATCAACCGTTTATTTCTTTTGGCTTTCCATCATTTTCATCGCGCCTGTGATGAGGGTGGATAAATCGCCCATGTTGGCAGGTACAATCAGGGTATTGCTGGTTTTGGCCATGTTTTGGAAGGCCGCGACGTATTGCTCGGCGACTTTGAGGTTGACTGCATTCATACCGCCCGATGTTTCGGAGGCTTCACCAATTTGGCGCAAGGCTTGCGAGTTCGCTTGGGCAATCGCAAGGATGGCTGCCGCTTCGCCTTCGGCGCGGTTAATCGCGGCTTGTTTTTCACCTTCTGAGCGTTGAATCGAGGCTTCGCGTTCACCTGCGGCGATGTTGATTTGTTCTTGCTTGCGACCTTCTGAGGCGGCAATCAAGGCGCGTTTTTCACGCTCGGCGGTGATTTGGGCTTGCATTGAGCGCAAGATTTCAGCAGGTGGTACCAAGTCTTTGATTTCATAACGCAGCACTTTCACGCCCCAGTTAGAGGCGGCTTCATCCAATGCGTTGACCACTTGGGTGTTGATGAGGTCACGTTCTTCAAAGGTTTTATCCAATTCGAGTTTACCAATCACACTGCGCAGGCTGGTTTGTGCCAATTGGGTGATGGCAAATACAAAGTTTGATGAGCCATACGAAGCCTTCATCGGATCGGTGACTTGGAAGTAAATCACCCCATCGACTTGCAACTGTGTGTTGTCGCGCGTGATACAGACTTGACTGGGCACATCCATCGGAATTTCCTTGAGTGAATGGCGGTAGGCGACGCGGTCAATAAATGGAATGATGATGTTTAATCCTGGTAGCAAAGTACGGTTGTATTTACCAAACCGCTCCAGCACCCACGCGCTTTGCTGAGGTACAACTTTGACCGCTTGAAGTACAAACATGACGGCAATGGCCAGTATCACGAGGGGAAAGGTAAATTCCATGGTGTGTCCTTTAGGTTGAAATTGAAATTATTCATGTTGGTGGAGGTTTTTACAGTCAAATAACTGCCGCGAGAGTGAGGTTGCCGATGGGGTGCAGTCGCCAGCGGTGTGCAGAGCATGAACAGTGTCAAAGGGGCGGGTAAAATCATAGGACTACCTTCAATGCGGATTGATTGGGTTCAATCGTGCCACGCGAATGTGTACGCCGTCTAATTTAACAATCCGATACGAGCCGTCACTGAGTGGTGCGTTGTCAGGTGTGTCCAAGAGTACGCGCCATTGTGTACCGCGATAATGGGTATGTCCAACGCCATCTACCCAATCGTGTACGTTGATGACTTCACCTGCATCTAAATTATCTGCGATATTGGGGGTGTTTTTTTGATTGATTTGCGCGCGCAGGCGTCGAGTGATGTACACCAGCACGCTGGCACTGATTAAGAAAACCACGGTTTGTGTCAAAAAACCCGCACCCGATAATGTTGCAAACCAAGCGAAGACACACGCCAGTGCCAACATCAGTAAATAAAACGTTCCTGTGAGCAACTCTGCGATGAGCAAGATTCCTGCAACCATCAGCCAAATATACATAATACCCCCTGTGAATGGTGTGGTTCTTCTTTGGATGAAAACATCCTTGGGGCATTATAGCGGGTTTTGTCGTATCTCGTTGTTGGCCAATGACTTTCAGTTTGGCGGGAACGTGATGCGCACGCACAAGCCTGTCTGACCGTCTTCGCGATTGGTGATGCTTAGATGGGCTTGGTGCAATTGACAAATGCGCTGCACAATCGACAAGCCAATACCGAAGCCCTCGTGCTTTTGTTCCACTCGATAAAATCGTTCCGTGATGCGTGCCAATTGTTCGGGTGCAATGCCTGTGCCGGTATCGGTGATTCGTACGCTTGACTGTGGTGACGCGCTGACATCAATGCGTACGATGCCGTGCTCTGGGGTGTGGCTGACTGCATTGTCAATAATGTTTTTGAGCAGGATGTAGAGCATTTCGGGGGTGCTTTGAACGATACTGTTATGGTCGCCATGCAGTTGAATTTCAACCGTTTTGGCATGGACATTGAATAAATCCGCGCTGACTGTTTGACACATCGCATACAGATTAACCTCCGTGGTTTTATTCAAACCCGCATTCGCATCCAAACGTGCCAAGGTCAGCAGTTGCTCAATTTGACGGCGTGCGTGGTCTGTCGCAACTTTGATTTTAGGCAAAATGCTGGGGTCTTGTGTCTTGATGGCGGTTTGTGCCAAAGTGTCGATGACTGCGAGCGGTGTGCGCAGTTCATGCGCGGCGTTGCCTGTGAAGTGACGCTCCTTGTTCAGCGAGTCTTCAAGCGTGTGCATCAGGGTATTGATGGAATTGACCACGGGGGTGATTTCGGCAGGGGCTTTTTTGACCTGTATCGGTTGTAAATTCAGGGGTGAGCGTTGTCCAATGGCACGATTGAGTTCGGATAAAGGGCGCAAACTGCGATGAATAATCCAATAAAACAAGCCGAGAAGTACGAGAAAACCCAATAAAATCGGGGTAATCAAACGCATCACCGTCTCGCTGATGATGTGGTCGGTGAGTGCTTGTTCTTGCGCGACGACAATGACGCGTTGTTTTTCGCGATCAAAATGAACATAGGTGCGCCACACTTGCTCACCGACCTTTTGGTTGGAAAAACCTGTTTTAAATTCTTTCATGGGGGTGTCGGTGGCGTTCTTTGAACGAATAATCAGTTGTTTGGATTGCGCGTCCCAAATTTGAAACGCAATGCCGTATCCGTTCGAGCCAGCGGTACTGGATTTGTTTTTTAAGACCCAGTTTGAGGATTTGTTGGATGAGTGGTCTTTTTTATCACGCTTGTCTTTATCCTCTTCATCTTCATCGTCAAATTTCAGGGGTTCAGAAACGTGACCATAACCCTGTACCTGCTGTTCCAACATATACAGACTGTTGGCATACTGAATTAAATTGTTATCGACCAACTCGAGCATTTCCTTGCGTATGCTGTAAGAGAGTTGAAACGATGCCAGTGCACCGACCAGAACCAAAACAGAAAAACTCCACGCCAACAAGCGGCGACTGATTGAACGACGCTGTAAAAAACGGCTCCAACGTGAAGTTTTGATTGAATTATTCGATGACATAACCGATGCCAATTAAGGTTTTAATGGTTTCTTTGCCCAACTTTTTGCGCAAATTGGAAATATGAACCTGTATGCTGTTGCTCGAAATTTCTTCATCCCAAGAATACAGTTTAGATTCTAATGCGGTGGTGGTGACCACGCGACCATTGGCTTCCAATAAAATTTGCAACACATTGAACTCTTTGCGCGATAGGTTGATGATTTCATCATTAAAAGTCACCACGTGGCCTTGAATGTCCATGCGAATATTGCCTCGAGTCAGTACATTAATTTCACTGCCCGATAAGCGGCGGGTCACCGCACGCAAGCGTGCATCCAATTCATCCAGTTCAAACGGTTTGACCAAATAATCGTCTGCACCCAAATCCAAGCCTGTGATTTTATCAGCAGTGGTGTCGCGTGCCGTGAGCATAATCACGGCGGTGTCGATGTGTTGTTCACGAATTTTTTTGAGCAAATCTAAACCCGACATTTTAGGTAAATTGATGTCCAACAACACCGCATCGAAGGATTCGGTTTCAATCGACAGCAAACCATGCTCGGCGGTGTTGACGGCATCGACCGTGTGCCCCAAACCTTTTAAGCCCAAGCAAATGGCCTCTGCCAAAGGCTGATTGTCTTCTACCAAAAGTAATCGCATAACAGATACCCCTACACCCTCGTAAAAAATGGCTTGCGCGCGCGAAGACGCATGATAGCGCGGGTGGATTAAGGGAGTATTAAGGATATGAAAGCAAAAAATTTTATAAAAAATAAAATTAAATCATCACTTAACACTTACTTAATCTCGCCTGAGTATGATTCAACCATCGCGAAACGTTTTTGACATTCGCATCTCGTAAACAAGGTAAGTCAGGAGAATGAAATGAACAAAAGATTATTGATTATAGCAGGTGTGTTGACTGCTTTTGTATTGGTGGTGATGGGCGGTGTGTTCACCAGTGTACTTGATCAATCCACTTCGGGCGTGGCAAAACTGTCGGATAAAGTGTATCGCGCCTTAGGCATCAAATCAGAGGCACAAATGCAAACATCCTTATTGGTCAATCCAAACTCGGAAAATCCAGTTGCTACTAATGCGACAGAGCGTCAGCCCAATGCCGCTGTCAATGGAAACAGCCCCAATCCAGTTGTAGTCGCGGCCAATACACCTGTGGCGGGGAAAAGCGCTCAGTGGGTGCAAACCTCTGCGCGAGACAATGGTCTTGCGATTTCGACCGAACAAGCGCGTAGCATTGCACAACGCGCCGCGCCAAATGCACAGTTTGGTACGCCAGAATTGGTGCGTTACAGTGGCAAGGTAGCGTACGAAGTCGTTAGTTCCCAAGGTAATGTGTATATCGATGCTGCCACAGGTGCAGTTTTGGACAATGGTGCGGTAGCGGAGTCGCAGCCACGTGGTTATCGTGAAGACGATGATGAAGAGAACGAGCACCGTGGTAAAAAACGCAAACACCACGATGAGGAAGATGACGATGATGAAGACCGTCGCGGATAAATTTCACATCATGATTCAACGTACAGACATTACTCAAGAGGTCACACAATGAACACACACACAAATTCACCCAACGAAACCGTCGTTATGAGCAAATCAGTGACAGCGGCACGTAAACCTGCTGCCAAGGTTCAGGGGCAAGGTCACTTTGGCATCAAGGCACTCATCATCAGTTTATCTTTGATGGGCACGATGGGGGGTTGGGGCGCATTGGCAGTCAATCATATTCGTGACACCCAAGCCAAGCAACTCGAAGATGCTCAATCCAACATGCTTACGTTGAACGAGACCTATCAACCAAACGACGTCAACGCACCACGCGCTGCGGGCAATGTGGCAACCGTTGGTGTGGCACCCAAAGTCAATCTTGCGCCCAAAACCAAGGTCTCGCCTGTTGCACCGCGAGCAGTACCCCGTGCGCCCGCCGCACCTGTGTTAATTGCGCGCAACGATGTGCCTGCACAAGTGCTGTCTTCTGCACCCGTATTGCGAGAAGTGCAAGTGCAACCACGCCCCGTGCGTCGCTCGCGCTCGTCTCGTTAATTCAGATGGCAGATGGCGACCCCATGCGACACATTGATTTTCGTGCTATGAATTGTGACATGTCGGTGGTCATGGATACCGACAGCACAGCATTTGATGCGTTGTTGCAACAAGTCCCCGTATGGTTTGAGGGCTGGGAACAGACCTTTAGTCGATTTCGCAACGACAGCGAATTGAGCCAACTCAACGCCAGTGGGGGGCGGTGGTTCATTGCCTCAGAAAATTTATGGACTGTGGTACATCAATCGGTTCAAGTGGCGCGTGCACACAATGGTTTGGTCACACCCACGATTTTAGACGCTTTGATGAATGTGGGGTACGACCAAAGTTTTGAGCAAATGAATCAACGGGCAAAGCCCGCGCGTGTGGTGAGTAGCGTTAGTGGCGTCAGTGCTTTGGATGCTTGGGCAGGAATTGAGTTTGATGCACAAGCCCGCGCGGTATTTTTGCCCAGTGGCATCCATTTGGATTTGGGCGGTTTTGTCAAAGGTTGGTGTGCCGATGAAGTGGTGCAACGTTTGGCGCAATTTGCACCTGTTTTGATGGATGCTGGTGGTGACATCGCCATCAGCGGTGCAATGGCTGATGGTGGTGCATGGCCGATTGGCATTGCCAATCCAATGGATGCTGAACACGATTTGGCTCAGGTGATGGTCAAACGTTCTGGCGTGGCGACCTCAGGACGCGATTATCGTCAGTGGTCTCAGGATGGTGTGGTGCGTCACCACATTATTGACCCGCGTACAGGGAGTAGTGCTCAGACCGATGTGCTCAGTGCGAGTGTGATTGCACCGACCGCACAGCAGGCTGAATTGGCGAGCAAGATGCTGTTGATTTTGGGCGCGCAAGCAGGCATGAAATGGGTGGATGCACAAGAAGATTATGGTGCATGTGTGGTTTTGGATAATGGCGAAGTGCAGATGAATGCACTGTTCAAACAATCCATATGGCAATCTCCTAATGCCGCACAATGCAATGACAATCAATGACAAAGGAATGGATATGACAACGACACAAATATCAGGCAACGCCATCGAAGCGAGACAAAGTGCCATGACATGGGGCACAGGCTTGGCACTCATCGTGGCGCTTGCTATCGGCGCGCTGAGTGGGTTGGTGGTTTTGCCAGTGTTTTCAGGTATTTTTGCACAGACCTTGGTGGGCGAAGAAGCCAAAGGCTACTGGTTTTTATCCCGTGCTTCGGGTGTGACGGCTTATGTGCTGTTTTGGGCATCGATGATGATGGGACTGTTGATGTCCACAAAGACCACACGTCTGTGGTCAAATGGTCCGACCTTTATGGCCATGCACGAATTCACCAGTATTTTGGGCTTGCTGTTTGCGGGGTTTCATGCGTTGATATTGCTGGGCGACGCGTTTATTAAAACCGACATCGTTCAAATACTCACACCGTTTTTAATGAGCTTTGGTAAAGAGGGCGCGCAATCCATTTGGGTGGGTTTGGGACAACTGGGGTTTTATGCTTTTGCTTTGATTTTACTGAGTTTTTATGTGCGTCAGCGCATCAGTTATGGTGTGTGGCGCTGGTTGCATTTCGGTACGTTTGTCGCTTATATGTGGGTGACAGTACATGGGATGCTGGCTGGTTCTGATTCGCAAACCACCTTTATGCTCAGTGTGTATGCCTTTACCAATGCATCAATTCTGTTTTTGACCTTGTACCGAATTTTATTGATGAAAGCCAGTGTCTGAACGTGTTGAAAGGTTCGAATCACTATTGCGCAATATTTGAAAAACCCTTGATATCTTTATCAAGGGTTTTAAATTGTTTATCCAAACTTGGAATTTCTCAAAGGTGTATTCAGTATGGTACGATATGCCTTTACAAAAAAGATGTTTTGTCATGAGTCGTTCCGCTACGCCCCCGCCCAAACTACATACCCTTGATCAAGCCCGTCTTTGGGCTGAGCAGCATTATGTGGGGCAAACCTTGCGCACGGGTGAGCCGATGTTGGCACATGCGCAAGGCATCCGTGAAATTTTGAGTCGTTTGGATGTGGCCGATGAACTGCACATCACGGCGTATCTGTTCGGCTATTTTCTCATCAATCCTGATAATCGCACCACATGCGAAGCCCTGACCGCCGACTGGGGGATTGAGCAAACTGAGCGTTTGCACAATCTGCACACCATCATGGAAATGGGGGCGAAAACTTGGCACCACACCAACGAGCAAAAAACGCGCAATGTCGAGGACAGTAAAAAATCCGATCGCATGTACGCCGCACAAAATATTGCTGAGCAAATCGAGCGTTCGCGCAAAATGTTGCTCGCCATGGCGCAAGACATTCGCGTGGTGATTTTGCGTTTGGCATCGCGTTTGCAGACCTTGCGCTACTACGCAGCGAGTAAAACTGAGTGTCCCGTTGCGGTGGCAGAGGAGTCTTTGCAGTTGTACGCGCCGTTGGCGAATCGTTTGGGGGTGTGGCAAATCAAGTGGGAACTGGAGGACTTGGGTTTTCGCTTTGCCCATCCACAAACCTATCGCGAAATCGCACAGTGGCTGGATGAAAAACGCACGGAGCGCGAGGCATTTGTCGCCAATTCCATTGCTCGTTTGCAAACGGAATTGAAAAAGCAAAACATCCAAGCCAATATCAGTGGTCGCCCCAAACACATTTACAGCATTTATAACAAAATGCGCGGAAAATCCTTGCAGTTCGCGGATTTGTACGACATTCGTGCGTTTCGCATCATTGTGAAGGATTTAAAAGACTGCTACGGTGTACTTGGCGTGATGCACCATCTATGGCAGCCGATTCCCAAAGAGTTTGATGATTACATCGCTCGCCCAAAACCCAATGGGTATCAGTCTTTACATACCGTCGTAGTTGGTGACGATGGTCGTCCGATGGAAGTGCAAATTCGCACCGAAGAAATGCACCAGTTTGCTGAGTATGGTGTGGCGGCGCACTGGCGTTACAAAGAAGGTAAGTTCAACAACGCTTCAGGTAAAAGCGAGCAAAAAGATTACGACGCGCAAATTGCGTGGGTGCGTCAACTCATCAGTTGGCAGTCGGATTTGACACACAATTTATCGGCTCAAGCCAAACTGCAAAACAGCAAACAGTTGGGCGAAGCGACCTCGGTCAAGTTGCAAGACCCCAGTATCTACGTGCTCACTCCCGATGCCAAGGTGATTGAACTACCGCAAGGCGCAACGCCGATTGACTTTGCATATTATGTACATACCAATGTTGGGCATCGTTGCCGTGGTGCGAAGGTCAATGACCACATCGTGCCGTTGAACACGCCTTTGCAAACAGGGCAAACGGTTCAGATTACCGTTGCCAAGCAAGGAGGACCTTCGCGCGATTGGTTGCGTGATGAATTCACTGCGAGCAGCCGAACCAAAAGCAAAATTCGTGCGTGGTTCAACGCGCAAGACACGCAAACCAACATCAGTACAGGGCGTGCGTTGTTTGAGAAAGAGTTGCAACGTCTTTCAAAAACCGCAGCCAAGCACGATGAAGTGGCCCATGCTTTGGGCTTTGAAAAAACCGATGATTTGTACATTGCCTTTGCGCGTGAAGTGTTGACAGGGCGCGATTTGGACGTGCATTTTAATGGTGCGAACGACACCAATAAAAACATGACCCAAAAAGCCTTGGTGCAAAAGGCGGTGATTGATGAACAGCATTTCGTGCGCACACCGGCGCAGAAAGAAGCGGCCAGCAAAAGTGGTGTGTTGGTCGTGGGTTTGGACGACTTGATGACGCAATTGGCACAGTGCTGTAAACCTGCGCCGCCCGATGACATATCGGGATTTGTCACGCGTGGTAAAGGCATCTCGATTCATCGGGTCAATTGTGACAACTTTATTCACATGAAAACCCAGCACCCTGAGCGTGAACTCGCGTGTACGTGGGCCAGCACATCGGGGATGCGTTATGAAGTGGATTTGGTCATCACAGCGCAAGAGTCTGTCGATATGATGCGTCAAATTACCGAAACCTTGGCGCGCGAAAAAATCTTCATTGCAGGATTGCGCAAGCAAAAAAATACCCAAACGCAGAGCGACACTTCGTGCGAATATGTGTTTAATTTAGAGGTTGAATCGACCACACAACTCGAAAAAGCGCGCGCCAGTTTGGCGCAAATTAAAGGCGTGACTCAAGTGGCGCGTTTATAAATCGAAATCGCCCTTCAATATGACAACACGAGTTCATAAGGAACCCCATGAACGCTTGGCAAAGTTTTGAGAATCAACTGGCACCCTATGCGGCGAAAAGCACGACTTGCAAAGGTCGTCGCTTTGATGAAACCGAAGACCCAAACCGCAGTCCGTACGCACGCGATCGTGACCGCATCGTCCATGCCACGGCCTTTCGTCGTTTGGAATATAAAACGCAAGTGTTCGTCAATCACGAGGGCGATTTATTCCGCACCCGATTGACACACAGCATGGAGGTAGCGCAAATCGCCCGTACGCTGGCGCGTAATTTGCGTTTAAACGAGGATTTAATCGAAGCAATTGCCTTGTCGCATGATTTGGGGCACACGCCGTTCGGCCACGCGGGGCAGGACGCACTTAATCAATGTATGAAACCTTTTGGTGGTTTCGAGCACAACTTGCAGAGTTTGCGCATTGTTGATGAACTTGAGGAGCGTTATGGTGCGTTCAATGGCTTGAATCTGACCTTCGAGACCCGCGAAGGGATTTTAAAACACTGCTCGAAAAATCACGCCGAACAATTGGGTGAACTGGGCGAGCGATTTTTAAATGGCACTCAACCCAGTTTGGAAGCACAGTTGACCAACATTGCCGATGCCATCGCTTACAGCAACCACGACATTGACGATGGTTTGCGCTCGAAAATTTTGAGCATTGAGGGCTTGCGCGAGGTTGAGATTTTCGCCCATGCGCATGACCAAGTACGCGGTCAATATCCGAACCTGACGGGACATCGGGAAGTGTTGGAAACCGTGCGCCGCATCATTAGCGCGATGGTGACGGATTTGACCGAGACCACTGCCCAACGCATTGCAACTTCGGGTGTGCGCAATATTGATGAGGTGCGTGCAGCGACGAATTTGGCGAGTTTTTCTGATGCCATGCGTCAAAATATGGTTGATTTAAAGAAATATTTGCATGAGCATTTGTATCGCCAATACCAAGTGATGCGCATGAGTCGCAAGGCGGTGCAGATGATTGAGGACTTGTTTCAGGTGTTTATGAATGATCCGCGCCTATTGCCACCCGATTATCAAATCAAAAAAAATATCGAGCCGCAGATGCAAGCGCGTAAAATCGCAGATTACATTGCAGGCATGACCGATCGTTATGCCATTAAAGAGCATGGTCGAATTTTCGGAATGGGAGTGGAGCAATGAGTCATCTGGACAAAATAGGCAAAAGCGCGGAACAATTGGACTACGAGCGCGACCAAGAACAATTGGCGAGTGAATCCATTTTTGAGCAACGTTTGGTTCCAGACAGTCGTTTGGAGCGTGGACTCTTGGCTTTGGGGTTATTGGCGATTGCAGCGATTTTAGTGTCTATTGGTCTGCCTTCGATGGTCATGGCGACCGATACCAAGGCGAGCATCACATTGGCACAACGTTTGATGGTGGCTGGCATTGGTTTGATTTTTTGGACAGGTGCGTTGGTGCTGCTTCGTGTCGCTTATTCAAAGTGGAAAGGGCGGTAAATGGCTTTGCCCATCGCCCTGCAGCAAACACACATCAAGGTTGGAGAGCACCTTGCTACTTTGAATTATTGGGACAATTCAGAGAGTGTGTTGTCGCCGATTCATTTTGCCCATGCCAATGGCTTTACGGCGGGCACGTATCAGCAGATGTTGGGGTTCTTGGCGCAAACGCGCAGCGTGTACGCGCTTGACCACCGTGCAACGTGGCCGAACTCGCCGCAAACCCCCGCACCTAAATTCGATTGGGCCAGTGCAGCGGACGATTTGATTGCAGGGCTGGATGCGATTCGCTTGCACCATCAGCGTGGCTCGGTGTTTGCCTCAAACACTGCACCACAAAAATTCATCGGTGTTGGACATTCGTTGGGTGCGGTGATGACGCTCATCGCAGCGACCCGTCGCCCCGATTTGTTTGAAAAAATTATCCTAATTGAGCCCGTGTTGTATCCCAGCGCATCGTTGCGCGTACTCAAAGCGGTGCCTTTGGCTTTGCGTTATCGTTACCTTAAGTTGGCGAAAAGGACTTTATTGCGTCGAGATATTTGGCGCGATCACCATGATTTTGTTCAGTATCATGCGTCTAAATCCGCGTTCGACGGGATTTCGCAAGCGGTGATGTATGATTATGCCCAATACGGTTTAAAACCGCACACCGATGAGCAGATGGCGTTTGTGTTTCCAAAAGCATGGGAGGCGCATGTGTTTGCCACCATTCCGAATGTTTGGGGATATATTAAAAAATTACAAGTACCGTGTACCTGTATTCGAGCATCTGATAGCGAACGCTGGGTACCGCTCAAGTCGTGGGAGAAATGGCAAAAATTGCGTCCCGATTTACCTTTGCTGACCTTGCAGGGGATGGGGCATTTGGCACCTTTGCAACAGCCTGAAAAAGTCGCGGACTTGATTCAAAGTTTGCTGTGAGTGCATGTATTGATTTGATATTTGATTAAATGATTTGCTTAAATTTACTAAAAAGTAGGAAGAACTAAATAATGAGTACCCACCGTTTTGAATACCCCATACGCTTGTATTTTGCTGATACTGATTTGATGGGGATTGTGTACCACGCCAATTATTTTGATTATTTTGAGCGTGCGCGCACCGAATGGTTTCGTGCGGCAGGCATCAATCCGATGGATTTGGCGCGTGAGACCCACACAGGTTTTGTGATTCGCCACGCCAACACCGATTGGCTGATGCCTTTGACCATCGACCACGATGCAGTGGCGACGGTGAATGTACTAAAAATCGGCAATGCTTCGGTGGTGTGCCAACAAACTGTGGAATGTGATGGAAAAATCGCGTGTACTGCCAGTTTGACTTTGGTGTGTGTGGACACGCGCACCAATAAGCCCAAAGGCATTCCCGATAACTTGCGGAAATTGTTTGCGTCTGTTTTGGTATCAGAACCGAAGTTGTAAACGTAACCCTTCATTTTGACCCTGAGCGGCATGGTAGAATGCCGCTTATTTTTCGCACCCATTGAGTAAAGTCACCACGCATGAGCCAAATCGTATTCTATGAAGCCCAAGGAAAACTCCACATCGCCACGGTGATGGAGCAAAAAGACAGTCATCTGCAAGTCAAGGGGCAAGGCTCATCGACACAAAAAATCAAAAGCAAAGACGTTTTGTTGCAAGCCAACTTAAACGATAATCCGGCACAATTGACCGAGCAGGTTGATGCATTGTCGGCTCAAGTGGATTTGGATTTTTTGTGGGAGTGCGCACCTGAGGAGGTGTTTGGCTTTACCGAGATTGCCAAAGAATATTTTGGTGAAAATGCCAGTGTGCCTGAGCAAGCCGCGATGTGGCAAGCCATCCAAGGCGCACCGATTTATTTTGGTAAAAAAGGCAAAGGGCAGTTCACGCGCCAGCCGTATGAGCAAATCCAAATTGCCCTTGCCGCCGTGGCGAAAAAAGAAGAACGCTTGCGCCAACAAGCGGTTTGGGTTGAAGAGATGAAAGCAGGACGCGCACCTGCTGCAATTTTGCAAACCCGCGATGCGATTTTGCAGAAAAAAAATGCCAATGACATGACCTACAAAGCCGCGGTTGAGGCAGCAACGGCTTTGGGTAAAAGCATTCCTGAATTGATGTTGCACATTGGTGCATTTCAAAGTGCGTTTGAATTGCATCGCCAAACCTTTCTTGCCGAATACTATCCACGTGGCACGGACGTGCATGATTTGCCTCAACCCACACTCACGCATTGGCAGGCATTGCTCGACGAAGGTGTGGTGACGGACGATGTGGTGGATGATCGTCCTGTGTTCTCGATTGATGATTCGATGACCACCGAAATTGACGATGCGTTTTCGTTGTTGGAAATCGATGCGCACAATTACCGCATCGGCATCCACATTGCCATGCCTGCGATTGCTGTGAACCGTGATGATGTGGCGGACAAACACGCGGTGGCACGCATGTCCACCCTTTACACCCCAGGGGAAAAAGTCACCATGTTGCCCGATGCGTGGGTGGCTGAATTTAGTTTGGATGCTGGAACAGTCAAACCCGCACTGTCGATGTACACCACATTCAACACCGAGGCTCAGGGCAAAGATGCCTTTACCGACATTCAAACCCGCATTGAGCGTGTACGCATCAGTGATAACTTACGCCATGACACGCCTGAAATGCAATTGACGGCAGAGGATTTGAGTGGTGAGCGCGCTGACTACCCACGCGCCAGCGAGCTAAAAATTCTGTGGCAAGCGGTGCAACAACTGTCCGCCATTCGCGATGCGGTGCGTGGTCGTCCTGAAAACAACAACCGTGCAGATTTTAACTTCACTGTGGGAACCGCCAACGTCATTGCGAACGAAGCAAAGCAATCCACAGCACTCACAGGCGAAGAACCCATCACCATCAGCCAACGCATGCGCGGTTCGCCGATTGATAAAATTGTTTCGGAATGGATGATATTTGCCAACGTGCATTGGGCGAGTTGGTTGCGCGACTTGCGCATTCCCGCCATGTTTCGCACGCAAAGCGCGATGGGCGTGCGCACCAGCACCCATGCCGCGCCGCATTTGGCAATGGGCGTGCCTGCGTACATGTGGGCGACTTCGCCTTTGCGCCGCTATGCCGATTGGCTCAATCAAATGCAACTGTTCGCGGCGGTGCGCTACGGCGTGACCGCACCGATGAAAGCCCCGTTTCAGCCCAAAGAGGTTGATTTGCTCACGCGCGTGAGCCAGTTTGACGAGCGGTACAAAGCCTATGCTGCACAGCAAGATAAAATGGAAAAATACTGGTGTCTGCGCTGGGTACATCAAAATATGAACGATGGACTTTATGAAGCAGAAGCCATCGTCATTCGCGAAAACACCATTCGCCTCGTGCAAATACCACTGTACCTCACCGCGCCCATTTCTGAGGACACACCGAGACAAACCCGCGTGCGTGTGCAATTGCAAGACATTGATTGGGTGGGCTTGAACGTTGGCGTGCGGGTGCTGTCGGTGTTGGGCGTGGCAAGCGAAGTTGTTGAGTATGAAGACAGTGAAGAAGTTGAAGGAGCCGAAAATGCATTGGTTACGGATCTCATAAATCACCCCGAAATCATTAAGCCTGCGACTGACTCATAAGTAGTGTACCGTGTGCGGGAACTGTTTTTTGTTACAAAACCAATTGCAGTTGGTTTTGTGCATTGCCCAACATGGTAGAATGCAACACACAATCAAACCACAGCAGATACTTTATTCATGAGCGCGCACAACACGCACCAATCATTGACTCAAAAAGCCCATCGGCATGCCAAATGGCTGGCCGTTTGGCAGTCACGCGGGTGGTTGGCGCGTGTTTTATATCCGTTTTCGTGGCTGTTTACGCAAATTGCTCGAGTGCGGCGCATCGCTTTTATGCGCCATTGGCGTGCACAATACCGCATGCCAATTCCCGTGGTGGTGGTTGGCGGAATTATGGTTGGCGGTGTGGGCAAAACGCCGATTGTCGCGCGGCTGGTACAGGATTTGCGCACCGCAGGTTTTCAACCCGTGGTAATTTCGCGTGGTTACGGTGGGGCGAATGAAGCGAATCATCGCATGGAAGCAACCCGCGTCACCGAGGGTAGTTTGGCGAGCGAAGTGGGTGATGAGCCCTTACAATTGGCGATGAATACAGGTGTGCCCGTGTGGGTTGGACAAGACCGCGTGGCGGTCGCGCGTGCGGTCTGCGTGGCGCATCCTGAATGCGATGTCATTGTGAGTGATGATGGTTTGCAGCATTATCGTCTGTATCGTGATATTGAACTGGTGGTCATGGATGAGCGTGGTGTGGGCAATGGTTGGTGTTTGCCTGCTGGGCCACTGCGTGAGCCGCCTGCGCGTTTGAACTCGGTGTTTGCAATTATTCAACACACCCGTGGGACTGCGCAAAAAGTGCGTGCGTTTGCGTGGATGCCTCGGCCTTTGCGCACCCCTCAATTCGCGGTCAATAGCACTTTGAATGATGCGTATGCGTTGGTTAAACCGAAGCAGCATCAGCCACTCACGGCTTTTATTGGGCGAGAAGTGTTGCGCTGTGCGGGTATTGCCCGTCCGCAAGTGTTCTTTGAGATGCTGGCAGGCGAGGGAATTGTTGGGGAAACCTTGGCTTTGCCTGACCATGCGTCGTTTGACACAGTTTTGGCACAGTCTCTATCTGAGATGACGTTTGATGTGCTGTTGTTGACCGAAAAAGACGCGGTTAAATGTCTGCCGTGGGTGCATTCGCATCCTGAATTGACACAAAAAATTTGGGTCGTGCCTTTGGTGGTTGTGCCAAGCACCGATTGGAATGAATTATCGCAACAGGTTGTGATGCGTTTGCGTACAATTGAGCATTGAATCAATTATATTTAGAGAATTAAGGAAAGATGCTATGAACGAAAAATTACTCAAAGCCCTGCGCTGCCCTAAAACTGGTGGGCAATTGGTGTTCCGCCCCGCGCAAGATGGGCAACCCGAAGGGTTGTATTCAGAGCAGGCGCATTTGCTCTACCCGATTCGCGATGGGATTCCGATTTTATTGATTGAACAAGCCATTGCCTTATGAATGGATTTAAAGTCGTGATTCCTGCCCGTATGGGCAGCAGTCGTTTTTATGGCAAGCCGCTGGTGCCGATTTTGGGACGAGCGATGGTTTTGCGCGTGGTTGATCAGGCATTGTCTGCACGAGCAGATGAGGTGGTTGTGGCGACAGACCATGCGGAAATTGTGCAATTGGTGAACGAAGCGGGCTTCACTGCGCACATGACCGATACACATCATCCATCGGGTACCGATCGCATCGCCCAAGTGGCATTGGAGCGTGGTTGGGCGGATGATGTGATTGTGGTCAATGTACAAGGTGATGAGCCTGCCATTGCACCTGATTTGATTCGTGCAGTGGCACAGGCTTTGCACGATGATGTCGAGTGTGTGATGGCGACTGCGGCGCATCCGATACACACCACGTCTGATTTTTTAAATCCAAACATGGTCAAAGTGGTGTTGGATAATCAAAAGCGCGCGCTGTATTTCTCACGCGCGCCTATGCCTTATCCACGCGATTGGATGCGTGCTCATGGTGCGGATGGCAAGGCGTTGCCCGAACAGTTGCCTGAGCAACTGACCGCTTTGCGTCACATGGGCATTTACGCCTATCGGGTTGGTTTTCTCAAACGCTACGGTGCGTTGCCCGTCAGTGATTTGGAACAAATTGAGAGCTTAGAACAATTGCGTGTTTTGGCGCATGGAGAGAACATATCGGTGTACATCAGCGACCAAACTGCTGCACCAGGGGTCGATACGCCCGAAGATGTCGCCGTGGTCGAGCATTATATGCGCACCCATTCATAACATCGTGTTTTCAACCTGTTGTCTGACTTGACCCTGCGCTCAGTCTGCGGTAAGGTTACGGGTTCATAATTTTTATTTTACTTTTTGGAAACATCATGCGCATTATTTTATTAGGTCCCCCTGGTGCTGGTAAAGGGACGCAAGCGGCTTTCATCAAAGAACACTGGCATATTCCGCAAATTTCCACGGGCGATATGTTGCGTGCTGCGGTCAAAGCAGGCACGCCATTGGGCATTGAAGCCAAATCAGTTATGGATGCAGGTCAGTTGGTGTCTGATAACCTCATCATCAATTTGGTGAAAGAGCGTTTGGCCGAGAACGACTGCGCCAATGGTTATTTGTTTGACGGTTTTCCACGCACGATTCCACAAGCGGACGCGCTCAAAGATGCGCAAGTAGCGGTTGATTTCGTTCTGGAAATTGATGTGCCTGCCGAAGAAATCATCAAACGCATCAGCGGTCGCCGCGTGCACGAGGCTTCGGGTCGTGTGTACCATGTTGAGTATCATCCACCTAAAGTTGAGGGTAAAGATGATGAAACGGGTGAGGCTTTGATTCAACGTGACGACGACAAAGAAGAAACCGTGCGCAAACGCTTGGATGTGTATCAAGCACAAACCCGTCCATTGGTCGATTATTACGGCAACTGGGCCAACAGTGGTGATGTTGCTGCACCGAAATACCGTAAAATTTCGGGTGTGGGTTCATTGGAAGAAATTCGCGCACGTATTTTGGATGTGTTGAAATAATCTTTATGCACAACCACAAAAGGGCGGGTCATACCCGCCTTTATTGCCTTTTATTGCCATGCATGGGGTATCACCGCACTGATTTTTGATATGTGTAGCACCACTGCAAAACGAGTAAACTATGAACGATACCGAACAGACCACAGCCCCAGAAGCCATAGAAGATAACTCGCCCAGCCAACCGTACGGCCATATCAAGAGTTACGTCCATCGAAAAGGACATTTTTCAGAAGGGCAAAAACGTGCGTATGAAACCCTATTGCCGCAGTTTGGTGTGGCGTATCAAGAACAATTGAAATCTACCACGGACTGGGCAGATATTTTTGGTAATGACAACCCGATTGTTTTAGAAATCGGGTGTGGCATGGGTGAAACGACGGCCAAAATTGCAGCGCAAAATCCCAATATCAATTACATCGGTGTGGAAGTTTTTACGGCAGGTGTGGGCGCGTTGCTCAAACGCATTGCGGAATATGGCTTGACCAATCTGCGCGTCATTCAGCACGATGCGGTGGAGATTATTCGCGACATGATAGCGCATGGTACATTGGACGGCATTCATATTTATTTCCCTGACCCATGGCATAAAGCGCGCCACCACAAACGTCGCTTGATACAGCCACCATTTGTGCACGAATTGGCACTGCGTTTGAAACCCAATGCCTATATTCATTGCGCCACCGACTGGGAAAACTATGCGGAGCAAATGCTCGAAGTGCTTTCAGCCGAAGTCCTGTTACACAACACCAGCCCGACGCAAGGATTTATCCCACGGCCAGAATCACGCCCGCTGACCAAATATGAAAATCGCGGCAATCGTTTGGGGCATGGCGTTTGGGATTTGATGTTCACGCGCAAATAAGCACCCAGTGGTGTATGGGATGGGCAGTCATGTATTTTGAGAACCGACTGGCCATAAACCAGCAACATGTGTTCACCAATTCGCTACAATAACCCCCTATGCATCTGTAAATTTGCTCAAAGATAGGAAAAACATGCACACGCCCACTCGATTAGAAACAAAATTGGCCAACAACCGAGCCGCGCAACGCAAAAATTTGGTCACTTTCATCACTGCGGGTGACCCTGATTTGGCGACGAGCGAGGCTCTGATGCACACTTTGGTTGCCAGCGGGGTGGATGTGATTGAATTGGGTGTGCCATTTTCTGACCCGATGGCCGACGGGCCAGTGATTCAACGTGCAAGTGCGCGCGCAGTGGCGCAGGGCGTCGGCATGCGTGATGTGTTGGATTTGGTCAAAATATTTCGCACACGCAACACCGAAACACCTGTGGTACTGATGGGTTATGCCAATCCGATTGAACACATGGGACAAGATGCTTTTATCCAAGAAGCGGTTGCTGCTGGGGTTGACGGTGTTTTGGTGGTGGATTACCCACCTGAGGAATCGGTGGCATTCGCACAAAAATCCCGTGCTGCGGGCTTGAATGTCATTTATTTGGTCGCTCCCACCACCACCACAGCGCGTATGCAAGCCACGGCGCAGGTGGCCAGTGGCTTTATTTACTATGTCTCGCTCAAAGGGGTGACGGGCGCGGGCACACTGGATGTCAGCGATGTGACTCAAAAAGTCGGGGTTTTGCGTCAATACACCGATTTACCGATACACGTCGGCTTTGGGATTTCCGATGCGACCAGCGCGCAGGCCGTGGCCCAAACCGCCGATGGTGTGGTCATCGGCAGTAAATTGATTACGCTGATTGAATCGGCCGTGGCAGAAGGGGCAGACCCCAACCCTGCTTTGAGCGCGTGGTTGCTCGATATTCGAACGGCGTTGGACAATCTGACCGTGGCTTAAAACACGGATTTTGCGAACGGTAGTGCGGTTAAAATCAATGGTTTTATGGGGGCAAAGCCTTTATAATGGTGCACCCAAAAATAATGGAGCGAGATGATGAGTTGGTTAGATAAAATTTTACCCCCACGAATGCAGCCCACAGAAGAAAAAAAATCAGACATGCCTGATGGCTTGTGGATGAAGTGTCCCTCGTGTGATGAAGTTTTATACAAATCTGATTTAGAAGCCAATCAGTATGTTTGCCCCAAATGTGATCACCACCTGCGCGTCAAAGCGCGCGCACGAATTGATCAATTATTGGATGCGGATAATCGCGTTGAACTGGCGCAAGAGGTCAAACCTGTTGACAGTTTGAAATTCAAAGACAGTCGCAAATACTCTGACCGTTTGACCGAAGCGGTCAAAAACACAGGTGAAACCGAAGCCTTGGTGGTGCAAGCAGGGACGATTTTTGAGCAACCTGTGGTGATTGCCGCATTTGAATTCGACTTCATGGGCGGTTCCATGGGGTCAGTGGTTGGCGAGCGTTTTGTGCGTGGTGTGCGCCATGCGATTGAAACCAACTCGGCTTTTATCAGTATTTCGGCTTCGGGTGGCGCGCGCATGCAGGAGGCTTTGCTGTCCTTGATGCAAATGGCGAAAACCACCGCAGCATTGACCCTGCTCGCTGAGAAAAAACTTCCTTATATCTCACTGCTGACCGACCCGACCATGGGTGGCGTATCAGCAAGTTTTGCGTTTATTGGTGATGTGGTGATTGCTGAGCCCAAAGCCCTGATTGGTTTTGCAGGGCCACGCGTGATTGAACAAACCGTGCGTGAAAAATTGCCCGAAGGCTTTCAGCGTTCAGAGTTTTTATTGGAGCACGGCGCGATTGACATGATTGTTCATCGCAAGCAAATGCGCGAAGAAATGGCACGTTTGATTACATTGCTGCGCAATCAAGCGGAAATTTCTGTCGCTTAAGTGTTACACGGGCTTGATTGTGTACAATACCGCAATGGTTGCATTGCGGTATTTTTATTTGGAATTTTGGGATGAGCGATGGTGTTTGATAATTTGGGCGACTGGTTGGCGCACTTAGAGACGGTGCACAAAACCGAGATTGATTTGGGTCTGGCGCGTGTCGGTGAGATGAAAACGCGCTTGCAACAAACGGGCGTATTGAAACTGAATTACCCAATATTCACTGTGGGTGGCACGAATGGTAAGGGTTCAACCTGCGCGTATCTGGAGCAGATATTGCTCGCGGCAGGGTATCGAGTGGGTTGTCACACATCGCCACATGTGTTGGATTTTACCGAGCGTGCGCGGTTTAATGGCGTGGATGCGACCGAGGAGCAATTACTACCGTATTTTCGAACCGTTGAGTCAGCGCGCGTACAGTCGCCTGAAATTTCTCTGACGTATTACGAATTTACTTTGCTCGCGATTGTGTGTTGGTTTGATGCACAGCAGCCCGATGCAGTGGTTTTGGAAGTTGGTTTGGGCGGGCGTTTGGACGCGACCAATGTGTTTGATAGTGAGGTGGCGATTGTCACCAGTGTGGATATTGATCATGTGGGCTTTTTGGGTGACACGCGCGAAGCGATTGGTTTTGAGAAGGCGGGTATTTTTCGCACGGGCAAAACCGCCATTTGCGCCGACCCCAATCCACCGCAGAGTTTAATCGACCATGCTTTAGCCATCGGCGCGGATTTGAAATTGATTCACCGCGATTTTCGCTACCAAGTGGTGCAAGACGACCAGCGCAAACAATGGCGTTTCATTGGTGAGCACAGCACGCGCAATTCACTCGCCATGCCCGCGATGCGGGGTGATTATCAGTTAAGCAATGCGAGCGCGGCTTTGGCTGCACTTGAGACGGTGCAGGCGCGTTTGCCTGTGATGCAGCAAGCAGTGCGTATTGGGTTGTCCAATGCCGTGGTGCGTGGGCGTTTTCAGATTTTACCAGGGCAACCGATGACCATATTGGATGTAGCACACAATCCCCATGCTGCCCGTGCTTTGGCGAAAAATATCAATCAAATTGGTTACGCGCCGTACACCCATGCCGTGTTTGGCGCAATGGCGGATAAAGACATTGTGGGTGTGATGAGTGCGATGCGCGATGTGGTGGATCACTGGCATCTGTGCGCGTTGCCCAGCCCGCGTGCGGCGAGTACCGCTCAGTTGCAGGCGTGTTTGCTACAAACTGGATTCGTCGCCGATGCCGAACACAGCGTACAGACCCACGAATCGGTGCAACAGGCCTTGTCGCAATTGTCCACACAAGTGCCTGCGAGTGATAGAATAGTCATATTTGGCTCCTTCGTGACAGTGGAGCAAGCGTTGCTGGGTATGCCTCGTGCGTAACCAAGCCTGATGATTTTTAGAAAGACCGATGATGAAGTGGTTTAACAGCAAACAAGAAGCACCCGCCAATCACACCGCAGAATCCTCCGTGCGCACCCCCATGACCGATATGCGCACTGAACTGGGCATACAAGGGGACGTGCAGCCTGCTGTGCGCATTCGAGCGAATCGTTCCAATCCGAATTCAGGCAACACCATGCACGCTGAAGCGGCTGCGGTGTATGACGAAGAGTTGCGTTTGCATGATTTGAAGGTGCGCACACGTCGCCGCTTAATCGGTGCGGTGGTGTTGCTGACTGCGGCGTTTATCATTTTGCCGTGGGTTTTTGATGACCAAAACAAACAAACTGCGTCCGAAATCGCGGTGGTCGTGCCTGATAAAAACATACAGTTTGATGTAAAAAATCCGCGCGCAACCGATGAGGGCATTAAAGCGGCAGCCGATCAATTGGAGAAAAAGCCCGCTGGCAACGAAGTACCATCAGCCAATGTTTTACAAGCGCCATCAACTTCTCCAACTCCTGCTCCCGTGCAAAAGCCTACCAGCAAAATCGCAGATGCGACACCAGATACACAATCCAAAACCACAACCGCGCCTACTCAGAAATACGCGGTACACATCGGTTTGGTGAGTGATGGTAAAGAATTGGATGCTTTATTGAAAAAGCTGCGTGCTGCAGGAGTGGAGCCGCAATTAAAAACCGTGGTGGTGGATGGTGTGAGCAAAACCCGCGTGCGTTTGGGTTTGTTTGATACGCAAGCAGCAGCGGCTGCCGCCGCAGCCAAGGCCAAAGGGGCTGCTAAAAATCCAGTGGTCATTCCAATTAAAACAGAACAATAATTGAAACCAGCCTTTATTGAAGTCACTATGAAGGCTGAGTTGATTTTGAATACGATTGCCTCCAATCTTACATCCCATGCCTTTTGATTCAGCCCCTGCCACAGTGCAAACACCAGTTGCCAAGTCTTCTTATGTGGCCTTTATTGTTGCCGCGTGTCTTATTTTATTGGTGACCATGGGTATACGCCAATCCTTAGGTTTGTTCGTGCAGCCGATTGTGCTCAATACGGGCATATCCATTGCCGTGGTGAGTTTGGCAATGGCGGTGGGGCAAGTCATTTGGGGGTTTGCCCAACCGATTGCAGGTTTGCTCGCTGAACGCTATGGTGTGCGTTATGTGGCTTTGCTGGGTTTGTTGTGCATTGGTGGCGGATTATTGGCGGTACCACTGTGGCATAACGCCACAGGTGTTTTCGCCACGTTCGGTCTTTTAAGCGCGGTGGGCGCGGGATTTGCCAGTATTTCACTGTTTATTGGTGCGGCAGTTCAGATGGTTCCTGAACAACGAACAGGATTTGTGTCGGGTATGATTAATGCCGCCAGTTCCTTGGGACAATTTATTTTCGCGCCGTTGGTGCAAATGTTTCTGAGCATGTGGACGTGGACGATTGCCGCAGCCAGTTTGGGGCTGATTGCTTTGGCCAGTTTGCCGCTACTGTACTGGCTGACGGGCAAGGCGGTTCAATCCGAAGCCGTTTCGCCTGTGTGCTGTGGGGTCGCCGTACCTTCTGAAAAAGTTGGCTTTCGCCATGCGTGGAGTTCGCGCAATTACCGTTTATTACACTTGGGCTTTTTTACCTGTGGTTTTCACATTGCCTTTTTAGTGACTCATTTACCGGGTGCGGTCTCGATGTGTGGTTTGCCTACCACCGTGGCCAGCACTGCTTTGGCAGTAATTGGGGTGGCCAATGTGATTGGCAGTTTGTTGGTTGGCAAAATTTGTGAGCGATTTGCCATGCAAAAAGTGTTGGGCAGCCTGTATTTGATTCGGGTATTGGCTGTGGTGTTTTATATTTTCGCGCCCAAAACAGAATTGACGTGGTATTTGTTTGCAGGGCTTTTGGGCATGACTTGGTTGGCCACTGTGCCCCCGACAGCGGGTTTGGTAGGTGGTATGTTTGGGTTGCGCAACATCAGCACCTTGTTTGGCTTAACCATGTTGTCTCATCAGATTGGTGCGTTTTTGGGTGCGTGGCTCGGCGGTTTGGCTGTTCAGTACACCCACAGTTTTGATTGGATGTGGTGGGCAGACGCGACATTGGCATTGATTGCTGCCGTGGCCAGTTTTGCGATTGTGTCACAGAAAGAAGCGAAAACACAAAAGATTATTTCATAATACAAAACAAATTTATCATAATATAAAAAAATCAAAGAATTTTGCAGTTTGACCTGTTTTATTGCGTAAAAGTGCTTGCGCATACGGGAATGCTTGAGTATGATTCATCCTGACTTATGTCTTATATAAGACATAAAACATTTTTTTCCACTTCAACTTAGGAACTTATCATGGGCGTATATACTTCCGCTTTACAAGCAGTACAAGAGTTAAAAGCTAAACACGGCGATTCTTGGGGTGCGATTAACCCAGAGCACGCAGCTCGTATGGTTGTTCAAAACCGTTTCAAAACAGGTTTGGACATCGCTAAATACACAGCAGCCATTATGCGTAAAGACATGGCTGAGTTCGACAAAGACACATCTAAGTACACTCAATCATTGGGTTGCTGGCACGGTTTTGTCGGTCAACAAAAAATGATCGCAGTGAAAAAACACCACGGTACCACCAACAAACGTTATTTGTACTTGTCTGGTTGGATGGTTGCTGCGTTGCGTTCAGAATTCGGTCCTTTGCCTGACCAATCAATGCACGAAAAAACTTCTGTGCCCCATTTGATTGAAGAGTTGTACACGTTCTTGCGTCAAGCCGATGCCAAAGAATTGAACGATTTGTTCCGTGCTTTGGAAACAGCAAAATCAAAAGGCGAAGACACAACCGCCATCATGGACAAAATCGAAAACTTCGAAACGCACGTGGTACCAATTATTGCGGATATTGACGCTGGTTTCGGTAACCCAGAAGCAACGTACTTGTTGTCTAAAAAAATGATTGAAGCGGGTGCTTGCTGTATCCAAATCGAAAACCAAGTATCTGATGTGAAACAATGTGGTCACCAAGACGGTAAAGTCACCGTACCACACGAAGAGTTCCACGCGAAAATCAACGCGGTGCGTTACGCATTCTTGGAACTCGGCGTACATGATGGCGTGATTGTTGCGCGTACTGACTCTGAAGGTGCTGGCTTGACACAAACATTGCCAGTATCTCGTGAAAAAGGTGACTTGGGTTCACAATACATCAACTTCTTGAAAACTGAAGAAGTGACTTTGGATCAAGCCAAAGACGACGAAGTATTGTTGAAAAAAGATGGTAAATTGGTTCGTCCAGCGCGTTTGGCAAGTGGCTTGTTTGAATTTGCTGAAGGCACAAACATTGATCGTGTGGTCTTGGACTGCGTGGCGTCTTTGCGCGCAGGTGCTGATTTGTTGTGGATTGAAACGGCAACACCAAACGTGGCCGACATCGCACACATGGTTAACCGCGTTCGTGAACAAGAGCCAACGGCGAAATTGGTGTACAACAACTCACCATCGTTCAACTGGACTTTGAACTTCCGTCAACAAGCGTATGACGCAATGAAAGCTGAAGGTAAAGACGTTTCTGCATACGATCGTTCTAAATTGATGAGCGTTGAGTATGACAATACTGAATTGGCATTGGCGGCCGATCAACGCATCCGTACATTCCAAGCAGACGCATCACGTGAGGCGAATATCTTCCACCACTTGATTACATTGCCAACGTACCACACCACTGCATTGCACATGAACAACTTGGCGCAAGGCTACTTTGGTGAAGACGGTATGCTCGCTTATGTATTGAACGTACAACGTGAAGAAATCCGTAAAGGCGTTGCCTGTGTGAAACACCAAGCGATGTCAGGTTCTGACATTGGTGATGATCACAAAGAATTCTTCGCTGGTGAAGCGGCATTGAAAGCAGGCGGTGCGAAAAACACCTCTAACCAATTCCATTGATTTGAATGGATGGTAACTGAGCGTTGAATCAATAAAACGTTTACTGCTAACAAACCCTCGCATTTTGCGGGGGTTTGTTGTTTGGGGGCGGTCAAGCCCTCAAACACTTCATGCCGCCATGACGCGCCTTGAATGATTTGATTGAGGGGGTGGCATCCGTCTTAGATTGCTGGGTTAGTTTTGTAGGATTGCCTCGCGAAAACGGGTTCACCGTTTCTGTATAAAACGCCGTTGCAATGACTTCGATTTTATGGCGGAAAAACAATGAAAAGTTCAAAAGCCCGTACAGCCATATATCCATTGGCTTAAAATACACGAGTTAAAACACCACCATCAAGCACACACAGGACTTGCATGAGCGATTTATTTACCAGCGAATTGACACACACCCAGCACCAGAACGCGCCTTTGGCCGAACAATTGCGTCCACAAACCCTTGCTGAAGTGATTGGGCAAAAGCACCTGTTGGGTGAAGGACAACCCCTATCTGTGGCCTTTGCGCACAAGCGCATGCATTCCATGATTTTTTGGGGACCTCCAGGTGTGGGTAAAACCACCTTAGCGCGCTTGGTGGCGCATTCGTTCGAGGCGCAGTTTGTCGCACTCTCAGCTGTGCTCTCGGGCGTGAAAGAAATCCGTGAAGTGGTTGAACAAGCGCATATTTGGCAAAACCAAGGACGGCAAACCATATTGTTCGTGGATGAAGTGCATCGGTTCAATAAGTCTCAACAAGACGCATTTTTACCGCATGTTGAATCGGGCTTGCTGACCTTTATCGGTGCGACCACTGAGAACCCTTCATTTGAAGTGAATAACGCATTGCTTTCGCGCGCCACTGTGTATGTGTTGGAGCCATTAAACGCTCAAGAATTGAACGAATTGATTCAACGGGCCAGCCAAGCCACAGGTTGTGCAGTGAACGATGACGCGCAGAAAATGCTGGTTGATTCGGCCGATGGCGATGCGCGCAGACTGCTCAACCATTTTGAGCAGGCCATGCGTTTAGTTATGTCAAACGAGCATAACGATGGTTCTGCGGATAACATCATCACGGCAGAGCACTTAAAATCAAGCCTTGGTGCGACCTTGCGGCGTTTTGATTTAGGTGGTGAAGCGTTTTACGACCAAATCTCAGCCCTGCACAAATCAGTCCGAGGTTCCAATCCCGATGCGGCGTTGTATTGGTTTTGCCGTATGCTTGACGGTGGCGCAGACCCACGTTATCTCGCGCGGCGCATCGTGCGTATGGCGTGGGAAGACATCGGATTGGCTGACCCACGCGCCATGCAAATCTGCAATGACGCAGCGCAAACCTATGAGCGGCTCGGCTCGCCTGAGGGTGAACTTGCGCTCGCACAGGCCGTGATATATTTATCAATTGCGGCCAAATCCAATGCGGGTTATCAAGCCTACAACCAAGCCCGTGCATGGGTCAAGCAAGACGGCTCGCGCCCAGTACCCCTGCATCTGCGCAACGCACCAACCCAGTTAATGAAGTCCTTGGATTATGGCAAAGCCTACCGCTACGCACACGACGAACCAGAAGCCTATGCTGCTGGCGAGCAATATTTACCCGATGAAATGCCCACAGTGAATTTTTACCAGCCGACCGAGCGAGGTTTGGAAGCGAAAATTAAAGAAAAATTGGAATATTTGAAGGGTTTGGATGAGCAAAACCGTATTAGGAAAGGTGAAAAATGATACCAAAACACAATGAAATTCGTTTGGAAGCACTCAAACTGTTGAGCCAAGAAGGTGCGATGCAATTTCGCGCAATGGAAATGCCTTTGGCGAAGGTTTTTAAATTGACCGACGAAGAGGTAGAAAAGAAGTATGAATCGGGTAATGGCAAGATGTTTCTTGATAGAATTTCTTGGGCATTAAGTTATCTGTTTAACTCGGGTTTGGTCGAAAAACCGAGTCGTGGTATGTTTAAAATTTCTGACTTGGGAACAAAAATGCTCAATACTCCAAATGAGATTGAAACATTTGTGCAAAAGCAAATGCGCCAGAGATATGCTCAAAGAAAGGAACGGCAACCTGATGAAGAGCATAATTCAGAACTAAAACTTGATGATGTCAACCCGACGGAGTTGATGCACAGCACTTACCAAAATATTCGTAAGCGCGTTTACGACGAGATATTGAGCACTATTTTAAGCAAAAAGCCCTATGAGTTTGAGAAATTGGTGGTGCAATTATTGCAAAAAATGGGTTATGGTGGTGAAGTTGAAAATTCGGGTTTGGTAACGCAACAATCGAATGATGGTGGTATTGATGGGGTGATTAAAGAAGATGTTTTGGGGTTTGGGCGTATCTACATCCAAGCCAAACGTTATGCCCTTGATACGAAAATCGGCCGTCCAGAGTTAAGTAATTTTGTTGGGGCATTGGCTGGTTCTCAGGCAAGCAAGGGCGTGTTTATCACCACAGCTCAATTCAATGAAAATGCAAAACGTTATGCGCAGAGTTTACCTAGTACTACCTTGGTGCTCATAGATGGACAAGAATTGGCCAAGCATATTTACAATTATTCATTAGGGATGCAAACTGAACAAGTATTTGAGATTAAAGGATTGGATGGTGATTTTTGGGATGAAATGCTGAACGAAGATACTCGTGGGGAGGAAGTGTCATGACCCATTCCATCACCCCACAAAATATCCTCGATTTTTGGTTCACTGAAATTGATTCCAAACTTTGGTGGGAAAAAGATGCTGCGTTTGACGCATTGATTAGCGAGCGGTTTGCGCAGGTGCACAAGCAAGCCAATCGCGGCGAATTGGTCGATTGGCGCGATACGGCTCAAGGTCGTTTGGCTGAAATTATTGTACTTGATCAATTCTCGCGCAATATGTTTCGTGATACACCGCGTGCATTTGCTTCCGATGTTTTGGCTCTGATATTGGCACAAGAAGCCGTGCGTGCAGGTCACCATTTGGATTTACCTGCAAACATGCGTGGATTTATGTTTTTGCCGTTTATGCACAGCGAGTCTGCGTTGATGCACGAGCGTGCGTTGGCCTTATATACCGAGTTGGGTGAGCCGAATCAGTTGGATTTTGAGTACAAGCACAAACGCATCATCGACCGTTTCGGTCGCTATCCGCACCGCAATGCTATTTTGGGGCGTACATCTACTGATGCAGAACTGGCTTTTTTAAAAGAAGCGAATTCATCATTTTAGTGAGCCAATCTGAGTAAATGACTTGGGGAAACAGGGGGTTTTGCGATATAATCACTAAGAATAAAATCCTGTTTCTGTTTAATTTGTTGGTTTGAATTTGTATATTCATTTGAATATATGGTTGTTTCGTATCGCGTTTTTTTAATTGACAGAGTATTGCACTTTTCGGGATTAATCGATTTTTTAACTGATGGAGAATCCCATGCACAAAACCTTAAAACTTTTACCCTTAACAGCCGCTATTGCTTTAGCTGCTTGCGGTGGTGGCAATCAAAAAACCACTGAAGCCTGTGGTCCGTTGGAAGCCGGTCAAGTCTGTGTCAAGATTGGCCACGGTGCACCACGTACAGGTGGTATTGCACACCTCGGTAAAGACAATGAAAATGGTGCTCAATTGGCCGTCAATGAAATCAATGCCAAAGGTGGTATCAAGGTCGGCGATAAGGTGGTGAAATTGGCCTTAATTGGTGAAGACGATGCAGCTGACCCAAAACAAGGGCCTGTAGTGGCTCAAAAATTGGTCGATGCAGGTGTGGTCGGTGTGGTTGGACATTTGACATCAGGTGTGACCATCCCTGCCAATGCGGTATATGCCAAAGCAGGTATGGTGCAAATTTCGCCTTCTTCAACCAATCCTGATTACACATTAAAGGGTGAAAAAACGCCGAAAGGTTTTGTGAGTACTTATCGTATGGTGGCGACCGATGCGATGCAAGGGCCAGCAATGGGCAAGTTTATGCTCAACAATGGTGCCAAAACAGTGGCTATTTTGGATGACTCAACCCAGTACGGTAAAGGTTTGGCCGATCAAGTTGAACAAACACTGAAAAACGGCGGGGTTCAAGTTTTGATGCATGAGGCATCGACTGCAACCACGACTGACTTTAAAGCTGTTTTGACTAAAATTAAAGGTTTGAACCCCGATTATTTGTTCTGGGGCGGGATGGACGACACCGCTGCGTCTTTGGTCAAACAGATGAAAGAATTGGGTATGACCACCAAATTAGCATCTGCTGATGGCCCATGTACCAAAAAATTTATTGACTTAGCGGGCGACGCGGCCGAAGGTGTGGTTTGCTCACAAGCGGGTATGCCTTTGTCTAAAATGGCTAAAGGGGCGGAGTACAGTGCCAACTATGAGAAAACATTTGCTGGTCAGAAGGTTCAAATCTACTCTCCATTTGCGTATGACGCGGTGTATGCTTTGGCTGAAGCGATGAAAATTGCGGGCTCAACCGACCGCGAAGCGATTGCAGCAGCAATGCCCAAGGTCAGTTTTCCTGGTCTGACGGGACAAGTTGCGTTTGATGAGAAAGGCGACATTAAAAACGGCGCTATTTCGATTTTCCAAGTGCGTAATAAAGCCTTGGAAGTGATTGATATCATTAAATAAATCCATTCACTGTGCGTTGATTTCATCTGCCGCACAGTGTTTGAATCTGTTTGAATCATAAAAAAGGATGCGCAAGAGCGCATCCTTTTTTGTTGAGCATGGGTCGCAATCACATCAGGACATTTGACGACCACCAGCCTCTGCCCATTTTTCGAGCATGTCTGTGGTGACTGATTTTGGACGTTCAATGGCATAGCCCAACGCACGATCCCAAGTGATGTTGGCCATACAGCCGAGTGCGCGACCAACGCCAAACAATACAGTGTAAAAATCAAATTCACGCACGCCGTAGTACCATTGAATCACACCCGATTGTGAGTCAACGTTTGGCCATGGATTTTTGGTTTTGCCATGTTCGGTCAACACACCTGGTGCCACTTCGTAAATCATAGAAACCAATTTGAACAGTGGATCTTCGTTCAAACCTGGGGTTTTCAAACAGAACTCACGTTGTGCTGTGTAGCGTGGGTCGGTTTTACGCAAAACAGCGTGACCATAACCTGGAATCACTTGGCCTGAATTCAATGTGTCCCACAAAGCCGCAGTCAGCAACTCTTTGGTAGGTTCTTTGTCTGCGCAGTATTTTTGTTGGAATTTCAAAGTCCAATACAATACTTCTTGGTTGGCCAAGCCATGCAAAGGACCTGCCAAACCATTCAAACCTGCTGAATACGCGTAGTATGGGTCAGACAGGGCAGAGTGCACCAAGTGGGTGGTGTGTGCAGAAACATTGCCTGATTCGTGATCCGAGTGCAGGATGAAATACATGCGTGCCACGTCTTGGTATTCTTTCGATTGACCAATCATGTGGGCGAAGTTCGCACCCATGTCCAACTTACGGTTGATTTCGATTTGTTTGTTGTCTCGGTATTTTAAGTTGTAGATGTAGGCTGCAATCACGGGAATGCGCGCCACGATGTCAAATGCGTCTTCGTAAACGTATTCCCAAGCATCGTTTTTCTTGAAATTACCAGAACTATAGTATTCGTGGAAGGAAGAGTCTTTTTGCATCGCCAAAATGCCTGTTGACAACATCGTCATTGGGTGTGATTCGCGCGGCATTTTGCGCAAAATTTCAAACACATAGTGTGGTACGTGTTGGCGCACTTTGAATTCCAACATCACTTCTTCCACTTGCTCTTGTGTAGGGACTTCGCCTGTGAGTAAGAAGAACCAAAATGCTTCTACAGTTGGGTATTCTGAGCCTTCGGCTTTTGGCAAGATGGCAAAGGTTTCTTCGATGGTTTTGCCGCGGAAAGTAATGCCGTCTTGTGGATCAAGATAAGAGATATCCGTTACCAAAGCACGAATGTCGCGTGCGCCGCCGATACATTGGTCAATGGTCACTTCGTCGATTTTGACTTTACCAAATTCTTTGACCAAACGAGCGGTGCGTGGGCGGTGCTCTTCAATTTTTTGTTTTAAGATTTTCTTCAACGACATGCTCATCTCCTAAAAAAGTAATCATGCAGGCAATTGCCCAATCATATGAAAAATTTGAACAGTCGCCATTATAGTGACGCAATTGCGATAATTTCAATAATTATTTTGGTTTAGTTTTATATTTTAGAAGTTTATGTTATTTGCCGTAAGATGAATGTAAGTTCGAGTGTATTGCGTGTAAGTCATTTGTAAGAGATGGGCGATAAATGTTGGTTTTAGGATTAAAACCCTCATTTTTAATTCGATTATGTACAAATCGTGTGCGACATGATTAATTTTAAAAATTTCGTCAAAATAATTTATCTGCAA